>NC_012483.1:0-687892 GCF_000022565.1 Acidobacterium capsulatum ATCC 51196
GTCCCATGGAATCAATAGCTTACAGGACGTTAATGTGTGTTTTTTTAGCGCGCTCAGACCTCTCCGCAAGCACTCACTCCAGGCCTGAAATGCCCTGCTACTCAAGCACCGCCCCGCTACTCCAGCACTAAAGTCACATACAGTTGCCGGGGCCCATGCACGCCGCGAATGCGGGTCATCTCAATATCGGCCGTGGCTGACGGACCGGAAATCAGCGTCAGGGGCTCGGTGGCAGCATCCGCCAGCCGTGCAAAGGCTTCCGGAACCGTCTCCACCACTTGCGAGGCCCGCACCACGCAAAGATGCCGGTCAGGAATCAGCGACGTGCGCCGCCGTCCTTCCCCCGCGCCGTGCCGCAGCACCAGCGTGCCCGTCACCGCAATGCCCACGGAGCAAGCCGTCACCACGCCCGCGCAGCGGTCCAGCTCGTCCACGCCTGCCTCGCTCTCGGGCATAACCGCCGGGCTCCTGGCCAGCCACTCGGCAGGGAAGCCATCGGCCACCACCCAGGGCAGCGCCGCCTCGTCCGCCTCCCGCAGCACTCCGGCAATAGTCGAAGCCACATCACCCGCCTTCACACTCATTACCTGCGCGTCATACTCGCGCAGCCGCTCCAGAAATAGATCCAGCCGCTCTGGCAGCGTCAAAGTCCCGGCTCTTCGGTAGTTGGCTGGGCTGTCTTCCGGTTCGTAACGGTCATCGTTACCTTTCACCGCGCTTTGAATGCGCGCCAGAATCTCCGCGCGCGCTTCACTCTGCGTCACGATGCGTCTCCTTCCACCACTGCCGAAACGACTGCTTCGGAATCGCTTGTAGATCGCGCGCCGCCGTCCATGCCGACAGCTCCCCCGGCAGCCGGTGAATCCAGCCATCCTTCACCAGCGGAGCCTGCGCCATCTGCGCCAGCCGCTGCGCCGCCTCCAGTCTTCGGTGGCTGCGAAACACAGCGGCCACGGCCTTCATGCCCAGCGTTTCCGGCTTCAGCGCGCTCTGCTGCTCCCGCACCACCCGGCCGCGCAGGTGTATCAGCACCTCCGGGATATTGATCTTCACGGGGCACACTTCATAGCACGCGCCACACAGCGATGAGGCGTAGGGCAGCGACTGCGCGTGCTCCATGTTCTGAAGCTGCGGCGTCAGGATCGCGCCAATCGGCCCGCCATAGGTGGACCCATAAGCATGTCCGCCCGTCTGCCGGTAGACCGGGCATGCATTCAAGCACGCGCCGCATCGAATGCACTGCAGCGTCTGCCGCGCTTCCTCATCCGCCAGAATCCCCGTGCGCCCATTGTCGATCAGCACCACGTGAAAGTTCTTGGGACCGTCTCCGTCATGCACGCCCGTCCAGATCGAGTTGTACGGGTTCATCCGCTCGCCCGTGGCCGAGCGCGGCAGCAGTTGCAGAAAGACCTCGAGATCCTGAAAGCGGGGAATCACCTTTTCCACGCCCACCATCAGAATCAGCGTCTCCGGCAGAGTCAGGCACATGCGCCCATTGCCTTCTGATTCCACGATGCAGACGCCGCCCGTCTCGGCAATCAGAAAGTTCGCGCCGCCAATAGCCGTCTTTACCCGCAGAAACTTCTCGCGCAGATACTGCCGCGCCGCCTCCGTCAAATCCTGCGGACTCGCGCCCAGATCAGGCCGCTGCATCTTGTCCCGGAAAATCTCGCGCACCTGGTTGCGATTCTTGTGCAGCGCCGGAACCACGATGTGCGATGGCCGGTCCTCGCCTAATTGCACAATCAACTCGGCGAGGTCGGTCTCATGCGGATGAATGCCGGCCTGCTCCAGCGCGCGGTTCAGCCCGGTTTCATCCGCCGTCATCGTCTTGATCTTCAGCACTTCCTGAGCATTCTGCTGCCGCACCAGCTCCAGCACAATGCGATTGGCTTCTTCCGCATCGCGAGCCCAGTGCACATGGCCTCCTGCGGCGAGGCAGGCCGCCTCAAACTGCTCCAGATACTCATCCAGATGCCGCAACGTCTTCCGCTTGATCGCCGCCGCTGCCTCGCGCAAAGCCTGCCAGTCCGGCAACTCGCCGGCAACCATGTCGCGCTTGTGCTGAATCACCTCGGTCGCATGCCTTACGTTCTTCCGCAACTGCACGTCTTTGAGCAGCGGCAGCGCCGCTTTCTGAAAGGAAGGAGCCTCGGCCGAATCGCCCACACGAATCGTCATCGCACGGTCTCCTCTTCTGTGGAAGCAAGAATCTCCGCGAGATGTACGGTGCGAATCCCCACCTTCCGCTGATGTAGCCCGCCATAAATGTGCATCAGGCAGGAGTTGTCCACCGCCGCGCACACCTCCGCGCCCGTGTTCTCCACGTCGCGCATCTTCTCGGCCAGCATCTCTGCGGAAACATCGCCATTCTTCACCGCGAACGTGCCGCCAAATCCGCAGCAACGGTCGGCATTGGGCAGCTCCACCAGATCGATGCTGCGCACCTTGCGCAGCAGACGCAGCGGCAGATCGCCGAGTTGCAGACTGCGCAGAGAATGGCAGCTCGCATGGTAGGTCACACGATGCGGATAGTAAGCGCCGACGTCTTCCACTCCCAGCTTGTGGACGAGCAGCTCGCTGAACTCGAACACGCGTGGCAGCAGCGCATTCACCGCGCCTACAAGTCTCGCGTCTCCTGTCGAAGCCGCCATCTTGGGGTAGTGATCCCGAATCATTGCCACGCAGGAAGAAGAGGGAATGCACACCGCCTCCGCATCCTGAAAGATCTCAACAAATCGCTGCATCAGCGGCATGGCCTCGCGCTGATAGCCGGTGTTGTAATGCATTTGGCCGCAGCAGGTCTGCTCGCGGGGAAACTCCACCGTATGCCCCAACCTCTCCAACAGCCGGACCAGACTCCTGCCTGTCTCCGGAAAGAGCAAGTCGTTGTAGCAGGTAATAAAGAGTGAGACGCGCAAAAGCCAATTCTCCCAACGTGGCAGTTAAGGTGTGGCAGACCCGGCCGGAGTTCTTCCTTCATTCAGACGAGGAAGAAAGTGCAGCAATTTCATGCAGAGCCTGCCTCGCTGCTCTGGAACCTGATGCGTGACAACAACCCCGGCTTCCTTTGAGTGTAGCTCCTGGCGCATTTTGGATTGGGCACGGCTCTTGGATTATCGGGCAGCATAAAAGGCACCCTGTAGGGTGCCTTTTATGCTCAATCTGTTTGCGAATTACAGGGCCGCGGCCAGAGCCGGGTAGCGCACATACTGGCAGGTTTCATAGAGGGCCAGCAGTCGCTGCGTCATCAAATAATAAGAAGCTGCCGCCTGCTGCATGTGGAAGGGAACTCGCGGTGAGGCCTTCTTCAGCAGCATGTGCAACTGAATCATGAAGACCGCCCGCTTCACGATCATGGAATCCTGACGAATGCGCTCCGCGATGATGACCGCCTCTTCAAAATTCCAGCGCTGCACATAGGCCGCCAGGTTCACGAGCAGGTCTGCATTCTTGCGCATTCTCTTCAGACCTTCACGCCCTCCCAGCAATTGCCAGATATCGTCTGGCTCTAGCCGAAGCTCGCGGTTCTGGGGGTTCAGATGGTCTTGCGCGACCATGGCGAGGCCTTTTTCATGCATGGGCTGAATGCGGGAGACAATGTCTTCCCACTTCGTCGAGCGTAGCTTGTACTGCTGGAACTGGATGTACATCATCCAGACCAGACCGGAACCGCCTACCAGAAGGATGGGGAGTATCCACATGGCGTCTAAGGCTTCCTCAAGTTAGAAAGAATCTCTGCATCACTTTCCAACCTGCGCTGCATGTTGGAAAGGTAGATCTGCATGTCAGGAGACAGCTTACGTTCCGCCGGCTCGTTCAACCAGAACATTGCAACCCAATATACAGTAACTGCCTGCGTACTGAAAATTCTTATTTGGTCTAATACGATCCCGTGGTAATCCGGTCCGTGATAGGCCGACGCCAGTTCTTCAGCAAAGCCGATGGCTGCCCACAGGGCCCATCCTGTGGTGATGGCCATGACATGATTTCTCCAAACCAGCCCCAGCCGGGTGGAGGAGAAGCCCATGGCCACAAATAATTCCAGTGTTATCAGGGAAGAGAAAAGCCTTCCTCGTTCAATCCATGTTCCGAGAAAGCTGGATTCTGCCGGATGAGCGAGCCATGCCAGTCCCGCTGCGAGGACAATACCTGCGACCCCAAACACCAGAAACGAGCGCAAAGCGCTTCTGACCCAGGTTCCCGTCGGCCTTAGAACGTTGCGACAAATCTCGTAAATCACCCCTATCTGCAGCAGCAGGTCAATGATTTCTGCTAACCAGTAGGTGTAGTAGTACTCTCTCAGCGATCCCAAGACCGCGAAGAGTACCACATTCTTCAGTACCAGAAAGGCTATCCAGATCGTAAATATGGGAAAGGCTCGAAATCTCTTGCGCAGAAGCAGCACAAGCAGCAGGGCGGCCTGCTCGGTAAAGCCAGCCGCCCACAAAACTCGTGCTGCTAAGGAGAGGTGCATGACACCCCTATCGTATCGTCAGAATGCCCTTAAGTCTTTAGATTCCAAGGCTGCCGATGACCGCGTTGATGACCACGCCAACGATCGAGCTGTGGGGCGGCAGGTTAACCGGAGGCATGGGTTCGCTGCCAAAGATGCCTGCATGGGCGGGGGTAGCGATGGCGACAGCGCCCATGGCGACCAGGGCGAGAACGGCGGTGCGAGCAATCTTCTTCATGCGAAATCTCCTTTTAATGGCGCGCCATGCGCAGCCGATGAAACTGTTTGGATGGATCAGAGCCGTACTCTAGAGGCCTACCGTGCTGAAAAAAGCGGTGACAATCACGCTGACCACTGTGCTGTGAGGCGGCAGGTTAACCGGAGGCATGGGTTCGCTGCCAAAAATGCCGGCGTGGGCAGGGGTGGCAATAGCGACAGCGCCCATGGCGACCAGGGCGAGAACGGCGGTGCGAGCAATCTTCTTCATGAGAAATCTCCTTCAATGTGGCGCAGGGCGCGCGGATTTAATTCTGGGTATCAATCTCTTCCGGTCTAGAGACCGAGGGTTCCGATGACGGCGTTGATGACCACGCTGACCACGGTGCTGTGAGGCGGCAGGTTAACCGGAGGCATGGGTTCGCTGCCAAAGATGCCTGCATGGGCGGGGGTAGCGATGGCGACAGCGCCCATGGCGACCAGGGCGAGAACGGCGGTGCGAGCAATCTTCTTCATGAGAAATCTCCTTCAGTGAAATCTTCGATAAGGGGGAGTCAGCGAGTCTGTGATCAAGCTTCCTGGCAGCCAGAGTTCTGTCACTCTCTGAGCAATGGAGAAAGCATCATCCGGAGTGCCTGGCCATCCGGCCGGGCATTTTTGCTGGGCGTATAAGGAAACTTGCGGAGGGAATGTCGAGCGGCGGAAACGGCACAAGGCCATCCGGCCCGGGTAGAAGCGGGAAGAGCCGACCGAGGAGGGATATATGTCTTCACGGGTCCTGACTCCGAACCGTTAAAAATGACGATAGGGAAAGCCTAAGCTGTTAAGAAGCTGAAAAACAACCGAATTTAGATCAAATAAGCGCATTTTCAAAAAAAAAGCAATCCCCGAAGGGCGCTAAACAAAAAGAACTTACCAAGGTAACTCTCATCCTTCGATAAACGCCATATCTTCGGCGCCATCCCAGCCTCAACCCGGAATGCACTGCGGATGCGCCCCGTGTCGTTTTTCCAGCGGATATCCTAAGCCTGCTGCAGCAACGACGGCTTTTCATGAGCCAGTTTGAGCACTAGCTCGCCAAAGAGAGTGTTTGCCCAGGCAAACCATGGCCGCGTGTACTGCGACGGATCGCTCGCGTCAAAGGACTCATGCATATAGCCGGTTCCTCCGGTGGTGTTCCGCAGCCATCGCAGGCAGGCAACGATCTCCTCGTCATGAGTTGACGTCAAAGCTCGAATCAGCAGGCTCATCGGCCAGATAGCATTTCGGCCTGTGTGCGGGCTGCCGATGCCCTGGGCTGCGGAGCCCTCAAAGTACCAGGGGTTGGCGGTACTGAGCACAAACCGCCGGGTGTTTTGGTAAAGAGGGTCGTTCGAGTCGCAGCACCCCAGATAGGGCAGGCTCAGCAGACTGGGAACATTCGCATCATCCATGCATAACGTATTGCCGTAACCATCCACTTCATATGCCCAGATGCGGCCATGCTCCGGATGCTGCACCGTGCCATATTGCCGCAACGCGGCACGAACGGTTTCGAGCAGACTCTCACATTGTTCGGCGATGCCCGGTGCTCCCGCAGCCTTTGCTGCCAGCTCTTGCAACTGCTCAAGAGCGCGCACCGCAAATAGGTTGGCCGGGACGAAAAGGGGATAAACGCAGGAATCATCCGACGGCCGGAACATCGAATAAATCATGCCGACGGGCCGCGCCACATTGCCGTAGCCGTTCAGCGCCAATGTGTCATAGGGATTAGTGGTGAGCCGTCCGAAGGAATAGGGTCCCTGGCCCTGCAGGCGCTGCTGCTGCTTGAAGGTGGTGAGAATGCTTTGCGCGGCCTGTCTCCATTCCGCATCGAAGGGGCTTGTGTCGCCCGTGGCTTGCCAGTATCCATGAGCCAATCGCACCGTGTAACAGAGCGAGTCGATCTCCCATTTGCGCTCGGCGACGCCCGGCTTCATCGTGGTGCGGTCGTGCAGCGACCAACTCAGCGGCGGATCGGTGGTGGAACGCATGAATGCGTTCGCATACGGATCGATGAGGATCATGCGTGTCTGCCGCCGCACCACGCCTTCGAGCAGGCGTGCCAGACCTGCGTCCTGCCGGGCAAAAGGCAGGTAGGGATGCACCTGCGCGGAGGAGTCGCGCAGCCACATGGCGTCGATGTCGCCGGTGATGACAAATGTATCCGGCTTGCCGTTGACGCTCCCCGGAAAAACCGTGGTGTCGAGCGTATTCGGGAAACAGCGCTCAAACATTCTGCCCAGCACCGGATCGGCGATGAGAGCTTTCACCCGTTGGATGGCCGCTTCAATGGCCGGGCTCTGGAATTTGCGTTCTCCCACCGGGGGACGCCCCTGATCCATCTTCCATGTGGCAGCCTTGTATTGTGCCAGAGGGAAGGCGGCCAGAGCCGAAGCTGCCATGCCTCCTCGCAGCAGGTCGCGGCGTGTGATGGGAGTGGGAGCGAGGCTGGAGGAATCGTTTTTCATCTCGGTAATCCTTGGGTGGGTAGTTCTTTTGACCATTCCCGATATGTTGGCGTTACCATAATAAGCGATCGGGGCGGTCGCGACTGTTTCGACCCGAACAAGAGATGGTGAATCCTCGCCTTGTCCGGAAATTCTGTCATGAGGTACACGGAGTGAAGCAGCGCGCGATACAGCGGCGAGATTTTTTGAAAGCATGTGCAGCGGCTGCGGCCGCTTCGGCAATTCCGGCCTATGGATTGCGGTGGAATTCTGCGCATGCGCTATTGATGCCGGCCACCAAAGCCGCAGGCGAGATGCAGGATGTGCTGCCGATGATCGGCACCGGATGGCACGGGCATATGTTCCCAGGTGCGGTGATGCCCTTCGGCATGGTGCAGCTCAGCCCTGACACCAGCGGAATGCCCGAGCCGAAGTGGAACGGGAAATGGGACATCACAGGCTGGGATCATTGCTCCGGATATCACTACACCGACAACGTCGTGCAGGGCTTCAGCCATACGCACCTGCAGGGCACCGGCGCCAGCGATCTGGGAGATGTGCTCCTCATGCCGATGGTCAAAGGCCGCAACTGGAGCTGGAACTCCGGCACTCCGGCGCAGCAGGCGGAGGCGCAGATCGAGGCTCTGGGTGAAAACTCAGGCTGGGTCATGAATGCGGGCGAGCGGGGCTACTGGTCCTTCTTCTCCCATGACGAGGAAGAAGCCCGCCCAGGCTATTACCGGGTGCATTTGAAGACTCCCGATGTGCGAGCAGAGTTGACCGCAACCACTCGCTGCGGTATGCATCGCTATCACTATCCTGCAACCGGTGTGCACGGCCTCATGCTCGATCTGGTGCACGGCATCGGCTGCGAGGTTTATGCGGCGGAATTGCATGTGGAGAGCACGACCCGCGTCCGTGGCGTACGCTCCACGCATGGATGGGCCGCCGACAAGCAGGTCTATTTTGTAGCCGAGTTTTCGCGGCCCTTTGCCTCGGTGGAAGTCCGGGTGGACGGCAAAGAGCAGTCACTCCAGGCGGGCGATCATGTCGCCGGAAAGCAGGTTCAGGCCATCTTTACGCAGGCTGACAGCGCAGATGCGCTGGTGGTTCGCGTTGGCATCTCGGCCACGAGCATGGAAGGCGCCGCGAAGAATCTTGCGGCAGAGATTCCGCATTTTGACTTTGACCGCCAGCGCGGAGAAGCCGGGAAAGCCTGGAACGATGCGCTGCAGGTGTTGCAGGCCGATTGCCCCACGCCCGCGATGCAGCAGACCTTTGACACCGCGATGTATCACGGCCTCGTCGCACCAGCGACCTTCAATGATGTGGATGGCGCGTATCGCGGACAGGACCACAAGAACTATCCCAACCCTGGATTCACGAAGTACACCACACTTTCGATCTGGGATATCTATCGCGGCGAATTCCCCTTCATCATGCTCATGCAGCCTCACCGCGTGCGTGACATCATTGAGACGCTGCTCGCCGACTATCGCCAGCTCAATCAGAATTCCTTGCCCGTGTGGCCCCTGTGGGGCAATGAGACTTGGTGCATGACAGGCTTCCATGTGGTGGGCATGATTGTGGGTGCGTATGCGCGAGGCTTTCGTGACTTCGACGTGGACGCAGCGTACGCCGCGATGCGAGACACGGCGCTCGTCGGGGCCAAAGCGAATGGCAACTTTGAGCTGCAGCAGCAATTCCGCAAGCTGGGTTACGTTGCCTCTGGCGGACGCAACCAGTCCGTGTCGCGCACCCTCGATTTTTCCTATGACTATTGGTGCGTCGGGGCGATGGCCGAACTGCTCGGCAAAAAAGACGACGCCGCAATGTTTTACAAACTGGGGCAGAATTACCGGAACATCTTTGATCCGGCCAGCGGTTTCATGCGGGGCAAAACCGAAGAGGGCGCATGGCATGAGCCCTTCCGGCCTGATGAAGAGTACTGGCAGGACTACACCGAGTCCGATGCCTGGCAGGCGACCTTCAACGTCATGCAGGATGTGCAGGGACTCATCGGTCTCTATGGCGGAAACGACGCGTTCATCGCCAAGCTGGATGCGCTCTTCGCCGCGCCATCGAACATTCTCAATTCGCCACCGGACATCAGCGGCATGGTCGGCCAGGATGCCCAGGGCAATGAGCCCAGCAATCACATCCCGTACCTCTACTCGTTTGCCGGGGCTCCCTGGAAGACGCAGGAGCGCGTGCGGCAGGTGGCCGCGCTTTACAACAACACACCGGCGGGTGTGCCCGGCAATGATGATTGCGGCCAGATCTCCAGTTGGTTTGCCTTTGCGGCGATGGGCTTTTATCCAGTGAATGCGGTCACCGGTGTTTACGTCATCGGCAGTCCGATGGTGGAGCGCGCTGTGTTGCGCAATCCTAAGAGTGGAACGACCTTCACTGTCGTGACTGAGAACAACTCGGAACGGAACCTCTACATCCAGAGCGCCGAGTGGAATGGAAAGCCTCTCACCCGTTGCTGGATCACGCATGAGCAGATTCTTGCCGGTGGGGAACTGCGCTTCCGTATGGGCAGCCAGCCCAACAAGCGTTGGGGCTCCGCGCCCGAGGATCGTCCTCCGTCGGGGCTTGTGCATACAAAGCAGATGTAAACCAAGCAAGAAGGCCCTGGGGTGGTTTCGTCCCAGGGCCTTTTCACGCGTAGAGGCGGGGCTGCCAGAGCACTGGGAACGGCCAGAAAAGCGAGTTGCTACTCAACGGCGTAGAGCGAAGCGGAAGATATATCGCTCCATAACCGGTCGAGAATGCGCGCCAGTTCGGTGGCCAGCGAGAGAATGCCGCGCTGCATCTCTTCCTGATTGCCATGCTGCAGCCACTGCGGCCACTCGGGGCAGTCGGGCTGTGGCAGCAGTGGTGCGTCCGGCGAATCATCGGTCTGCTTTTGCAATGATTCTGCCATGATGGCGAGCCGCTGCGAGCAAAGACGGTCAAATGCTTCCAGGTCGCGCAGAGTTTCGTCTGTCAACGTCTCGGCCACGGCGAACGCCGTATATTGCAACAGTGCCAGTTCTAAAATATAGAATCCGCGCAGCATGGCCTGCCAGCGCCGAATGCGGTCTCGGGCAGCCATGTGCTGATTGCGGCGCGGGCCAATCTCAAAGGGAACGGCATCGGCCTGCGCATTCACCGCGCCAAAGTTATCGAAGATGCGGGCGCGCAAGCGCCTCACGCGGGTGATCGCCTTTGCGTCGTGGCCAGGAAGTGTGAACTCGCTCAACTGGCCGAGCAGGCTCAGGTTTCGAGTGAAAGTCTCCACCATCTGGTTGACTGCGGATTTTGGATGGAGTCGCTCGAAGACGAGCCACATCATGAAAATTCCAAGCAGCACACCCAGCGCGCGATTTCGTGCGATCGACAGTGAAAGCTGAATGCGGAAATCATTCACATTGATCAGGTAAAACGCAAGCGCAATCTGCAGTCCGCAGTATGAGAGCCGGGTGCTTGAGGTTCCTACCCAGGCGGCAAACGCAGTCACGGCGGCAAAGAACAGCGCGAATCCCGTGATGCCATTCAGCCACGGCAGCACCACAATCTGGGCCCCCATGCCAAAGATGAATCCGCCGATCACCGCGCCTGCCACCAGCAGCAATTGCTTTTGCCGCGATGCGCCTACATTCGAGAGCGCCGTCAGGGCGCAGGTGGTCACTGAGGTGGCCAGGCCCGGCCAGTCCAGCGCCATATAAGTGATGTAGCAGAGCATGCCGGCGAGGCATCCGCTCAAGGCATAGCGCAGGTGGTCGGGATTCTGAAAAGCGTCGCGAATGAAAATATGAAAACCCTGGTCGATGTTTTCAGTGAACGCTTCAAACGCCTCCAACTCGGCCGATCCTTCGAGAACTCGCGGGATGAGCGAAAACATTTCTTCCAGTTCGCGCAACATCGGCATGGTTTGCCCCGTAGAGACGCGCGCCAGCGCGGGAGGAACACATTTGGACGCCAGGCAGTTTTGAATTGCGGCAAGATGCTCGGCCAGCTTGAGCGCAACCTGTTGATCGGGAAGCGAAAGCACCGGATCGGTATGCGTCATCGCCGCCGCAAAATCGAGCGAGCGTCCCGTCAGGGAGACAATGGCATTCATCTGCGCGCGATAAAGGCGCGTGTAGTTTGACCGCATGACAGATCTGCGCAGACTACTCACGCCCACCATTGCGTTCTGTGTCAGGCGGCGCTCCAGTTCGCGCGGGCGATCTTTGCATTCCGCATAGCAGCGCAGAACATCTTCGATGGTCTTCAATCTGCGATTCAGGCCATCCACCAACTCATCCTGCTTATGAAAGGTGTGAAAGACCACCTCAACCGCAATCGTGACCGCCGCGCCAATGGTCGGCGCGAGCACTGCCCAGAGAGTGTTTTCTACATTGGCATTGGCCGGACCCGGCAGATACCAGATGGCCAGCGCCGAGCTGCCGATCAGCGCAATACCGCTCGTAATCGTGTAGTTTTCGAGCGTTCTGATCAGAAAGAAGATCAGAAAGATGCTGATGCCTTCCCATAAGAAATGGGTAAGCGGAATCGAGCCGAACATATGTCCGCCCAAAGGTACGAACACTGCGCACAAGCCGAAAGCAATGATCAGGTAAAAGGCGGATCTGGCGGAGGAAACCAGGTTTTCCCGGGAGATCAGAAATGCATACAGCGGGCCGGTCGCGGCGCCCGGGATACGAAACGTCATGATCAGGATCATGGTGATCGTCGCCGAGATCACCATGCGCGCAACCAGCATGCCGCGGCCCGGATAAGGGGCCAGTTCGCTGCGCAGAAAATCAGCAAACCATGCGGCAAATCCGCGTGTATCGGTCCGTCCCGCGGTCGCAGTGGTCATGACTATTTCTTGAAGTCCCGCAGCAGGGGCCTGCTGCCGTGAACCACCACAACAGCAGATTCCCCAAGCCGGAAATCCTGCTGAGGGCCGTTCAGAATGCGAATGCGAACCGGGAAGCGCGAAGCCAGATGCACCCAGTTCAACGTGCGCTGCACATCGGGCAAGCCCTGCGTCAACTTGCCGACAATGTCGGCGTCGGGTGTCACGCCATATCCCACGCTGTCCACTACACCGTGCAGCCGCAGGTCAGGCCGCGAAAGAATGTAGACATCGGCGCGCATGCCGGGACGGATATGCGCCAGCTGCGTCTCGCGGAAGTTCGCCACGACCCACCAGACGCGCGTATCAATCAGGGTAAAGATCTGTTGCCCTGCGTGAGCGTATTCTCCCTGTGAGATCGTCAGGTTGGTCACGCGCCCGTCAAAAGGGGCATAGATTTTGCAGTTTTCCAGGTTGTATTCAGCGGTTTCAATCGCAGACGTCGCACCGCTGCGTTGCGCCAGCAAGGGATCAAGCGTCAGAACCGCGTGCGCAGCCTGCTTGACCTGTGCCTGGCTCTGCTGCAACAAAGCCTGCGCCTGCTGCTGCTGCGCCATGGACGAAGCCAGCTGCGCGGCGGCGAGTGCCTGTTGTGCCTGCGCTTCGTTGTAGGCTTGCTGGCGAGTCGCTTCCAATGTCCGCGCCTGATCTACCTGATCGACTGTTACATATTGCTTGGCCAGCAGCGGCTCAATGCGATGCAGGTTGTGCGTGGCGTAGGCAAGCTCTGCCTTGGTGCGGGCCAGGGCTGCTTTGGCGTCTGCGACCTGGGCGCGCGCCTCCTGTACGGCCGCATCCGCGCGGGTCAGGCTGGCCTGGGCGCTCTTGACGCCTGCCTGGCTCACGCTCACCGCGCTGCTTTGAGAGGCGATGGTGCGGCCCTCATCGAGAATCTTTCCCTCGAGCGCGGCCTGATCTGATCTCGCCAGCTTCAGCGCATAGGCATAGGGCCGTTCGTCAATGTCGAGCAGCAACTGGCCTTGCTTCACATATTCGTTATCCACCACGTTCAACTGCATGATGGGGCCATTCACAATGGGCGCCATGCCGATGAAGTTCGCGAAGACCTCGGCGTCGTCTGTGCGCGGATTTTCGATGATCTGGCGCGCCACCAGAGCGCCGGTAATCAATGCGCCTGCGATGGAGACGACGCTGATCATTCGTCCCATCTGCCGCCGTGTCTTATCCGATAGATTCGAGAGCATCTGCCTCATTCCTCAACTGAACAGCAACAGCCACAATGTGAAGGCCAGGAACGCCGCCATGCACGGGTACGCAAGAATGGAAGGCTTGACTTCGCTTTCCAAGTGCAGTCGTTGCAAGCCCCAGTAAGCCAGTCCGGTCAGGCTGATGCCGGCGGTGATGCACAAGAGCCACGCAGGAAAATACGACCCGAGAATATTAAAGTTCGGTGCATGGCTGCATCCGGCTACAGGGATCAATGCTGCGCCTGCCGTCAGCACAGCAGCAGCGCGGTGTGTGAATCGTGAGCGCTTATGAATTCTCATTTGCATCTACGGTCCTGTCTTTCCCGGCGAAGCGGCGATAAGGTCTCCGGTCTGGAATGCAAGATTTGCGGTCTGCAACAGGAGCTGTGCTCTCGCTGTCACATCCTCGGCTCGTGCCTGTGCCAGAGCCTTTTGCGAGGCGATCACATCCAGAATATTGCGGACTCCGTAGTTGTAGGAGTCACGTGTCGCCTCGTAAGACTGTTCGGCTGAAGTCACCAGCGCTCCTGCCGCCTGGCGCTGGCGCAGGGCCGTCTCTACATTGGTATGCGCCGTCCAGACCTGATTTGCAATGTCATCCTGCAGCGTATCAATCTGTGCCTGAGCGGCGGCCTTTTGGGCGAGCGCCTCTGCGACCTGGTGCTCGCGGCGGCCACCGTCAAATAATGTCCACTTCAATTCCAGGCTTGCGTCCCAGGTTTCGCCGCTCGCATAGCCGGGGACCAGTTGATCCTGCGCGCCATACTGCCGGTCGAGTCCGCCGTTTCCGCTGAAGTTCAGCGTAGGGAAGTAGGACGACCGCTGCTGGCGAATCACTGCATTCGCTGACTTCACCTTTGCGATCAATGCTTCGAGGTCAGGCCGCTGCTTCAGCGCACGCTGCGTCTCTGCCTTCACTGTTCCGGCTAGCTGTGCGGGGAGTTCTAATGCGCCAATCGGCTGCACCTGAAAGTCCGTATCGGGAGGCAG
Source organism: Acidobacterium capsulatum ATCC 51196 (assembly GCF_000022565.1). Taxonomy (NCBI): domain Bacteria; kingdom Pseudomonadati; phylum Acidobacteriota; class Terriglobia; order Terriglobales; family Acidobacteriaceae; genus Acidobacterium; species Acidobacterium capsulatum. The sequence continues at coordinate 14,230 of NC_012483.1, forward strand.
TTCCAACACGGTCGCCAAATTGCCGTGCGCAATCTGTTCTTCTCCGGTCGCGGACTGCAAATCATACTCCGCCTGTGCGGTGGCCGCCTGCGCCTCCAGCAGGTCCGGTTTGGTCGCGAGGCCATGGTTCAGGCGATCCTGCACATCGCCTTCCACGGCCTGCGCATTGCGCAGACTCACTTCGGCTGCTTGCAGCAATCCTTGAGCATTGAGCAAACGGTAATAAGCCGACATCACCTGAAAGATGATGCGGCGGTGCGTGTCATTGAAGCTTAGATTCGCTGCCAGCAGATTCCACTTCGCCGCTTGAATGGCTCCGCTGCGGCCACCAAAGTCGAGCACCAGGTACTCGGCATGCAGCTCAGGCGAGAAGCTTCCGTACGTCTGGCGGTAAAAGGCTGAATTCAGCAGTACGCGAACGCGCGATGTATTGGCTACGGCTAATGCCGCCAGCGTGGGGTACCACTCGGAGCGTGCGATACCAAGCTGTGCGGCGCGCGCCTTTGCCTGCTGCCATGCAAGCCGCGTTGCAGGATTATGCTGCTCGGCGAGATCGATCAGCTCTGCCAGCGTATAGGCTGATTGGCTGGAAACGGCATAACCCATCATGGGCGCGGCGGGCAGCCTGGTGTTCAGCTTTAACTTCTTTTGCGGCTGCCAGATTTGCCCCGGAGCGGCGGGTGCTTTTTGGGCGATGCCGTTCCCGGTTGCAAGTCCCAGAACAACAGCCGCAGCTACAAATGGAGAGAAGAACTTCATGGCGTGAAAGAGTTGGAGAAGCCTTCTTCATTGTGCATGAGGCATAGGCAGGGAGCAATGCTTTGTCCTGGCAGATCAACGGCTGAGGCCTGATCTGCATGCAGGCTTTATCGCCGAGAGCCCGGCGAACTGCATTGCCCCCAAGAAAAACAGGCTGCCCTCGATCCTGCGAGAGCAGCCTGTTTCTTGTGTGACGTTATTCCGCGCTTTGCGTGACCGGGAACTGGTAGATACCCACGCTGATAGGCGCAACCGTGATGCTATTTGTTGCACGGCCCAGAGCGACCTTCCGGATGGAAACCTGCGGGGCCTGTCCCACGCGATCGGCAGCCTGCAGATCTTTGCCTGTGAGCTGCCAGAGTGTGGTGGGCCCGTCGACGCGGGTTCCCGTCACATTGAGGTGGAATGTTTCTGCCTTGTCGGTCGCGTTGACCACGGCCACATTCAAAAACTTGTGGTCGGGTGTGAGCGCCGCAAACATATCGAGCGGATAGGTCGGGCTTCCCGAGTTCGTCTTCGGCTGATCTCCACCTACCGGATATTGCGGTGCCGGCTGAGGAGAATTGCCGTTGAGCGCTACAGGAATGGAACCGGGAACAAAGTGATCGCCATAGAGCTTGAACATCAGCCCCGTGGTGTTGAATGTAGCGGCGGTGGGCGTGTAGTCCATGGTGGAAACGCCCATCGTATGCGCGGACATTCTCAGGAAGTCCGTGTGGCGCAACATCTCGTTGAAGATCATGCCGTAGGCCAGCGCCAGCTTCAGGTTTGCTCCATGAGTGAAGCTTCCGCCAAAGTAGGCGTACTCATCAATCGAAAGGAAGATGTGCTTCTTGACGAGTTGAGGAAAGCGCTGTTCGTAGCGATCCCACTCCTGCGCCTTCAGGTGAACAATGTTTGCAGGATAGCGGGCATACTGCAGCGTGGTCTGGTTTACCTTGACGAAGCCGTCGTCGGTGGGCGCGTCGAGCGGAAGATGCTTGGCCTTCTGAACATCAAACCGATGACCGCCCTGCGCATACCAGTGTTGCGTGATGCCGGAGAAGTTGCCCCAGCAATGCTCAATCTCTCCGCCGGTCCAGTCCACGGGAGTTCCCTCGACCGCGCGCATGTTGTCTACGTCCTTGGCGCGCATTTCGCCCTTCAGGTCCATGGGGTCAGGCATGTTGCCCGAGGCCAGCAGAATGATGGAAGGATCGGCCTTGCGCATGGCCGCGGCGAAGAAGTTGTGCTTGAGCACGTAATATTTCAGGTCGGTGCGGCCAAGCTGCCAGGTGCCATACGGTTCGTTGCCGATGTCCCAGTACTTCACGCCGTAGGGCGCTGGATGTCCGTCTTTGGCGCGCAGCGCTCCCATGGGCGAGCTTACCGGGCCGTTCATGTATTCGACCTCCTGCGCGGCTGAGTGTGCATCCTCGAATCCTGCGTTGACGGTGATGTACGGTTCCACCCCAATCAGCTTGCAGAGCGTCATGAACTCATCCATGCCCACGTCGTTGGGCTGCATCGCATTCCAGGCATAGTCAAAGGTGGGTGGCCGCTTGTCTCTCGGACCAATGCCGACATACCAGCTCCAGTCAGAGAGGAAGTTGCCCCCCGGCAGTCTCCAGAACCCGGAGTGCAACTGGCGCAGCAGCGCGATCGTGTCGGGGCGGAAGCCATCCACGTTGTCCGCCGGCATCATCGAGACGGTGCCCACATGGAAATTCCCACTGCCGGTGCCCGTAATCTCAAAGCTCGCCTGGTTTGTGTCCGCTTCTGCCGTGAAGGAAAACGGGAATTTCTGATAAGTGCCGCTCAGAGAGGAAAACGCGAAGGTCTTCTCATTGCCGGCGCCAGCAACCACGGAAACTTTTACGCGGCTTCCCGGCGTGCCTTTCAGCCAGATATGGCCTACGTAACGCTTGCCCTTCACGAGCGAGATTCCCGTTTGCTCAATGCCGTGCGGAGTCGCGCCGTCCAGCGCGATGCGGGGGCTATGGTCGCCAACAAACGGATCATTCGTATCCATCACCACATTGTTTTCCGGCCCCACGGGCCGCCACTTCCTGAGTCCGCGGCCAAAGCCGCCCTGACGGGCATGCGCAGGTGCGGCTGCCTTCTCCGCCGTGATGGGGAAGTAGAACTTGCGGTCATCGAGCATCTCTGCCCACAGGCTTCGATAAACCAGAGGGCCGATGTGCTCAATGAACATGCCGAACTGATACTTCGAAGTCGGTACGCCGGTTTGTTGCGCGTTGATGTCCACCACAATGTTCTTCTGTGGCGCTGCCGTGCTGGTTTGTGCCTGTGCGGCAAAGCATGGCAGCCCTATCAGGGCACACGCCATCAGTGCATGTCGAATTTTCATCGAACCCACCCGCTCTTTCTTTTCGATTGCTTTGAAATCTTCAGAAAATTGGCGTCCCGCCATTGCGGGAAACGTTTGCCAGCACCGGAGACTATCGCGGATGATCAACCTTTGTAAAGCGATTTATCCCCATACTCTGACTTCTCAAGGAAAATCGCGGAAGATCAACGGATTTCCGGTAGCGACAGTTCAAAATCCAGCAGAACATCTCCCAGGCACTTGCCATGCGCATCCAGCGAGAGCGAGCAGGTCACACTCTTTTCGCCCGCCCGCTGCAGCACAAAGTTCAGCGCATGCAGTGACGGAACCGAGTAGCGTGTCACGGGCGTGGCCAGTACCGGCGCGAAAACCTGTGAGAGTAGTTCGGCTGTTACATATTGCTCAAGCACCGGAAAATCTTCTGCCCGGTAAGCAATCAGCGAGATGGTGAGCAATCGGCCTTTGTCTCCCGTGCGCGCGTGGGCAATCTCTCTCAAGCGCATCAGGCGGTCTCCATGTGTATGCTGCAGGTGACGGCCTCGCGCGGAATCAACAGGCTCTCCACAGCGATCATCTCGCGGGTGAATCCGGTCACTCCGCCACCGCCTGCGGGGCCGTTGACATACAGTGCCTCCACCTCGCGCGGAATCCGCTGCGCCACGGCGCGATCATGAGCGCGCCCCGCCACGCGCAACCTGACTTCGTGCGGCTCATGAAGTAGATGAGGTGCGAGCGCATCGCCATGGATTGCATTGACGCCAATCAGGGAGCATTCCAGTTCGCCAGTCTCCCATGCTTTCAGTCGCTCCCGCACGATAGATTCTGCCAGTTGCGCGCGGCGCACGCAGCCGTGGCCTGCATAAGAGATTTGCCCTTCGCCCATATAGCCGTGATGAAAACCCGCGGACACCTTCAATTGCGAAGGGCGCGTGCGGCCTCCGGCATGAGAGACGCGAACCTGATTCGGGCCGCATTCAACGAGCTGAACAGTCGAAAAATCTGCAATTACATCGGGCGTGATGTAAGCAGCCGGGTCCTGTACCTCATACAGGAGCTGCTCTGTGCAGGTCGCTCGCGAAATGAGCCCACCGGCGCCCTCCACCTTCATGATGGTGGCCGTGCCATCGGGAGTCACTTCTGCCAGGGGAAATCCAAGATGCGCCAGATCGGGCACATCCTTGTATCCGGGATCGGCAAAGTATCCGCCCGTGATCTGGCCTGCGCATTCCAGTAGATGGCCCACTACCGTGCCTTGCCCAAGTTGTGGCCAGTCATCGGCGCGCCACGCAAACTCATGCATCAATGGCCCAAGAAAAAGCGAAGGGTCGGCCGTGCGCCCGGTCAGCACCACGTCAGCGCCCTGGGCAACTGCTTGCGCGATCGGTTCCGCTCCAAGATAGGCGTTAGCCGAGAGCAAATGCTCGCGCCATCCAGCCGGCATTGCGTAGCCGGCAACGGCCGGCTCCAGCAAAGAGGCAGCCAACGGCAACACATTGTCGCCCATCACATAAGCTACTTTGAGTCCACGCAGCCCGAGCGAGCGCGCAATCGAGAGCGTCGCCCGCGCCGCCGCTGCAGGGTTGGCAGCTCCCATATTGCTGACGATCCGTGTACCGTTTCGGTGGCAGATCGGCAGCACCGCCTCCATGCGCTCTCGCAGCCACGGGTCAAATCCGCCCTCAGGATTTTGCAACAGGTCGAGTTGCGCCAAAGCGATGGTGCGCTCTGCCAGGCACTCGAAAACCAGATAATTCAGCCGGCCTTTTTCTGCCAGTTCGACGGCGGGCTCCAGACGGTCACCGGAATACCCAGCCCCGCAACCAATGCGAATCATCTTCATTGCGGAATTCCCCGAAAAAGAAGCCCCCGGAAGGTCATCTGCACCGAAGCGGTCGCTGTTGGGGCAGCCGTCAGCACAGCCATTGGCAAAACACAGCGGCCGAGCGCTAGCACCAGCATCGAGAGAATAGTCAAAATCCCGGGGAGAGCAATCATGAACGAAAAGATGATCCGGTTTGCAAAAACAGGAGCAGTATAGGGAGCAGGTAATAGTTCTGTACAATGAATCGTTTTAAATTCAGTATTCTGAAAATACGATGATCAATGAGCTTCGGCATATTCGCGCGTTTCTGGCTGTCGCACAGCATGCCAACTTCACTCGTGCCGCGCAGGAGTTGCACGTCTCGCAATCGGCGCTCACCGTTCAGATTCAGCAATTGGAAGAAGCCCTCGGAGTCAAACTGTTTGACCGCAACAAACGGAGGGTGGCGCTCACTGACGCGGGTCGTGAGGTCATCGCTCCGCTTCAGCGGATTGTCGTCGATGCCGAGGCGATTGTGAGTCGAACCCGCGAAATCACAGGACTGCGCCGGGGCGTACTTTCGATGGCGGTTCTGCCTTCGATGGCTTCCGGAATTCTCTCCACAGCGCTGAGCCGTTTTACTGCGGCTCACCCCGGAATCATGATTCACATCCACGACGTCGTTGCCGACCAGGTGATTGAAAAAGTCAAAAAAGAAGAAGTCGATTTCGGCGTGGCGACGGTCATGCACGCAGACAAGGAACTTACCCTGATGCCGTTGTTTACAGATCGCCTCTTTGCATTTCTTCCGGAGCAGCATCCGCTCTCCAGCCGCGCCTCGGTTTCCTTGCAGCAGATCTCTGACTATCCTCTGGTTCTTATGGCAAGAGGTACCAGCGTGCGATCCATGGTGGACCAGGCACTTCGCGATCATGGCCTGACTGCCACGGCAGCCTATGAGGCAAATTACATGTCGACTGCCCTGAGCCTCGTTCGTGCGGGATTCGGAATTGGCATTCTTCCGGAAGACGCCGGAACCATGGGCAGTGCTCAAAATCTGGTCGCGCTGCCTATCGTTCGTCCCCAGCTCACGCGGCCCATTCATGTGCTTATGCGAAAGGGAAGAAGCGCGTCGCCCGCAGTTCAGCAGATGCTGCAGATTCTTAGAGACATTACTCGAAAGTCTGGCGACCCTGCTCGCGGCAAAGGGTAGGTTGTGGCGCAACTTCTATTCCGTCTAACAGAATAGTCTGTTCTATTATTTCTATTTCACAGATGTAGATTCATTCCCCTATAGTTACCGATCGGAATGAAAGAAGCGCCTGGCAAGATGTGTGAAGTGTAACCCGGACCAGGGCGAGCGTTTTGAAATGGAACTAAGGAGAGAAGCATTGCGCAAAGCACTTTCAGCGTTCATTTTGTGCCAGGCAGTGGCGCTTGCAGCGGTTGCTACCGCGCAGAGTGTCGTCACGATTGATACAGGCAAGTTGCAGGGCTCCACGCAAAACGGTGTGACAGCCTATAAGGGAATCCCCTACGCCGCCCCGCCCGTGGGCAAACTCCGCTGGGAACCTCCCCAGCCCGCGGCCCACTGGAAAGGCATTCGCCAGGCGACGCAGTACGGTCATGACTGCATGCAACTTCCATTTCCTAGCGATGCTGCTCCGCTCGGAACCACGCCTTCTGAAGACTGCCTGGTTGCGAACGTCTGGGTTCCTGCCCATCATGGCAAGGCTCCGCTGCCCGTCATGGTGTGGATTTACGGAGGTGGTTGGGTCAACGGCGGCAGTTCGCCCGCCGTCTACAGCGGCAAGCATTTTGCGCGCAAGGGCATTGTCTTCGTCAGTTTCAACTATCGCCTTGGACGCTTCGGCTTCTTTGCCTTTCCCGAACTGACCAAAGAGAGCAAGACCGGCCTGCTCGGCAACTATGGCTATATGGATCAGATTGCGGCACTCAAATGGGTACAGCGGAACATCGCGGCCTTCGGCGGCAATCCGCATGAGGTAACGGTGTTCGGTGAGTCTGCCGGAGGATTTTCAGTACACATGCTGATGACCTCTCCTCTGGCCAAGGGCCTCTTTGAGCGAGCCATGGTGGAGTCCGGTGGCGGCCGCACAATGCTGGGCGCAACCGGCCTGACCCAGGGCATGAACGGTCAGCCCTCAGCCGAACAGATTGGTGTAAATTTCGCGCGGAGCATGGGCATTGAGGGCGACGGAGCCGCTGCACTCAAAAAGCTGCGCGCGCTGCCGGCAAAAGATATCGTCGATGGTCTGAATATGGCCAGCATGCAAAGGGCCGCGACCACTTATTCCGGTCCAATTCTTGACGGTAAAATCGTCGTCGGCCAGCCGGAAACGCTCTACAAAGAAGGCAAATACCAGCATGTGCCTTTTGTGATCGGCGCAAACACTCTCGATATCGGCTTTACTCACGCTCACAATGTGCAACAGCTTTTTGCTCCTTTTGGCGCAAATGCCAACGAGGCAAAGAAGGCATATGGGGCAACCGCTTCATCCAATTTCTTCTTGCTCGGCATGCAAGTCGGTGCCGACGCCATGATGAGAGAACCGGCGCGTTTCGTGGCTGCAACACTTTCCTCGCAGGGAGTTCCCGCATGGGAGTACCGCTTCGGCTACGTGGCGAGTTCCATGCGCAGCAAGTGGCCCGGCGCTCCGCATGCAACCGAGATTCCCTTTGTCTTTGACACAGTCAAGGCCAAGTATGGGGCGGCGGCGACCGCACAGGATGAAAAGATGAGCGAAGCGATGAACACGTATTGGGCCAACTTCGCAAAGACCGGCAACCCCAACGGCGCGAGTCTTCCGGATTGGCCAGGATACTCGTCGAGCAAAGATGTTCTCATGGACTTCACCGAGAACGGCCCGGTCGCGAAGCGTGATCCCGCCGAGGAACGTCTCAACCTGACCGAACAGGTCGCAAATCACGCCCACGCCGGTAAGCAGTAGGTTCAACACATGCAATCAGAAAGTGGCGCGCTATGGTGCGCCACTTTTTGATGCGCAGATGTTCCACTCTGCGTTCTTCATAGAACCAGGAGTGCGATGCAGAAAGAGGTTTTCGTGCGACTCCGTGCAAGCTTGTGCTTTGCCATCTCCTTGATGCTGGGCCTTTCGGGTATCACGTTTTCTGCGCATGCCCAGGCGCCTGGCAACAGCAGCGCCGCTGTCAAACAAAGGGCAGATCATCTGCTCGCCGAGATGTCTACGCAGGAGAAAATCGGCCAGCTTAGCCAGCTCTTTTATTTCGGACCCAACGTGAAGATTCCCGGCTTTGACTCCGGCCCTTCGATTGAAACGCAGATTGCCAAAGGCGAGGTGGGGTCGCTGCTGTTTATTACCGATCCGGCAACCATCAACCGAATGCAGAAGATTGCGGTGCAGGATTCTCCGCATCACATTCCTCTCATCTTCGGCTTTGATGTCATTCATGGCTTGCGCACCATATTCCCGGTGCCGTTGGCGCAAGCCGCGTCGTGGGACCCTGTTATGGTCTCCCGCGATCAATCCATCGCGGCTATGGAGGCACGTTCGGTGGGTATCGACTGGGCATTTGCACCCATGGTGGACATCGCTCGCGACCCTCGCTGGGGAAGAATGGTCGAGGGGGCAGGCTCTGATCCTTATCTTGGTGCGGCCATGGCCGCTGCGCAGGTGCGCGGTTTTCAAGGGGCCTATCCCGGCGCGCCCAACCACATTCTGGCCTGCGCCAAGCACTTCGCCGGCTATGGAGCCGCGGAAGGCGGCCGCGACTACGATGCCTCCTATATATCTGACTCGCAGCTCTGGAACGTTTACCTCCCGCCTTTTCATGCGGCAGTGAAGGCAGGCGTAGCAACGCTGATGAGCGCCTATATGGATCTGAACGATGTTCCGGCGACCGGAAATCAGTGGCTCCTGCAGGATGTGTTGCGCAGAGACTGGAAGTTCGACGGCTACGTGGTGAGCGACGCCAACGCGGTCAGGAATCTGCAAACTCATGGGTTCGCACAAGATCAGGAAGACGCTGCAGTGCGCGCCTTCAAGGCCGGCGTCAATATGGAGATGGCCATCGGGCAGACAGCGTATGATTCGGAACTTTCGAAAGCACTGCAACAGGGCGTGATCACCGGTCAGCAATTGGATGATGCCGTCCGTCCCATCCTTGAGATGAAAATGCGCCTCGGCTTATTCGAGCATCCCTATGTGGATGTGGCTCGTTCCCAGCGCATTCTCGATGACCCCGCCCATCGCACCGCCGCGCGCATCGCCGCCGAGCGTTCCGCGGTTCTTCTGCGCAATGAAGGCGGACTTCTACCGCTCAACAAGACCAGATATCACAATATCGCCGTCATTGGTCCGCTGGCAGATTCTCAACGAGACACGCTTGGGCCGTGGACCTTCGACGAAAACCTCAGCGAGACCGTCACGGTCTTGCAGGGTCTGCGCAATGCCTTCGGCGCGTCCGCAAAAATCACCTATGCACCTGGCGCTCAGATGCACCGCAAGTTTCCCTCCATGTTTGACGCGCTGGATCGCGGGAAAAAGCCGCCCGTGTGGACGCCCGCGCAAGCACGCCAACAGATGCAACAAGCGATCGATCTTGCACGGAAATCTGATCTTGTTGTGATGGTGCTGGGCGAGCATCAGAATATGAGTGGAGAGGCCGCTTCGAGCGATTCGCTTAAACTGCCCGGCGATCAGGAGCAGTTGCTGCAAAGCGTTGCGGCCACAGGCAAGCCGCTCGTCCTGGTGCTGATGAATGGGCGTCCGTTGAACATCAAATGGGCAGCCCTGCATGTCCCCGCTATTCTCGATGTGTGGTACCCGGGCTCGCAGGGCGGCAACGCTGTGGCAAATCTGTTGCTCGGCAAAAGTGTGCCGGGCGGCAAGTTGCCCTTTGATTGGCCGCGTGATGTGGGGCAGGTGCCGATCCCTTACGCGCACAACCTGACGCACGAACCGCAGAATCAGGCGCGGCGCTATTGGGACGAAGCCAGCACACCGCTCTATCCTTTTGGCTACGGGCTCAGCTATACAGCATTTGCTTTTTCTCATTTGCAAATAGACAAAAGCAGCGTCAGCAAGAAGGAAGACGTACATGTATCTGTCGATGTGACAAATACGGGAAAGCTTGCCGGGGATGAAGTGGCGCAACTCTACATCCATCAGGAGTATGGGAATGCTTCCAGGCCTGTGCGGGAGCTGAAGGGCTTCGAGCGAATCACACTACAACCGGGCCAGACCAAAACCCTACAATTCACCCTGGGAAAAGAGCAGCTCCAATACTGGAGCCAGGCGCTTCATCGCTGGACCTACGATCCTTCTACCTATGATGTGTGGGTTGGGGACGACTCCACGGCAACCATGCATGCAAAATTTGTCGTGACGAATTGATCCCGGTGTTTACGCTGCATGCTTGTTCTTTCTGGCCGGTGGCCTCAGACCATCGGCCAGAAAGAAGGGAAATACTTTCCTGTCATCTAAGCCAGTAGCTTCTGGACGTCCTCAATTGACCAATCGGGAATAGCCGTAGCGCGGCTGGCGACAATCGCTCCCAGAGCATTTGAAAACCGCGTTATCTGATCGATGGCCCAACCGGATTGCAGCCCGTGCAGAAATCCAGCCGCAAATGCATCACCTGCTCCCACCGTATCGACAACAGTTGCTGGAAATCCGGGGTAAGTCCGCAGCGTGCCTTCTGAGAAAACAGCGCAACCTTCGCTGCCCAACGTAATGCAGATGCAGGCCAAGGCGTATCTGCGAGACCACTCGATACAAAACAGCTCCAGTGAAAACGGTTCGCTGCTATGCATGTGGAATAGCAATTCGGCTTCGTCCCGATTCAGCTTCAGAATAGTTGCCAGTTTGGTCAGGTTGTCCACCAGCGAGAAATCCCAATGGTTGGGCCTCAAGTTCAAGTCGTAAAAGCATGCAATGCGAGGGAAGCGATCTTTCAGCCGATGAAGCAGCATTTCATTCTGCGAAGAAGTTTGTGCGAGCGTGCCAAAATACAGCCATTGCGGTGCGAGCGCCGCAAGCTGCTCCAGATCCTGGTCCGCTACACTCAGATAATCAAAAGCTGCAGGTCTCGCTATCGTGTATGAAGGATTTCCCCGAGCATCCAGCTGAATTTCGGCAGTCCCAGTTCGAGCAGCTTCCACCTTACTCATGAATTGTGTGGTGAATCCCGACTCTCCTAGTTGTTGCAAAGCCCGCTGTCCGTCTTCGTCCGCGCCAAATGCGCTGATCAGAGTGGGCTGGTCTCCCAGCCGCTTGAGAGCTGCCGCCACGTTTAAAGGAGCCCCGGCCAAAGCCTCCGCGCCATCCTGAAAGCGATCCCAGAGAATCTCACCCACGCAGAGAATCGACACGAGCCGTTCCTTTCCAATGTTCGCCACGCAAATAAGTGACTACATTCCTGACTATAAACTGATATAGCAATTATGCTTTACCTGTCTACCTTTACTCTGCCAGGATGAAGAGGCGAGCAGAGAACCCTTAGAAGAGATTCAGGAGCCGCAAATCGACCATGAACAAGCCGCTGGAGAGAATCATGAAGACGAAGAAGGTGATGGAAGAGCTCTCGTCCGATGAACCGAAGTACCGCCTGATCGCCGATAGTCTTCGCGAGAGCGTGCTTTCTGGCGAATACCGGCCCGGCAGCCGGCTTCCGAGTGAAACTGACCTTGTCCGCCGCTTCGGCGTCTCGCGCATGACTATCGTCAAGGCCATCAAGGAGTTGCAACAAGCGGGCCTGGTTACGCGCCGCGTCGGGTCGGGCACTTACGTCAGCCCCCGGACCAGCCAGACCAGCCGGCTGTTCGGGTTGTTGATTCCAGAGCTGGGGCAAACGGAGATCTTTGAGCCGATCTGCCAGGGCATGGCCAGCTATCAGGGGACCACCCCTCATTCGCTGCTCTGGGGCAACTCTGTAGGTGACGGGCACCCTAAGGAACAGGTCGCCGAAGAGCTTTGCCAGCAATACATTACGCAGCAGGCTTCGGGCGTCTTCTTTGCGCCCCTTGAGCTCACCCCCAAAAAAGACGAGGTTAACCGGCGCATCATGGCCGCGCTCCACAAGGCAGGCATCCCCGTGGTCTTGCTCGATCGCTGCGTGGAACCCTATCCGCGGCGCAGTCAATACGATCTGGTTGGCATCGATAACCGGCGCACAGCCTATGCCGCCACGGCGCATTTGCTTTCAGCAGGCGCGCGCCGCATTGCATTTTTAGGCAAGGCGCTCGCGGCCTCGACCGTTGATGCCCGCATCGCAGGCTATCGCGAGGCGCTGAATACTGCCGGCATGCGCGCACAGGAGGTCGTCGTTCGTGGTGACCCTGGCGACAGCGACCTCATTCAAAAGGTGTTGAATGTTCAGAAGCCAGACGCTTTTCTTTGTGCCAATGACCACACCGCAGCCAGCCTGATGCAGAGCCTCTCCCGCCTCGGCCGCCGCGTGCCTGAAGACATCCGTATCGTCGGCGTGGACGACGTGAAGTACGCCAGCCTTCTGGCGGTCCCCCTCACCACGCAGCATCAGCCCTGCATCGACATTGGCAGAATCGCTATGTCCACCATGCTGAGCCGGCTTGAAAATCCTGATTTTCCCGCGCGTGAGATTCTTCTGAATTGCCGTCTGGTCGTGCGTCAGTCATGCGGAGCCCCAAGAGGGAACTGATCACCCTTTTCGGCGATTCTTCATCCTCTCGCCACTGAGACGTTCAGCCGCTGGTGGGCCATTCACGATGCCAAGGCGTTGTCGTGCGTCTGCCTAAATGCATATACAACTTTGTGGCCGATTGAATCACATCCTGATTGACAGTTGTCAATTCATATCACTACAACGAGTCCTGCCAATCTCAGGAGGCAGTATGAATCGACGAATCATTGGACTGGTCAATCTGGTCACAGCCAGGCGGCGCGGCAAGACGGCGGCTGTGGGCACGCCGGCAATACCAGCAGCTACCCCGGCGCGACGGGGTTCGCAAGGCACGCGAATGGCTTTGGCGCTCGCCATTTTGCTGGCAGCTTTTCTGTGTGCTCAACCCGTGAGGGCGCAGATGAGCTATGGCGGAGTGGTGGGCACGGTCACCGACAGCACAGGGGCGATTGTTCCTGGCGCGCGGGTTGTGCTCAAAAATGTGCAGACTGGTGCCACCCAGAGCGCAATGACCGGTACGGCCGGCAATTTCAGCTTCGTTAACCTGATCCCAGACACCTATCAGGTTACCGTTTCTAAATCAGGGTTCAAGTCGGTCACCCAGAGTGGAATCAATGTGCAGGTAGGCGGCGCTACGCAGGCCAATGTGGTTTTGAGCGTGGGCAACATCAGCCAGACCGTGACGGTGACCGCCTCGCAAGCGGGATTGCAGACGCAAAGCGCATCGCTGGGCGGCGTCGTTCAGGGCCAGCAAGTTCTAGAAGCCCCTCTGAATGGTCGCAACGTGAATAATCTACTCGACTTTGTGCCTGGTGTTGTGCCGGGCGGTGGCACGCAAGGCAGCACCATGTCCAATCAGGGAGATGGGCAGACGCAGGCAATCGCCTATAACAACTACCAGATTGGCGGTGGCTTCAGCGGTCAGAGCATCTTCTACATCGACGGCATGGAGCAGAACATCGCCGAGAACAACGTGAATCCGCTCGTGCCCACGCAGGACGCCGTGCAGGAGTTTCGTGTTTCCACGAATAACGTAAGTCCTGAATTTGGCGGTTACGGCGGCGGCGTCGTGCAGATTGTAACCAAAAGCGGTACAAACCAGTTCCACGGCAATCTTTACGAGTACTTCCGCAATACTGCTCTCGATGCCAATGACTGGTTCAGCAACCACGACGGGCTCGGTAAAACGCCTTTGCATCAGAACCAGTACGGCGCCAACCTGGGCGGTCCTATCGTCAAGAATAAGGCCTTCTTCTTTTTCTCGTGGGAGCATGAATCGCTGCTTTCCTCGCATCCCTCCACGGCCACGGTGCCCACCACTGCTGAGTTGCAGGGGGATTTCTCGAGCGACCCTCAGACCATCTACGATCCAAATACCGGCCAGCCATTCCCTGGCAATGTTATTCCGCAAAACCGCATCGACCCCATAGCGCTGAAGATCCTTCAGCTTGAAACTCCCGATGAATCGCACGTAGTTCAAAAGCCCTTCACCACCAACTTCGTTGCTTCTGCTCCCACCGAGGGCTACCAGACGCAGTACAACGCTCGCGTAGACATTGCCCCGACTTCACAGGATTCACTGTTCGCTCGCTATGTCTTCTGGAATCCCCACAATGGTTCCAGCGATCCTTTCGGCACCAAGACCGGACTCGGCCCAACAGGGAACTACACGCAGGAAGCCGAAGTGGGCGAGAATCATGTGTTCAATCCCACAACCATTGCAGATGTGCATTTCGGGTACCTGGAGAACTACAACTTCCAGTACATCCTGAGCCACGGCTTCGACATGTCAACCATCAGCCCGACATACGGCAACATACAGCAGGAAAGTCAAAACGCGAGCCAGGGCATTCTTCCCGCGCTGGGCATTCAGGGCTATGGAGTAGGGGCTGCGCAGAGCACCCTGTATTGGAACAACAATGCATGGGAGCTGAACGGCAGCCTGACCAAGATTCTGAACCGTCACACCATCAAGATCGGTGCGGACTGGCGTCAGTTGCTTTGGGAAGCCTACGGATATTGGACCTACGGGCTCAATGCGACTCCGTTTTTCACCGCATCTTCCAGCTCTGACCAGACCACGGGCAATGCTCTGGCTTCCTTCCTCCTCGGCATTCCATCGAGTACGGTCGCTTCTTATGGCAATACGGAACATGCCTTCATTCACAGCTATTCCTTCTATGCAATGGATACGTATCAAGCGTCCAAAAAGCTGACCATCACGGCCGGCCTGCGTTGGAGTCAGCCCGGTGCATTCTCTGAGGAGAATAGCCTCGATGCCGTATTGCAGCCCGATGCGGCCGTGACGATCGGCAATCTCAATTCCATTCAGAATCCCGTGAATGGCCAGTCTCAGCCTCTTACGGGCAGGGCGGCTCTTGAAAATAGCGCCGAATACCCGCATGGTCGCGATGAACTGCTTCACTGGAAACTCTTTGCGCCGCGACTCGGGCTCGCTTATCAGATCACGCCGCAAACCGTCTTCCGCCTCGGATACGGAATCTCTTATTTGCCGCCGGACATCACCCAGGATGGTCCACAACTCAGCCCCATCAACCGCGCCAATACGACCTATACCAATACGGTGGGCCAGCCGCTGATCGCTACAGTCGATAACCCACTGCCCAATGGATTCGTGAAGCCCGGTGGACACACGCAGGCAGCTCTCGATTCGCTATTAGGTTCAGGTCTGTGGGCCGGTCTTCCCAATGTTCCCTACGCATACACGCAGCAGTGGAATGCCGCTGTGCAACGCGCACTGGGGACCAACAGCAGCCTCACCATTGCCTACGCCGGAGCCAAGGGAACGCATCTCGTCATTGCAAGTGCCTACACCGGCCCCGGCTACAACCGGAATCAGTTGCCTGACCAATATGATTCGCTCGGCACCCAGCTTCTCAAGCAGGTGCAAAATCCCTTCTACGGCATCCTGCCTTCTACGTCAGTCGTGGGTGGGCAGACGGTGCAGCAAGGCTACCTGCTCGAGCCGCACCCGCAATATCCTGATGGCATGCTGCAGCAGAATGCACGCTACGGCTCATCAACCTATAACGCATTGCAAATGCAGTACACCCTGCACATGAGGCATGACGGAATCGTGCAGGTTGCTTACACCTACAGCAAGCTGTTGAGCGACACCGACAATACCAGCTCATTCCTTGACGGTCAGGGCGCGCAGGGCTTGCCGCAGGACAACTACAACCTTAAGGTCGAAAAATCCCTGAGCATGCAAGACATCACGAACAATCTCGTGATCGATTACGGTGTAGATCTCCCCTTTGGCCGCGGCCAGCTCTACCTTGCCAATGCAGGGCGGCTCGTCAACAGCATCATCGGGGGATGGCGCATCAACGGCATCACGATCTTCCGCAGTGGTACGCCCATCGCATTCACCGCGCCTCCCAACATCCTCAGCCAGTTTGGTGGAGGAACGGCTCCCTTTGGTCCGGGGCAATCTGGAATCATCCGGCCAGATTATGTGGCGGGATGCAACAAGAGCGCTCCCGGCTCTGCTCATAGCTCACAGCGCGCCAATGAGTGGTTCAACACGGCATGCTTCACGCAGCCAGGAGAATTCGCATTCGGCAATGAGCAGCGTGTCGATCCTACAATTCGCGGGGACAGGCAGGCAAACTTTGACACGGTCTTCAGCAAGTACTTTGACCTGCCGAAGAATGCAAAGTTCAAGTTCTCAGCCGAGGTCTTCAACCTCTTCAACCATCCTCAATTTGGACTTCCCAATAGCGAGGCTGGCATCCCTGGCTTTGGTGAAGTCACTTCTCAGATCAATCTTCCCCGCACCGCTCAGTTTGAGGGGCGCATCACCTTTTGAAGTAGTTGCATGTCTTTCTTCCGGCGAAGCTGATGCAATTCGGCATCAGCTTCGCACTTCTTTTTACTGCGGTATTCGCAGACGAAAGCGGCACTTGCAAGAAAGATCAACAATCGCGTCTGCTTCAGGGCAGCGAACACATCAAAACTTTGACGGGGAGAAACCAGAATGAATCGCCGCGAATTGTTCAGAACCGCTGCAGGTCTTGCGGGTGCGATCGCTCTGGGGCAAGCCGACTGGGCCATCAACAGGCCACGCAACACCGCCATCGCAGATCTCGAGGCGAGACTGGCTCTTGACCCGAGGCGCCCGCAATTCCATCTCTTGCCCCAGCGCAATTGGATGAACGATCCTAACGGCCCCATCTACTGGAAAGGCCAGTACCATATGTTCTTCCAGTACAACCCTGACGCCGCGGTGTGGGGAGATATGCATTGGGCTCACGCCGTCAGCCCCGATATGGTTCACTGGCGGCATCTTCCGATAGCCCTTGCGCCTACTCCAGGCGGTCCCGACGCGGCTGGCTGCTTCTCGGGCACAGCGGTGGTCGATAACGGAGTGGTCACGGTTTTATACACCGGCGTAGTCAACAGCACTCTGGCTAATGCCACACTCAATGATGGCCAGCACATATTCCGCGAGAGTCAGTGTCTTGCAACTTCAATTGACCCGGACCTCAAAACATGGAAAAAGCTTGCTGCGCCTGTGATCGCCGCTCCACCTCCCGGCCTGTCGATTACCGGCTTTCGCGACCCGTCGCCGTGGCGCAGCGGAGAGTGGTGGTATCTCGCCGTAGGTTCAGGCAATGCGCACACCGGCGGGGACGTGTTGCTTTATCGCTCGCGCGACCTCAGACATTGGCAATATCTGCATAAGCTGGTGAGCGGCGAGCAGTCCGCGAAAGGCGCAATCAATCCTGTTGCCAACGGTGACATGTGGGAGTGTCCCGACTTCTTTCCGCTCGGGGAGAAGCACGTGCTGATCTACTCCTCTCGCGGAGGCGTGCATTGGCAGACGGGCACGTTAGATAAGGAAGCAATGCGCTTCCACCCCGAGAAGACCGGCATTCTCGACTACGGCGCCTTTTATGCCGCCAAGACGCAATTGGATCAACAGGGGAACCGCATCCTCTGGGGATGGATTCCAGAGCAGCGTCCCGCTGCTGAGTACAGTGCGGCGGGCTGGGCTGGCATGATGTCTCTGCCTCGCGTGTTGCGCATGCAGCCGGATGGCGGCCTCGGCGTCGCCTTCAGCCCAGCCGTGCACAGCCTCCGCACGCGCGAACATCGCCTCGATCCTTCTCAAAAGATACAATCGCAACTCGCGGGGCTCTTTCTCCCACGTGCAACCGGGGAAATCTTGGCTCAACTGAATTGCGATCATCGAGCCTTTAGCTTCTCACTGATTGCAAAGTTTCCGCACAAGCAGCAGTCCCAGCCCATTGTGGAAATTGCCTATGATCCGTCGTCGCGGCAAATCTTTGCAGACAAGAAAGCAGTGCCCATCGCATGGGACCGCGACAATCTTTTGCAGTTGCACATTTATGTCGATGGTTCCGTGGCAGAGATTCTCTTGTCTGGTAAAGCGGTATACACCAAGCGCTTCTACTATGCCGGTGAAGATGCGCCGGGCATTTATGTACACCTGCAAGCTGCAGGGCAAATTCTCAATAGCTTCCGGCTTTGGCATCTCAAGGCAATTTCGCCGAACAGGCTAACTACTGGATAAGACAGGCGGCAGGACACCGCTGCAGCAAAATAGCGATCACCTCAACACACATACAAGCGAGCGAAATTTCTCACGATGCGTATGAATCGAATTCTGGTGAAGAGCACTCTGGTCGGTGCATTGGGTGGGCTGCTCTTTGGCTTTGATACGGCGGTGATCGCCGGATCAACGAGATCACTCACCCATACATTTTCGCTTACGCCATTCTGGCTCGGGGTCACGGTCTCCGTCGCGCTCTGGGGCACTGCCATCGGCGCACTCAGTTCTGGCGAACTCGGCGAGCGTCTTGGAGGGCGTGGCGCATTGCGCGTGATGGCAGCGCTCTATCTCATCTCCTCGTTAGGCTGCGCTTTTGCCTGGAACTGGGATGCACTGCTCGTCTTCCGCTTCATCGGCGGGCTGGGCATAGGCGGATCATCCGTACTTGGCCCGGTTTACATCGCGGAAATGTCGCCGGCCAAATGGCGCGGGCGAATGGTGGGCCTCTTCCAAGTCATGGTTGTGACCGGCATCCTCATCGCCTACTTCTCCAACTTCTGCGTCGCACAATTTCATCTCGGCAATGCGGAGTGGCACTGGCAGTTGGGTATTCCTGCCCTACCTGCTTTGTTGTTCCTCATACTGCTCTATGGAATACCGCGCAGCTCGCGCTGGCTGGTCACACAAAACCGTGTCGAAGAAGCGCGCGAAGTGCTCGCCATGATTGGCACGCCAGACACAGAGGCCGAACTGAACGAAATTGTACGTTCCGTGCATCGTGACCGCTCCCAGAAGCGGGAAGCGATTCTGCAAAGGAAATACCTGTTCCCCATATTTCTCGCCGTGGCGACCGGAATGTTCAATCAACTCGCCGGCATCAACGCCATTCTTTACTACCTCAACTCTATCTTTGCCTCTGCCGGATTCAACCAGATGTCCAGCAGCGGACAGGCCGTCATCATCGGCTTCACCAACTTGGTCGCGACACTCTTCGCCATGTCGATCATCGACAAGGTGGGGCGCAAAAAACTTCTGCTCGTCGGCGCAGTGGGAATGATCTTCTGTCTCGGCGGCGTGGGATGGCTCTTTCAGTCCGGGGCGCGATCGGCATGGCTGCTGTGGCTCCTGGTTGGCTACATCATTTTCTTTGCGATCTCGCAGGGCGCGGTCGTCTGGGTCTATATCAGCGAGATCTTCCCCAACAAGGTGCGTGCCAAAGGGCAGAGTTTGGGCGCTTCGGCAAACTGGATCACGAATGCGCTGATTGCCTGGTTCTTCCCGCTCGTCGCGGCGCGCTCGCATGCCATGCCCTTTTATGGCTTCGCCGCCATGATGGCTCTGCAGTTTGTTCTGGTTCTCTGGCTGTGGCCTGAGACCAAAGGCGCAACGCTTGAGCAGATTCAAGCGCGCTTCAAGATCGACCTGCTCGAGGGCGATGCTTCTCACAAATAGCGACGAGCAGTGCGTGTCAGCGTGCGCCACACTGCAAATTTCAGATGGAAAGGATTACGAATGAATCAGCGACAACGATTTCTTAGAGTATTCTCCTTCGCCTGCTGCTGTGCGTTTCTGCTGTGCAGCGCACAGGGCTGGGCTGCCACTCCCGCTCAAGCGGCTGCAAGCAATGTACAGAGTTCGGCAAAGAGCGCTCCGCTTTCGCAGGAGTATCTTTTGCTCGGCACTCCCAATCGGGGAGCCGGCGAGCCGTGGGTAGTCGTCAATCCTAAAGATCCAGACAACATCCTCGTCGTTGCCATGGCAACTCTGAACCGGCTTCCATCAGGAGAGCCGCCCATGCCGATGCCCGCCAAGCGAACCTGGAATTCTCCATGGACACAGTTACGAATTAAGGAATTGTCTGTGCCGAATGGCTCCCTTACAGACACTGCCGTCACGCGAGACGGCGGTAAAACCTGGAAGTTCGGCCAGGATGCCTTCCGAAGTACCTTGAAGAAGAATCGCTGCAGCGATTCCTTCGCCGGGGCAGGTGCCAATGGCACGCTCTACTATGGATGCCTCGCCTATCTGAATCCAGGAGCGGCAGATTATGCCGATGGATACGCTCCCGATGGGGAAGCGCGCTTCTATCACGGCGGTTCAGCCATTGCCTGGTCCACTGATAAGGGTGCGACCTGGAGTCAGCCGGTATGGGTGCATCCGGAAGGGCATCCTTCGCTTTATCCCACCGTGCATCCTGTTTTTGAGCAGGCCTCTCCAGTGGATCGGCCAGTATTTGTGCAGGATGCGTCCACGGGAACAATCTATGTAAGCTCCATCGGCTTTGTTTACACGGTCGATCCAAAGACAGTTCCAAGACCGGAAGTAAACCCAAAACTTCCGGGGAAGGGTTACGATGGCCTTCCACCTGCAAATGATATCCGGTTTGTTACGTTCATTCGCGCTTCTCACGACGGTGGTCACACGTGGGGCGATATCTATCCGCTCGATGAAAGCAATTACCCAGGCTTTGTTGGAATCTATGGATTCACTGCCGCATTCGGTCATCTGGTCATCGCCTATAACGCCCAGTCTGTCCCTGCTTCGATGCATGCCAACTGCCCCTGCGCCGTGCTGGGCATCAGTCAGAACGATGGCAAATCTCTCCGCTACAGCCTGATTCCGCCTCTGCCAGCCGCCACAAATGCCAAAGGAACTCCGCGGGCTTTTGGCCTGGCCGCGGGTGTCATGATCGCGGCAGACCCGATGAAGCAGGGACGCTACGCCGTAGCGCGGCAGGCCGGCAGCCAGATCTTTATCTCTCTCACCAATGACTCCGGTAAATCCTGGCAGCATCCGGTCCTTGCTGCGCAATTGCCTCCAGGAGCGAAGTTTGGTCATCTTGCCATGAAATATTCGTCCAGCGGCGATCTGGGATTAATCTGGCAGGCAATATATCCCGGCGGCAGTTTTGATATGTGGTCATCCGCCTCACTGGACAATGCGAATACCTTCCACACCGTCCGTATCAGTCATGCCATCTCTCCGCCGTGCAACCCTGACCGGTGCAATTTTCTGCTTGGCAATGATCTCTCATCCATGACGTTGGATAAGAAATATCTCTATGCGGTCTGGGGCGACAACCGCTCCGGTTTTGAAGGTACCTGGTTCGGCCGGGTCCCACTCTCGGCCTATAAGGGGAAGAGCAATGAATAGAGTGATTCGCTACGTCACGTCGGCGCTGGCGCTGCTCGCCTTCATGTTGGCGGTGAAATCTCCGGCTTCTGCTCAGGTGGTCACCAGGCCGCATTGGGTTGCCACTTGGGGAGCAGCGCCTCAGGCTGGCAACTGGCAAGATGAATTTCAAAATCAGACTGTGCGCATGATTGTTCACACCAGCCTTGGTGGAAGTCGCATCCTTGTGCAAATATCGAATGCCTTCGGTCACCGTTCACTGAAAATCGGCGCGGCACACGTGGCGCTTTCTGCAGGAGGCGCAAAGATAGTCTCTAGTTCCGACCACCCTCTCACATTTTCCGGTTTGTCTTCGGTAGTGATTCCCCCCGGCGCGCTCGAGGTCAGCGACCCGGTGGAGCTGCATGTTCCGGCTCTTGCCAATCTCGTGGTTAGCATCTATGTGCCCGGCCGCACGGAGCCGGCAACGAAGCATTTCCTCGGGCTGCATACTACCTATATCTCCGGTAGCGGCAATTTCACGGCATCAGAAGTCTTCCCCACCAAGTGGACCGCCAGTTCTTATTTCTGGTTAGCTGGCGTAGATGTGGAAGCCTCCAGCCAGTCGCATGCCGTCGTAGCCTTTGGCGACTCTATCACCGATGGATTCCATTCTTCGCTCGACAAGAATATGCAGTGGCCCAGCCAGTTCGCTGCACGCCTTCAGGCAAACGCTGCAACGTCTCATCTGGCGGTGGTCAACGAGGGTATCGGAGGCAATCGTGTCCTCCACGATGCAAAGCTCTATGGTGTGAATGCTCTCGCGCGTCTTGACCGTGATGTTTTTGCGCAGGACGGCGTCAGGTATCTGACCGTTCTCGAAAGCATCAATGACCTGGGCTTCCCTCACGCCGTCGGCGGTCACGGAGATCAGGAAGTCACAGCGCAGCAGTTGATTGCCGGACTCAGGCAGATCATCCTTCGCGCGCATGCGCACGGCATCCTGGTGTTCGGCTGCACATTGACGCCGTATCAGGGTGCTGATTACTACAGCACAGAAGGAGAGGCCAAAAGGGAAGCCATCAATCACTGGGTTCGCACCAGCGGTGCCTTTGATGGTGTCATTGACTTCGACAAGGCGGTGCGCGGTCCTAAGCACCCAGAGAGAATGCTCGCTGCTTACGACAGCGGAGATCATCTCCACCCCAACGATGCTGGCTATCAGGCCATGGCAAAGTCCATCGATCTATCTATGTTTGAAACGCGATGAGATCGTGTCTTCCCAAGAGGGCTGTTCAATAGAGATGCCCCGGATATGGTCTCATCCGGGGCATCATCTTCTGCCGATTCCTATTCTTGTACGACGGCTTTCACCAGGTTCCGCGGGTTGTCGACGTCAATGCCTCGCAAAATCGCGCTGAAGTAGGCCAGCAACTGAAGTGGAATCACCTCCAGCAGGGGCAAAAGATATTCACTCGTGGCGGGAATCGCAAAGGTGTGAGGCGTAATCTCAGCAATCGCTGTATCGCCTTCCGTTACCAGTGCAACCATCTGCGCGTTCTGCGCCTGCATATCGCGCATCAGCTGCAAGGTTTTCTCATAGCGCAAAATCGAGTCAGGATCCTCACGATCGACCGTCGCCAGAATCACCAGCGGTGCCTCCTGACTCACGAGCGCATTGGGCCCGTGCTTCAACTCGCCCGCCGGATATCCTTCCGCCTGCACATACGCAGACTCTTTCAGCTTCAACGCGCCTTCTCTCGCAATGGCATAATGAATGCCACGCCCGAGGTAAAGCAGCGTCTTGGCAGAACTGAATTGGCCGGCTAGCTCCTTGGCCTTGGCTTCCCACGCGGGCAGCGCAGCTTCCAGCGCCGGTATGATTGCGGCCAGCTGCTCGCAACGCCCAGAGACGGCCTGCGTCGTCATACGGCCGCGAAGCCGCGCAACCGCGAGTGTGAGCAGATAAAGTGTCGCAAGCTGCGTGGTAAAGCTCTTGGTTGCGGGAATTGCCTTCTCTTTGCCAGCCCAGGTCGGCAGGGAAGCATCCGCCTCGCTCGCCATGGTCGATTCGGCATAGTTGGTAATCGCCACAGTGGCCAGTTCCCGTGCTCTCGCTTCACGCAAAGCTGCGAGCGTGTCGGCAGTTTCGCCCGACTGCGAAATCACCAGCACGCAGGGGTCCTGCAGCGTGTGTGTCGAGCGATAGCAGTATTCGCTGGCATATTCGACGTCAACTGCAAGTCCAGCCATATCTTCAAACATGATTTCAGCCGCGAGGCCGGCATGGCGGCTTGAGCCGCTGGCTGCAATGACCAGTCGCTCCCGGCCACGAAAGGCTTCGAGTGCATTCTGAAAAATTGAGCTCTTGAGCTGGTTGCCGTCGAGGTTGTGAGCCAGGGTTGCCCTCAGCGCCTCAGGCTGTTCATAGATTTCCCGCAGCATGGCATGGGCAAACGTGCGTGCTTCCGTGGTCGTCATCGTTGCTCCCGTAGTGATTGGCTGGCACGGCATCGAAGAATTATGGGGCCATAAAGACCCGATGTACCTCGTGCCAAAATTCTATCGTAGTTTAGAAAAGCTCATATTGAAACGATTGAATATGCGGTCTTCTTCCATGTATAAATGTGGCGTCAAAAGAAAGCACGGATTTAGTTCTTAGGCCGTCTTGTGCGAGGAAGAAGAACTACAGGTACCTCTGCCGCAAAGTGTGATGCCAATGTTGAGGTATTGCTCTTCATGAAATCGGGTGCGGACAGGTGCAAATGATAAGGTGATTCGGAGCAATAAAAGGGAGGCTGGATGAGCGTGTTGTTAAAAGACTTGAGGTGCAGGCACTGTGCGCGCGTTACTGTGAAAATGCTTCAGTCCATTTTGCTGGGCTGCATGCTGGTCTCCTCTTCCGCTTTATGTGAAGCACAGAGTTCGCATTCTACGTTCACATTTCATAACACCCTCATGCCAGAGCCGTCTTCACTGCAGGCAGGGAAGGGCTATTTGGTGCTCACACCTCAGTTTGCCGCGACGACCGGCAAATTTCACGATCCTCGCCTCGATCATGCTATTGAGCGCGCCATGTCGCAATTGAAACAGGAAACTGGCGTCCTGATTCCTGTCGATGTTCAGTCGGCATCCGAGGTAAGCCATCCTGTCTTTTCGATTAGTGTGGATGGCCCCGGTGAAAAAGTGCAATCGGTCGATGAGAACGAATCCTATTCTCTGACTGTGACCTCGCAAAGCGTGCATCTGCAGGCTGCCACTGATGTGGGCGCGATGCATGGTCTGCAGACGCTGCTTCAATTGGTGCAGCACACAGACACGCAATATTTTCTTCCCGCCGTTACCATTCACGATTCCCCACGCTTTCCCTGGCGCGGACTAATGCTGGATTGCAGCCGCCACTTCGAACCGATTCCGGTTATCAAGCGCACACTCGACGCCATGGCGGCGGTAAAGATGAATGTCTTCCACTGGCACTTGAGCGACGACCAGGGCTTCCGTATCCAGAGCAAAGCCTTTCCCCTGCTGACCCAACGCGGTTCTGACGGGGACTTCTATACCCAGGCGCAGGCTCGGGAAATCGTGGCTTACGCTCGGGCGCGAGGCATTCGTGTGGTTCCCGAGTTTGATATGCCCGGGCATACCAGCTCATGGTTCGTGGGTTATCCGAATCTCGCGAGCGCTTCTGGCCCATTCCATATCGAGCGCCACTTTGGAGTCTTTGACCCCGTCATGGACCCGACACGCGCGAGCACCTATGTGTTCCTCGACAAATTCATCGCAGAAATGGCGAGCATCTTTCCTGACCCGTACATGCACATTGGCGGCGATGAAAATAATGGCGTGGAGTGGAAGCACAATCCTCGTATCCAGGCATTCATGCGTGCCCACAATTTGAAGGGCACTGCCGCCTTGCAGGCCTACTTCAATCGGAGACTGCTGAAGATTCTGCAGAAGTATCACAAGCACATGATTGGCTGGGATGAGGTGCTCGCTCCTGGACTGCCCACGGATGTCATGATTCAGTCCTGGCGTGGTTACGATTCGCTGGCCTCTGCCGCGCGCAAGGGATACACCGGTATTCTCTCCTCCGGTTACTACCTTGACAGCATGCAAACGGCCGCGGAGCACTATGCCGTTGATCCCATCCCGTCCAGCAGCACGCTCACACCTGAACAGCGCAAGCGCATTCTCGGCGGTGAGGCTTGCATGTGGGGCGAGTACGTCAATTCGAACATCATCGACTCGCGCGTATGGCCGATCACAGCCGCGATAGCGGAGCGTCTGTGGTCCGCGCAGAGCGTGAACAATGTGAATGACATGTACCGCCGCCTCAGGGTGGAATCATTACGGATAGAGGCGTTGGGTCTTACACAGATTTCACAGGAAGATGCAAGCCTGAGGCAACTTGCCGGCACTCAGAAAATTACACAATTAAAGGTGCTTGCTGCCACGCTCGAACCTGCAACCTTCGATCAACGGGATCAATACACCCTGCAGCATAATGTCACACAGCAGACACCACTCGATCATCTGGTGGATGCTCTCAGACCGGATCCGCCCTTCCGTCATGACTTTGAGCAGCTCGTCCAGAGATATCTGGACCATCCGGATGCGAACAGCAAGCAGAATCAGCGGTTGCGCATGCTGATGGAGACCTGGGTCACCCAACAAGACCGGGTATCTGAGCAGATGCGCCATTCTCCCCGCCTGGCCCCCGCGCAGATTCGATCAGTGCAGTTGGGGCAAATGGGTAGCATGGGATTGCAGGCCATCGGCTATCTGGGAACAGGCAAGACCCCGCCTCCGGGCTGGGAAGCAGCCCAAGTTGCGCTTCTCAAGCAGGCGGCGGAACCGATAGACCTGACGCGCTTTGACATCATGAAGCCAATGCAGATGCTGGTGGAAGCAGCGTCAGGAAAGCATGCTGCAGCCGCCGCACATTGAGGTCTCATCCCTTAACGCAAAGTACTGCGATAAACCATCAGCGGGTCGGCAGCGTTTATCATCTGTCAGCCCGCTTCTGTTTTCGGTCCCTGCATTATGGTCTGGCCTATCATTTGCGAATTGATCCGCAATAATTCCGTTTGACGGCAAGCAAGATCGACATTCCGTCACAGCCGCATTCTTCCTGTCTGAGATGAAAGACAGAATATGCGAAGAGATCGAACTATACTTTGAAGGCGCATGCGAATAGCCTTAACGCACTTGGCATCGGGCGCCACAAGGAGATAGTTGTGATGAGACTTGGCAGTCTGCTCTCGCTTGTTCTGTTTTTCGTTGCTGCTGCGTTAGCACAGAGTACCCTGCCGCATTTCACCGTGGCCGATCATCATGGGAGCGTCACGCTATTAGGACGTTCTCCATCGCAGTCGAAGACGACTGTCATTCCGACTGTCTTGGTGCCGGTGACACTATCTTTTGTTGCCAACCCGGCAAATGGGCGGCCAGCTACCTTATCTTCTCTGTCGGCTGTGCCTGCGGTCCTGCATTCTCCCGTCTTTGCCCGCTTCGGGTTTTCTGATTCAGAGCACACGCAGTACGCGGATGCCCTGTTGCGGAGCGCCGTGCATCATGCTGCCGGATGGCACACGCTTCTGGGTTCTCCGGCGGTTCATCCTTTGCATATCACGATTCCCCCAAGGGCCGGTTATCTGCTGAGTGATGGCCGAACCGGCGGCAAGATGGCGATTCTCGATGTTGAATATCTAGAGAGAAGAATCTTTGCGCAGTTGCCTTCTGAAAAAGGAAAGCTCTTCCTCATTGTGACGCCGAATGCAGCCTATTACACGTGGAGCGATGCAACCATCTGCTGTTCGTGGGGCGCTCATGGCATTGACCCTGCAACCGGAGATTCATTTGTATTGGGCACATATCTGCACGCTGCGCCTGCAATTGTGAAAGAGCAGGACGTTCAACCCCTGACGCAGCAGTTGGCTGAGTTCGTGCTTGATCCGGAGCATAA
The DNA here is from genome assembly GCF_000022565.1 of Acidobacterium capsulatum ATCC 51196. Lineage (NCBI taxonomy): Bacteria > Pseudomonadati > Acidobacteriota > Terriglobia > Terriglobales > Acidobacteriaceae > Acidobacterium > Acidobacterium capsulatum. The sequence continues at coordinate 41,399 of NC_012483.1, forward strand.
TTCACTCTTTCACGGCGACTATGCGCACGCACCTGGAAATCATTTTGCGGCGTGGAAGAATCCCGTCACCGGCCGTTGCTCCGGCACAGGCATTGGCTCGGACTATTTTCTGCTCGAGCCAACAGACGTTAATCTGAAAAATAATTTTCCCTTCTCAAAGCCCTACTTTGCCAGCACGGCAGCTCGCATGTATCACTTGCAAAATGTTGCTCTTCCTTTCTGGTATGGCGCGTCCTCCAAATCGTTCAGAAGACAGCACAGCTTCCCTGACGCTCAGATTTTGGCAGCATCAGCTCAATCCTGCCAGAGCGCTACGCAGGTTTCTCCCGGCACCCTGGTCGCAACATCGCAGATCATCCCGAAGCCAATAGGCAAGATGCGTCATGAGCATCAACTGATTGGCTACTGGACCGGTGAAGACAGCACAGGTGCGTTGTTTCCTCTGCATGATGTTTCACCACAGTGGGACAACATCATCGTCGCCTTTGCAGCACCCGTTTCCGGTGGTCCAGAAGGAGCGTTGCGCTTCACGCTTCCACAAGGCATTTCTTCCCGGCAATTCAAGTCAGACGTGGCATCGCTGCAGCAGCAGGGCAAGACTGTCATGCTCTCACTCGGCGGAGGCGGAGAATTCTTCAAGCTCGATCAATCCGCACAGGTTCCAGTATTCGTACAGAGCGTCGAGCATCTTGTCGCGAAATACGGATTCCGTGGAATTGATCTTGATTTTGAAAGTCCATCGCTCGACCTCGCTCCCGGTGATACAGACTTCCGCCATCCGACCACCCCATCCATCGTGCATTTGATCGCTGCCATGCGCCAGATCAAAGCTCATTTCGGCCCCAAGTTTCTCCTCAGTATCGTGCCTGAGGGATCACAGGTGCCCGCGGGGTATGACACCTACGGCGGCCAGTTCGGGTCAGAGCTTCCGATCATCTATGCGCTCCGCAAAGATCTTTCTTTCGTCGATATTCAGGACTACAACACGCCACCAATGGAAGCATTGGACGGGGAAATCTATCAGTCGCACACGGTCGATTATCACGCGGCATTAGCTGATCTCCTGCTACACGGATTCTATGTCGGTGGCAATCGTGCGCAGTGGTTTCCACCCCTTCCTGCAAGTAAGGTGGTGATCGGCTTTCTCGTTGGCTATGCGCAGCCATCGGTGGTCAGTGATGCCATGCGCTACCTCATGACCGGCAACGCGCCTGTGGGCACGCACTACCGGCTGAGCAACTCGTACGGCTATCCGCATCTGCTGGGCGCGATGTTCTGGAATATCGATATGGACCGCCGGCAGAACTACAAGTTCTCCAATCTCATTGGGCCGCAACTTCATCATTTTGCTGTGCAGCCATGAGCTCTTCGACGGCCGATAGAGTTGCTGGTGTTGCGAAGCTCCATCTATCCGCAATAACCTGCATCTCACCCTGGGATCGATTCCCAAGGGTGAGATGTTTTCGAGCTAGGTCAGTGTCTTCAATTTGCGCATCGACGAGCGCTCTCAGGATAGATGCTGCTGTCTCGGCCAGGTTTCTTCCAGTCTTCGCATTGTGAAATCAAGTGTTTTATCAGCTAAGAAAAGTGATGCAAGCTGGCGTTGGAACCGCCGTATAGTTGCCAGAGAATTTCAGTGAACCATCGCTCTCGTGAATATGGAAGCGCACGATATTGTCACTGAGTTGGTTACATGCGAAGAGAAATCGGCCCGTCGGATCGATGCAGAAGTTGCGCGGGTAATCCCCCATCGTGGAGTTTTCTCCTGCAAATGCAAGCCTGCCGTCAGTGCCTATCTTAAAGACTGAAATTGTATTGTGGAGCCGGTTGGCCGCATAAAGGACGTTGCCTTGAGCGGAGATTGCAATCTCTGATGAGAAGTTGGTTCCCACAAAACCCCGAGGCAATGCGGAGATAATTTGCTGACGGTCGAGGATGCCAGAATCAGGGGCGTAGTGAAAGAAGGCGATGGTAGACGCTTCTTCCTGAATGGAGTACATCCAGCGCTTATTGGGGTGAAATGCAAAGTGTCGCGGTCCGTCACCGGTAGGCAGCTTAAAAAAAGGCGTTGCTGCAACCGGCGTCAGCTTGCCTGTTTCCTCCTGCAGTCGATAGCTGTAGATGCGGTCCTGTCCCAGATCAGTGGAGAGTACGAACCGATTGTTGGGGTCGGCATGAATCATATGCGCATGCGGAGCGTCGTGTCCGCTGATGGCAAAGCTGCCAGCAGGTGCGTTTGTAGCGCGTTGCGCGCCAATTGCGCCGGTGTCATGGTGCACGCATACAGCCGAACCAAGTGAGCCATCTGCTCGAATCGGAAGCACTGCTATGCTGCCGCCGATGTAATTGGCAACAAATGCAAACTTTCCTCTTGCGTCTACGCTCATATAGGCGGGGCCAGCTCCTGCTGAGCTGACGGTGTTGATCAAGCACAGAGCGCCTGAACCGCGATCAATGGCAAATGCACTCACTGAGCCATTGTTGCCCTCAAAGTTCTCTACTTCGTTGATCGCATAGAGATATCGTTTTGAGGGATGGATCGTTATCCAGGAAGGGCTAGGCGTTCTGGCCACCAATGTGCCATGCAGCAGGTCGCCGTTGTGAGGGTCCAATTCAAAGCGATAAATTCCTTCGCCGTTTTTTTGTTTCCCGAGGTCACCTGTGTATGTGCCCACGTAAGCAAATGTCTTGCCACTTTTGGAAATATGTTCAGTAGCCCCGGCCACACGATGCGCTGCCGCTGCAACGGCCACAGTGGCCGCACTCTTCAGGAATTGCCTTCGAGAGCTGTTCTCATTCACTTCGATATGCTCCTTTCAATTTTGTGAAACTTTGCTCATGCCGCGCACGCTATCGGATTGCGAAAGACACCGCAAAGGTCAACAGCAGCGCGCAGACAGAGATGATGCTTTCGCAGACTGACCACGTCTTGAGCGTATCGGGAACACTCATGTTGAAGTACTCTTTCACCAGCCAGAATCCGCCGTCATTTACATGTGAGAAAATCAACGACCCTGCTCCAGTGGCAATGGCAAGCAATGCGGGGTTCGCTCCGTGAGTATGGAGTGCAATTGGAGCAACTATGCCAGCCGCCGTGCTCATTGCAACCGTGGCAGAGCCAACGGCAAGTCGCATCAGCGCTGCCAGCAGCCAGGCCAATAGCAATAGAGGCACGTGAAGGTGCAGAGCGACAGAGATGATCGCAAGTGCGACGCCACTGTCTTGCAGCACTCGCCCGAAGCCTCCTCCTGCGCCCACCAATAAGGTGATTGTGGCTGTCGGAGCCAGACATTCATTGCTGAAGCGCAGGATCGTTTCCTTGGTGAATCCCCTCATCCGTCCGAAGGTGACAAAGCTGACCAGTACGCCTACGAGCAACGCAATATCATCATTCCCGGCAAGATGCAGCACGTTATTCAGCATGCTGCCACGGGCCGTGATAGCATCGGCGGCGCTACCGGCTAGCATCAGCAGCACCGGTAGCAGGATCGTGAAGAGCGAAATCCCGAAACTGGGAAAACCACGATCAGGGTTCCGTTCAAGAAATTGCGTGGCCAGGGGGTTCTCTTGCGCAAGGTGTATATGAGGAGCAATCAGCTTGGCGAAGACAGGGCCCGCAATGGCGGCGGTAGGTAGTCCGATCAACAGTGCATAGAAGATGGTGTGCCCCACATCGGCGTGGTACATGGTGACGGCCAGCATCGCAGCCGGGTGAGGCGGTACAAGGCCATGAACGACAGAGAGTCCCGCGGCCAAAGGCAGACCGACCAACACCATCGAAGTGCGTGTGCGTTTCGCGACCGTATAGGCGATGGGGATCACCAGGACAAATCCCACCTCAAAAAATGCAGGCAACCCTATGATCAAGCCGATCGTCATCATGGCCCAATGCACACGCTTCTCACCAAAGAAGCGAATGAGCGTGTGTGCAATGCGATCCGCGCCTCCGGATTCGGCCATCATTTTCCCGAGCATGGTTCCGAGGGCCACAACTACAGCAATGTGACCCAGCGTGCCGCCTAATCCTGCTTCGAAAGAATGCACCACGTTCTGTAATGGCATGCCGGTAAGCAGTGCCAGCGCCAGCGAAGCTAAAAGAATAGATAGGAACGGATTCAATTTCACAACGGCAATCAGCAGCACAAGACCAGCGACCGATCCGAGCGCAGAAAGCAACAGCAAGAGGCTATGGTGGGCAATCATAGGCAGCGGCATGACCTTGTCGGGTATGAAATAGAGCGAAAAAACGCGACGAAAAAGCATCTCGAATGCTGATCAGCGTATGGGCTTCTTGTAGGCGACGCAGTCGATCTCCACCTTGCAGTCGATCACCATGCTTGATACCACACAGGCGCGAGCGGGTGGATGTTCTCCAAAAAACTCCCGGAACACAGCATTGAAAGCGCTGAAGTCGCGAGGGTCTTCCAGCCAGACGCCGCACCGAACGATGTGCTGCCTTTCGTATCCCGCTTCGTGGAGAATAGCCATGAGATTTTGGATTGCTTGCCGTGCCTGTGCCGTTATATTTCCGGTCACAACTTCACCGTCCATCATTGGAACCTGACCGGAAACATAAAGCCAGCCATCGGCTTCTACTGCTCTTGAAAACGGGAGATGCTGGCCGCCCGTGCCGGTGCCACCTTCGATTCCATATCGCTTCATGCTCGCCACTTTCCTCCTGTGCGTTTGAAAACTTTGCCTACTGTGCCCAGCTCCTGGCAGAGCGGAATAAATAGCGCCCGCTCCTCCTGCCGGTCTCACTCTCTGCTCCGTATGAAAGTGTGCCGTTTACCCAGACAGCTACAATTCCCGCAGAGGGCGATTGAGAGTCCGTGAAAGTTGCGGTGTCAGTGATCCTCTCTGCGTCAAAGAGAACCATATCTGCAAAGTAGCCCTCGCGAATGGCGCCACGATGCCGCAGGCCAAATCGCTGTGCCGGCAACCACGTCATCTTTCTGATGGCCTCCGGAAGCGTGAACAGCTTTTCTTCGCGGCAATAGCGGCCAAGTACACGTGGAAATGTTCCCCATAACCGAGGATGCGGCCGCGGATCATGAGGCAGGCCATCGGAGCCGATCATCGTTGCCGGGTGCCCCAGGATGAGCCGCATGTCCTCTTCAGAGATGCTGTGATAGATGGCTCCCGCAGGTTGCAATTTGCGTGCGGCATCGAGTTGCGCAGTCTTCCACTTTGCAGCGATCTGGGCCAGGGTGCTGCCGGCCATTTCAGGATGAGGCTCGCTCCAGGTGATTGTGATCTTGACGCGTTCATCGACCTGGCGCAGATCAAGCGTGCTTGAGCCGGCCGCATATGGATAGCAATCCCATCCGATCTGCTGTGTTGCTCGTGCTCGGTCCAGTACTTGTAGTACTTCCTGGGCACGTCCCCAGTTATCGATGCCCGCGCATTTGAGGTGAGAGACAATCACCGGTACGCCGCAGTGATCTCCGGCTTCAAAGGCCTCGTGCAGCGCATCAAGAATCGTTGCGGTTTCACTGCGCAAATGTGTGGCATAGATGCCGCCGGCGGCTTCCAGCGGCTGCATCAGTGCCAAGACTTCCTTTGCCGTGGCGGCATTTGCTGAGCCATAGGCAAGCCCCGTGCTGAGTCCCAGTGCTCCATGCTCCAGGGCTTCCTGCAGTTGAAGGCGCATAGCTTCGATCTCGGCAGAATCTGCAGGGCGGTCGAGACGATCCATGTGATTATTGCGCAGCGCGGTGTGGCCCACCAAAGCGCCAACGTTCACTGCGGGCTGTGCTGTTTGCACCGCGGCTACATAGTCAGCGAAATGGGGATAGCGAAACATCCCTGCATCTCCCAGCAAGTTCATTGGGTCAGGAAGACCGTAACGAAGGGTGACCGGTGCTGCGCTGATGCCGCAATTTCCTACGATGACAGTGGTGACGCCCTGCGAGATTTTCGGCAGCATCTGCGGCGTCTCAATCACGCTGGTGTCATCATGCGTGTGAGTGTCGATGAAGCCGGGCGCCAGTGTGAGGCCATCCGCATCCACTTTGTTTCGGGCGCTTATATTCAATGCCTCGCCTACCGCAACAATCCGGTCGCCTGTGATCGCGACGTCTGCGCATCGTATGCTGGTATCGTTACCGTCGATGATCCGGGCTTGCCGGATTAAGGTGTCGCATTGGGAAGAGGCTGTCATTGAGAGTGCTCAGCAGGTAACTCCCTGTATAAACCAAATTCCCCTCAAAGCAAAGCATGCATGAGATATCCTGCAAACCTCAGGAGGCTGAAATGTCCGGCACCAGTGCCTTCAATCTCGCTCTTCAAGCCAGCTTGATCTCCCCGCTCGACAAAGGGCTGGGTTATTTGCAGGCTCCAGCTTCTTCCACCGAAATTGCTCATCGCAATTGGAACCTGCTCAAGGAAGAGCTCAGCCTTCCCGTGGCCGTGCTGTATCAGGACCGCATGCAACATAACCTTGCGTGGATGCAGCAGTTTATTTCCTCTTATGGGCTCGCTCTGGCGCCGCATGGAAAGACGACCATGGCTCCTGCACTGTTTGATCTGCAGCTCAAGCACGGTGCATGGGGCATCACGCTGGCTACTCCGCATCAAACACGCGTCGCTTATGAGCATGGTGTACGCCGCATTCTCATGGCAAACCAGTTGGTGGGCCAGGAAAACATGGCAATCATCTCACGCCTGTTGAACGATTCTGATCTCGAATTCTACTGTCTGGTTGACTCTGCGGATCAGATTCATCAGCTTGGAAAATTCTTTGCCGCCCGCGGGCAGCAGTTGCCAGTGCTGCTCGAGCTTGGTGTCGATGGCGGAAGAACGGGAGTCCGCAATGAAGATCAACTCAATGCCGTCCTGCTTGCGCTATCGCAGTGGAACAGTGCGCTTGCGCTCAGTGGAGTGGAGCTTTACGAGGGTGTGCTCGATGACGAATCGTCCATCCGGGAGTTTCTCGCCAGCGCCGTCGAGATTGCTCGAAAGCTTGCAGGACAGGGACGCTTTCGTCGAAGCCCTTTTCTGCTTTCCGGCGCTGGTTCAGCATGGTACGACGTCGTAGCTGATGTATTTTCGCAAGCAGGGCTCGGTGTCGCCGCAGAAATTATTCTGCGCCCAGGCTGTTATCTGACCCATGATGCCGGACTCTATCGCGAGGCCCAGCAACAGATACTGGAACGCAATCCCGTGGCTCGGCAAATGCATTCCGGGTTGAAGCCGGCTCTTCACCTCTGGGCTTATGTTCAATCTCGCCCCGAGCCTCAAAAAGCGATTATCGCGATGGGGAGGCGGGATGTTGCATTTGACGCAGGATTTCCGATGCCTGGCTTGCGATTTAGGCCCGGCCAGACATCCCCGCTCCCGGCTCCTGGTCATTGGTCCATCCAAAAAATGATGGATCAGCATTCTTATATGCAGTGCGCCGTTGAGGATGATCTTTGCGTCGGTGACATGATTGCGTTCGACATTTCGCACCCGTGCCTCACATTCGACAAGTGGCGCGCGCTGCCTGTTTTGGATTCTGCTTACAGGGTGATCGGGGTAGTGCAGACATTTTTCTGAGCACGATAGTTCGCATCTCGCTGCCGGTGGCTGCTTTTCAATAGATCATTGCGCAGGGCATCTCCTCTATTCGGAAATGCCCTGCGAGATTAGCTCAGTCAATTGCAGCGGTCGCGATTGTGGGGATGCCCGCTTTCTTGGGAGGGGGAAGTTTGCCGGTTTTCTCCCACTGATTGCTGATTTCCTGAATCTTCTCTCTACGCTGTTGCCATAGTTGAATCTTCAGATCGTAGCGAACCATTACGTTTTCAATCCAGAAGGGTCGGTTTTCTGACAGCCATGCCTGCCGATAGAGTCCGCGAATTCTGGAGTAGCCCTCAACCATATCCTCGCAGCGGCCGTCCACTCCATCCATAGATTGGAACAGCCTCTCGATGGTAGATTTCGTCTTCTTCGACTTGTCTTTGCGCATGGAATAGATCTGCGCATACGCGTCAGACATTTCGGCCGAGAGCTGAAATTTCATAGCCGCAAAATCGATGCGCTGTGCAGCCATCTCCATGGCGGCAATCACCTCGGGATGAATCAGGTGAGGGGATTCGCTCTGCGCTTCTCTCAAAAGGCGAAGAGCATTCTCAGCGTGCAGGCGAACCTCATGAACTTGAAGGCTCAGTTTCTGCACCTTCTCCTGCTCAACAGGGTTCCAGGGGTCAAGCCAGAAGACTCTATCCGACACGTCCCAGGTGTGCGTCACGTCCATCAATTCCTGTTGCGCTTCCATGACTTTTCCGCTCGTGTCATGAAAAAACACTTTGCCAAAGGCCATCTGATAGGGCGCTCCACTGCTCAAGCCCGGCTGCCAACTGGCGGCCGCGCCAAACAGAACGCCGAACCAGTCTTCATTGAAGAGGCCTTCCCCGTCATCGTTCCACACCGTGGTTAACGCACCCGTCGAGCCGAGCCGCTGGCCGGCTGCAATGAAGCCGGAGATATTATCGATGGCGTTCTCGCCCAGTGGGTACATGACTGACCAGTTCGAGTCTCCCGGCGCTACCCACGTCTCAATCCCCGCATTCTTAAACGGCAAAATATTTTTGTCGTAGTTGTCTTCATGCCAGTAGACCCACGGAACCGCAATCATATCTTTCGGCAGCCTGCTGATGGCTGCGGGGTCATTCCAGGCCACATCGCCCCAGAAGAGCAGTCGCCGGTGCAGCGGAGCCAGCGTGGAATGAATCTGTGAAAGGAAGTCGGCGTAAACAGGACCTAAGCCGCGTTTTTCTACCTCTTCTTTTGTGCGTCCGGTTCCCAGGTTGAAGGTCTCGTCCGCTCCAATGTGCAGAAACGGACTGGGGAAATCCTCCGCGAGCTGAGTGAACCATGACAGGATCAATTTTTGCGTGCCGGGCTGGTTCGGCGCCAGTACACTCCCGTGCGGATTTTCCGCCAGGTTCGAGTAGGTCTCATCCGTCAGCACATGATGCAGATGGCCAAAGGCTTCCTGCTCGGGAATGATCATGATGTGATACTGGCTTGCGTAGCGTGAAAGCTCCTGAGCTTGACCGCGCGTAATCGCACCGCCCGGTGGCACAACGCCCGGATCATTCGCATACTCGATCACATTCTCGAGATAAGGAGAGTAGACATTGATTTTGTATGAGGCAAACGTGCGGATCTGCTCCTTCATAAAAGCCAGCGTCGGAAGGGGACCGCGTGATAGATCGTCATCGATGCCTCGATAGCTCATCGCCGGCCAATCTCGAATTGTGCCGAGTGCTAGATAGGCTGAAGTGCCGTAACCAGACAACATCTGCTTGAGCGTCTGCACGCCATAAAACACCCCTGCTGCGGTCGCACCCACGATCGTGACTCTGCCAGGCGTTGCCAAAAGAACGTAGCCTTCAGCCTTCATGGCGGGCTCAAATTTCAGATTCGCGCTCTCCAAGGCCTGTTTCGCGGCCCGAGTATCTTTGCGCAAAAGCCGGACGGTCAGTTCGGGACTGCCCGTGCTGGGCGCGACCTGGATGCCCCGTGCCTTCATCGCTCTTTCGAGGTCTTCCGCGGCAAAGTTATCTTCTGGATTATCACCAGGAACAATAATCAGTGCACTGGCTGCGGAAGTAGTTCCCGAAAAATGACACTCTCGTGGCAAAGGAATCAGGCGCGGCTGAGGCTGCATCTGCGCATGCATGACAGGCGCAAAGCAGCACAGCAGAGCTGCGAGAAGCGCCCACACGAGGCGGTTCAGCCCAAATCCCGAACGACAACGTCGCAGTGCCGGTGAAAGAGTCTGCAGGCGCCGAAAGCAAAACGCGTAGCTTCGGGCGTCCGAGTTCCGATTGCAGGTGGAGGAGAGCGACAGCGATTTCATCGAGAACCTTTCGTGAGGAAGAGTAGATAGGCCGCAATGTTCATGGTGGATGGATGAAATGGTATACCGGAATGAAAACTACCTTAACACCTCTGCCATGTTCTCTCCGAAGAGCATGGACCCGTTCGCGATCCGATGGCTGCACGCAGGCTCGCGCTCCCGATACCTGCCACACAAAAAATCTCTCAGCGTCCAGCTTTGTAATCGGCCTGTGACTATCTCCTCAGGCGTACACTTGGCGCATGATTTCAAGGGCAGCGTTTCTGCGTATCTCAACCATCTACCTTGCGGGGTTGATCTTATTCCTCTCCGTCTGTGCGATTTCTGCGCAAGCGCAGAAGCGCGTGCTGGGAGCCTATTTTGAAGAATGGGATGGGCAGTATTCGGGCTACACCATGGCTGATCTGGAAAGGAACGGCGTAGCCGCGAAGCTGGATTACCTGATCTATGCCTTCGGCAACGTTACGCCCGGCGCTTCACCGGTCTGCGCCATTGCTTATCCCTACGCTGCGTGGGAAAACAAATCCGTCCCCGGCGTGAACGGCAAGCAATTTTCGGGTCCGGTCTACGGCAATTTCGCGGGCATGTTGCAACTCAAGGCGCTGCATCCCCACTTGAAGACGCTCATCTCGCTGGGCGGCCAGGCCGGCGATGTATCGGGATTCACCGCAGCCGCAGCCTCGCCCGCGAAGCGGCGGGCTCTGGTCAAATCGTGCATCCGTCTTTTTATTCAGGGGCATCTCGCCCCTGGTGTAAATGCTCCAGGCCTCTTCGACGGGTTCAACGTGGATTGGGAGTTTCCCCTCAAATCAGACCGCAACAACTTCACCGCATTGCTGCATGAGTTCCGGCAGCAGTTGAACGCACTGAGTCGCAAAACAGGCAGGCATTACACTCTGACCTTCGACTCTCCTGCTAATCCAAAGAAGTACGCGAACATCGACCTGAAGGCCGCAGCCAATGAAGTCGATTTTCTTACAATCGATGGCTACGACTACGCGTCTCCTGACCAGAAGCTTACGGAGGCCAGCTCTGCGCTCTACGACAGCCCCGCCGATCCTCTGCGCCACGATGCGCGCTCCATTGACGACACCGTCCGAGCCTATATGAAAGCAGGCGTACCCCCGTCCAAGTACACCATGGGCATTCCGCTTTATGGCTTGGGCTGGAGCGGTGTCAAAGCAGGCAACCACGGTCTTTACCAGGTTGCGGCAGCTCCGGCTCCCGTCTTCCTTGCCAATGGAAAGGGCATATGTCCTACTCAGAGCAAAGTGCATCCGGCTGTGGGTTGCGACAACATTCTCACCCCGGGCTTTGCCACCGACGCCACGCTCGCGCAGTTGTTGCATCGTCCAGACGCGCACTACTGGTATGACGCGAAACGTGTGGAAGCTACGCTATATCTTTCCTCTGGTCACTGGTTCTACACCTTTGACGACCTGCGTTCCATCAACGCCAAGGCTGCTTACATCCGCACGCATCATCTGCGCGGAGCCTACGTCTGGGCCGTGAACGACGAAGAGCCTGCTGCCAGCGAGATCAAAGCTCTGGCTGCCGGATTAAAGGAAGCAGGGAACTAGCTCATCGAAGGAACGCCGAGGCCGGACAGCAATAACACGCAAGGCGTCGCTTGGTAGCCTGGCATCGCCGCATGAGATCCGCCACAAGCACAGTTCTCATGTGGAGGACGATGTCCGTCCTCCACATGAGGGATCATGGCTACTGGTTAAGGTCGGCGGCGACTGCTTTTGTCAGTGTGCCAGAGGAATCATCATCCTTCAGCGCCCAGACATAGGCGCCGCCCAAACCATATTGTTTGATGTAATCCACCTTGCATTGCACCGAGTTGGCGTCGTCGAAGCTGAATGCCCAGTCACTGAAAGGCGCGGTGGAAGCATTGAACATGCGGGTTGCACATCGGGTGGAGTCAAAGCTCACAGTGAAGCCGTGGCTCATCATATTTTCGATAGTTCCGTAGGTCGCCATTCCGTCGGTGAGCAGCGGATCGCAGCCTGCCGCCGGACTGGATTGATTGTTACCGCTGGTGCAGAGCCCCGTACCGTTGGCCAGCGGAACAGGCGTGGTGCCGTTCGTCGTCATCGCGCCGGCGCCGTCAGTTGCACCGGTCGCATTTTGGTACATGCCGCTGTTGGTTGAGGTCAGCCCGCCTGCCCAGCCCACACCATAAAGTGGAATGCCCATGGTGTACTTGGCCGCCGGTGCGCCGTGGCTGAGATAATACTGCACCGTGCAATCGATGTAGTTGCATCCCTTGGTCGAACTGGTGCCGTAGAGCGGGTCCTGCCCTTCGTCATAGAGCGCCGAGCCATCGTTCGTGGCATTCGACCAGTCTCCGGCATAGTTATAGCCATCCACATTCAGGTAGTCGAGTTCCTGTGAGACGGCAGGGATATCGATCGTGTCATATCCTCCATCGTTGCCTGAGAACTCGGCCGCACCCGGCGTGGAAGGACCAGCAGCCAGATCGGCGATCAACTGATAGGTTTTGCCCGTCGTCGTTGACAGAGTATTCAGCTCATTACGAAACTCCGTCATCAGCGCGGTGAAGTTATTGGTCTCGGCGGCGTTGGGGAACTCCCAGTCAATATCAAAGCCATCGAAGAGGTTGGGTGCATTCACTCCGGACGCAATATTGCCCTGAATGAACATGTTGATGCACGAGCTGACAAACGCCTGGCGATTGGCGGCCGTGCTCGATGCTGTGTCAAATAGCTGGTTATACGTCGGTGGATTCCATCCGCCAATGGAGATCAGTATTTTCAGGTTGGGATGGAGTTGCTTCAGTTGCATCAGCGCGCCAAAGTTGCCTAGCAACGGAGAGGCTGCTGCTGTCGCACCAGGAACTTGCGGCACGGCCTTCTGGTAGTCCGCGTACGAGTCGGCGAGCGAGCAGACCACGTTCGTGCCGTTCGAGGCAGGCTTGGCAAAAGCGTAGATCACGTCTGTCAGCGAGTTCACGACGCCGCTGGTTTGCAGGTCCGCAACATTGGAGTTGGCGTAGTAGGTTCCCCACTCCTCAAACCATCCGCCCACAAAATAGCTTGCAGGCGCATTGGTAGTGGTCACTGCAACGGTGCTGGCCGGTCCTGTCCCGGCATGATCGGTTGCTGCCACTGAGAACGTGTATGACGTGGATGGGCTCAGTCCGGTGACCACATCGCTTGTCGAGGATGTGCTTTCTGTCGCGGGCCCTCCGGTGATGGTGTATCCGATGGTGCAGCCGGTAGGAGCAGTGACCGCGGACCAGCTCAATACTGTGGACGAACCGCTGGTATTGCCTGCGGTCAGATTGGCAGGTGCGCTCGTGGGAGCAGTCGTGCAAGGGTTGGCCTGTGTTGTAAAGCTGCCCGTAGCTGCGGACGACGAACCCGCCGAGTCCGTGGCCGCGACGGTGAACGTGTAAGCAGTGGAGGAAGCCAGACCCGAAACCGTTGCTGAAGTTGCGCTGGTGGTGACGGGTGATTGCTGACTCACTTGAACGGTGTAGCTCACGGTGCAGGCGGCCGGCGGCGTATCTGCGTTCCATGACAGGTTCGCGCTGTCATAAGTCGTGGAGGCAGCCAGACCAGTTGGGGTAGCGGGAGCTTGTGTGCAACTGGAACAGGCTCCCTGCGATGTCCACGGTTTCCCGCTCCCGGCGGGTCCGCTGTTCGTTGCCGGGTCCTGCCCCTGTGTCCACCAGTTGGCGACGTACGAGATTCCGTTTTCGCTAACTGTCATGCCGGTTGTGTAAGCCGTGGCTGCATTCCACGCTGCTCCGCATCCACCACCGGACGAACTGGCAGCGGTCGTAACTGGCACGGCCGTGCTCGCCGACGATGTTCCATCGGAGTCTGTCGCCTGCACAGCAAAGTTGTAGGTTGTGGAGGCCGTCAGCCCGGTCACCGTGAAGCTGGTTCCGGTCGCGGTACCGATGGAGCTTCCATTCTCGAGTACGGTATAGCTGGTGATCGAGCAGTTGGCTGGCGCCGTCACTGTTCCCCAATTCAGAGTCGTGCCCGTGCTTGTCGTGTTGGAAGCCGTCAGGCCTGTCGGCGAGCTGGGAGCCGTTGTGCATGAGCTGGTGGAGCTGGCCGGACTCCAGAGCGCGGGAGCATCCGGTGGATCCCAGCCCGGCTCCGAGGTATGCGATTGCAAACAGATGTAATCGACGCCGTTATAGCTCACCTCTTGGCCCGCCGTGTACGCAGTGTTGGTTTGCCACACGGGAATACTCTGCGCTTTCAACGTTATGGGAGCAGCAATCAGCAGCAGGATCAGGCACAGAACTCCCAGCAGACTACGGATGAAACGTGAGTGATTCATCTTCTCCTCCACGACTAATGTTCGGGGGACTTCCAAAGCCGCCTTCGGGGAACTCCCCGGGTTGGAGATATGCAGGCTCCGCATTGATTGCGGGTCTTTCATTTCGGGCAATGGTGATATCTGAGGAAAGGAGAGCGGATATCAAGGCTCAAAGAGCAAAGAATTCCGACATTTGAGCATATGTGCTAAAAATGATCAATCTCTTTTTCTGGAAGGCCGCTTCAAGGAGGAAGAGAAGTCCCGGCAGGCACCGCTTTTATATGGGATCAATACGAATGGGAGCGGCCAAAGAGAATGAATTGTTGCGTAAATAGTTCTATTGATGTGATTTGCTAGGGTATGCTCAGATTGCCATTGGGCTCGGCCAAACGCTTGGGCGGTTCCCGTCGGTCCTGGGCATCTGTGATTCACGAGAGGGAAGACGATCACCTGATCTCGTCATCAGGTCGAGCCCCGGCGATGTTCATCGGGGTCCCTGCGAAAAATCGTGGGGTTGGATTCCTCCTTTCGGGGAAAACGATGAAGAACTTGCTCCGTAGCCAGGGTGAATGATGTCCAACACGCTTAGTCCACGTTCCGAACAGATCCTCAAATTCCTGCTTCGCACCGGAACCGCTACCATCGAAGAGATTCTTGCCGCTGTCGGCTCTTCGTCCCCAAGCATCCGGCGCGATCTGGGCAGGCTTGAGAATCGCGGACTCATTCGCCGCATTCACGGCGGGGCAACACTCGTCGAGCCGCTTCTTTACGAGCCTTTTCGGTTTGACAGCTCTTTCCTGGCTCGCGAGCAACGCTTTGCTTCTGAAAAGCGCCGCATCGGTCTCGCAGGTGCCGAACTCATTCAGCCAGGCGAAACCATCGGGCTCTCGGCCGGAACCACGACGACTTTTGTCGGCCGCAGTCTGCGCCATCGCGAAAACATCGATGTCATTACCAATGCCGTCAATATCGGGATGGAACTGTGCAATCAGCCGGGAATCCGCACCTACCTCACCGGCGGTGTGATCCCCTGGACATGGTCGTTTTCTCTCACCGGCCACGCCGCCTTGGACTTCCTCGACGACGTATACATGGACCGCCTCTTTCTCAGCATCACGGGCCTTCATCCCGAGCGCGGCATCACTTCGCTGGAGCAGGAAGAGGCTCTGGTCTACCGAAAAATGATGAAGCGCTCCAAGCAGATCATTGTCGTAAGCGACTCCAGCAAACTGGACCGCGTCGGCCCCGCGCTCATCTGCCAGACCAGTGAGATACACACGCTCATCACCGACACTGGCGCATCTTCTGAAGCGATTGCCGCAATCGAGCGTCTGGGCATTCAGGTCATCCTGGCCTGACCGCAAAAGAGTCTCATCTTCACAAGGCCGGGCGCGCGCTCCCGCTCTCCCCTCCGCAATTCGGCCTCGCACCGAGCCGTGCATGCCCCCTGCTGCAGCCCGGTAATCGCAAGCGGATATCTCCCGCCGGGCCTATTTTGATCATTTCTGGCATATTTGGTCATTTTTTCCTTGAAATCTCATGAAATTCGCCCTATCGTCATCTGCAATTCAAAAAGAGGTCTTTAGAAAGACCTGAAAAGCAGCCTTTTCCCCAGTTCTCTTCGTTGCATTTGCCAGCATTTGGCTCATGCGCCGAACCATGATTCATCGCCGGATGAGCCTCAAAAGCTCCTCCGTTCGATGTTTCCTTCGCAGGTTTGCAGTACTTCTCTCGGTCGCCATAACTCCCCGGCAGAGGGAGTGGGACCGGCCCCAACGGCCGGGTGTGTTCATGCATCAGGATTGCAAATCGGAAATTTTAGGAGGTATGTGATGAGAACTTGCGATGGAAAGGGACCAACCGGCCCTCTTTCGCTCGAAGGCTTCAGTTCAGCGCGTCAATTCTTCAGGAACTCTGGCAGCATTTTTCTGTCGCTCTTGCTGGCTATGTGCATGCTCCACCCGCTGGCCGCGCGCGCCCAGGTGCTCACCGCAACGCTCTCCGGAGTCGTAACGGACTCGAGCGGCGCTGTGATTCCAAACGCAACCATCACCGTTACAGAGGATGGCGTTGCAGGCGTAAGCCGCACGGTCCAATCCGATGCGACCGGCAATTACTCCATCACCAATCTCTCAGCCGGAACCTACACGGTCACCATTACCGCCACCAGCTTTGAGAGCTTTCAGGCGCAGCACGTGGTCTTGAACGTTGCCCAGAAACGCGGCCTCAATGCAGTTCTCAAGGTCGGCTCCGCAAGCACGACCGTGACCATCAACGCTTCTGCCGTGGCGGTCAATACGCAAAGCGCAGCCGAGTCCGGCACGCTCACCGGCAAGCAGATTCACGAGCTGGAGCTCGCCGGCCGCAACTTTCAGGAGCTCGTCACGCTTCAGCCGGGCGTCGTCAACCAGATGGGCGACGAAACCAACGCCGGTAACACCGCAATGTCAGTCAATGGTGCCCGCACCAGCGCCAATAACTGGACCATTGACGGAGCGGACATCAACGATACGGGCTCGAATACGACCGTCACCAACTCGCCCAACGTCGACGCCATTCAGGAATTCACACTCGAGCGCGGCACCTACGATGCAGGCTATGGCCGCTCTGGCGGTGGCCAGGTGCTGGTGCAGACCAAGGCGGGCACCAGTCACTTTCATGGCGATGCCTACGAGTATGTGCGCAACACTATGCTCGATGCCAACGAATGGTTTAATAAGCGCCAGCAGGCAGAGAATGGCCTGCCCAACAAGAACCCGGTCAACCATCACAATGTTTACGGCTTCACCATTGGCGGCCCGGCCTTCATTCCCAAGCTCTACAACACCAGCAGGAAGAGAACCTATTTCTTCTGGGCAGAGGAATGGCGCAAGACCAGCACGCCCGGCGGCGATACCATGCCCGCGGCCTCCCAGGCAGAACTGCAGGGCATCGTACCCGGCGACTTTACCAATGCACCCGCCAACTGTACGACGTATGATCCTGCTTCCAACACCACGAAAATCTCGTCGCAGTGCTATAGCAGCAATTCCAAGGTCTATCTGACCAACGTCTTTGACAAATTCCCCGCCAATGACGGGGGTAATTACACTTTTTCATACAGCGCGCTGAACAACTACCGCGATGACATCGTGCGCGTCGACGAGTACTTCACAAAGAAGCTGCATTTCTTCGCGAGATACCTGAACGACACGATGCCTTCCGATGATCCTGAGGGCCTGTGGGCCGGCTCCAATTACCCCACCCTCACCGACACCTCCTACAACTCCCCGGGCAAGAACGTTGTAGCCAACCTCACATGGACCATCAGCCCCAAGGCGGTCAATGAGTTTGAGTTTGCCTGGTCGCAGGGCACCATCGCCGCGAATATCAAGCCGGGCCAGTTCGCAACCTCTTCCAAGATCAATAGCGAACTGACCAACCAATGGACGCCCGATCCCTATGGCAAGGTCCCAGCCGTCAGCATTATCGGAGTCACCGGCTTCAACCCCGGCTCGTCCCCATACAAGGAGCGCAACCTCGACCGCACATTCTTCGACAATCTCTCGCTGTCTCTCGGCAAGCAGACCATCCGCACCGGCTTCCAGTTGCAGCAGATGGTCAAGACCGAAAATGCCGTGAATGGCGATCCCAGCTTCAGCTTCAATTCGTGGGGTGACTTCCTCGTGGGCAACGTGGCTTCGTTCACTCAGACGCTGCCGGATATCGTGCCTGACCTGCACTTTGCCAATCTTGAGGCGTACATTCAGGATGACTGGAACATAACCCGCCGTCTCACCCTGAACCTGGGCGTCCGCTGGAGCCGCTTCCCATCACCCACCGATGTGAACAACACCCTTTCCAACTTCGATCCGGCATTTTTCAGCCCGCTCTTTGCTCCGCAGATCGATGGTGGAAATGCAGCGACAGACCAAAACGCCGGCAATTTCCTTCCCGGACAATCTATCAACGGCTACGCGCTTCTCCCGGCCACTTACACCAACGGCCTCATTTTTCCCAAAGGTGCTGCCTGCGCGCAGGCGCAGTCCATTGCACCTCTGTCCTCCTGTTCTCCCTATAACCGCTATGTCAATCCCAACTACAACGCCAACTTTGCTCCTCGTCTTGGCTTCTCCTATGACGTCAGGGGCAATGGAAAGACCGTCATTCGCGGCGGCCTTGGCATCTTCTACGATCGCCTGCTCGACGGCATCTGGGAGCAGAATGCCTTCAACAACCCTCCGCTCGCGCAGAAGGTCACTATCCTCAATGGTTCATTTGACAACATTCAGAGCGGATCAAACGCTGTCAGTTATGGGCCCAATAACATCACTGCCACAGGAACGCCCGCATTCAAGGTGCCCAACTACGCCAACTTCAATGTCTCGGTGCAGCATATGCTCTTGCCCAACACCGTTGTGGAAGTGGCTTACGTCGGCAACCTGGCGCGTCACCTTCTTGGTGAAGTCGACTTGAACCAGCCCACCGTGGCCGCCCGCGAGACCGCGCCCACGAACTCCAGCGTGAACTACATCCGTCCTTATCGCGGCTACGCGGCCATTGTCAGCCGTGTGCCCATATTCACCAATAACTACAACTCGCTGCAGATCAGCGTGAACCATCAATCCCACGGCCTGCAGTTGGGCATGGCCTACACCTACTCCAAAGACATGACCACCAATTCCTCTGACCGCAGCAACGTGGCGACAGACACCTATGACCTCAGCCTCGACTACGGTCCATCGACCTACAACACGCCGCAAATCTTCACTGCCGATTACGTCTACGATCTGCCCTTCTTCCGCGGCCAGCATGGCCTCAAGGGCAGGCTGCTGGGCGGATGGGAGGTTTCAGGCATTACCTCCTTCACCTCCGGCAGTTCCATCTCGCTCATTCAGCCGCTCGGACCCTGGGATCAAAGCGGTCTGAATACCGGCCTCGGCATGGGAGCGGCAGGCATCGCGCCTCGCCCGGACCAAATCGCTCCGGTTCACATGTACAAGAAGGTAGGGGAGTGGTTCAGCACCTCATCCTTTGCCACTGCCGTCAATCACTTTGGCTCCGAGCGCAGTGGCAGCATGCTCGGCCCCGGGTATGACAACTGGGATCTGGCCGCTGTCAAAAACATCAAGATCCTGAATGGGGATTCGTTCCAGCTTCGTGGTGAATTCTTCAATGCCTTCAACCATGAGAGCTTCGGCAGCCCCGGCAGCATTGGCAGTTCTAACTTCGACGGCGTCGATGTTGGAACCCAGGACCCCAGCTACGGGCAGGTGATTGCTGGACATTCACCGCGCCGCATCCAACTCGCAGCCAAGTTCTACTTTTAATCAGCCTTGAGCTGAATCAACTTGCATGACTGGGAAGGCCGGAGTCTATGCTCCGGCCTTACTTTTTTTGTGTCTGTGCTGGCGCGGCCGCCTTGGACTTCCCATCCGGCGCCTCTGACATCACCTGCAGCAGTCGCTCGTTCTCGGCTTTTTGCAGGCCCTGCAGCTTCTTGAACTCCGCATTCGACGCATCCACCATTCCCATCTTGCGATAGAGACGTCCAAGCCGCCAGCGGGCATTGGTGTCCTTCGGTGCCAGCCGCACCGCCTCCCGATACTCCGCCACGGCCTTCGCGTCGTCATTCAAGTCCGCGTAAACCTCGCCCAAATCGCGATGCGCCATCGCATTGCCCGGCCCCATCCTGACAGCCTTCTTCAGCAGCGGCAACGCATCGTCCGGCTTGCTCCTGCGCAGATCCGTATCGGCAAGGTAAAGCGTCGCCAGAAAGTTTCCGGGATCATTCGCAAGTTCCGCCTCAAACTGCGTGGCTGCCTCCGGGTACTGGCTCCGTGTCCACAACAGATATCCCAATCCAAAGTGAACATTCGGCTCTTTGGGGTTCGCAGCGATCGCCGCCCTGAACTCCCGTTCCGCGCCAATCCAGTCCTTCATCTCATCGAGTGCCTCGCCCACCAGCATGTGAGCCTGGGCCGACTGCGGATCGAGGGCAATAATCTGATGAAAGGTGTCCAGCACACACTTGTAGTCCCTGGCGTAGAGGCAGCTATGAGCCAGCGTCAGCAGCAGTGTCAGGTTATTTTGATCCAGCTCTGCCGCCTGCTTCAGATACGGAGTCGCCGCGGCATACTGAGCCAGCCCGTAATGTGACATGCCCATCAGCAGCACAATGCGCTCGCTCTTGGGGTCCTCTTTCAGCATTGGCTGAAACATCGCAATGGCCTGCCGGTAATTGCCGTTTCTGAAATACATGAGCCCAAGATTAGGCCGCAATCCGGGCATCGCCGGTGCAATCGCCATCGCCTTCTGATACTCCGCGATGGCGTCTGCAATGTGATTTTGCCGCTCCGCCAACTCGCCGGCATGCGCATAAGCCACGGCATCCTCTGGATGCTGTTGCAACCACGCACGCCAGAGCGCTTCAGCCTGCGCGTACCGTCCCTGCTGCTCCAGTTCCGCGGCCTTCTGGTTCGGATTCGTCTGCGCCACGACAGCCGGATTCCAGGTCAGCGTCAGCCCCGCAAGAGACAAGCCGAGCACATGTAGGCGTATTGATTTCATTGGTGACCATCATAAGTGCTCTAACGTCAGTTGTGACGCAAAACTCGCTGAACGTCCATACCGGAAAATATGAACGCAACGCGGCCAGTCTCATATTTGCACGACAACCGCGCACAGCAAAAAGGCTCTCGCAATCGAGAGCGCGCAAACCCTTCCTGGCGTCGCAGGCCAGATGATTCGGTAGTGCTTGCAATCTGTCTGGAAAACAGGAAATGCAGAATTCGAACCACTCTCCCATGCAGGGCTGGCTCACGTTGATTCTTAATTCTGAGACGAGAGAGATGCTGGCGGAGAGGGAGGGATTCGAACCCCCGATACCCGTAAAGGTATGCCTGATTTCGAGTCAGGTGCATTCAACCGGGCTCTGCCACCTCTCCGCTATCGGACTAATCGTTTTTCACCAGCCTGCTGTTTAGGCTGATTGAGTCACTTCCATGCGGGACGCGCCGGTGTCCGTTCTGGTCTCCCTTTGCTTTTCACCTATCGCCGGGCAAGATCTTCCCGGAAGCTTGGTGGCTGGCAGTGGGATGTGCTCAGCGCATAACGATCTGCAACGTCTTGCCGCCGGGGCAGATCCGCGCAAGCGCGCAGATCAAGTCCGGCCATAACGAGTTTACTGGCAAAGCTATGGGGAATGCAATGCCGCCCTTCCGGGCTTACGTTCTTCTGCCGGCTTCGATGCCTCGGGCTGGAGCGGTGCGCGTTTGTACTGGTCTCTTCTTGGTTTTTCTCTAAGCGGACTGTCCTCGCGGCAGCCGGGTACTCGGGAGTGCGGTCCGAAGAGCGCATCTCTATTGGCAGGGTTCTGTGCACGCGCAGTTCAGTCTCCGTGCGCAGGTCTCCTCCGGTCCTCACAAGCCTGCCCCCAGGGTATGGCGGTTGCAATGCCGGGAGTAGTTCTCAATCCCGGCCGCTTCCCTGGCCGTGGAGTGCCAGCCGAATCGCCGCATCGGAGGGAAGAAGAGATCGTTCAGAGCTTTGGGGGCAGGGGCCGGACCTGCCATCAAGGATCCACATATCGGAGCATGAGTGCGGATAGCGTGTAAATCGGGCATTCCTCAGTCGCCCGTATGGCTGCTCTCTCAGCAGCAGCCGATTACATGTGGCTCGCCTGAGCCGGGCAAAGACAGAGGGTTCGGATGTATATCAATTACAATCCAGTTGATGATCCGATCCGGCAGCCATATTTTTCTTGAAGCTGAGCTCAACCGCACTGCATTGTCTGCCTGGACTGCCTGCTGGAGCGGAAATTGGCCTGATGCTTAAGGATAAAAAAGCTGGACAATCCCTTCGGAACGGCAAAGAGGGCACAGATGGGGCGGATTCTGAGAACACGCGCCAAGGGGATCGTAGCCGCCTCGCCGATAACGTCATCTCGCTATATGTCCTCCAGGGGCTGAATTACCTTATTCCGATTGCCGTCTTGCCGTATCTGGTGCGTGTGTTGGGCCTCGATATGTACGGATTGATGGCCTTCGCCCAGTCGTTTGCCCAGTACTTTACAATTTTGACTGATTATGGCTTCGGCTTCTCTGCCACCCGCGACATCGCGCGTCAGCGCGACGATAATGAGGCCATTTCGCGCATTTTCTGTTCTGTCTTGACTATCAAATTAGCACTCCTGTTACTCGGTGCAGTGGTTGCTGGCATAGTCATAGCAGTCGTACCTCGATTTCATCATAATGCGCCCTTCTTTCTTGCCGCATACCTCGCGGTTGTTGGGAATACGCTCTTTCCGGTCTGGTATTTTCAGGGCATCGAGAGAATGCGTTATATCTCGGTTGTTATTGGGATTTCAAAGCTGGCAGCCGCCATCGCTCTCTTCGCCTTCGTTCACCGTCCTCAGGACGCTTTACTCGCGATTACCATTCAATCGCTGGGCACATTGGTTGGTGGAGCTATTGGATTCGTGTTGGCCTTCGGCCGCTTTCATATACAGGTCCGTCTCCCACGCCGGCAGGATTTGCGTACCGCACTGGTAGAGGGCTGGCACCTTTTCATTTCCACGGCCGCGGTCAGCTTGTATGCCAATACCAATGTATTTTTGGTAGGCCTGATCGCCGGAAACATAGAGGCCGGATATTTCAGCGCGGCAGATAAATTAATTCGCGCGATGCAAGGTCTTACAGTTCCGGTTGCGCAGGCCGTGTTCCCTCATGTGAATCAATTGGTCTCACAGTCCAGAGAGCGGGCACTGCGGTTTACCCGCGAAATGCTGAAATGGATAGGAGCAATTACTCTTTTGCCCTCTGCCCTTATGCTTATTTTTGCGAGGCAGATTGCTACACTTGCTTTCGGGCATGCTGCCATCGGGAGTACGCCTGTCCTGCGTTGGATTGCCTTCCTCCCCTTCGTGATAGCGCTCAGCAATATATTCGGAGTCCAAACCATGATTCCATTCGGTCTTGACGTGCAATTTAGTCGGATTCTGATTTTGGCAGGCGTTTTTAATATTATCCTTGCCGTTCCACTGATTCACATCTTTGGAGCCGCAGGGGCCGGCATGTCCGTCCTGGCAACGGAGGTTTCCGTTACTTTCGCCATGTTTGTACTCCTTGAACGGCAGGGAATTCACGTTTTTAATAGTCGCGAGGTCGATGCTCAAAGCTGATGTGGTCGGGGTCGGCTTGCGATAGTGTTCTCGCCGAACGCATTGCTGCCGCAGTCAGGATCGCTTTTTCGTTAGGGTAAATGCGGTCATCTCGAGAGGATTGTGATAGATATTCCCAGGCCCTCAGAGATATAGAGTATTGGGGAGGCAGGATGGGCGCATCATTTACCTGGCGTATAGCTCAAGATCGTTACTGTAATATATATGTGGCAGGTTGCGCAGCCACGAACGAAAACCGCTTCGCTCTTGGTGCCGGTGCCCAATTCCAAAGACTACACTGATTCAGGTGGAAGCCCAGTGGCCAAAATTAACTTCCTAGTTCCTCCTCTCTCCAAGCACTCGTTTACAGGTGGTATCTGGTGCATATTTGAATATGCTCGCGGCTTGACAGCTAGAGGGCATGATGTATCAGTTGTTCCAATCTTGCCGTCGCCTCAACCCTGTTGGTTTCCAGGTAAGAACTTTCCTGTTCTGACTCGATCTGGTCGCAACCGGGGAGCGACACTGGGTAGGGCTTTACTGGAGTTCGGAAAAGTCGGTATGCGTCAGCGAGTTGTCCCAGTGGAAGAATTGCGCAGGTTGGCCGAAAGCCTTTTGATGATGTATCCGAAGGTTTTTACTGAATTTGTACGCTCTGGTTTGGCCGAGTCCTACATTCGTACCGTTGTACCAGCCGCGGATATCAATATCGCAACTTCATTTGAGACGGCACGCCCAGCCGCGCTACTCGGCGGTAAGAAGTTTTACTTTGCGCAGCATTATGAGCCCTATTTTGCAACAGAAAAGCAAGATTCGGAGGGAGCTAAAACTCTTGCCTTGCAAAGCTATCATTTAGGTTTCAGATTGGTGGCGAATTCCTCGTGGCTGCTAAATCAGCTCAGGTCAGAGCTTGGTGATTATGATGTAGACCTATGCCCAAACGCGATTGATCATAAAGTCTTCTGGGGTGAACCCAAGCAACGGATTAGACCTGACAAGGTTGTCCTAATCAGCTACGGTGGGAGAAATGCGGAATGGAAAGGCTTTCTTGATATGGCTAAGGCTGTGGCGCGTGCCAGGTCAATGGCCCCTGATATCAACATTGAATGGAGGGTCTATGGAAAGGCACTGCTTCCCCCGGGAAATAATATCGCCTCCTACCACGCATTAGGATTTCTTTCTCCTCCCGAGTTGAGTTCAGCTTATAGGGAGGCCGATATCCTGCTGAGTGCCTCCTGGTACGAAAGCTTTCCGTTGTTTCCACTCGAGGCGATGGCATGTGGTCTTGCTGTAGTTACAACTCAATCTGGAACTGAGGAATATGCTATCCCCGCGCAAACCGCGGAAGTTGTTGAAGCAAGATCTACCGGTTCAATTTCCGACGCAATCCTCAAGCTTGTCAATAATCCTGAGCACTGCTACCGGATAGCAGTCGCAGGAAATCGCATCAGCAGAGAGTTCACTTGGGAGCGTTCCGTTCGGAGGCTCGAAGATATTTTATTAGCATAAAGATAAGCGAGGGCGACAGCGTCTCACGCATATCAAAAGTATGAGAAACAAGAGGGAACTCTCCTGTGTTTGCAATCACTTATAAAATAGAGGAAGTGCGTGAAAGATAACCGCCGTTGATAACGTTGAGCTATCCCGGTCCAGGGTGAGGCCATCTTACGCAGATGGGTAATAGATCATCCCTGTATTTGAAAAAGTAGTGTGGCGCCCTTTATTATGATTTATACCTGTTGCATTACAGGATAACAATGTCACAAGTCTATATCATAGTTGTGAACTGGAACGGATGGCGGGACACGATCGAGTGTCTCGAGTCCGTTTTTCGGCTTGAATTTCGGGATTTTGCAGTGATTGTCTGCGATAACGCATCAGAGGATGGTTCACTGGGCCACATCGCTGCCTGGGCCAGGGGGGAATTGATGGCGGGGTGCGGTAATCCCGATCTTGCCTGCCACTCGACCCCTCCAGTTCGCAAGCCAATCCCATACCTGGACGTCAGTCCGGCAGATCAGCTCTCGGTGGTCTCGCGCCAGGAAAGACTGTTCCTCCTTCAGACGGGAAGCAATTCAGGATTCGCGGCCGGAAACAATGCAGGCCTGCGCGTGGCCCTCTCGGACCCGAACTTCGAGTACGCCTGGCTGTTGAACAATGACACGGTCGTTCACCCGAAGGCGCTGTCCGCGATGGTAAACAGAATGGAAGCGCGGCCCGATGCCGGCATCTGCGGCTCGAAGCTGTTGTACTACAACAGACCCGAGGAGGTGCAAGCCCTCGGCGGATCATCGTACAATCTCTGGACTGCGCGTGTACATCATCTTGGCGCGGGCCCGATGTCCAGCCAATTGCCCCGCGAAGAGAGCGTAGAGGCAAATATGAAGTACGTGGTTGGGGCCTCGATGCTGGTCAGAAAGTTCTTCCTTGAGCGCGTTGGCTTGATGAATGAATGCTACTTTCTTTATTTCGAGGAAATCGATTGGGCGACTCGCGCCAGGGGCAAGTGGCGCCTCGTCGTTTCCCTGGATTCGGTAGTATTCCATAAAGAAGGCGGTAGTATAGGTACAGTACGGCAATCGGCATTGCAGCCAATAAAGACCGAATATTATGCGACTCGAAATCGCATTCTGTTTACTAGGAAGTTCTATCCATTTGCTCTAGGGACGGTCCTTCTCGCGGCAGCAGCAAGCTGTGTTCAGCGCATTGTTCGAGGGCATAAGGCAAACGCCCGAGCGGTGTTTTTGGGTATTAGCTCGGGGTTCGCGGGCGAAGAAGGCGCGAAGACGCGACTATGACGCGTCAACGCGGATAAAATATGGATTTTATTCTCCTAATTATTCTCGCAGTCCCAACGTTGATTACGCTACTGCGCGCTCGCGAGATTAAGCACAATTCTTTTTGCAGCGCAGGGTTCCTGTACTATCGGGTTCTTCTGTTAGGGATCGGCTATTTTTCTTTGGCTGCTACAAACTCAAACGCGGCTTATCGAAACTGGGCGAATATGTTTGCTGGTCTTCTAGGCCATCGAGTCGTAATCTTTGCGGCTTCGATCAGCGTCCTGCAGGATGCCGAGTGCGTGGTCCATCTGGCCGCTGAAACGGGAAAGGGCCAATCGGTGTATGAATAGGTTGAGCTTCGATTGCCGGTCGTTAGGAGCTATTAGTTTGATGCCGTTGGAAGCCACTCTACCTGGAAGCAGCAAATGCTGGCTGTAGCCGTTTATCTTGCTGTCATCTTCTGCGGCTATTTGCTGGTCAGCAGAAAAGATCGTAGTCTCCTTCATTGGATGACACCATCGGTGGCACTTAGCGTTCCTGCCCTTTTTCTGTTTCCAACGCTCTATACGATGATGTTCGGTACTGAATCCAGTACTTATGCCAGGCAATATACCTTAGCTGCGGAGACCGCACAATTGGTTGTTCCTGCCCTGGTCTACAGGTGGATTAAAACGCCTGCGATAGGCTGTCGTGGCAAACGTCCAGAGGTTCGCATCGGCCACTGGCTGGTTCTTTTCTTCGCAATAGCGGTATTCCTTCCCGTCCTGATTCAGTTCCATGCCTATCTTCTTGATCCAAGAGAGATTTACCTGAAAACCCGCCGCGGTTTCGGTATAACCTTCTTTGGGTCTGCCATGTTGCTGAATATAGCAGGCGCTCTCTTCTTCTTTCGAAAAGAAAAGAATAGGATTGCCGATGTCCTCTTCTGGCTGCTTGTGGTGGCTCTTTCTTTAGAGCACGGCAGTAAAGGCGAGTTGGTTCAATTTGTGTGGTTCTGGATACTGTTCAGGGTATATGTAGATGATCGTCCATTTAGGCTAGGCGAAGCTGTGCGCTTTATTGCGGTAGGTGGTGCATTAGCATGTACAGCGTTCGTATTTCTCGGGATAGCTGAACCAGGCGATATAATACAGGGGTTCGCCAAATATGCTGATTACAATAGGACGGCCGCTCTCGTAATCGATGACCCCGATCATCCCGTGTATTTTGGTCTAATTACCGTAGAAAATGAAATCTATTCAAGAATTCCACGTGCTATTTTTCCGAGTAAACCCACGGTATATGGAAGCTATATTCTTACCAGACGATATTTCCCAGCCTCCGCGTGGCGAGACGTTGGATCGCCTGATTTTGGAGTTGGGATTCAATATGCTGATTTTGGTCCGTTCGCTATTGTATATATCGCTATGTTCGCTGCCTTCGGCGGATGGGCAACTTCATGCGTTGTCCGGAGAATACGAACCGACCCCAACCCGGGCAATCTCTTGCTACTCGCCTTTTTCTCCGGCATTCAACTCATTCCGCTAGGCGCTGGCTATTTGCTGCCGGAGTCGCTTGTATTGGCTTTTGGTGTTCAGGCGGTTTTGCGACTTCCAAAGTTTCGCCTCTTGCCTCGCATTCGACCTTCGCTAAGCGAAGCATCGGTTGATGCTTCTCGTGACAGACTTCATACCTGAGTTATTGTTCCCATGGCAAATAATCAATCAGTCGAAAATTTGGGCAAAAGTGCCTCTTCATTGGCGCAGCCTTCCTGTTGCACTACAGGTAAAACCATTGTCTATGCGGCGTTCAAGGGGATGGGGGATCTCCTCAATGCGGCACCTGTGATATCAGAGCAATTGCGTTGTGGACATAGTGTAAAACTCCTTCTCTTCCCAGGAATGATGCTGGAGGAGTTCGTAAGCCTCCTCGATTTCGGACCTGAGGTGGCCAACTTGGAGCTTATTTCGCTTCCGGTCTCGGGAGGGATTCGGTCACTTGGGCGGTTTCTACGGATCGCATCTAAAATTCCGGCAGACCTTGTTTGGATTTCCCCGCATGGTCCAAGGGAGGCTTCTAGCTGGAAAATTCCTTTACTTCTGTGGCTTACAAAGATTGCGCTTTGGCGTAACGGCAAGATCGCTGCCGCAGACAGTGAGCACCTGTCTTGGCTATTCGACATCCGCGTTCCCATTGATCGAGACCTTCCACTATACGAACGAGAGTGGCGGGCCTTCATGATGATGGAGGCCGACGGAAAATTGGATGTGCCTCTGCCTCGGGTAAAGTTCCTGCCGAAAATAGACAGTGAAAAAACCAAGCCCCGCATGTATGACGTCCTGATTCATCCAGGTGCCAATGCCTCTAATCGTACCTGGCCGTATGAGCATTACAGCGCACTGGTTCAGAGCCTTCCGCCGGAGCTCACTATCGCGGTACTTGGACTTCCGCAGGATCTTCAAAGGATGCGGAGTGTCCTTCCTGATAATCGAGGCATCATTTTCCTTTCAGGATCACTTGAGGAGGCTATTATCGCAATCGCGCGTGCCAGAGTCGTTCTGGCCATGGACAGCGGAACTGCCCACTTTGCCCAGAATCTCGGAATTTCTACAGTGGCGCTGTTTGGGAAGTCAGCCCCGGATACTATCATCGGACGCAATAGTAGCGTGCTCCCGATCTATGAGCGCAGGTTTTCTTGTCAGCCTTGCGGGCGCGCGACCTGCAGCCAACCGGAGGTTTATTGTATGAATTCGATATCTGCCGAGACAGTGGTGGCCGCCGTTAAAAGCCTATTGTCGAAGAGCTAAGTGTGGAGCGCTATATTTCAGTCCGAAGCCGTATCCCCCGGGGGGCGATTGGCAACAGACTCGAATTGCTGAAGGGTGGCGCGATTGACCTTCTCCCTCTCAGGATCCCAGATCCAACCCCACTTGTTGAAATATTTAGCCATGTTGTAAAGATGCACCCATAGAGCGCGAGTACTCTTGTAGGACTCCCGGGCGTGATCGTGAACGACAGTAGCGTGAGGAAAGAAGACGGTCCGATACTCCGCGTGCATTCTACGTGTTATGTCGATGTCCTCCGGATACATGAAGAAACGCTCGTCGAACAAGCCAATTTGCTGAAGGGCCGAAGTACGGAAAAGCATAAAACACCCAGAGAGATAGGGTACTTCCATCACTCGGTCGTAGTTGGTAAATCTGAGATCAAATTGCCCCGCTGCCCGGCGTCCGCTCCAACGAAGCGGCACGGTCGAAAAGCGTCGTGATAAAAGGTCTAAAGGACTCGGCAACAGTTTGCAAAGGTATTGCAAGGCCCCGTCTGGATAGACCACCTTCGGCATCAGCTGGCCGACCGTCGGGTTTTCAGCCATAAACTCGACCATCTTTTGCAACTCGAAGGGATCGAAATAGATGTCTGGATTTAGGACGAAGTGAAATTCCGAGCTGTTTAGAATTCGCCGCATGGCAATGTTGTGGCCAGCCCCGTAGCCGTTATTCCTATTCGCGCGGATGTAAATCACCTGTGGATTATCTAAGTACGGGTGACGAGCGGGAACAGGAGAATTGTCTACCAGATATACTGTCAGGCGCAAAGAAGACTTGAGGGCGGAATCCAGCAATCGCCTCAACTGAGATTCGGGAGTGTTATACAGGACAACAGAAGCTGTAACCGTACACAAGGAGCTTTTAGCCGACCCAATCATAGAAGATACGAAGCACAAAACCAGAAAACAGACGTCTTGCTATTTAAAAACTTCATTGAAAAGTGCTTCAAAGCGTCGAACGCCTTACAGCGAATTGACTTGAGCCCAAAAGCTTGACGCAGTGGATGGGGTAGGCTTTTGGGCGAAAGCCTGTTCTTAGTTAAATGCCTAGCGTTGTATGGAGTGAGCCCATGAATTCCTCATTCTTGCCTTGGCTCGACTTTTATACTATAACAGCGTCGGACTGGAATTTCAGAACTGAGGATTGTCTCTGAATGGAAGGGTTTTGAGCTGCCCCGCAGCTCCTGCCTGTCATAACTGGAGTTTCTCTTGGTTGACCCGCTTGGCATTCCTAAGCCAGAAGGGGATGGCGCTTTCGGCTTGCGATGGTTCGGTGCGGCCTGTATTCACAGGCGAATTTGCGGTTACTGTAGCTCAGGTGACGCTCTCCCGCAACATCCGCAGAATCTCTTCCTCGCTGTGACCCTTCTTGCCCATCTCGCGGCTCTCCTCTCGTACTTCCAAGAGAACCACAACAGATCAAACTCTCAACCTCAAACCGGATTAGTTTTTGGGGGGGCACGCTTGCTCGCGCCGTCCTGCCCCTCTACACTTCAAGGGCATAAACCAAGCTGCCTTTGAAAGGACTCTGAAGTGAAAATGAAAGCGGTATCACAGAAAGCCCTGCGTTGCGCCGTGGTGCTCGCCGTGGCGCTCGTCACGGCCGTTGCTCTCCCTGCACAGAACAAGCCCTACCCCACCGCGGCTCAACTGGCTCCCACGCCGCCCATGGGCTGGAATAGCTGGAATCACTTCGCAGGCAAGGTGGATGAGGCCGATGTGCGCGCCGCTGCCAAGGCCATGGTTGACAGTGGCATGGCCGCCGCCGGATACAAATACATCGTCATCGACGACACCTGGCAGGGCAAGCGCGACGCGCAGGGATTCATTCATCCCAACAGCAAATTCCCTGACATGCCGGGCCTGATTCAATACGTCCATTCGCTTGGCCTCAAGTTCGGCATCTACTCCTCGCCCGGGCCGCAAACCTGCGCGGGCTATGAGGGCAGCTACGGTCACGTCCAGCAGGATGCAGAGACCTACGCCCGCTGGGGTGTCGATTATCTCAAGTACGACCTGTGCAGCTATCTCGGCATCATGCACAAAGAGGCCGCCAACAATCCTGCCAAGGCTCTCGCCATGCAACAGGCCGCCTACCTCAAGATGTACAAGGCCCTCGCCGCCGCCGGCCGTCCCATCGTCTTCAGCCTCTGCCAGTACGGCATTGGTGATGTGTGGAAGTGGGGCCCCAGCGTCGGCGGCAATCTGTGGCGCACCACCGGCGACATTCAGGACAACTACGCCCGCATGGCCACCATTGGCTTCGGCCAGGCGGGACTCGCAAAATACGCCGGCCCCGGTCACTGGAATGACCCCGACATGCTCGAAGTCGGCAACGGCGGCATGACCAATGAGGAGTATCGCACGCACATGTCGCTCTGGGCCCTCCTCGCCGCGCCGCTCATCGCCGGCAATGATCTCAGCCACATGTCGCCGGCTACTCTCGCCATCCTCACCAACCGCGAGGTCATCGCCGTCGATCAGGACCGCCTGGGCAGGGAAGGGGATCGCGTCTCAAAGAATGGCGCGCTCGAAATCTGGGCCAAGCCTCTCACCGGCGGAGCCAAGGCCGTCGGCCTCTTCAACCGCGACACGCAGCCGCACTCCATGACGCTGCAGCTTTCGGTCGTCAACTTCCCGCCGCACGCGCATCTGCGCGACCTGTGGCGGCACAAAACCGTGCATGCCCATCATGGCGCTTATACCGTCACGGTTCCCGCTCACGGAGTGGTGCTGCTTAAGCTCACGCGCTGAGCGCGGGTTGACAAAATGGATGCGCGCCGTCCCATTTTGTGACGAATCCCTTTCTATCCCGCCGCGCATCACCCCACGTGGGCGATGCGCGGCGTAGAATGATGTGTTACGGGTCAAGCAAGGGACTCTTTCGCACCCGTACCTATCTAAATATGAGTGCTACCCGACTGGAACCGAACCCGACTGAAGTTGCCGCCACTTTTCAACGCGAACAGATCTTTGATCACTACCGCCGCTGGGGCTACCTTGAGGCGCAGCTTGACCCGCTCGGCCAGTACCTTGCGCCTGCGCCCATCGATGGCGAAGTCTCTGAAGGCCCCGGGGCTGACGAAGCCCGCCGCTACTACTGCGGTACCGTCGGCGTGGAGTTCATGCACATTCCCTCCGCCGAGCGCCGCCGCTGGCTCCAGCAGCGTCTTGAGCGCGATCCAGAGAAGACCGCGCCCGAGGTGCAGCAGCGCATTCTCGACGACCTGACCCGCGCGGACATCTTCGAGCAGGTCATTCAGTCCCGCTATCTCGGTACCAAGCGTTTTTCGCTTGAGGGCGTCACCTCGCTCATTCCATTTCTTGAGGAGCTGTTGCACCGCGCCGCCGAACTGGGCGCCACCAAGAGCGTGATGGGGATGAGCCATCGTGGCCGCCTCAACGTCATGGTGAACACCTTCCGCAAGTCCGCCTCTGACATCTTCGCCAAGTTTGAAGACGTCGATCCGCGCAGCATTCTCGGCGGCGGCGATGTGAAGTACCACCAGGGCGCCACTGCGGAGCTGCCCATGCGCAACGGCTCCACGCTTTCGCTGCATCTGGTTTCCAATCCCAGCCACCTTGAGGCCGTCGATCCCATCGTGGCCGGCCGCGCCAAGGCCAAGCAGATGCGCATGCAGCGCGCCGACGGCAGTGACGGCCATGCTGGAGTGCTGCCGGTCACCATCCACGGTGACGCGGCCTTTGCCGGGCAGGGCATCTGGGCCGAGACGCTCAACCTCGCCTATGTCGAGGGCTTCAACATCGGCGGTTCCATCCACATTATTGTGAACAACCTCATCGGCTTCACCGCCGAGCCGGAAGAGTCGAACTCCTCGCGCTTTGCCTCTGACATGGCCAAGCGCCTGCCGATTCCCATCTTCCACGTCAATGCCGAAGATGCCGATGCCGTCGTGCGCATCGCCGCGCTGGCCGCGGAGTACCGCTACACCTTCCGCTCTGACGTCGTCATCGACCTCATCGGCTACCGCCGCCACGGCCACAGCGAGGTGGATGACCCCACCATCACGCAGCCGCTGCGCTACGCCCGCATCAAAGAGCACCCGCCGCTTTACGAGATTTACGCGAAGCACATTGGCGCCGATGTGGCCGCGCGCGTCAAGGAACTGCAGGCCGAGTTTGGCGAGGCGCAGAAGGCCGCGCAAAAGCTCGACAAGCAGCCGGTCGTCGCCAGGCTGCCGGAGTACTGGTCAGCCTACAAGGGCGGCCCCTACAAAGCGGAGTACGAGGTGGAAACCGGCCTCACCCGCGAAGAGATCGCCGCCATTGCCGAGGGCGTCACCCGCGCGCCCGAGGGCTTTCACGTGCATGCCAAGATTCAGAAGCTGCTGGAGCAGCGTCTGGAGATGGGCCACGGCAAGCGCCCCTTCGACTACGGCATGGCCGAGGCCATCGCCATCGGCTCGCTGCTCCGGCAGGGAATTCCCGTGCGCATGAGCGGCCAGGACACGCAGCGCGGCACCTTCAACCATCGCCACAGCGTGCTCACCGACATTGAGAATGAGCAGCAGTGGATCCCGCTCAACCATCTCGCCGAGGGGCAGGCGCAGTTTGACGTCTACAACTCCACGCTCTCTGAGGCCGGTGTCATGGGCTTCGAGTACGGCTACAGCCGCGACTTTCCTGAGTCGCTCGTGCTCTGGGAGGCGCAGTTCGGCGACTTCGCCAACGGCGCGCAGATTGTCATTGATCAGTTCCTCAGCTCGGCTGAGGACAAGTGGGGCCTGCTCAGCGGCCTCGTGCTGCTGCTGCCGCACGGCTATGAGGGCCAGGGGCCGGAGCATTCGAGCGCGCGCGTCGAGCGCTATCTGCAACTGACCGCGCGAGACAACATGCAGGTGTGCCAGCCGTCGAGCGCCGCGCAATACTTCCATCTGCTGCGCCGCCAGGCGATGCGCCAGTGGCGCAAGCCGCTCGTGGTCTTCACACCCAAGAGCATGCTGCGCCATCCGGCGGCGGTCTCGCCCATCGATGCCTTCACCCAGCCGCGCTTCCAGCCGGTGGTGCCTGAGACGGAGATCGAGAACGCCGAGCGTCTGCTGCTTTGCACCGGCAAAATCGGGCATGAGCTGCGCATCGAGCGCCAGAAGCGGCAAGACACCAAGACAGGCATCCTCTTCCTCGACCAGATGTACCCGTGGCCCGAGGCCGAACTGATCGCCGCCATGAACCAGCACCCCAACGCGCATGAGATCGTTTGGGTGCAGGAAGAGCCGGAGAACATGGGCGCGCTCTCCTTCGTGATGCCGCGCCTGCGCCGCCTCGCGCATGGCCGCCAGGTGCTCAGCGTCAAGCGCTCCGCCGCCGCCTCGCCGGCCACCGGCTCGGCCAAGGCCCACGAGATGGAGCAGAAGACGCTCATCGACCTCGCCCTCAGCCACTCCCTCAAGGAGCGTCTGGCGAAGTAGCCCGGCAAAACGCTGTCAGCAGGAAGAATAGAAAGAAGAGGAATCGCTCCCGGCCGGGAGCGATTCTTTTTTGCTCAATTCTCAAGAAGAGGGAGCCACTCCGGCGCGCTTCCAGGGGCCTGGGATGGCCCCTGGCGCTCAGAAAAAATCTCCATTAACGTCCTGGAAGTTGCAGATTCTAAATAAGTTGCGCGACATTAGGCGTGAAACTCGTTTAGAATCAATCGTTTACAGGACTCGTTCCGGGGCATATTAACCCCCGAAATCGGCAGGACACCCTGCCGGGCGGCCAGAGTCTGCCCTATATTTTCAGGATAGCAATTTCCCTCACAATTACCGGCAGGACTCGCCCACGCATGTGGACCTCTCCCTGCGAGCCCAATGACGAACCGGAGGGAGCGAACTGGCTCAGAACCTTGCAGCGATTACAGCCGGCCATGCCAGCGGACCGGATTGCGGCTTCCATGAAAACAGGCAACCACCGTGAGGGAATCGTCGGGCTCGATGAGGAACATAAGAAGGTATGGGAAGCGCCGGAGGACAGCGCGTCGAACATTGCGGTACACAAGAGGGAATTGGTGAGGATTGGCTTGTATTCGCTCTACCGCAGTGCTCACCTCTGCGCGAAATCGCTGCCCAAGGCCTTCGACTTCGTTTTCGTACCAGTCCTGCGCGTCCAACAGTTCATATCGGGCAGCAGGGGTGAAGTTGACCGGGTGGGTTACGGGCAACGACGCTCCAGCTCCGCTTTCAGCGCGTCCCAGGTCACGCTCTCGCGCCGGTCCGCGTCCAGGCGATCAAGACGCCGGTCCAGCTCGTCTTTCTGGGCCGCAGAAACAGGAAGCTGGTTCTCTTCGAGGCTGTCCCAAAGCTGCGCAATCATATCCAGCCGCTCCGGTGGCGTCAGCCGCGAAAGCTCGTCCTGGGTGAGTCGCTCCATGCTCAGAGCATATGAAACTCCGATCCAGCAGGCAAGTGCTTCCGTTTGCCTCCTTTTATTTGCCCCGATTTCCCACAGGATGATTGGCGTACCATCTCGCCATGATTCAGTCATTGCGAAAGGGACCTGCATTTGTCCATGTTGGCTATTTGGGCGGATGGGCTGATACGTTGCATGCCAAAGAACTCAATTTGGAAGCAAGTGAAGAACAGCTCATCTTGTCCATTGATCTGTCTCCCAATCAACGCGTTCGGAATAAGGATTCCAATTGCTACCAAGACGTTTGCAGACTGCTGGAAGATATCACTGCGGTCAAGTATTTTGAGTTATGGCCTGAACCTTGGCTTGGACCACTGCTCCAAGCGCTAGAGAAGTATCCCAACGCTGCCCATCAGTTGGAAATCAGACTCAAAGATGGCAATACGCATCTATATGAGGGGGAGCTAACGAAGAAGTCTGGACCCAATATGATTTTCTCCGTTCTGCGATCGTCGCTGGCACCTGTCGTTTGAAGATATTCATGGATGACTAGGACTCTTTCAATTGGCCCAGTTCCGGCGGGTGGCCCACACAAGCTTCTTTTGCTTGTGTGGGGTTCGAGACAGCCCCATTCGCTCCCCGTCCCTGCCGGAAATTCCCACCCCATTCGTTACCATGGAAGAAGGGGAAAACTCCGGCTTTCCGCCACCCAGACCTCCCGCTTTCCTCTGAAATCCAGCCTCACCGCCACCCTGTTTCCCGAGCCGGGAAGACCGCCCCGCCCCGAAAAAACCGCCATAAATGTGAATCTGGATTCACATTCAAAATGCGGCCGGTAAAGCGTATCTAAGTCATGCAAAATGAATCAGATAGTTCGAAAATCCGCACCCTCCGCCTTGGCAGCCGCAAAAAAGACACCCGGAATGTGAATCTCAATTCACATTCCGGGTGTCGGTCCTGCATCTATCTGAAAATAGGCAACTTACCGCCAAGCCGGGAGCATGCCGCCGCCATGTTTCGCGAAAAAACGCGAATTCACATTCACATTTTCGCTGCGAGGCGATCCGGCACTCTCAAACCCGGCAAGGGGACCGTTATGAGACGGCTGCGTCTTCGCCGGAGGCCGTGTCGGCCACCGGCCGGGCCGTCTGGCTCAGGGAGCGCGGCACGTACTGCGGGTCACACTCGACGCCCAGATTGGTGAGCACCAGAGCGGACTTGATCAGATTGGCGCGCTTGGTCGTCAGCTTGCGCACGTGCGCGTCGAGCGCGTCCTGCGACGCAAAGGTCTCCCAGGTCTGGCTGTGGGCGATCTTGCGGTCGATCAGGTCGATGTTCTGGTAGAGGTCTTTCAATTCATAGGGAGAGTGCGTATTCAGTTGCATGGAACCTCGCGGTGATTGTTCTGAAACGGAAAACTGCTGTCGGGGAGAAGTCATGGATGCGTCTGCCGGTACGGCCCTTACGCTGCGGGAGTGATGCTCAGCGCCTCGATAAAGGGCTGCGGCGCGGGAGCGGGAAGCGCCGCGGGAGCAAAGTGGCCCCGCGAAATGTCGGCAAGCGCGCGATTCGCCGTCTCCTGCGTGCGCGTCGAGTCCACATGCAGCGACCGGATGACGCGGGTGGCGACGGTGACGAGAAGAAAACGATTCTCGATGCTGCGTCCGGCGGAGTACACCAGATCAGAGCGCATGGATACCTCTTTTCGCGGTAGTGGTGCGTTGGGTACTTGAGCCGGACTCGATGCCAATACCGCTACGGGGCGGTGGGGAAGAGTGCTTCACGCGGCGCGATGGTGTGCCGTCAAGAGAGAGCGTCGAGGGCTGGCTGTGAGGTGTGGACGAGTCCACACACGATGAAGGCCTAGTTAGAGCATACGCTCTTTTCTCCGGTTTCCTGCGATTCTTTCCGGATAGCCGGCGCATTGGTGTTACTCTTGGAACAGATCGTCGAATCCTACTTGGTTTTCTTGCCTGTTCCGCTTCATCGCTTGACTTGCAAATAATCACACTTGAGTTCAGCGATACATTCAATTTGAAGAGGAATACTTATATGGAACAGGGAACAGTGAAATGGTTTAACGATGCCAAGGGTTTTGGATTTCTGAGCCGTCCCAATGGTGAAGATGTTTTCGTGCACTTCTCGGCGATCACCAGCAATGGCTTCCGCTCGCTGCAGGAAGGCCAGGCCGTTCAGTTCAACGTCGTCAAGGGCGCGAAGGGCTGGCAGGCTGAGAACGTTCAGGCTCTCTAATTTCTGAGTCGCAAGCAAAGCGGGAAGAGTGAAAACTCTTCCCGCTTTTGTTTTTGCCCGACTTCTAGCAGGCCAGTTGCGCGCGGGTGATCTTTACGCCGTCCAGGCGGCCGAGCAGCGTCACGGCCACGAGTTCGGGGCGGAAGAGCCGCTGCGCGAGCTGCATGATCTGCTCCACGGTCACGGCCTCGACCTGGGTGAGAATGTCGTCGAAGCTGAAGAAGTGGCCGAAGTACATCTCCTGCCGGGCCAGGTTCGACATGCGCGACATCGAGCTTTCAAGCGAGAGCAGCAGGTTGCCCTTGAGCTGGTCCTTGGCGCGCCGCAACTCATCGGCGGTGACCGGCTCCTGCTTCATGCGCTGCAACTCGGCCATGACAAGCGTGATCATGCGCTCCACGTTGGCCGCCGAGGTGCCGGCATAGACGCAGAGCGAGCCGGTGTCGCGGTAGGGCGCGAGGTCGCTGTAGATGGAGTAGGCGAGCCCATGCTCCTCGCGCACCGTCTGGAAGAGCCTCGAGCTCATGCCGCCGCCCAGAATGGTGTTGAGCATCAGCGTGATGTAGCGGTCCTCTGAGGACACATGCGGCGCGGGCACGCCCAGGCAGAGCTGCACCTGTTCGAGCGACTTTTTGTTGCGCATCTGAATGCGCGCCGTCGTGGTGGGCGGCGTCTGGCTCAGCTCGCTGCGGCCCGCGGGCAGCGACTCAAAGCGGCGGCGAATCTGCTCGACGAAGGCATCGTGCTCCAGGTGCCCGGCGGCGGAGAAGGTCATGTTGCCGCCTAGAAAACGGTCGCCGTAGTAGCCGAAGAGCGTGTCCTGCTCAAAGCGCTTGACGGTCTCGCGCGTGCCCAGGATGGGCTTGCCGAGGGGGTGGTCCTTCCAGAAGCTTTGCACAAAGAGCTCGTGTACGAGGTAGTCGGGGTTGTCCTCGTCGATCTTGATCTCTTCGAGTACGACGCCGCGCTCGCGGGTGATCTCCTCGTGCGAGAAAACGGGGTTCAGCACGAGATCAGAGAGCACTTCGGTGGCCGTGGGCACGTGCTCATCGAGCACCTTCATGTTGAAGCAGATGGTCTCCTTGCCGGTGAAGGCGTCCATGTTGCCGCCGATGGCGTCCACCTCGCGCGCAATGCGCTGTGCCGAGCGGTTGCGGGTGCCCTTGAAGACCATGTGCTCCACAAAGTGCGAAATGCCGTTCACCTCGGGCAGCTCGTGGCGCGATCCGGTGTTGATCCAAACGCCCATGGCCACGGAGCGCACGTGCTCCATGCGCTCGGTAAGGATGGTGAGGCCGTTGGGCAAAACTGTCCGTCGAATGTCTCGTTGTTGACTCATATATCCGTTTCTTGTCGGGTTGTGCGGCGGCGCCCGAAGAGGGGAGCGCTCGAAATGCTGCACTCAGACATGCCCTGCCCGTCGCGGAGAGGATGTGCGTTATCCTCGGGATGGGATGACCGCTGGCAGGAACAACCTGACTACCATTTTAGACGCTTCCGGGCGTCTGCCGGTGCATGCCCCTGCCCGCCCGCTGTTTGGCCTTTCTTTTGAGGAGCTTAGCGAAGCGCTGGCGGATTTCCGTCTGCCGCCCTGGCGGTTGCGGCAGGTGAGGCACGCCCTTTACCGCCAGTGGGCGGCTAGCTGGAGCGAGGTGACCACGCTGCCGCAGGAGTTGCGGGAAAGCCTCGAAAAAGCCGGTTTTGCGCCCGGATTGCCCGGGATTGTGGAGACTTTTCGCTCGGTCGACGGCACCGAGCGCTACCTGATCGCGGGCCATGACGGCCAGACGGTGGAAACGGTCTGGATGCCGGGCGGAGATGGCGGCGAGGCCGGCGACGGGTCTGGAAGCGACGGGGCTGGGGACGACAGGCCTGGGGAAGACTCCGGCGAGGCCGCCTACCAGCGGGCGACCATCTGCGTCTCGAGCCAGATTGGCTGCGCCGTGAACTGCCAGTTCTGCCTGACGGCGCGGCTGGGCATCATTCGCAACCTGACCGCAGGCGAGATTGCCGGGCAGGTGGTGGCCGTGCTCAAGCGCCAGCAGGTGGAGATGGGCCGCGACCGCATCAATCTTGTCTTTATGGGCATGGGCGAGCCGTTTTTGAACTACGACGCTTTCATGGACGCCGTGCGGCTGCTCAGTGACGAGGTCGGGATTCCCGTCTCGCGCATGACGGTTTCGACGTCCGGCATCGTGCCGGGGATTTTGCGCTTTGCCGAAGAGCCGGTGCGGCCGAAGCTGGCCATCAGCCTCAATGCGCCCGATGACATCGTGCGCGAAGCAGTCATGCCCATCAATCGCAAGTGGGACATCGCTGAGGTGCTCGATGCGGTGCGCAAAGTTCCGCTGCGCGCCAAAGAGCGCGTAACCTTTGAATACGTGCTGCTGGGCGGCGTCAATGACCAGCCGGAGCACGCCGAAACGGTCGCGCGGCTGCTGCGCCGGGCCAATCTGCCGCTGAAGGTGAACCTGATCGTGTGGAATCCCGGCCCGGATGTGCCCTACACCATGCCGAAGGCCGAGGACGTTGCGGCCTTTCAGGAGTATCTCGTAGGCAAGGGAGTTCCGGCATACATCCGGCGGCCGCGCGGACGGGATATTTACGCCGCCTGCGGCCAGTTGAAGCGCACGGTGAGTGGGTAGGGGACTGGCCGTTCAGGAAAGGGCAGAGGAAGAGAGCCCTTACATCGTTCCTTGTTCGACACCGATAAGCACACTCTAAGGTTTGAAATTCATCCGCTGAAGTTCGGATATGGCAGCATGCAGAGATGGAACGTAGTGTGGAGGGATAGCCGCATTCGGTCGAGTACACCGATAGAGACTTGTTGAACCTGTGCGAATGAGTTGACTCCAGTCCGCGTGTCTCCCCTTATAGTCCGTATTCTCGTCCACTTGCTCGTCATTCAAACACAAAATCCAGGTCTCGATGTTGCGTCGCGGAACGAGACACGCGATTTCTTCATTTCTTTCGATCCGTTGGACTTGTGCTTCATCGAGTGCATGACCGAGCTGTTGTAGTCGTGCTGGAACGGAATGTGTATCGGCATCAACGAGGACAATGAGTTTTGTTTCCGCATGACGGTTACGGCAGGCGGAGACTTCTTTCGGGAACTGCGTGCGTACCCATTGTTCGCCGCTTCCTGCGCCCGCAGGAGACTTTACGATGCGCATAGTATGCATGCCCAGGCCGAGCTTACGAAGGTACCGGACAATCAGTTGCTCCTGACAAGAGTCCTCTACCAAGAGAATGACTCGGGATGGTATTGCCATTATTCCCAGCCTCTAGCGATCAG
The DNA here is from genome assembly GCF_000022565.1 of Acidobacterium capsulatum ATCC 51196. NCBI lineage: Bacteria > Pseudomonadati > Acidobacteriota > Terriglobia > Terriglobales > Acidobacteriaceae > Acidobacterium > Acidobacterium capsulatum. The sequence goes on from NC_012483.1 coordinate 82,175, forward strand.
TTCCGAAGGCGGAAGTTCACCGTTTTGCTTGGAGCTAAATTTCTCCGTGCGGACATGGCCGTTCTCTTCCCGGAAGAAGCGCAAGCCATATTCCTTCGCCCAGCGATCCAGGGTCTCAGGATGATGGGAGATCAGGATGAGTTGTCCACCGTGCTCTTCCACCATTTCTTCTGCAGCCAGCAGCCATGGCTGGATTTCCCGCAGCGAAAGAAAATTATCCGGTTCATCAATAAAAACCGTATCACCCCGATAGATGGGAAAGTGAAGAATCATGTACAGCGCAATCAACTGGCGCTGTCCCTGCGAAAGCTCAGAAATGGAATAGCTGACCTTCTTGCCCGCAGGCGCAGAGAACTCAGCGCGGAGGGTTCTGGAGCCGTCATCCTCAGAGGAGAAGCGAAACGTGATAAATCCATCCATGCAATCTTGGAGGGATTTCATAAATTTAACGTTCTCTTCGGGGGATGTTTGTACGAGATAGCGGTACCATCCAGCGAGATTCTCCAGTTCAAAGTCAGGGTCGCGCTCTTCACTATCTGCGGTTTCATCCATCTCTCCCGGGTACGCGTCAATGTCGAAACAGTGAACTCGATCCAGCCATTCAACAAAACGACGAACGTCAGGGTTACTTAACACTGCAAGATGCAATGCGGAGCGGTTTGTCTGCAGTGGGACAGCTTTTGATTCACCCTCACTTGGGAAGAAGCGTATCAGTCCATCTGCAAGCTCGAAAACTGTCTTCCCGAATACCTTTAGCCTTTCCAATTGCACCGATTGACTCTTGGCCGGTTCCGCATTGCTAATTTCAACGCGGTACTCAAAAGGCCTGTCATCGAGGCTGGCAACTAGTTCCATGACTTGCAGAGGCTGATTTTGCCAACGTGTGCGAGTGGACACTGCAAATCTGTTTGCATAGCCGGCAACGAAACCCTTCAAGTAACGAATCGCATCAAGAAGCGACGATTTGCCACTGCCGTTTGGGCCGAGCAGCAACTGCTTACTTTCCGGGCGGTACTCGAAATTGACGAAGCTCCGGAAATTGTCGATGTAGATGCGAGTCAGCATGCGAAACGATTATACGAATTTGCCCCATTATTTTTCTGCTTTATTTATGCCCGATCGGCAGGGCGAGTAGAGCTTCGGCGACGCGGTCGGGATTGTGGCGCACGACACCTTCCACCTCGGCAAAGTCGCCGGTGATGCAGCGGATGCCCATGGCTTCAATCTTCTCGACGTCGGCCTCAATCACTTCGGCATGCTCGGCGGCGTAGCGCTCGCGGGCTGCCTCCGGCACCGGAGCCGTGTTGATGAGCGCGTAGTCAAAGATAGGCGCGCGAGCATGGGCGTAGATGCGCTCGATGTGCTGCGAGGCCGAGAGGTGCAGGCTCTCATTGGCCTGCGTCATCAGGTTGGCCACGTAGACCCGCGTGCCGCGTGCCTGGGCCAGCGCTTCGGGAATGCCCGGCACCAGCACGTTGGTGATAATGCTGGTGAAGAGCGAGCCGGGACCGAGCGTGATCAGGTCAGCGGACTCGATGGCGGCGAGCGCTTCGGGCAAGGGCTGCACGTCGGGCGGCTCCAGCATCAGTTCCTGAATGACCAGATTGCTGGCCGTGATGTTGGTCTCGCCCTGCACAATGGAGCCGTCGCTCATGCGCGCAGCCAGCGTCACATTTGAGGTGGTCACGGGATAGATGTGGCCGCGCGTGGCGAGCACTTCGGCGGCCAGGCGCACGGCGTGGGCAAAGTCGCCCGTCATTTCGACCAGCGCGGCTACGAAGAGATTGCCAAAGTTGTGGCCCTCCAGCTCGCCGCCGTTGCGAAAGCGATGGCGGAAGAGCTGCGAGATCAGGTGCTCGTCCTCACTGAGCGCGACCATGCAGTTGCGCAGGTCGCCCGGGGGCAGCATCTTGAAGTCTTTGCGCAGGCGGCCGCTCGATCCGCCGTCGTCGGTGACGGTGACAATCGCGGCCAGATCGCTGATGCATGGGGGCGGACACTCGGGCTGCGGCTCAGAGCTGCTGGCGAAGAGGGGAGCCGCGCCAGCATGCGGCAGCACATGTCGCTTGAGGCCGCGCAGCAAAGTCGAGAGACCGGTGCCGCCGCCGATGGCGACCACGCGGCGTAGGGCGGTCACAGCGGAAACATTCACGCTGGGGGATGGAGACAAAACGGGCACGTGCACCTTAGAGTGTACCGGATGCTCCGTGGCTGTGCCCGTGTTTGCCGTCAGTAGACCTCGGGGTAAAGCATCTCAGTAAAGCGCGGATCATCGGACATGTCGCCGAAGTCTGAATCGCGCCGCGCAAGAATGCGGTTCTGCGGATTCAGCTCGATGGCCCGGCCCAGGTGCTGCAGGCATTCCTCGGCCTGGCCGGTCATGCTGGCCAGCAGGGCGGCGCCATAGTAGGCGTAGTCCGCTTCAGGGCGCGATGTCAGAATCGCGTCGATATGCTCGCGAGCGTCTTCGTAGTTGCCCTGGTTGAGCAGCAGCACGGCGTAGTCGTAGCGCTCTTCGATCGAGGAGAATTCGAGGCCCGAGGACTTCTGCATCTCCTTTTCGCAGGCGCGGGCAAAGACGATGGAGCGGTCCTTCATCTCGAAGGGGCCATCGCTGGCGAGCAGATCAAACTCCGATTTCGCCTTGTCGTATTTGCCTTCCTGCATGGCGCGCATGGCGCTATGAAAGCGCTTGAGGTGTTCGTCGTTGTGGTGATTCGAGTCTTTCTTTTCAAGAATGGAACGCGGCATCTTCCTGGCACCTGTGTGTGATCGTGCGTCCTGCATGTCGGCCCCCATCGCAATGCTCTTGGTGATTGTCGATCAGGTGATTCAACTGGCTCAGACTTGCATCCGTTGTTATCTTATCTGCTGCGCGACCGTCAACGGGCAGCGGGCATCACAGCAGCTTCTTCCGGTCTATGTTATGCGATGTGGAGTTTTTCTGCTCACGGCCCGAATTCCTTGCCCGATTATGAGCCGGAAGGCGAGCCATACATCGCAGGGTTGAGATCAGGGTCGTTGTACATCTTGAGCTGGCGGTAGAGCTTGAAGCGGCGCTCCCCGGCCATTACCTGCTGCCAGAGCGCATCGAGGCAGCTTACCAGATCTTCGCGCTGCTCCCGCAGAATCCTGAGCCGCTCGCGGTTCTTCTCCGCGTGGCCGGCGGGAGCGTCGGCCCGCGCGATCTGCTCCTCTGTATGAAACAGTTTCAGCGACAAAATAGAGAGCCGGTCGATCATGAGGCCGGGAGATTCCGAGTGAAGCGGCGCATTCGCTTGGGGCAAATGCAGCGGCCGCAGCGCGTCGAGCAACTGGGTGTCGCAGGCCTCGGCCAGATCATTGCGGCGCTGGTTGATGCGGTCAATAGCGCGCTTGACCGTGGCCAGCTCGGCGTCAGAGGCTCCGGGAGTGCGGGCACGATCCTCGGTGTGCCACAGTTCAAAGTTGGCGGCGTGCTGCTCGGCCACGGTGCGCAGCCACGCGTCAGCTTCAGGAATCGGCAGGCCATCCTCCCGGTGCCAGCGCGCTGTACAGGCATCCTGCAGCGCGGCAATCTCCCGGGCAGAGAATCGTGGGCGGTCGTTCATCCCTCCCATGTTAGAGCCTGCGAGGGTTTTCGGTGCGGGTTGTGCAGCAGATGCAATCATGCCGGTTGCCTATTTGAAATGGAGGTACTCCGCGGGCGTCACGATGCGCGTCCCACGGTACGCTCCCAGAGTCAGTAAGTCCTTGTCTCCCGCGACCAGCAAATCTGCCCCGGCGAGAGCTGAGCACTCCAGAAACATATCGTCGCCGGGATCGCGGCAGATCTTGACCGTGCCTCGAATTGCAATGTGAATGCCGCGTGCGAGGATTGTCCGCAGCGCTGCTTTCACCCGCTGCTGTTCCCACGAGAACTTCTCAGTCAGCACGCGCACGATCTCCGCATTGATTTCATCGCAGCTGGCAATCACGTCTTCGCTCATTGCTTTTTCCAGCGCCATCACCGGAGTACCCCGGCCTTTGGCAAACTGAAGCGCGGAAATCCAGACATTTGTGTCGATGACGACAATCACCCTTTGGAAGAGCTCCTGCGGCGTGGCTTCGTGGCGCGTACTTCCTGAATGAGCCGGGGCACGTCCGCTTCGGTGTAGCCCTTCGGATTGCGACTGGCTGCGTATTCTCCCAGTTCGTCGAGCGTCAGCCGCGCCTGCTGTGCGGAGTAGGTGCGGAAGGCTTCCCGGAATAGCTCGCTCATGGTGCGGCTGTCGCGCCGGGCGAGGGCTTCGGCCTTCAGTGCCAGTTCGGGTGGCAGGCTGATCGTATAGACCTTCGACCTTCTTTGAGTGGTAGTTGCCATACTTGAATATTACACTGTAATGCAATCCATTAATCATGGGTCAGGAGCGGCCCGGCTGGCGCTCGAAGACTCACGATAGGGCACGCGGCCTGTCTCTGGAATTTGGCGGAAGAGGGGACGGCGTGTTGCAATCGGTTACAAAAGAAATTTCAGGAGTTTCCGTGTCGAACGTCTCCGCGCTGTTCAGCTCGCCGCACCGCCGTTACAACCCGCTGCGCCGCCAGTGGGTGCTGGTTTCTCCGCATCGCACGCAGCGCCCCTGGCAGGGGGAAGTGAACCAGGCCACCGGCTTCTCAGACGTGACCTATGACGCGGCCTGCTATCTTTGCCCGGGCAACGAGCGCGCCGGTGGCCACAAGACGCCGGCCTATGAGAGCGTTTTTGTCTTTGACAATGATTATGCGGCTCTGCTGCCCGAGGCTCCGGCCGGGGCAGAGAGTACGAGCAGCTCTCCGCTGCTGCGCGCCGAGCCGGAGACGGGCCGCTGCCGCGTGCTGTGCTTTCATCCTCACCACAACCTGACCATGGCGCGCATGCAGCCCGGGCAGATTGCCCGCGTGGTGGAGGAGTGGCAGGCGCAGTATCGCGAACTGGGCGCCGATCCGGAGATTGGCTACGTCGAGATCTTTGAGAATCGCGGGGCTTTGATGGGCGCGAGCAATCCGCACCCGCATGGGCAGATATGGGCGACGCGGCATGTGCCCGATGAACCGGCGCTCGAAGGCGAGTCGCTGAGGGCCTATCGCGCCGAGCACGGCGGCTGCCTGCTGTGTGATTATCTGGCCGAGGAGATGCGCCAGCAGACGCGCGTGATCTGCGAAAACGAGGGCTTTGCGGTGGTGGTGCCGTGGTGGGCCGTGTGGCCGTTTGAGACGCTGGTGCTCTCAAAGCGCCATCTGCGTTCGATGAATGATTTTTCCGCTGCCGATCGCGCCGCGCTGGCCGACATTCTGCGCCAGACCACCATTCGCTACGACAACCTGTTTGAGACGAGCTTTCCTTACACGATGGGCTTCCATCAGGCGCCCGTGACGCCGGGCGGCCACGAGGAGTGGCACTTTCACGCGCACTACTATCCGCCGTTGCTCCGTTCGGCGACGGTGCGCAAATTTATGGTGGGCTTTGAAATGCTGGGCATGCCGCAGCGGGACATCACGCCAGAGTCCGCCGCCGAGCGTCTGCGCGCTGTGGCGGCGACGCACTTCATGGACCGGTAGCCGTTCTCCGCTCTGGGGCGGCCGTCAGCGAGCCCTGGCGCGCGTCTTTTTCGCAGGCGCGCCGTCTGCCGGGGGAGCGGTCGTCTCCCGAAGCACCAGGCTCGGCTGCACGACATGCTCGCGCTTGTGGCCGCGTCCGCTCCTGGTGTGCAGCGCGGCAAAGGCGGCGCGCGCAATCTCGGCGCGGGGCAGGCGAACGGTGGTCAGCGGCGGTTCGGTGTAGCCGCTGATCGTGATGTCGTCAAAGCCCACCAGCGAAATATCGCGGGGAACGCGCAGCTTCGTCTGATGCACAGCTCGCAGTGCTCCGATGGCGGTAAGGTCATTCGAGCAGAGCACAGCTTGCGGAACGGGCTTGCGTTCGAGCAGTTGCTGCATGGCGCGGAAGCCGCCTTCGATGGTGTGATCGCCCTGCACGATGTCTTCAAACTCCAGCGGCAGCTTGTGCGCGCGCATGTTTTTGCGAAACGCCTCCAGCCGGGCGCGGGAGGACTTGTGCGCCGGTGACCCGCTGATGAAGGCAATGCGCCGGTGGCCCAGGGTATACAGGTGTTCGATCGCCGCGCCAATGCCGGCGGCATAGTCGATGGTGATGGTGCTGACGTTGCCCTGCGGGCGCGCCGTGTCAAGAAAGACGAGGGGAATCTCGCGGCGGCTCAGCTCTTCAATCAGCCGCGGCTCCATCTCAGTGGTCATGATGGCCACACCGTCCACCTTGCGCTGCAGCATGCGGCTCACGCAGTGCTCGGTGCGGTGCGGGTCATAGTCGGTGTTGGCCACGAGAATCTCGCGTCCATTCCTGACCGCGATGTCTTCAAAGGACTTGACCAGCTCGGGGAAGAACGGATTGGTGATGTCCGAGATGATCAATCCATACAGCGAACTGCGTCCCGAGCCGAGGGCGCGAGCGTTGGTGTTGGGGTAATAACGCAGGGTCTGAATGGCTTTGCGCACGCGCTCGGCCGTCTCCCATGTGACCTTTTCAGAATCATTGATGGTGCGGGAAACGGTAGCGGTGGAAACCCCGGCGAGCCTTGCGACTTCTTTTATGTTCATGGTTCATCCTGTTCAAGGGGCGTGAAGGCAGCATCTATGATTGTCGCGCCATCGTCAATGTTGCCTGGAGCGTCTGTTGTCAGGGTTCACGCTCCAGGGTGAAGGCTGCGGCCTGAAAGTCGCCCCGAAGGGCAAGCTGAATTCCAACATTCGTCCAGTAGGCGCCGCTCGCGTTCGAGGGCGTCTCTGGCGCGGCTTTTCCATCGAGCATATGCAGGCGATAGGTGGCGCCCGGCTCTAATCCACGCAGGTAGAGCTCGGGATAGGGGTAGCCCATCTGGCTGGAATGCAGGAAGGCAAAGACCGCCACCTGCTTGCCATCCGGCGCCACATACTCGGTGGCGGAGTGTTCGCTGCCGTGGAGCGGCGAGATCAGCCGGTAGAGCGCGCCGCGCTGCACCGTGGCGCGAATGGACTTGTATTGCGCGACCAGTGTGCGCGCCTGGACGAACTCCTGGGGTGTCCATTGGTTCAGATTGGCCCCGATACCGAGCGCGCCCTGCATCGATGAGAGAAAGCGGTACGTCAGGGAAGTGACCCGCTGGTTGACCCAGTTGGGCGAATCCGTCACCCAGGCCATCATGACACCGGGCGAGTAGGCGTAGGTGAAGCCGTTCTGAATGGAGAGCCGGTCAAACGGATCGGTGTTGTCCGAGGTCCATACCTCATCGGTGTAGCGCAGAATGCCGAGATCGACGCGGCCGCCACCGCCCGAGCAGTCCTCAATTTCCACGTGCGGATGACGGGCGCGCAGCTCCTGAAGAATGCTGTACAGGTTTCGCGTGTACTTTACGTAGACTTCCTTCTCGTGGTCCGCGCCCGCCGAGGGCCAGCCTGGCTCTGACCAGTTCCGGTTGTAGTCCCACTTGAGAAAGTCGATGCGGTTATTGGTCAGCAGGGAATCGAGGGTGTGAAAGACGTAAGCCTTTACATCGGGCCGTGCAAGATTGAGCACGAGCTGGTTGCGCTCCTGGGAACGCGGGCGTCCGTTGAAGTGGAGCACCCAGTCTGGATGCTTGCGGTAGAGATCGCTGTTGGGGTTCACCATCTCGGGCTCGACCCACAGGCCAAAGCTCATGCCCAGGGAGTGAACCTTGGCGATCAGCGGCCCAAGGCCGTGCGGAAATTTTTGCGGGTTGGGGTACCAGTCGCCGAGACCGGCATGGTCATCCTTCCGCTGGCCAAACCAGCCGTCGTCCATGATGAATCGCTCGACGCCGATGCTGGCGGCCTTCTCCGCGAGCGCCTCTTGCCCGGCCTCATTCACCTGAAATCCCGTTGCCTCCCAGGAGTCATAGACGACCGGACGCAGCCCGGGATGCGGGTGGTGGGGCAGAATTTCGGCGATTTCAAAGCGATGCAACAGGCGCGAGGCTCCGCCCACACCGTTTCTCGTATAACCGGCGTAGAAGTAGGGCGTTTTGAGCGACTCGCCGGGAGCCAGAACGTAGCCAAAATCAAAGGGGTTGAAGCCGCCGGTGACGCGCACTTGCCGGGCCTGCGTCTGCTCGACGGCGATCTGCCAGTTTCCGCTCCAGCCCAGCGCGCCAAACCACACCTGCCCCTGATCCTGATCCGCTGAGGCACCGCGCTCAATGGCGAACCACGGATTATTGGCGTGGCTGGTGGGGCCTCGCCGGCTTTCGAGCACGATCTTGCCCGGATGCAGCGCCTGCTGCTGCAAGTCCCACTCCCCGGTCCAGCGGCCGGTCAGGTCATAGAGATGGTAGTCGCCGGCAGCGGGAAGATTCCAGGTCGCGGCGAAGGACTGCTCAATCGTGAAAGGCTTTCCCGTGCGGTTTTCGATGGTTGCCGAACGCCGCAGGATGCCGGTGGCTTCATCGATCTTGTAATCGAGTACAACGAAGACCTTTCGTTCGATGTCCTGCATGGTTACAGTGAGGCGGTCGCCGTCGATCTGATGCGATACGTAGTGGAGCACGAGATCGCGATTGCCGTCGGGGAAGGTGATTTTCAGATCGGGGGTGGTGTACAGGCCCCCACCCCAGCCGGTGAACTCCTGCGGAGTGGTGTTGACCGAAGGATCGAACGCGGCCCAGCCTGGCAACGCGTGCGGCTGGGGAAAAGAATCGGTGAAGCCCAGGCGCGAGCCCCAGTAGATCGACTGCAACTGGCCGTTCGGGTTTACTCCAAAGACATAGCTCACACCCTTTGCGTCGATACGAAAGACGTGGGTTTGGGCGTCATAGTGGACCGGCCCATTGCTGGCGGAAGCCCCGTGGGCCGCCATCGCCATGGCCAGCAGGCCGCCCAGCGCGCCCAGCCATCTCAGCGCCCGGCTCAGGCGCTGCTCCGTTCGATGAGGTTTGCCGATCACTCATTCTCTCCTTGCATATGCAATCGATGCGACGCTGGGCGGTTCGTTCAAGGATGAGCCGTGACCGCAACACGCGGCCGGGTATGCCCTTCGCCATCCCGCCAAAAATATCACGGCGAAGCAGGTGTGTGTAAGCGAATACATAAAAACCGGCAAGCTGTCAGAAGGCGCCATCAGAACACGGACAACATGCTTACTTTTTCTCTTGACAACTCCTTGCTTCCTTCAATAAACCCCTGTGAGCAGGCAAAAGTGTTTATTCATGTTGCCAGTTCAGCCTCATGAATGTAAGCGAGTACATAAAGCCTGAGATCGATCCCCGCCTTGGAAAGTTGCAACTGGTCTAGTTAAACGTTTTGGAGATTTTTGTGGAGGCAAAAATCGTGAGAATCCTAAGAGTCGCATGCGCATTTGTCCTTGCAGCCGGACTTTTCCTCGTCCTGCCGCAAGCCTTTGCACAGCTGGATACGGGCGCCGTTACCGGCGTTGTCGCCGACGGCACGGGAGCCATCATTCCCAGTGCATCAGTAACGATCACCAACACAGGAACAGGCTTCGCGGCCAAAACCAAGACCGATGCCAATGGGGTATATACCTTCTCCCCGCTCCGTATCGGCAGCTACAGCATCACGGCCAGCGCGCCGGGCTTTCAAACCACCAAACAGGAAAATGTGACGGTTCAGGTGCAGGAGCGGCTCAGTGTAAACCTGACGCTTAAGCCCGGCCAGGTCACGCAGACCGTTACTGTGACGACGGCTCCGCCGCTGCTTCAGACGCAGAGCGGTTCGGTAGGCCAGGTCATGACCGCCCAGACGATCAACCATGTCCCGCTGAATGGCCGCAACTGGGTTTACATTGCGCAGCTCTCCGCAGGCACCGCGCCGTCTGAAGGCTCGCGCGGCGGCGGCAAGGGTGACTTTGAGGCCAACGGACAACGCGCCGAGCAGAACAACTTCATCCTTGACGGCGTCGATAACAACGTCAACGTCGTGGACTTTGTGAATGGCGCGAGCTATGTCGTGCAGCCGCCGCCCGATGCGCTCTCTGAGTTCAAAGTGCAGACCGGCGACTATAGCGCGGAGTTTGGCCACTCGGCCGGCGCGGTCGTCAACGCTACCATCAAGTCGGGCACCAACCAGATTCACGGCGACCTCTGGGAGTATTTCCGGAACACCGTGCTAGATGCGCGCAATTTCAACGCGCAGACGGTTCCGGCCTATCACGAGAACCAGTTCGGCGCGACGCTTGGTTTCCCGATCCTCAAGAACAAGCTCTTCTTCTTTGGCGACACCCAGGCCAACCGCATCATCTTTGGCAATACGCAGACGCTCACCGTGCCCACGGCGAAGATGCGCCAGGGCGATTTCACCGAACTGCTGAATACCTCGCTGACCGGCAATGCACAGCCCGTCTACCTGTACCAGCCAAACAAGCAGGATGGTACGCCACTGGCCTGCAACGGCCAGCAGAATGTCTTTTGCCCGAACCAGATCAACAAGGTCGCGCAGAACATTCTGAACCTTTACCCGTTGCCGAACGCGAACAACGGCAAGACCTACAACAACTACGTGGTCAGCACACCCGATCGCGATAACACCTTCCAGTGGGATGCTCGCATGGACTACAACATGAGCAGCCACGACCAGATGTTTGCCCGCTTCAGCTATTATCACGAGCCGGGCTATAATCCTCCTCCGCTCGGTCCCATTCTCGACGGCGGCAGCTTTGGAAACGACGGCACGATTCTCAACCTCGGCGAGAACTTCGTTTATAGCGAGACGCACGTCTTCAGCCCGACGTTCTCCAACGAATTCCGCTTCGGCTACAACTATCTGCACGACGGCTATCTGCAGCCGAACTACAACACGAACATCGCACCGACACTGGGCCTGGGCGGCATTCCGTACGGCCCGGACTTTCCGGAAAATGGCGGCTTGCCAAATGTCTCGGTCAGCGGAATTTCCAGCTTCGGCAGCACCACTTACTTTGCGACGGACGAGCATGAAAACGTCTTCCAGCTTCTGGATGATGTGACCAAGATCGCCGGCAATCACTCGCTGAAGATGGGCGTCGACTTTCAAAGCATCCGCTTCTCGACGTTGCAGCCACCTTTTTCTCGCGGAACCTACAGCTTCAACGGCCTCTACACCAGCAATCAGAGCGCAGACTTCACCGGTTATGGCGTGGCTGATTTTCTGGCCGATCAGAACAACTTCGCGCAGATCTCGAACGAGTTCAAAAACGGCGACGCCCACTGGTATCGCGCGGCTTATTTTGAAGACGACTGGCGCGCGACGAGCAAGCTCACGCTCAACCTCGGCGTGCGCTACGACTACTACCAGCCCTACAAGGATGTCGGTGGTTACCAGGCCACGTACTACGTGACCGGCCCAACCGGCCCGGGCTTTGGGCAGGCCGTGTATCAGATTCCGGAGCAGCAGCGGAGCTATCCGATGTCGCCGGCCTTCCTGAATCTGCTGGCCAAAGACAACATCACGCTGCAGTATGTGAATAACCCGGCATTGATTAATGCGCAGCACGATAACTTCGCGCCGCGCTTCGGCATCTCCTACGCCGTAACGCCGAACGATGTGGTGCGCGCCGGGTATGGCATCTTCTACGGCGGACTGGAGAGCACCGGATACTATCCCAATCTCGGTGAGAACTATCCCTTCCAGTTCACTGATACCTTCAACGCGCCCTCGTGCAATCCCAACAGCTGCCCGAGCATCAGTGACCCGGCCCACGGCGGAATCTCGCTGGAGAACGGCTTCTCGAATGCTCTGGCCGCAGGACTGCAGAACTTCATCTCGACGCCGGCGCTGCGTGGTTCCGACCATTTGGCGAAGACTCCGTACACTGAGGATTACAACCTCTCCTATGAGCATGCCTTCAGCTCAAATCTGGCGGCGACCATTTCTTATGTAGGCGACGTTTCCCGTCATCTGCAGGTCTTCCCGGATCCCAACGCGCAGTTTGCGCTGACCAATCCGAATGTGAACTCAAACCCCTACCGGCCGTTCCCCGACTTTGGTGGAACTGCTTACACCAACTACGCCGGCATGAGCAACTACAACTCGCTGCAGGCCAAGCTGCAGAAGCGCATGTCAAACGGCCTGAACTTCCTGGTCAGCTACACGTGGTCGCACTCGCTCGACGATGCTCCCACGCCGCTGGGCAGCACCGGCGATCCTGGCTATCGCAACACCAACCTGCTGCCGATCATCAACGACTACAGCAACTCCGCCTTTGATGTGCGGCAGCGCCTCAGCCTGAATGCGTTTTATGAACTGCCCTTCGGCAAGGGCCGCAAATACCTCAACCGGGGCGGCGTGCTCAATGCCATCGCCGGCGGATGGGCGGCCAACATTACTTACTTCGCGCAGACCGGTAATCCGTTCACGGTGAGCCCCAATAACTCGGGTCCCTCGGGCGGCGGAACGCGTGCGATCCTGATCGGCGATCCCTTCAAGGGAGGCGGCTCGCCCAACTCCACCAACCCGAACGTCGTCTGCCCGGCCCAGGTGAGGACCAAGGCGAATTGGTACAACCCGTGCGCCTTTGCCAATCCTGACTCCGGCAAAGAGATCAGCCCCGGTCCTTACAACGGCAGCTACACGACTCCCCAGCCGGGATACAAGTATCCGGCCGAGGTCACCAACCGCGCCCAGGTGCTTGCTCTGCTCGGCGGTCGCCGCAACCAGATCTACGGTCCCGGCTACAACCGCGCGAACATGTCGGTCTTCAAGGATTTCCCCACGTGGAGAAAGCAGTACCTCGAATTCCGCGGCGATATCTTCAACCTGTTCAACACACCGGCGCTCGGAATTCCGAGCGTGACCAACCTCAACTCCAACGGCGGCCAGATCACCGGTCCCCGCTTCTTCCAGAACTTCACTCCAGACGCGCGCTTCCTGCAGTTCGCGCTGAAGTATCAGTTCTGAGCGTTACACTTCACTGGGAGAGCGGCGGCGATTTCGCCGCTCTCCTGGATGGAGACGATTCCCGGTGACTTCCGCACTTCGACCCGGCCGTCGCATGGCCTTTCTTCCGGCGCTGCTCTTTCTGGCGCTTTGTTTGACCGTGCTCCACGCGGCCGCGCAGGCCGCCAACCACGACAACCAGCTCTTTGCGCAGGCCAACGCGGCAATGCAGCCGGGGCAGTTGGCCGACGCAGAGCGCATCCTGCTCGAACTGCGCGCGCGTCATCCGCATGCATTTCCGATCAATGAGACGCTTGGGCTCCTGTACGCCGAGGAGAATCACTTGCATCGTGCGCTTCCGCTGTTGACGGCCGCCGTGCATGAGAGTCCGGGCGAGGCCGTGGCTCATGCCAACCTTGGCGACGCGTTGTTCAAGCTTGGAAGGTTGCAACCGGCAGCGCATGAACTCGCGATGAGCGCGAAGATGAATCCGAGCGATGCGGCGACGCAGAGCGCGCTAGCGCAGACTTATATGCTGCTGCACAAGCCGGCTCTCGCCGTGCCCGCGTTTGAGGCCGCGCTGCGGCAGAACGGCGATGACGCAGCATTGCTCTACAACACGGCACTGGCCTGCTACCAGGCAGGCCTGCCGGCCAAGGCGGAGCCGCTGCTGGCGCGTATGCCGGGCGTGGAAGAGTCCGCCGAAGCGCAATCGCTTTACGGCGATGTGGATGAGGCGATGACTCATTATGAGCAAGCCGCACAGCACTATGCGGCGGCCGCGCGTCTTGATCCAAGCGAGCCCAATATCTATATGCTCGGCATCGAGTTTATGCGTCACTGGACCTTCGACCCCGCCATCAAGGAGTTTCTTGCGGGCGTGCAGCGCTTTCCGGACAGCACTCGCATGAAGGTTGGGCTCGGCATCGCGTATTACGGCGGCAGCTATTACGACAAGGCGATTCCGGTCTTTTCAAATCTGCTGGCGCAGCACCCTGACAACGCCATGTATGCGGAACTGCTGGGGCGCGATTGCATCGTGCCGGGCGAAGGCACGGTAGCCCAATGCGCCGATCTCGCCAGTTTTGCCGAGAAGCATCCTGACAACGCACGGATTGCCACCTATGCAGCGATCACGATGCTGCATGGTCCACGGGACCCCAAACAGGCGGCTCTCGCGCGAAGCTTGCTGGTGCGCGCGATGCAGTCCAATCCAAAACTGGCCGATGCGCATTATGCCATGGGGCTGTTGCTGCAGGAGGAAGGGAAGTGGCCGCAGAGCATTCCTGAACTGGAGACAGCGACGCAACTCAAGCCCGATGACGCGGTCGCGCATTATCGCCTGGCGCTGGCATATTCTCACGCCGGGCGCATGCAGCAGGCGCATGAGCAGATTGCACTCCAACTCAAATACAGCCACGCTCAGCGCGCCGAGACGAATGCGCGCCTGAAGGCCGTGACCACTTTTCTGGTGAAGATGAAATGAGTGAGCAACGCATATTGCCCGGCATGAGCTTTCGAGACGCGGCTCAGGCCGTCTCTTTGAATCGCCGTGAGTTTTTGCGCTCTGCCGGGTATGCCTGCGCGGGCGCATCGATGCTGGGCTTTGCTCCGCTGCGCGCGGCTGCCTTGCCCCTCGGCCGCAAGGTGGTGGTGGTCACCTTTGGCGGCGGCGCGCGCGATGAAGAAACCTTCGCGCCTGAAGGGCAGGAGAATATTCCGCACCTGCTGCATGACCTGTTTCCGCAGTCCACGTTTTATGCGCAGGTGATCAATCGCGGCATTCTCGGCCACTATGTGGCGACCGCCAGTCTGGCGACAGGCGTTTATGAGACCTTTGATAACTTTGCGACCGTTCCTCCGCACGATCCCACGGTCTTTGAATATTTCCGCAAGGGGTTGCGCCGGCCCGCCACCGATGCCTGGGTAGTCGCTCCCAGCAATGGTTTCAATCGCATCGGTGAGAGTGACGCGCGCGGCTATGGCGAAGGGCTGGGCGCGGGCGTGATTCTGCCCAAGCACCTGCTGCAGGCGGCCATGCCCGGCGATGGGCTGGGCAAGTATGCGCATCTGCTGCGCGACAACTATGAAGACCCCTACTACACGCCCGCGCTGAAGGGCGGCGAGTTTGAGCTGCGGCAACTGGACCAGATTCTGAAGCTTTCAGTGAATGAGTTCACGCAGCATGCGCTCAGTCTCAGCAGTCCGGATGAGCTATCGGTGTACATTGCGCGGCAGTTGATGCGGCAGCTCGCGCCGAGCCTGCTCTGGATCACGCTGCACGATATGGACATCGCTCATTCCGGCGCTTACTCGCTTTATGTCGAAGGCATTCAGCGTTCTGACCGGCTGTGCGGTGAGATATGGAACGCGATCCAGACGGAGCCGGAGTATGCAGGCAAAACGACGATGTTCATCCTGCCCGACTTTGGCCGCGACTCCGACTTTGATTCCGGCGGCAATGGTTTTCAGCATCACCGCACCGGCGACGCACTTTCGCGCACTACGTGGATGATGGTGCTGGGGCCGGGCATCCGGCAGGGGCAGATGATTCAGCGCCCGGTGGACTCGCTCGATCTGGTGCCGACGCTGGGTGCGCTGCTCGGCTTCGCGACGCCGCGCGTGCAGGGCCGTCCTCTGGTGGAGGTGGCCTGATGCAGCCTGCGAAGCTGAAAGCCGACGACTTCTCGCACTATCCGCCTGAGGCGCGCGCGCTGGCGGTGCGGCATCTGGCGCTGATTCAGCAGTTGCCGCTCGCCTTTGCGGCGTTGTTGATGCGTGAGGTGCAACAGTATGACTGGCGCTTCCCGGCCGAGCGCCGCGTGCTCGATGATCAGTTTTCTTATCTCGATTCGCTTTCCTCGTCTGATCGGGAATCATTGCTGCGGGGCTTCGCCGGGGTGCAGCTTCCTGAGAAGGTCATGCGCATCGACTGGGTCAGGCAGCCGCAGGACTTTCTGAATGCACTCACAGCATGCCTGTGGTCGACGCACCAGATTGATGGCTTTCGGCAGACGGCGGAAGCCTACACGCAGGCCTGGCGCAAGGCGCGGCCCGAGCCCCAACCTGCCATGCCGCGCCTGAGCATTGTTGTGCTCGGCACGGGTTTGTATAAGGAAGACTATGCGCTCTTTCGCAAGCTGCGGCCGGAGGGGATGTATTTCCCCAAAGTGACGCCCGGGCAGGGCTGGCAGGCGATTGTGGCCGCCGCGCAAAAGCGCGCATCCGCGCATCCTGAGCCCTATCGCCACTGGTATGTGGAGGGAGCTACGGCTGATCCCGCGCTGGCCTCGACCTTCACTTCCACGTCGTATGACGGCATGAGCGGTGCGCGCCAGGCCCTGCTCACCCGGGTGCAGAAGATCATCGCCAGCGGCGATGGAGGCCCGGAAAAGCTGCGCACCGCGATGGCCATGATCACTCCCGAGCAGCTTGGCATGCAGGTAAACGGGCAGAATGAGGCGCTGCGCCGCTTTGAGGCGGATGTGCTGACCGAAGGCTCTGGCACGCAGATCTTCAGCACGACTTTTGTGCAGTGGACCGCCCGCGAAGCCCTGCGCCGAGCGCAACCGTACACGCTGGTGTTGCGTTATGCGCCGCGTCAGCGCAAGCTGCCGATGAACGTGATGCTCTCCGGCGACTCGCAGCAGGCAGGGCCGGACGCCGCGGGCTCATTGATGGATGCTGATATCGGAGCCTTCTACACGTGGCTCAATCAGCAGCGGCTCACCGGAGCCGGTGAGTCCTCATTGCTGGCGTGGAGCGAGGAGCATCAACAGGCTGTGGCCGTGGGGCCCGCGCTGCCGCGCGGCACGGTGGCAGCGAGCGAGGCGACCGTCCAGCAGATGCTGGCGATGTTGACTTCGTGAAGCTCAGTACGTGCCGAGGTGAATCTGCACGTACTGGTCTTCGTTGCGGAAGTTGAGTCCGCGATCGGTCTGGTCGCCATTCCAGATGCGCAGCGGCTTCCACGTGGTGCCGTCATATTCGCCTTGCTCGGCGCGCAGAATCTGCATGTGGCCGCTCTGGCCGGGCGCCAGGTAAAAGGTCACGCGGCTGTTGATGCCGGTCACCAGAAACGTATCCGGCCCAAGCTGGCCTACCAGCGCGCGGCCATCATGGTGCGGCGTGCCCGGAGCGTGCTGCTCGCCGTCCGATTGCGGAAACCCAAAGCTGACACGCGCCTGCCAGCGGCCAAAGTCGAGCGTCTTCTCGGTGCTGCCCGGGGCCTCGATGGCGGTTTTCAGTTTGCCTTCGAGGTTCAGCCTGGCCACGACGCGATCAATCGGCTCCAGCAGCGCATAGTTGGCGGCCAGTGCCTTGGGAATCTGCCCCGGCTTGTAGGTCCAGCTTGTCTGATCGGTGCCAAACGGTGAAAAGCCGATGGCGCCGTAGCCGAGCGCATAGAAAAACTCTGGCGCAAAGCTGTCGCCCGTGCCGGTCTCCGGAATCCAGAGAGGATTGTCGGGCCGGCGGTAGGTCTGCATGATCGTCTGCTCAAAGCCGCGGTCATCGCTGTACAGGTCAGGCCCGAGAATATCGATCGAAGTGGCCACGGCCTTCCAGATGGCAAGATTCGACTGCACGGGGCCGCCGCTGGGGTAATCAAAGCCCGGCAGCAGATAGCCGCGTATCTGGTAGCCGCGCGGGTACTCGACCCAGACATTGCAGTACATCGGAATCTTCAGCTCTGCCTTGCCTGCCTCGGCGACCGCATTGATGTATTTGGCGACAGAGTATGCCTGGAAGTATTCATCGGCCTTGAAGCCGAAGACCTGCCGCCAGGTTCCCGGAGACTTGTGCATGGCCGTGAGCACTGGCTGCGGCACCTGGGCTTCAAATTCCTTCTGGGCCGCAGGGGAGTGATCGCGCACCGCGCCGATGGCCCCGGACTCGTTCTCCACCTGAATCATGATCACGGTGTGCTGGGTGCCGTCGATCTGCGCCAGATGATGCGTGAGCGCGGTGAAGGCCTTGCGGTCTGCATTCAGGTTGGCGGGTGCATTGGCCGAGAGCACCTGAATGGGCTGGCCGCGCTCATCGATCATGCGCGGATAATGCGCCGGATCGGTCTTGATCCATTCGGGCACGTAGTGGTCTTCGCCGTTCTTCCACGTGCCAAACCACAACAGCACCAGATGAACGTGATGCTGCCGCGCCTGATGTACCAGCATGTCCACGGTGGAGTAGTCAAAGACGCCGGGATGCGGCTCGAACTGCTCCCAATAAACGGGAGCCTCAACCGTGTTCGCGTGAATGCCCTCGATCATCGGCCACACATCGGGCATGGTCGAGGGCCACGAGCTGGAGTTATTGATCTGTCCGCCGAGAATCAGAAATGGTTTGCCATCCAGATAAAAGGCATAGCGGCCATTCTGCTTCACGAGGTGAGGAGCCGCGTTGCTGGCCGGTTGTTGCGCGGCCGCTGCCGCGCCCGGCAGCAGACAAGCGGAGAGCAGCCCCGTCAGGGCCGCACCCGCCAGGGTGGGGCGCCGATTCGCGTGCAACAGGCCAGCCAGCATCACATTTCCTCCTCGATAGTCGGGTCCGATTTTTCTCAAGCAGCCGCGGAGCTTACGCGACCTCCGGCCGGAGGGGCGCTTGCTGCGTGGTGATGGTCAGCGTGGCCGGCTTCAGGGAATTGCCGCGCGTGCTGGCCTCGATCACCAATTGCCCGGGCGTCTTGTTGGCCTGCAAAATCACCTGCGCCAGCCCGTTGAAGAGGCTGCGCTTTGATCCCTTGTCAGACTCATGGCAGTTCGGGTCGCCATTGCCCACGCCGATCAGCGCGCCGTTGCCCGTCACCTTGAAGTCGATCATGTCCATCGCTGTGGGCACTGCGCGGCCCTGCGCGTCGAGCGCCTCCACGCGCACCATGGCCAGATCTTCGCCATCGGCGTTGATGGTGGTGCGGTCAGCCGTGAGGCGAATTGAGGCTGGCTTGCCGGTGGTCGCGCGGCGTTGGGTGAGCACGACCTTGCCGTTCTTGCGGGCGCGCGCTTCAATGAAGCCCGGCTCGTAGGGCACGCTCCACTCCACATGCGAGAGCGCCGGAACCTTCTTGACGCCGAGGCTCTTGCCGTTCACCAGCAGCTCCACTTCGTCCTGGTTGGAGTAGGCCCAGATCGAGATCGGCTGGCCCTCCTGGCCTTCAAAGTTCCAGTGCGGAAAGACGTGCAGCATCGGCTCATTGCTCCACACTGACTGGTAGTAGTAGTAGGTGTCCTTGGGGAAGCCGCAGGTGTCAGAGATGCCGAACTGCGAGCTGATCGAGGGCCATCCGTAAGGCGTGGGCTCGCCGCGATAGTCGAGGCCCGTCCACGCAAAGCCGCCCGAGAGCCACGGCCGCGCGTGATAGAACTGCCACCATGTTTCGGCCGTCTCGCCCCATCCCGGCTGATTGGTGTCATAGGCGCTGAGTTCGTTGCGTAAGGGATCGGTGCGGTAGACGCCGCGCGTTGAGATGGCGCTGGCGGTTTCCGTGCCGATGCTGGGCTGCTTCGGATGGGTCTGGTGATACTTGTCCGGTGAGTTGAGGTTGTAGTTGAAGCCCTCCACCTCGAGCACCTTGGAGATGCCGCTGTAGTAGCTCCCGTTCACCGCAGCCGTGCAAAGGCGTGTGGGGTCCAGCTCATTGCTCACGCGCTGCATGTCGTCCATGATGGGCACGCCCATCGGCCACCGCTCCAGCTCCCACTCTTCATTGCCCATCGACCAGAGAAAGATGCCGGGCGAGTTGCGGTAGCGCTTGATCATGATCTTCAGCGCTTCGATTGCTTCCGGCGTGGCGCTCATGGTGCGCGTTTCGCAGAGCATGAGCATGCCCATGCGGTCGCAGGCTTCTACCCACTCGGGCGTAGGCATATTGTGCGAGGTGCGCACCGCATTCGAGCCCATCGCCTTGAGCACGGCCATGCGGTAGTACTGCAGGCGGTCGGGCAGCGCGGAGCCAACGCCCGCGTGATCCTGGTGATTGCAGGTGCCCTGAATCCAGACATGCTTGCCGTTGAGGAAGAAGCCCTTGTCCGCATCGAAGTGAACCGTGCGCACGCCAAAGCTCACTTCCTCGGCATCGCGGGCTGTGCCATCGGTCTCCACGGTGACGGTCGCGGTGTAGAGCGTGGGCGAGTCGAGATCCCACAGCTCCGGATGGGCAATGCGCGCCGTGGCCGTATAGGTGGCGCTGCCATTCACTGCTACGGGCTGCGCTGCCGCCTGGGCGGTGGCGACGGTCTTGCCTGCGCGATCGCGAATCGTCCACCGCACCGAAGCATTTTCAGATTTTGCGCCGTGATTGTTCACCACCGTGCCCAGATCGAGCACGGCCGCGCCGCCCTCCATGCGTGTGCGCACATAGCTCTCCCACTGGCCCAGGTGCAGCTTGTCCTGCTTGATCATCCACACGTGGCGATAGATGCCCGCACCCTCATAGAACCAGCCGTCGTTGTAGGTCGCATCCATGCGGACGACGATGTAGTTCTTTTCGCCGTAGCGCAGGAAGTCAGAGAGATCGAAAGAGAAGGGCGTATAGCCGTTGTCATGGCGGCCGATGAAGCACCCGTTTACAAAAATGAGCGCGTCACGAAAGGCGCCGTCAAACTGAATGGAGATGCGCTTGCCCTGATCGCTGGCCGGCACCTCAAACGTGCGGCGGTACCAGCCCACGCTCGTCGCCGGATACTTGCGGCCCAGCGGCTTGTAGCCGTGCGACTGCAGTTCATCGTCCCAGACAAACGGCAGCTCGACCGCCCAGTCATGGGGCAGCCGCTGCTCGCGCCACTTGGAGTCATCGAACTTCGCGGTCGCGAACTCAAATTCGCCGGTCTTGGAGAAATTGTTATGGCCCATGCCGAAGTTCAGGTCCTTCGAGGGGTCCTCGGCATTGCCAAACATGAAGCGCCAGCCGTAATCAAAGAGCAGCTTCTCGCGCGGAGCCACGGCCGGCAGCGCCTGATCGTCGATGGCGTTCTGCATCAGGGCCCGGGCCTGGGCCCATCCGGCGTGGGGCAGCAAGGTGGAACCGGAAAGAATCAGGCCAGAGCGAAGAACGTCACGGCGCGTCAAACGTGGCATAAAGAGACCTCGAAGAAGTTGGAGTGCGGGAACGGGTTGCGTTCGTGAATTGCAGTAAACAATACAGGACTCGGTTGATTTTTGTAAACGCTTGCATTTGGCGCGCATATGGTTGTGCCGAGGTGCAGGGAATGGACGTCTTCGGAGGCCGAGCAGACTGGCTGGAGTGATGGAGTGGGCGCGGCAGAGGCTGCCAGATGGCGGGAGCCGGTTTACAGGCTGCTTGCCGGCTGGGATGGCGGGCTTCCCTGAGGGAAGCCCGCTGGAAAAGTGGTGAGCTCGCTGGGGATCGAACCCAGGACCCTCGCCTTAAAAGGGCGGTGCTCTACCATCTGAGCTACGAGCTCTTTCCACTTCAAAATTAACACAGTGCGGCCAATGGCATCCCAGTAACCATCCTGGTGGTAACCGAAGCGGAATATACGAACGCGCCAAATTTCCATAAATTGAAATTGGCTGGGCTCCGCGTCTGACTTCCGCCTGGAAGTTGCATCTAAACAACACAAAAATAAACGAGTTTTGCAGGTTTCACGGCTTCATCGCACGAAAGTGGCACGCCCGTCAGATGGGGTGTTATTGAGGTCTAACCATCCTGCTACTAATCTGTAGGCGTACAGAGGCTGAGAGGCAGGCAGTGAGCGCGGAAAGAGCACCGAAGAATATGGACGATGCAGGTGACATGAGCGATCCGAAGCACCAGGGCCCGTCCTCAAAAACGAGTGCCGCGGACGATGTCGCGACCTTGTATTCCTGGGCGAATCTGCATGGCGCCAAGTACCGCGACTTTACCGCATCGCGCCAGGAACTGCGCATGCAGGCCCGCCGCCGCGCCGAAGAGGCCGCCGAGCAGCCGCCGGCCCGGGCCGCAAATGTCATGGCCGCGCCCATCATTGATGAAAATATCCGCGTAGGAGGATGGCAGGAGGCTGCCCAGCCGCAAGAAATTCCCCCTGTTGTGCTGGAAGGCAAGCCCGCCGGGATCGAAGTGCCGGTGCAGGAAGACGCCCGCATTCGCCACGCCGGATTTGAAGAGACTGCCGCTGACGCGAGGCACGACGACAGTGGGCCGATCATGCCAGCGTGGCTGGAGCATATCCTGCCGGGCAAGCTACGCCGCGAAACGGAGGCCCCGGAGCAGGCGGAAGTTGCCTCCGCTGGTCCGGAATCTGCCGAGGATTTGCCATTGCCGGCCCCAGCAGAATCCGTTGCTGCGCCGTACCAGGATTTGGCTCCCCGTGGTCTGGGCGAGCGGCATGAGTATCCGGCCGAGGTGCGCGAGCTGACCTACGAGCCTCGTTTCGCGCAGCCCGTGGCTGCCCCCGCGTCCCCGGTCCGCGGCGGCAGTGAGTCGCGCTGGTCGGCATTGCAAGACCTGTTTGATGCAGCCCGCCGTCAGGAGCCGGTGGTTTCCTCCGTGCAGCGCTTGCAGGTTCCTGTGCTGGCCATCTTCTCGGTCGCCGGAGGGGTGGGCAAGACCAGCCTCACCGCCAACCTGGGTCGCGCGCTGTCTTCTTATGGCGAATGCCCGTTGCTGGCCGAGACTTCGATTCACGGCGTGCTGCCGTTCTACTTCGGGGCGCGGACTCCGCGGCCGGGCGTGCTGCGCACCTTCGCCAGCAACTCCGCCCAGGAGGCGCCCGTTCAGATGCTCTCCCTCGACGGCGACCGCCATATTGCCGAGGGAGATCAGTCGAACTGGCTCTATGAAGATCTGCGGCAGTCGAGCCGTGAGGCCAAGCGGATCGTGATTGATGTTTCCGGCGGTATGCTCGGGGCCATCCGCCAGGTGCTGCGGCTGAACCCGGTGGTGGTGGTTCCCGTGCTGCCCGATGTCAGCTCCGTCGCCGCGCTGCAGGCGGTGGATGATCTCTTCCGCAACCAGCCCGACGGCTCGGGAAAGAGAATCGAACCCCGCTTCCTGCTTAACCAGTTTGATGCGTCTCTGCCTCTGCACCGCGACGTCCGCGATATGCTGCTACAGAAATATGGCGAAAGGCTGTTACCCTTCGTCATACATCGCAGCCCGGCCGTCAGTGAAGCGCTGGCCGAAGGGCTGACGGTTTTGGACTACGCGCCGGCCTCAGAGGTCGCCAGCGACATTCTTCACTTCGCGGGCTGGGTACGCAGCCTTGCTAACGCCGGTGCCTCCGTTCCACGCGGAGTGCGCTGGAGTGAGCGATGACGACTTTCGAGCTATGGGAAGGCTTTGAATCGAGCGACCGCACGGGCTTCCGCCTGTTGCGCCTGGGGCTGGTTCTTTTCGGCGTCGTCGTAATGATTTTTCTCGGTGTGCTGCCGCTCACCTGGCCGCAGCAAGGCGTGCTGGGCCTGTTGCTGGTGCTGCTGGCCATCTGGCTGGGACGCGTCTCCGACTCCTACCTCATCACTCTGACACTGATGATGATGTCGCTGTTCGCGACCTTTCGCTATGCATTCTGGCGCATCGGCACTGTGGTGGCGTTTTTTCAGGATCCCGGCTCAAAATACACCCCGGCGGACGCCTTCTTCATCGTCATATTGGTAGGCGCGGAGGCTTACGCCTTCTCGATTCTCTTTCTCGGCTTCTTTCAGACCATCTGGCCGTTGCGGCGCGCTCCTGTGCCGCTGCCCGACGATCCAGAGGACTGGCCCCACGTCGATCTGCTCATTCCGACCTACAACGAGCCGATGAGCGTGGTGCGCTACACGGCGCTTGCGGCCCTCAATATCGACTGGCCCGCCGACAAGTTGCACGTCTATATTCTCGACGACGGCAACCGGCCCGAGTTTCGCGACTTTGCCATTCAGGCCGGGCTCGGCTACATGACGCGAGACAACAACGCGCATGCCAAGGCCGGCAACATCAATCAGGCTCTCGCCCGCCTGGATTCGCCGTATGTCGCCATTTTTGATTCGGATCACGTGCCCACGCGCAGCTTTCTGCAGGTCACCATGGGGTGGTTTCTGCGCGATGAACAGCTCGGCATGCTGCAGACGCCGCACCACTTCTATTCGCCCGACCCGTTTGAGCGCAATCTTGGCCAGTACAAGACCATCCCGAATGAGGGAGAGCTCTTTTACGGCATCGTGCAGGATGGCAACGACTTCTGGAACGCGAGCTTCTTCTGCGGCTCCTGCGCGGTGCTGCGGCGCACGGCGCTCGACGAGATTGGCGGCATTGCCGTCGAGACGGTCACCGAAGACGCGCACACCTCGCTGCGCATGCAGATCAACGGCTGGAACACGGCCTACATCAACATTGCGCAGGCTGCGGGACTGGCCACCGAGCGGCTCTCCGGCCATGTGAAGCAGCGCATTCGCTGGGCGCGCGGCATGGTGCAGATTCTCCGCATCGACAACCCGCTCTTTGCGCCCAATCTCACCTTTGCGCAGCGGCTTTGCTACTTCAACGCGATGACGCACTTCATGTATGCGTTGCCGCGCCTGATCTTTCTGACGGCTCCGCTGATCTACCTGATCTTCGGCTTCACCAATGTGCCCGGCTACTGGGTCGCCATTCTGGCTTACGCGCTGCCGCACCTCACGCTCTCTAACGTCACGAATTCGCGCATTCAGGGCCAGCACCGCCACTCCTATTGGAATGAGGTCTACGAGACGGTTCTTGCACCCTATATTCTGCTGCCGACGTTGCTGGCGCTGCTGAATCCCAGGTTGGGCAAGTTCAATGTGACGGCCAAGGGCGGCGTCGTGTCGAAGACCTTTTTTGACGCGCGCATCGCGCAGCCGTTTATCGTGCTGCTGGGCTTCAACTGCCTCGGTCTGCTGATGGTGGTGCCTCGCGCCGTGCATATTCCAGGACTCGGCTTCCTGTGGGATGGCACGCATCCGGGCACCATCGTGATGAACGCGCTGTGGACGATCTTCAACATCCTGATTCTCGGCACGGCCACTGCCGTTGCGCGGGAGTCGCGCCAGTTGCGCGAGAGCGTGCGCATCACCTTCAGTGCTCCGGTGCGCGTCAAGATCGGCAACCGCATCGTGCCCGGAGAAACCATCGACGCATCGAGCGGCGGCGTGGCCCTCAAGGCCATGGAAGACCTGACGCTCAAGAGCGGCGACTCTGCCCATCTGATTTTTCCGCTGCGCCTCGGGGACGCCGAATTTCCGGTCACAGTTGTCTCCTGTGATGGCCGCGGCTTACGGGTACGCTTCGATCCCTTGACCATCGAAGAGGAAGAGATGCTGACCATGGTTCTTTACTCCCGCGCAGATAACTGGCTCGGATGGGGTGAATCCCGCGAGGCCGATCAGCCGTTGAAGAGCCTGGCGCAGATCTGCGCGATCAGCATTCGCGGCTTGCTGGCTCTGGTCTCGGCCTTCACGACCCGCCCGACGAAGAAGAAAAAGAAGAAGAAATCCGCGCTGCCTGCCAAGGGCGCCGCGGCGGTGATTTTCATCGCGCTGCTGATGGGGCTCGCCACGGCGCATGCCGCGCAAACCACTTCTCCGGCCAGCCGGGCGCAGGCTCATGCCGGCAATGTATCGAGCGCGCAGCCTGCCAGCGCGTCCGCTGCGATCCTGCCGCCGGGTACGGCGGCTGCGGCCTCTGCCAATGCGGCGGCGGCGCCCGGCACCTTCACCACGGTCATGAAGCTCAAGGACCTCGGCGTGCCCAGCGCGATCACCCTGCACGGCATTGATGCGTACCACCCCATCTACTTCAGCCTGCCGCAGAATGAGGTCGTCCAGAACGCATCGCTGCACCTTTACTATGCTTTCTCGCCCAGCCTGATTCCGAACATGAGTCACATCAACGTGCTGCTCAACGGCACACTGGTGACTACCATCGAGATGCAGAAGAGCGCGACCAACGGGCTGCTTGACCAGACCATTTCACTGCCTGCGGCTCTGCTGGTGCGGCACAATGAGCTGAGCTTTGAGTTTGTCGGCCACTACGTCATGGTGTGCGAAGACCCCGCCAACACCGCGCTGTGGGCCCGCGTGGACTCGGCCACGAGCCTGACTCTCTCA
This sequence comes from Acidobacterium capsulatum ATCC 51196, assembly GCF_000022565.1. Taxonomy (NCBI): domain Bacteria; kingdom Pseudomonadati; phylum Acidobacteriota; class Terriglobia; order Terriglobales; family Acidobacteriaceae; genus Acidobacterium; species Acidobacterium capsulatum. Next base: position 108,095 of record NC_012483.1, read on the forward strand.
GGCGATCTGCTGCCTCTCACCAATGATCTGAAGTTTCTTCCGCTGCCGTTTTTTGATTCCTCGCTCACTGAGCCGCCGGTGATTCCGATTGCTTTTGAGAGTCAGCCTACGCCGCAGTCTCTGCAGGCGGCCGGCATCGTCGCGTCGTACTTCGGCGTGCTGGGCGATTACCGCCCCATGCGCTTCCCGGTTTCGGTCGGCAGCATCCCGGCGGGCAACGTGGTTCTGATTGCGGACAACGCCTCCACCTTGCCGCCCGCCTTCAACCTGGGCACGCTGACGGGTCCCACGGTCGCCATGCGCACCAATCCGTCAGACCCCTACGGCAAGGTGCTCATCATCACGGGCTCCAACTCTGAACAACTGCTGCAGGCGGCACAGGCCGTTGCGATGGGCTGGAATGGACTCACCGGCGCCACTGCGTCATTGAACAGCTTCCAGTTGCCCGCGCCGCGCCAACCCGACGACGCACCCCGCTGGGCGCGCACTGATCACACGATTGCGCTCTGGAACTACAACGATGCGGCGTCGCTTCAAGGCGATGGTTCCGTGCCCATGCAGACCTTCTTCCGTCTGCCGCCCGATCTCTACTTCGCCACGCGCGACAACATTCCGCTCGAACTGCAATACCGCTACAACTCGATTCCGATCGGGCCCATTTCGAGCATGCAGGTTTCGGCCAACGACGCCTTTCTGGGCTCGGTGCCGCTGATTCCCGGCAAGTCCACGTCCAAGACCACCAAGACCGAGATCGCGGTTCCGGTGGTGAACCTGCGGCCATTCTCCAACTCGCTCACCTTCAACCTCACCTTCCAGTTGATGACGGCCGGCGGCTGCAAAAACACCACGCCCGCCAACATGCAGGGCGCGATTCTGCGCACCTCCTACATCGATGTGCGCGGATTTCCTCATTGGACGAAGATGCCCAACCTCGAGTTGTTCTCGAATGCCGGCTTCCCGTTCACCCGCTATGCGGATCTGAGCCACACCCAGGTCATTCTGCCCGATCAGCCCACGCAGAATGAGATTGAGCTTTATCTCACGCTGATGGGCCACTTCGGCGCGGAGACCGGATATCCTGTCACGCGCGTGACCGTCGGGAACCCCGCCGACATGCACGGCGGCAACCGCAAAGACTTGCTCGTGCTGACCGAGGGGCAGGACAGCGACGCCGTGGCCCGGCTGGGCAAGGCTCTGCCCGTGCTGATCAATGGCGGAGGCCTCACCGTGCAGAGCACGCAGGGGCTGCTGGCGCCGCTCGACAAGGCATGGTGGAAGCTGCCCTCGGAGCAGGCGGCGCCCTCGGGCGAACTGGGAACCAATGCTCTGCCCGATGCGATCATCGAGGGCATCGAGTCGCCCTATGAGAGCGGCAGGAGCGTCGTGCTGGTCAATCTCAAGGATGACTCCGAGTTTGATCCCTTCATGACGAGCTTCCTCAAGTATTCGCAATCGAGCGCGGTGGCGGGCACCGTCACCGTGATGCACGGCAAGGAGTTCCAGTCCTACAAGATCGACACGCGGCAGTACCACGTCGGCTATCTGCCCTTCTGGACGGCTCTGAGCATCTGGTTCATGGGCGTGCCGTGGATGGTCGACCTGGTGGTGCTGGCGATCAGCTTTATCTTTGCCGTGACCATGCGCAACTGGCTGCGTGGACGGGCTCGCCGCCGCCTGCAATCCCAGGGAAGATGATGAGGATGCGAATGAAATTACTCAGGCATGTGCTGTCCGTCGCATCCCTGTCGGCGCTGATCTTCGCGACGGGATGCCGCGCGCAGTCCTGGCCGCTCTGGCAGGCCTATCAAGGCAAGTTCCTCAACTCTGACGGGCGCGTGGTCGACTACAACGCGCAGGCGCGCACGACGTCGGAAGGGCAGTCCTACGCGCTCTTCTTTGCGCTGGTGGCCAATGACCGCCCCGCCTTTGATAAGGTGCTCGCCTGGACGCAGAACAACCTTGCGCAGGGCGACCTGACCGCGCACCTGCCGGCCTGGGAATGGGGCAAGGCGAAGGATGGTCAGTGGAAGACCATTGATCCCAATCCGGCCAGCGATGCCGATTTGTGGATCAGCTATACGCTGCTCCAGGCTGGCCGCCTCTGGCACGATCCGCATTACACGGCGCTTGGCACTGTCATGGCAAAGCGCATCGCGAACGAGGAAGTCGCCAATCTTCCCGGACTGGGCTCCATGCTGCTGCCGGGACCGACCGGATTTCATCCCAATGCGGCGACCTGGCTGCTCAACCCGAGCTACATGCCTCTGCCCGTGGTCGAAGGCATGGCGCACGCCGATCCCAGCGGACCCTGGGCTGGCATGGCCGCCGCCGTTCCTGATCTGGTGAAGGGTGCCTCGCCCGCCGGATTTGTAATGGATTGGGTGAGCTACTCCCAGGCGGGCGGATTTCAGCCGGCCGTGTTGCCCACCGCTCCCAAAGGCACGGTGCCCATGGGCAGCTATGACGCCATTCGTGTTTATCTCTGGACCGGCATGGCGAACCCCGCCACGCCCGGCGCCAAGCTGACTCTGCGGGCCCTCTATGGCATGGCGGCTTATCTGAAGTCACACACGCTGCCGCCCGAGAAGGTGGATCCCCAGGGCAAGGTGCTTTCCACCTCGGCTCCGGTCGGATTTTCCGCCGCCGTCGAGCCTTTTTTGTCGGCTCTTGGCGACAAGGGGGACCTGAATACACAACAGGCACGTCTTGACGCGATGGTGAACCCGAACACTAAGCTGTACGGGGAGCCGCCTGCATATTTTGACCAGAATCTCGCCATGTTTGGCGAGGGCTGGCAGCAGCATCGTTTTGGCTTTGCGAGCGATGGAGACCTCTGGGTGAAATGGAAGGGCAGATGAACGGCGTTCTGCGCCAATCCATAATGCTCATGGCGCTGGCCTGCGTGGCCGTGGCGCCAGCGCGGCTTTGCGCTCAGAATACCGGCTCTTCTCAGGCGGTTTCGCCGGCCGTGCAGCTTCTGCTGGAGCGTGCCTCGCAGCAGGAAGCCTCAGGCCACATGAATCTCGCCGTGCAAAACTGGCAGCAGGTTCTGCTGGCCGACCCAAACAATCTGCAGGCGCTCTCGGGACTTGCCCGCTGGAACCGCATGGAAGGCAACGACAGCGATGCGCAGAAATATATCGACCGCATCCGTCAGATCAACCCCAGTAGCCCGCTGATTCAGCAGTTGCAGTCCGTGGTGAGCAACCGTGCCCGCATCGGAGATCTCACCCGCGCCGCCAAGCTGGCGCAGAGCGGACATCCTGAAGACGCTCTGAAAATTTATCAGAGGATATTCGGCAACACTCCGCCGGACAACTGGGCGCAGGCTTACTACGACACCGAGGCCGCTATTCCCTCGAAGCGTGCCGACGCCATCAACGGTCTGCGTGCGCTGGTGCAGCGCTATCCGGGCAATTCAGCCTATGCCATCGATCTGGGCCGCACCCTCACCTACAATCCCAGCACGCGCCCTGAAGGCGTACATATGCTGGAGAAGTATCAGGGCAATCCCCAGGCCGAGGCCGCCCTGCGGCAAGCGCTGGCCTACAGCGTGCAGAATCCGTCTTACATTCAGTCGGTGCGCAACTATCTCAAGAGCCATCAGGACGCGCAACTGGCCGCCGAACTGGCCAAGACCGAGGCCTCGCAGGCCCGGGCATCCTCCGGACTCGCCCGCACTCCCGGCGAACAACGCGCCTATGCCGCGCTCAATGCCAATCGCCTGCAGGAAGCGCAGACGCGCTTTGCAGCTCTTTATCAGCAGAACCCCAACAATCCGCGCGTCCTCGCCGGGCTTGGCTTTCTGCAGATGAAGGCCAACAACTTCGGCGGCGCGATCAGCTATTTTTCACAGGCCGAGCAGGATGGTCTGCACGCCCGCGTGATTGAAAGCTCACTGGCCACTTCGCGCTTCTGGTACACCATGCAGCAGGCGTCCACCGCGCTCAACAACAATCAGTTGCAGGCCGCCGAGCAGGGCTATGCCGCCGCGCTGCAGATGCGCCACAACAGTCCCGATGCACTCGCCGGGCTGGCTGGCGTTTATATGAAGGCGCAGGAGCCAGCGCAGGCCATTCCCATCTATGAGCGGCTGCTCAAGGTGAAGGGTTCGCAGAGCCTGGCCTGGCGCGGACTGTTTCTCGCCGAGCAGCAATCCGGCAATGCCACGCAAGCGCTCGCCACCGATGCGCGCATGCCGGCAAGCATCCGCCGGTCACTCGAAAGCGACCCGGAGTATCTGCAGGCATTGGCCAACGCCTATCAGGGCACCGGCCAGAGCGGTAAGGCGCAGCAGGCGCTCGCGTCTGCGCTGCAACTGCCTTTCCCGCAGAATGGCCGCAACATGAAGGCCGGTACCCGCATGCAGTACGCCGGGCTGCTGGCGCAGGATCACCGCTACGCGCAAGCTGCCGGCATCTACCGCGACGTGCTCAACGATGATCCGAACAACGTCAGCGCATGGCAGGGGCTGGTCGCCATGGAGCACCAGACCAACAACGACGCGCAGGCCATCGCCATTGTCGAGCAGATGCCTCCTCCGGTGTATGACCAGGCGCTGCGCAGCCCCGATTTCCTGTCGATGCTGGCCGCCATTTACCAGCAGCAGAACCAGCTCAACATTGCCCAGACCTTTCTTCAACGCGCCTCACGCATCTATGCCGACAACGGCACGCCTGTGCCGGTCTCTCTGGAGATGCAGGCCGCGGCCATCGATCTGCAGCAGAGCCGCCCCGAGCAGGCTTATGGCATCTATCGCCAGGTGCTTATGGGCAGCCCCGACAATCTGAATGCATGGAAGGGACTGCTCTCCGCGCTGCATCAGACCGGGCATGATGCCGACGCATTGGCGCAACTGGAACAGATTCCCGCCCAGGTGCGCACTACGCTTGAGAAAGATACAGAGTTCCTGCAGACAGAGGCTTCGATCTACGCGGCCACCGGCAATCAGCCCGCGGCGCTTGGCATCATTCAGCGCATTGCGCGGCAATACTACTCGCAGCGCATGCTCATGCCGGCCAGCGTGGAGGTGCAGCAGGCCTGGCTGCTCTTCAACCTGAAGGATGACCGCGACCTCTACCGCACCCTTATGCACCTCGGCGACCGCGCCGATCTCACGACCGAGCAGCGGCGCACGGTGCAGACCATCTGGGCTTCGTGGAGCGTACGCCGCGCCTCCAATGACATCAAGGCCGGCAACACGCGGCTTGCCATTGAGATCCTTACTTCGGCGCGGCAGGCATTTCCTGGCAATCCCGACGTGAGCAAGGCACTCGCCGGCGGCTATCTGCAGGCGGGGCAGCCCAAACAGGCGCTGGCGATTTATGAATCGCTGAATACGAACAACAGCAGCGCCGACGATTACGCCTCCATGGTGGGCGCGGCGCTGGCCGCGCAGAATACGAAGCTTGCCGAGACGTGGCTTCGTGAGGCCCTGCAGCGCTACCCCAACGCGCCCTCCGTGCTCTCGGCCGCGGCTCGCTTTGAGCAGGCGCGTGGAGACAACCAGCGCGCGGCCGACTACTGGCGAGCCTCACTGCACGCCATGCCGCAGGTCAGTCCCACGACCGAGCTGGCGCACAAACTCGACCAGCCCGATGCCATGCGCCCCGGCAGGCCCGTGCAGCAGACCAACCTCGTCAACCTGCTCAACCCGGATGCAAATCTCATGGCTCAGCAGCAGCCTTATGTGCCGCTGCCCGGCTACCGCAATCCTGAGGTCTACTCGCCCGGCGTTCAGCAGGCCAACAACGAGCCTTATGGCCCCGATCCCTACTACCAGGGCACCGCTCCGGTCATCATGGGCAATCAGCAGATCGCGCAGGAGGCCGCACCTTCACAGCTTCCGCCCGCCACGCAGGTGCTGGCGCAGAGCGATCGCAGGGTAGTGCATCACCACTACTACCGCCGCCGTACCGTCAAAAAGGCTGCTCCGGTTCAGCATAGCGCTCACGTGGTGCATCATTCCCGCCGTCGGCGCCACGTGACGCCCAAGCGCTACACCGGCGAAACCCTCGGCCAGTATCAGCCGCAGTCCAGCGTGCCGGCGCCGCAGCAGTGGAGCTATCCGCCCTCGAACAATCCGCAGCCGCAGCAGAACTACACGCCGCAGCAGAGTTATCCGGCGCAGTCGCAGCCAGGCTATGGCACCCCGGTGCCGCAGCAGAACTACAGCTATCCGCAGTCGCAGCAAAACTACACTCAGCCTCTGCCGAGTGGCACACAGCCCACGTATCAGCAGAATGCGAATCCGTCGCAGTATGCACCCATCCGCCCGCAGGACAACAACTCCAACACCTACCCCTCGGGGAATCCCGGCGGGTATGGGCAAGGCGGGGACGGCAGCGGAAACGGCAACGCCAGCCTGAACTCCGGTGTGGTCATCGGCGGCAGCAGCGACGGTTCTGACAGCGATGGCAGCGGCGCGCAGTTGCATCTCAGCATCTCTTCCGGCCCGGTCATTCAGCCGCAACTTCAGCAGCCGGATGCCAGCCTGGCGCAGATGCCCGTGCACCAGCTCACGCTCGATACGAGCGAGTCGATCCGGGACATTCAGAATGCCCAGAAGCGGCAAGAGGCCATGCTGCGTGCGCAGCAGGAGTTAACCGAAGCAGCGCACCCGCAGAATGAAGGGCTGATCAGCACGCAATACTCCAGCCCACAGCCGCAAGGCTATCTGCCCGCTCCGCAGCAGCAGATTCAGCCCGCTCCGCCGCAGACCTATTCCATGCAGCCGGTCTCTCCGTTTGCCTCTTCGAATCAGGGTTCGTATCAGGTCGCCCAGGGGCAACAAACCAACCAACAGGCGGCCCCGCCGCCCTACGGATATCAGCCGCAGTATCAGTACCAGCAGCAATCGCAGCAGCAGCAACTGCCCGCTCCGCCTCCTCCCTCGCAGAACGGTGCGAGTAACCAGCAACTGCAGCAGGAGAATCTGCCGCCGCTCACCGGCCCCTACGTGCATGCGCCGCGCAGCAAGCGGCTCGACCCGCGCCAGGCTGCCGAAGAACAACTGGCCAGCATCGAGGGTGGCTACAGTGGCTGGCTCGGCGGTACGGGATATTTAAGCCATCGCAGCGGCAATCTCGGCTACGACGCGCTCAGCGCCTTTGAGGCACCGCTTGAGGCATCCACACCCGTCGGTTACGCGGCTCGGCTCACGCTGGTCGTGGACCCCGTGTTCCTCGATTCCGGCCAGGCCACCAAGGTGCCGGTCATCGGCTCCAGCGGGCAGTCCGAGCTCCTCGGCTCAGAGATCACCGCGCCCGACACGCCGCCAACCCAGCAGAACTCGGCCGGCGTGGGCGGGGAACTGCAGGTGACGACGAACACCTTCGGTGTGGCCATCGGCAGTACTCCTTACGGCTTCCTCGTGCAGAACATCATCGGGCAGTTCCAGTGGAAGCCCGCCAACGGCCCGTTTACGTTCTCGTTCAACCGCAGCGCCGTCAAAGACTCGCAGCTTTCCTACTCGGGCCTGCGTGATCCGGCGTCCATCACCAACGTGTATTCGGGCAACATCTGGGGCGGTGTAGTCAGCAATGCCTTCCAGGTGCAGTTCGGGCGCGGCGGATCGGCCTCGGGTTCTTACATCAGCCTCGGCGGCCAATATCTCTCCGGTACGCATGTGCAGACCAATACGCGCATTGACGGCGATGCCGGCGCTTACTGGCGCGTCTGGAGCGTCCCTGACACCGGCAACCTGACGCTGGGCGTCAATCTCTTTGGCATGCACTATGCCCACAATCTGCAGTACTTCACTTACGGGCAGGGCGGCTACTTCAGCCCGCAGGCCTACATGCTGGCCAACGTGCCCTTCACATGGCAGGGGCAGCACGGCCTGGACTGGCACTACCAGGTCGCCGGCGCCTTCGGCGTACAGGCTTTCCAGCAGGACAGCTCGCCCTACTACCCGCTCGACCCGTTACTTGAGACCGCCTCGAAGAATCTCAGTTATCCGGCACAGACCATCGTAGGCTCCAACTATGACCTGCATGCCGAGGCCGCCTATCACTTGACCGACCACTGGTATCTCGGCGGCTTTACCTCGCTCAATAACACGCGCGACTACAACAACCAGACCATTGGCTTCTTTGTGCGCTTTCTCTTCCGCCCGCAGAATCCCACCGAACTCGGCCCCACCGGCCTGTTCCCATGGAGCGGACTCAGGCCCCACATGGTGCCGTAGCTCGGCACGGTTATTACGCAAGATCCATCATGGCCGGGAGCGAAGATACTCCCGGCCTTTCTCTTTTGCACTCGTTTGTCTCTACGCATGGCAGCATACGTGAAGCCTCGCATTCTTTGCTTGATTTCTACCCTGCGGCAAGTTAAAACGATGGCACTGCTCACCAATTGACCGGCTCAGCTAGTTCCTGTTTCTGGATGCCTCATGCGTACTTTCGGGCCTTGCCTTCGCTTTCTCGTTCTGCCGCTTCTCTCTCTTTCCCTCCTGACTCCATTGCACGCTGATCAATGGCAACAGCCCACCCAGCAGGAACTGCAGATGAAGACCGATCCGAGTGCTCCGGGCGCGGCCGCCGTCTATCTGTATCGCGAAGAGACCGTCGATGACAGCGTGCATATGCACACGTTCTACGCGCGCATCAAGGTGCTGACGGCGCAGGGCAAGAGCAGGGCAGATGTGGAACTGCCTTATTTCAGTTCCTTTGAGGACGGAAGTTTCCGCATCCGGTCGATCGAGGGGCGCACCATCGAGCCGGACGGCAAGATCGTCCCTTTCACCGGCAAGCCCTACGACAAACTGATCTACAAGCAGGGCGACCACGAGGTCATGGAGAAGGTCTTCACACTTCCCGATGTGCAAGTCGGCTCCATTCTCGAGTATCGCTACATCCTCGACTACGGCGACCACACCCTGTCCTCGCCCCGCTGGATCATTCAGCAGCCCCTCTTCGTGCATGAAGCGCACTACCACTTCAATCCGCTCAAGAATTACACCGACTACACCATGATGGATAGCAGCGGTCACGAAACCCCCATCAACACGCTGCTCTATGCCACTATTCTGCCTCCCGGCGTCAAGGTGAGAGCCGGCCTCGACGGATATGACCTCGTCATCAAAGACGTGCCTGCCCTCGTGCGCGAGCCGCACATGCCTCCGGTGCAGAGCCGCAGCCTGCGCGTGCTCTTCTATTACGCCGCGTCCACCCAGAGCAAAGACTTCTGGAGTGATGCCGGCAAGCGCTGGTCAAAGTCCGTCGATCACTTTGCATCCGATAGTCCCGTCATCCGCAAGGCGGTTAGCCAAATCGTGTCTCCCGCGGACACGCCGGAGCAAAAGTCATTGAAGATCTATGAAGCGGTCATGAAGCTCGACAACACCGATTACACCCGCGCGCACAGCGCCGTCGAGAACAAGGCCGAAGGGCAAAAAGAGAAAAACGCCGGTGATATCTGGCTGGACAAGCGCGGCAACAGTGCGCAGCTCACCCGTCTTTACATCGCGTTGGCACGCGCCGCCGGGCTCAAGGCTTATGACATCATCGTGAGCAACCGCAATGATACGCTATTTGATCAGAATTACCTGAGCTGGGGTCAGCTCGATGACGAACTCGCCATCGTAATGATTGACGGCAAGCCCGTCTATCTTGATCCCGGCAACCGCTTTGAGGACTACGGCGAGCTTGCCTGGTATCACTGCTTCGCAGACGGGGTGAGGCAATTGGATCACGGGACTGCCTTCGCCTCCACGCCCGGGCAGCTTTATAAGTGGGACGTGCAGACCCGCAGCGCCTATCTCACGCTCGCTCCCGACGGCTCCATTTCCGGCCAACTTCGGATTGCCTACACCGGAGATTACTCCCGCCGCATCCGGCAGGAAGCCTTGAAGAATGGTGTGGAGCAGGCAAAGAAAGACGTGCGCTCCTACTGGCAATCGCAGGTTCCCACCGGCGTACAGCTTAAGATGAACGGCTTCATCGGCATTGACCAGCCCGATGAAGCCGTGATGGCTGTGCTCACCGTGAGCGGCACCATGGGCAGCAATGCGGGCAGGCTGCGGCTGCTGCCGGCCGACTTCTTTGAGGCCAACGCCAAGCCGGTTTTCACCAGCCCGAAGCGCACCATGCCCGTCGATCTGGGTCCTGTTTACATCCTGCAGGATCAGGTGAGCCTTAACCTGCCGCCCAATGCAAGTGTGGAAGGGAAGCCTGCGGACAATCAGCAGATGCTGCCGCAGGATGGCGTTTTTCACGTGAGCTATACCGCAAAAGGGAACCAATACGTTTACGATCGGGTTTCGGCCGTGGCCATGCCGCTCTATGCTCCCAAAAGCTATCCGCAACTCCTGAACTACTTTCAAAAGATCGCCCAGGCGGATCAGCAGCCGCTCGTGCTGCGCATGAAGCCGGTGCCGGTGACCGCGGCCACATCTTCGGCTCCCAAAGCAGGGAGCGCGAAGTGATGCGCGGACCATCACAGAGCCGCCTCGCGCGGCTGGGTTTTGCCCTGTGCCTTCTCGCCGCCGCTGCGCCGCTCGCCATGGCTCGCACCGAGCCGGTGCTGCCGGATTGGGTGATGTCCGCGGCTGCTCTGAATCCGGGCAAGCTGCCGCCCACCGCCAATGCGGTGATTTTGTATCAGAGTGAGTTACTCACTGTGGAGCCCGATGGCAGCGCCGAAGACCGCATGCGCACGGTGATGAAAATTCTCACGCCCGAGGGACGCCAGGACGCCACGCCTGTGGCCTCCTACAACAAGGACACGCCCCTCAAGTCCTTCGCCGTCTGGTCTATCTCGCCTGACGGGCATCGCTTCGCCATGAAGAAGAGCGACTACGTCGATGCAGGCTACTCCGACGACAGCATGCTCTATGTGGACGTTCGCTATCGCACGGCCGACCCGCCGGGTGCCGACCCCGGCGGCATCATCGCGTGGGAAGTCGTGCAGAAAGTGCCCGCGTACATGAGCGAAGACACGTGGCAGTTCCAGCAGTATCTGCCCACGACGAAAACGGTCTTTGAGCTGAAGCTGCCGCAGGGCTGGCACCATGAGGCCGTATGGTTTCGCCATGCGCCCATTGCTCCCGTCACTGAGCCGGACGGCACGTTGCGCTGGGAGGCCGGCAATGAACCGGCCGTGAATATGGCCGGCGTTCCGCTCGCTCCTGCTGGCATCACGCAGGCCTCGCGCATGGTGGTGCACTATGCCGCGCAGCCTTTGCCGCAGGGCGACGCGCTCTGGGCAAAGATCGGTAACTGGTATGACAAGCTGTCGAGCGCGCAGACCGACGGCGGCTCTCCGGTCAAGACGGCGGCGCTCGGTGTGGCGACGCCCACTGAAGACTTCATGACGCGGCTCGATCGCGTGGCCACTTTCATGCAGCAGAACATTCGCTACGTCGGCGTCGAGATCGGCATCGGCGGCCTCAAGCCTCATCCGGCCGATGCCGTGCTCGAGGACCGCTACGGCGACTGCAAGGACAAGGTCACTCTGATGATCGCCATGCTCGATGCCGTGGGCATCCACTCCACGTATGTGCTTGTGGATACCCATCGCGGCTTCGTCTCGCCGCATGTGCCTTCCATCGACGGCAACCACGCCATCATCGCCATCCAGATTCCGGCCGGCTATCAGAATCCACGCCTGCAGTCGGTGGTGCAGACCCAGACCGGCCAGCGTTATCTCATCTTTGACCCCACCAACGAATACGTGCCCATCGGCCTGCTGCCCGGCTATCTGCAAGGCGGCTACGGCCTTCTTGTCGATGGAGGTCAAAGCCAGGTCATCGCGCTGCCAGTGATGCCGCCCCCGACCGACACCACGACGCACACGGCCAGTTTGAAGCTCGCTGCGGACGGCACATTGAGCGGAACAGTGAAAGTGACGATGAACGGCGCGTCCTCATGGGACACACGCAATTTTTACGCCGAAAGCACGGCAAAGCAGTTGACCACGCACTACAACCAGGTGATGGGCAATGATTTCACCGCGTTCACGTTGCAGAAGACGACCTTCAGCCAGGCCAATGCGCTCACTCAACCCTTCACTATCTCTTACACTTTTACCGCGCCGGCATATGCGCACACGGCTGGTTCTCTGCTGCTGGTGCGTCCGCGCGTGATGGGCAGCGTCGAGCAGCCGCTGAACAACAAGCCGCGCAAATACCCCATCAGCTTTGACTCGCTGGGCACATGGAGGGATACGGTGAGCATCCAGTTGCCCGCCGGCTACACGGTCGATGATTTACCCGATCCCGTGCATCTCGACGTCGGATTTGCCGACTACACGAGCGACGTAAAAACCGTTGGCAACACGCTCGTTTATACCCGGCAATATGTGCAGAAGAAACTGACGCTGCCAGCCTCTGACTATGCCCAGTTGCAGCAGTTGGAGGGCGCGATTGCCAACGATGAAAGCAACAGCGCGGTGCTCAAGAAAGACTAAGGCCGCTCAAACAATTCCCGGGCTACTTCTTCTCTTTTTTATTCATGGGGACCACCTGCACGGTGGTCTCTCGCATCTCCGCCAGAAAGCGGTTGATGACGGACCCGCGCAGAAAAATATCAAACCGTGAGCGAGCCGATTGGCCAAACACGACGTGCGAAATATTCTCCTGCTTGGCAAACTCCACCAGCGCATCCGCAACGTTCTTCTTTTTGAGCATGACCACCTTGGCTCCCAGGTCGGCCGCCATCCGCTCAAAGTCTTCAATGCGGCGTTGTGCGTCAGCATCATCATGATGGCGCGAAGTCCCCGGCCGCTCCACATACACCGCATACCATTGCGTCGCCAGCCGCCCCGCAATGCGCGCGCCTACGCGCAGCAGGCGCTCTGAACCGGTGCGCGCCGAGAAGCAGACCATCACCTTCTCGGGCATCGGTGCTTGTTCCAGGCCTTGCGTGCGGCGGTACTCCGAGGCAGCACTGCCAACCTTTTCGGCCGTGGTGCGCAACGCAAGCTCGCGCAGCATGTTCAGGTTGCCCTTGCGGAAGAAGTTCGCCAGCGCCAGCTCCACCTTCTCCGGCGCATAAATCTTGCCTTCGCGCAGCCGCGTGCGCAGCTCATCGACGGTGACGTCAACGTTCACCACCTCGTCGGCGCGCTTCAATATGCTGTCAGGAATCGTCTCGCGAATCTGCGTGCTCGCCGAGCGCGAAACGGCATCATTCAGCGTCTCGATGTGCTGAATGTTTACGGCCGTCATCACGTGAATGCCTGCGTCCAGCAGCTCCAGCACATCTTCATAGCGCTTGCGGTGGCGCGATCCCGGCACGTTCGTGTGGGCCAGCTCATCCACCACCACGGTGTGCGGCTTGCGAGCGAGAATGGCGTCCACGTCCATCTCTTCCAGCGTCACCGAGCGGTAGGGAACCTGGTGGCGCGGAATCATCTCCAACCCTTCGGTGAGCGACACAGTTTCGGCGCGCCCGTGGGCCTCTACAAAGCCGACGACCACATCGACGCCCTGGTCATGCAGGCGATGCGCGTCCTGCAGCATGCGGTAGGTCTTGCCCACGCCGGGCGCCGCGCCCAGATAGATGCGCAACCGCGCCACATCCTCCCGCTGCAGGTGCAGCTCACGAGGCGCGCGAAGGGGAATATTGATAGAGGCATTGTCCGGCTGATTCATCATCCGGCCTCCACAGGGTGACGTCCGGTGCGCACCGCGGCAATCGGCAGCGTAAAGCGGAAGGTAGTGCCGTGGCCCAGGCGGCTTTCGACGGCAACCTCACCATTTTGTGCTTCGACCAGCCGCCGTACCAGCGCGAGTCCGAGTCCCGTGCCCGCCGCGCCCGTGCCAGAGAAACGCCCGAAGATGCCGGAGAGCCGCTCCGGCTCAATGCCCCGGCCCGTGTCGGTGACGGCAAACTGCACGCGGTCACGCAGCTCGGTCGCCTCCAGGCGAATCTCGCCTTCCGGCGGCGTATAGCGCAGTGAGTTCTGAATCAGGTTATCCAATATGCTGCGCAGTGCGCGGCGGTCTCCGGCAACGTGCGGCAAGTCTTCATAGGCCTTCACACACAGCCGGATCTTCTTGTCCTGCGCCTCCGCGCGATACCGCGACGAAGCATCCTGCAATACGTCGAGCGGACGCAAGGCACGCAATTGCAGCTCGCGATCTCCCGTATCCAGTTCAGCCACTTCGAGCAGGTCGGCCATCAAATCGTCCAGCCGCTCGGCTTCTTCTTCGCCGTTGCGGGCAATGTCCATCTGCAGAGGCTGCAGCGGCCCGGCAAAGCCGCGCGTGAGCGTGTAGAGCGAGAGGCGCAGCCGCTGCAGCGGATCGCGCAGCTTCTGCGAGGCGACCATCAGAAAGCGCGACTTGAAGCGGTCCACTGCGGCCATCTCCGTAATATCTTCGAGCAGCGTCACCGCTCCCAGCAGCCGCCCGCGATCATCTCGAATGGGCGTGGTCCGCAGCCGGTAGCTGTGCTCGGCCTGCCCGGTGCGCATGGGCAGCAGTGCGGCCTCGCCCTCTCCGGTGGCCGCGCGCTGCATCGAAACCGCGTTGCGAATGGCCTGCAGAATGCGGTCTCCGCCCGGCGTATTGGCCAGCGCATTGCGGTCTGACGAGGCCTCGCCCAGCAGTTGCTGCGCCGAGCGATTCAGCTTTAGCACATGCCCCTTGGCATCCGTAACAATCACGGGCTCAAATATGGAGTGAACCACGGCGTCGCTGAGCTGCTGATCCATCTGCCGCCGTCCGGCTTCGGTTTCGCGCAGATCGCGCAGCCGCACGGCCATGCGATTGATCTCAGCGGCAATGGCCCCCAGGTCGTCGCCCGAGCGCCACTCGACCCGATGCGTCAGGTCGCCGCCGCCAATCTGCCGCGCCGACTGCGCCGTGCGGCGCAAAGGCAAAATCAGCGAAGCCACCATCAGTCCCGAGATCAGAATGGCCAGAAAAATCGAAATTCCGCAGGCCGTAATCAGCCGAGTGCGCAGGCCGTCTTCCTGCTCGTGCAGGTGCGAAACCACTTCATGCCGTTTGGCGCGCACCTGATCCACCAGCGCGCTGAAGTCCTGCTGAATGCGCACCAGGTCGCGGTCGCGCAGATTCTCCAGCCGCATGCTGGTCAGCGTCGTGTGCCCTAATACGTGCGCGTGCCGGTCATAGAGAGGCTGCACATTCACCGAGGCATCAAAGGCATGGGTGCTCTGCACCGCAGCAGCAAGAAAGGTCTGTGTCTGGTGGGCCTGGTCCACAAAGCGGCGAAAGGCCACTTCGCCTTCCAGCGAAGTCTGCGCCGCGAAGATTTCTTCCTGCGCCAGAGATGCCTGCGCTGTTTCAAGCGCCGCTACCGCATGCTCGGCAGTGCGCACCTGTGATTCCAGCGACGCAATCTGCACAAACGAAGCGCGCACCAGAAAGCTCACCGACGTCACCAGGACGATCAGCAGCAGACAGCCAGTCATCAGCCTTTGGTACAAGCTCATAAAGTCGGTGTCCGAACGAGTATAACCGCCAATCCAGCGGGGAACCCGTTAGTTTTGCTGGTAGCGCTCCAGCACATCGCTCTGGGTCAGGATTCCTTCCAGTGTGCCTTTCGATGCGCGATTCTGCACCGGCAGTACGGGCCATCGGGAAAAGTACGGGAGGGCGCTGTCGAGGGGCAGATCAGGGTAAAGCGGCGGAATACGATCCGTTCCTACCGCCTTCTCAATTGCGGTTTCGGTCTTCTGCATGGCTCCCAGGCCGGTCAGCTCGTCTCGCGTGAGCGCATACCAGGTGCGGTCCCACATCTGCACCAGCACCACTTTCACGCCCGTCTCGTTCATGCGCTCTGAGGCGCGCGACAGGGAATCGGCCCCGCGCAGCACCGGCACATCCACCGGGTGCAGCGCGTCTTCAATATGCAGATGCACCTCTTCGCGCTGCTCCTCCATCGAGGGCAGCTCCAGTCCATCCTGATGCGTGAAGACCTCAAAGATAGGCGTCGGCTGCAGGCTGCGCGAGATCAGGTACGCAATCGTATTCGCCAGAACCACCGGCAAAATAATCGACGAATTCCCGCTCAACTCCAGCACCATGAAGACCGACGTCAGCGGAACGCGCAGGAATCCCGCAAACAGCACTCCCATGCCCACCAGCGCGTAAGCGCCTACCGTGCCCACCAGGTGAGGGAAGAAGTGATGCTCAAAGGTGCCCACCGCGCCGCCCAGCATAGCGCCGATAAAGAGCGTCGGGGCAAACATGCCGCCCGGTGTTCCGCTCGAGAACGAGAGCGCCGTCGCCAGCATCTTCAGCAGCGCCAGCGCCAGCAGAATCTTCCACGTGAACTCAGCGTGCAGCGCCTGGTCAATCACCGTATAACCGGGCCCCATCACCTGTGGAAAGCCGAAGAATCCAATCGCGCCCACCAGCAGGCCCGCAATGGCCGGCTGCACAAAGTGGGTCCAGCGCGGCAGGTTGCGCATCACCGGCCGCAGATAGCCGAGCGCCTTTGAGAAGATGACCGCCAGAAATCCGCCCGTCACGCCCAGCACCGCATAGGCCAGCAATTCGCGAGGATCGCGCAATTCCACCGGCGGCACATGGAACATCGGCTCCGAGCCCCAGAAGAGCCGCGCCACAACCTCGCTCGAGATCGCGGCCAGCACCACCGAGCCCAGTACCGCGGCGCTCCACGAGCCGATGACCTCTTCAATCACAAACAGAATGGCCGAAATCGGCGCATTGAAGGCCGCCGCCAGACCCGCTGCCGCGCCAATGGGAGCAAACATCCGCAGCCGCTGCCGCGACATGCGCAAACGGCGCGCGATCATCGAGGCCACGCCCGCGCCAATCTGCAACGAGGGGTCTTCCGGCCCCAGCGACTGGCCGGACCCAATCGCCAGCGCCGCCGTGATGAACTTGCCGATCACCGTCTTGAACGAGATGTATCCGTTGTAGACATAGAGCGCGGCCTTGGTCTGGTTCACGCCACTGCCGCGCGCGCCGGGGAAGAGCCACACCACCAGCGACGCTACCACCAGGCCCACCAGCGCCGGCATATACATCAGCCGGTACTGGCCCGGATGCGGCGCCGAGCCGAGCGCCAGAATCTTGATCCACTCATAGGCGCTGCGAAAGGCCACCACCAGCAGCCCCGAGATCACACCAATAAAAATGGACAGCACCAGGAACAGGCGTTCTTCGCGCGTGGGCGCAATGCGCTGCAGGTCAAGCAGCTTGGCGCGTTCGGCCTTGGGAATCGGCGCGCTCTCGGCGGCCGCGGTTGCGTCCTGCGTCGGCGTCATCGCTGCTCCACCATGTAGGGCGCCTGCGCAATCGTGTACAGCAGCGCGTCGTTGCCCTGCGGAGTTCCGCAGCGATTGGCTGCGTCTTTCTCGGTGTCATACACCAGCTGCATCAGCATTTGCTCCATCTCGGGGTTCTGCTCCAGATCAAACAGCCGCAGCTTCTGGGGAACCTTTGCCCAGCGGGCCGCCAGCGCCTGGGCCGCGGTCTGCGCCGCCGTGTTCATATTCGCCACCGGCAGCACCGGCGAAGGCGTGAGCAGAGACTTTGCCTTGGCTGCCGCGCGCGCCAGAGGATTCACCGGAAGGCTTCCACTTGCAATCTGGGGAGTGTTGATGGGCGCGGAAGCCAGCGGCTGCAGCGCAATCGGAGCCTGGCAGTTCTCAAAGCGGTTGCGGGCGATGCGCACATCCTCAAGCACGCGCGCCGCGCGCTCGCGAATCGTCAGATCATCGGCGGGATACAGCGCCAGCAGCTCCTCGGTTGTCTTCAGCTTCTGCTGAATCATCGTCTGCTCGGCCTGAGGCTGCTGCCGGAAGGCGTGTGCATCCGTTGCGCGGTCAAGGTAATTGTGCGCCAGGGCAAATTCGCCCAGCTCGTAGGCCGTGCGTCCGGCCCCGGCCAGCGCTGCCCAGGGCGGATTGCGGCGGTGCGACAGGCTGCGATAAATATCGAGTGCATCGGCCGGACTCTGGCACTGCTCCAGCAATCCGGCAATCTCCAGCTTCAGGGCCGGCTTGTCGGGCGCATTTCCGGCCGCGATCAGCAGTTCGGTGCGCGCGTGCGAGAACTCGTGGACCTGGATGAGGTACTTGGCCATTTCCAGGCGCACATCGCGCCGCCGCTCGTAGCCGTCGCCCTCCCAGGTGCCGTCCAGTGCCGTCTGATAATAGTTGATGGCCTGCGCCTGCTGGTTCTGCCGCACGGCCAGCCGCGCCAGTTGCAGATTCACAATGCCGCTGCCAGGTTCCTGGTCCCGCAGGGTGTTGAAGTAGGCCACCGCCTCCTGCGTCCGTCCGGCCTGCGCCAGCGCCTCGGCCAGCTCAATCTCGGTGCTGCGGTCAGGAATATAGCTCAAAGCCGCACGCAGGGCCTCAATGGCAGCCTGCGACTGGCCTTTCTGCAGTTCCATCTCGCCGCGTTGCCGCCAGCGATGCCCCAGTTCCTGCCGGTGATTCTCAAACGAGCGGTGCAAAAGGTAGGTAAGACTCGATAAAACCACCACAATCAGAACCAGCGTCAGCAGTGCCACCGAGTCCTGAAAGAGCAGCTTGCGCCGGGCAGCTCGCACACGGGGGGAGAGGTGATGGGTTGGGTCGACCACAGCCATTCTTCTTTTAAGTATGGCGTAAAACTTCCAGATCGCGAATTCCTGAAGCTCGTGGAGCGCGAAAGCAGCCCTTTGCCGCACGTTGCGAGCCGGGCGCAATGAGGTCAGACCGGAGTACCATGAACGTTGAGACCGCCCATGACTTTCCACCAGACACTGGATGAAAAACAGGACGCACTCGACGCGCATCTGGCCCGGTTTGGCAGCCTGCTGGTGGCCTATTCCGGGGGTGTCGACTCGGCCTACCTGGCCTGGCGCGCCCATCGCGTGCTTGGCAGCCAGGCGCTGGCCGTCATCGCCGATTCGCCCTCGCTGGCGCGCAGCCAGTACCGCGACGCGGTCGAGTTTGCCCGCGAACAGGCCATTCCGCTCCAGACCATCCGCACCCGCGAAATGGAAAACGAAGCCTACGCCGTCAATGGCGCCGACCGTTGCTTCCACTGCAAGGATGAGCTCTTCACCGTGCTCGAGGCCGAACGCGCCCGGCTCGGCTGGGCTGCCGTCGCCTATGGCCTCAATGTCGATGACCGCCAGGACTTCCGCCCCGGCCAGCAGGCCGCCACGGCGCACCGCGTCGCCGCTCCGCTGGCCGAGGCCGGGCTCACCAAGTCCGAGATTCGTACATTGGCCGGACAGGCAGGGCTGCGCCTGTGGGACAAGCCAGCTTCCGCCTGCCTCTCGTCACGGCTCGCCTACGGCATGCGCGTCACGCCCGAGGCCCTGCGCATGGTCGAGCAGTCCGAAGACGCGCTGCACGCTCTCGGCTTCGCCCGCGTGCGCGTGCGACATCATGGAGAGATTGCCCGCGTCGAAATTGCCGAAGAAGAGATGGCCTCAGCACTGAGCCGGCAGATGTTCCAGCAGATCGCCCGCGCCGTGCGCGCCGCCGGATTTCACTACGTAGCCGTCGATTGTGACGGCTACCGCTCCGGCTCCATGAACGAGTTGCTGCCGGTCGAACTGCTGGCCGCCGCGAGCCCAAAAGACAGATAAAGACGGATAAGGATTCGCAATGAAGGTTGGCTATCTGGAATGCTTCGCCGGACTATCCGGCGACATGATGCTGGGCGCGCTCATCGACGCGGGCGTTCCCGCCGCGCTGCTCAGCGAAACCGCCGCCGCGCTCGGCATCGGCGCATCGCTCAAAATGCACGCGGTGGACCGCAGCGGCATTCGCGCCGCCAAGGTCGATGTCTACGCCGGCGAAGAACTCGCCGAGCACGCTCCCCACGCGCACTCGCACGACCATCTCCACGACCACGATCATGACCATCCCCACAGCCATGATCACGCGCATCCGCACAGCCACAGCCACGCGCATGGCCGCACGTGGAAGCAGATTCGCGCGCTCCTGGAGGCCGCCCCGCTGCCCGAGCCCGCGCGGCGGCTGGCGCTCGATACCTTCGCGCTGCTCGCCGGGGCCGAGGCAAAGATTCACGGCATGGCCGTCGAAGACGTTCACTTTCACGAGGTGGGCAACGTAGACACCATCACTGACATCGTGTGCGCGGCCGTAGGGTTGGCGTGGCTCGATGTAAATGCCTGGTACGCCGCGCCGGTCAACGTAGGCAGCGGATTCGTGCAGTGCGCGCACGGGCAGTTCCCGGTGCCCGCTCCGGCCACGGCGGAGCTGCTGCGTGGCGTGCCCGTCTATTCCGCAGGCCCTGCGGGCGAGGCCATCACGCCCACCGGCGCGGCGCTCTTGCGCGCGTTGGGCTGCCGCTTTGAGGGCAAGCCGATTTTCGCGGCGCAGTCTGTGGGCTACGGTGCGGGTACGCGTAATCCAAAGGACTTTCCGAACGTCGTTCGCCTCAGCATCGGGGAGGCCGGGCAGGCGACAGCCTCATTTGCCACCGACACGGTGACAGTTCTGGAATGCGCCATCGACGACGCCTCGCCGCAGGTGCTGGCACACGCTCTCGAACTCGCGCTCGAGTACGGCGCGCTCGACACCCTGGCCACTCCGGCCACCATGAAAAAGGGCCGTCCCGGCACGCTGCTGACCGTGCTCTGCCGCCCTGAGCACGCCGATGCGCTGGCCGCGCTGCTCTTTCGCGAGACCACCACGCTCGGCATGCGCCGCAGGCATGAGCAGCGGCTCATCCTCGACCGGCAGATGGTCACCGTGGAGACGCGCTTCGGCCGCATTCGCGTCAAACTCGCCTCGCACGCCGGTGAGCGCCTCAACGCCATGCCTGAGTATGAGGACTGCCGCCGCGCCGCGCGCGAACATGCCGCGCCCATTCAGCAGGTGATGCAGGCCGCCCTCGCCGCTCTCAGCGAGGCCGCGCCCGTGCGCCCCATTGAGGAGACGGCATGACCCGCGAAGCCATTCTGAAGCTGCTCACCGAGGTCGCTGCCGGAGCCGCCACGCCCGATACCGCGCTCGACCGTCTCGCCCACCTGCCTTACGAGGATGCAGGCTTCGCCAGGATCGATCATCACCGCTCGCTGCGGCTCGGCCTGCCCGAGGTCATCTATGCGGCAGGGAAGACGCCCGCGCAGGTGGCCCACATCTTCGCCCGCATGGCCGACGCCGGAGCCACCGTGCTGGCGACGCGCGCCACCGCCGAGCACGCCTCTGCCGTGCGCGAGGCATGCCCGGCGGCGCAGTACCACGCCGAGGCCGCGATCCTCGGCCTGCATGCCGCAGAGGAGTTAGACGCCAAGCCGCGCGAAACCTCCGGCCCGCTGGCCGTCGTCTGCGCGGGCACCAGTGACCTGCCGGTCGCCGAAGAGGCCGCCGTCACGGCTGAATATCTGGGCTGCGCCGTCGAGCGCATCTTTGATGTGGGAGTGGCCGGGCTGCACCGCATTCTCGCCCAAAAGGAGTCGCTGCGCGCCGCGCGTGCCGTCATCGTCTGCGCGGGCATGGAGGGCGCTCTGCCCAGCGTAGTCGGCGGACTGGTCGCCGCCCCGGTCATCGCCGTGCCCACCAGCGTCGGCTACGGCGCAGCCTTCGGAGGCGTCGCCGCGCTGCTCGGCATGCTGAACTCCTGCTCGCCCAACGTCTGCGTGGTCAACATCGACAATGGATTCGGCGCAGCCTACGTCGCCGCAATGATGCTGCGGGCAGGACAGGAGAAAACTCTCAGTAATGGGCTTTAGCTTCTGCGGGTGCAACCCGCAGTTCTACGAATCCTCGCGCTCCGGCAGCGAGTCGCTCTCATAAACCCGGTCGACGCGGTCGGACTGATCCTGCCACTTCTCCTGTTCGCGTTGCTTCTCCCGCTGTTCGCGCTCTTCCCGTCCGTCGCTCATCGCCGCCTTCTCCTGAGGTTCTATTTTAATTTCTAACGCCGCTCGCCGGTACCCTCGTGCCCGAGGGCGCTTTCGGGCACAATCGAGAGCCATATCTGCTGCTTGTCGATGCTGTAGCTGACGTAGATATGTCCGTGGTATTCCGCCGCGCCCGGGTAGGATGCGCCGCAGGGCTTGCCCTGCGGGCCGCACACATTGCCGTCCGCGAAGGGAACACTCCCGAGGTTTTGCCGCACCGCATGCACGCTGCGCAGTTTGCCCGTCGCGCCGTCAAAGAGCGCAAGATAGAGCGGGTCGCGCGCGTCGGCCGCCTCCGGCCGGTCGAGCGCATTGCCGATGACGGCAATCTGTCCGTCGTGCAGCCGCAGCAGCGTGGTCTCCGAAGGCGAGTTAGGAATGTCCGTGGGGATGGCCGGGCTCCAGCTCCTGCCCTCGTCGCGCGAGACGGAGCGGTAGAGCCGGTACTCACCAGACCGCGCGGGATCGGAGGCATCGCGCCCCTCATCGCGCCACAGTCGAAAGAGCAGATCCGGATGCCGCGAGAGCCGGATGGCATTCGGCTCGACCATTGTGGTTCCATCGGCGGCAATGCCGTAGCCCGTCCACGCCGAGGGCGGCTGCCCCGGCGCGGAGCCGCCCCATGTGCCGAAGCTATCTGCGGCTTCAAAGAGCGCCGGCCCGGCCAGCCGGTGGTAGCGATAGCCCGGCGAGCCGCGCAGCGGAAGGTAAGGCGCCCGGCTCACGCGAAACGGCGTGCCCACGCGGCCGCTCGCATAAAGCCGCGCCGCCACCAGCGCTTCGCCTTGTTCGTTGGTGCAGCAGCCGTATCCATTGGCCTGATCAATGGCCGCCACCAGGTAGAGCCGGTGATGCCAGCGTACTAACGCGCGCGGATAGGAGATGCGGCGGCCTGCATTGAGCTTTCCGTCAAAAGGGCTGGGCGGCGCAACCACCACCGTGGGCGCGGACCAGTGCAACCCATCCCGGCTGCTCTTGACCTCGGTGATCATGCCGCTCTCGCCTTCGCGCCGCATGGCTCCGCTGTAGGCGACCCAGATGCGCCCGTTTCCCGCAATCGCCACGCGCGTGTGGTGATGGTATTGCAGGCTCTCCAGGTCATCGAGCGACGGTGTATGACCGTCGGGCCCATCCACCTGCACGCTGCGTATGCCCTGCGCCACGGGATAAGGCCCGCGCCGCGCCGTGTTGCCCCAGCGCAGCGTGAACGATGAGGCTTTCCGCGACGAATGCGTACGGGCCGGCACAGCCGTGGCGCGAGCGGCGAGGCTCCCAAAAACAATCAAGCAGAGAAGCAGGCTCATGCCGGACACGCCGGGACCGCGAGAAGTGCGAAGGCTCATAGCTCTTCATTCTCGCGGCCCATGCCGGGGCGGATCAAATGTTTCCAGTCGGCTCTCCATCCGGGCGTCAGAATGCGCAGCCGCCCGTGCCGCTATTCCGCGTCCCCTTTTGGCTGTGACGCACCGCGTTGCCACCTCTTGTTACCGGATGTTAGGTTGTTCGCGTCAGCATCCAGACACATCTGAAACAAATTGAGGGATCACCAGCATGCAGGCGAGCTACAACGGAGTGTCGTTGCCAGAGGGCGGCCAGCCCATCACCTATTCCGGCGGGAAGTATACGGTTCCCGATCATCCCATCATTCCTTTTATCGAGGGCGACGGCACCGGGCGCGACATCTGGCGGGCCTCGCAGCGCGTCTTTGATGCTGCGGTGCACAAGGCTTACGGCGGCCAGCGCTCAGTGAAGTGGTTTGAGATCTTTGCCGGCGAAAAGGCTTTTCGCGAATTCAAAACCTGGCTGCCCGATGACTCCGTAAAGGCCGCGACCGATCTGCGCGTGAGCATCAAGGGCCCGCTCACCACGCCGGTGGGCGGAGGCATTCGCTCGCTCAACGTGGCGCTGCGGCAGATCATGGACCTTTACGCCTGCGTGCGCCCCGTGAAGTACTACGCCGGCGTGCCCAGCCCGGTCAAGCACCCTGAGAAGCTCGACGTAGTGATCTTCCGCGAGAACACTGAGGATGTGTACGCGGGCATCGAGTTCAAGCAGGGAACGCCGGAAGCGAAAAAGCTCATCGACTTTTTGAACGATGAAATGCTCAAGGGCGGCAAGAAGAAGGTCCGCTCTGACTCCGGCGTCGGCATCAAGCCCATCTCCATCACCGGCACCAAGCGGCTCGTGCGCTACGCCATTCAATACGCCATTGAGAATGGCCGCCGCTCCGTCACGCTGGTGCACAAGGGCAACATTCAAAAGTTCACCGAGGGCGCATTTCGCGAGTGGGGCTACGAGGTCGCGGTGGAGGAGTTTCGCGAGCACGTCGTGACCGAGCGCGAGAGCTGGATTCTTGGCAATGCCGAGGCCAACCCCGGCCTCACCGTCGAGCAGAATGCCGCCATGATTGAGCCGGGCCTCGAGTTCGGCTCAGAAGACTTCCGCAAAGACCTCTATGCCGAAATCAAGGGCGTGCTCGACAGCATCGGGCAGTCGCACGGGGCGGGGAAGTGGAAGCAGAAGATTCTCATCAACGACCGCATCGCCGACTCCATCTTTCAGCAGGTCATCATCCGGCCCGACGAATATGACATTCTGGCGTGCCCCAACCTCAACGGCGACTACATCTCCGACGCCTGCGCGGCGCAGGTGGGCGGCCTCGGCATCGCTCCCGGCGCGAACATTGGCGACGGCTACGCGGTCTTTGAGGCCACGCACGGCACCGCGCCCAAGTATGCGGACAAGGACGTCATCAACCCCGGCTCGGTGATGCTTTCCGGAGTCATGATGTTTGAGTTTCTCGGCTGGAAGGAAGCGGCCAGGCTCATCGAGTCCGCCATGGAAAAAACCATCCAGCAGAAGCACGTCACCTATGATTTTGAGCGCCAGATGCCCGGCGCCACCAAGGTCAAGACGAGCGAATTCGCGACGAAGATGATCGAGAACATGTGACAGCACCCCACGAACGAGGACGCGTTCGTGGGGCCCTCGGGACGAGCCGTCCATGTCTGTTTGCCAATTCACAAAAAACGGGGTGCCCCACGTCCGTCTGTTCGGACGTGGGACGAAAGAGTCCGGATGGCCAGGGGCTTTGTGTCGGTCAGATTCTCCGGAACCCCAGCATTTTTCCGCACAAACCACCTCACGCTGCACGATCCCGCAGAACCTTGTTTAATAGAGAGTTGAGGCTTGCCCCAACGGAACTTCATCCTCACCCATTGACCAGCGGCTCATGCCGCGGACCATTCTTCAACGAAGGAGCATCATGCGAAAGAAAGTCACCATTGTAGGCGCGGGCAACGTGGGCGCCACGGCCGCTCACTGGATCGCCGCCAAGGAACTCGCCGACGTCGTACTGATCGACGTGGTCGAGGGCATTCCCCAGGGCAAGGGCCTTGACCTGCTCGAAGCCATGCCGATCGAGAAGCGCGACAGCCACATCACCGGCACCAACGACTACGCTGACACGGCGAACTCTGACATCGTGGTGATCACGGCAGGCATTCCGCGCAAGCCCGGCATGAGCCGCGACGATTTGCTCGCGACCAACTACAAGATCATGTCCGACGTGGTCGGCAAGGTCGTCGCCGTTTCGCCGAACTGCATCATCATCGTCGTCTCCAATCCGCTTGATGCGATGGCGCAGGCCGCCTTCCGCCAGGCGAAGTTCCCGCGCAACCGCGTCATCGGCATGGCCGGCGTGCTGGATTCGGCGCGCTTCCGCACCTTCATCGCCGAGGAGCTGAAGGTTTCGGTTGAGAACGTCACGGCCTTCGTGCTCGGTGGTCATGGAGACACCATGGTTCCGCTGCCGCGCTTTTCCACCGTGGCCGGCATTCCCATCACTGAACTGATGCCGGCTGAGCGCATTGAGGCGCTCGTGCAGCGCACCCGCGACGGCGGTGCTGAGATTGTGAAGCACCTCAAGACCGGCAGCGCCTACTACGCTCCTTCGGCAGCCGCCGTCGAGATGGTCGAGGCGATTCTCAAGGACAAGAAAAAGATTCTGCCCTGCGCCGTCTATCTTGAAGGCGAGTACGGCATTGACGGCTACTTTGTCGGCGTGCCCTGCAAGCTCGGCAAGGGCGGCCTGGAGCAGATCGTCGAGATCAAGCTCACCAAGGAAGAAGATGCCGCTCTCAAGAAGAGCGCCGAAGCCGTCAAGGAACTCTGCGCCGTCATCGGCGTCTAGGGACTGGCCGTTCAGGCACACGCGCCTGACGCCGCAAAAGCGAAAGGCCCGCCTCGCGCGGGCCTTTCGC
The DNA here is from genome assembly GCF_000022565.1 of Acidobacterium capsulatum ATCC 51196. Lineage (NCBI taxonomy): Bacteria > Pseudomonadati > Acidobacteriota > Terriglobia > Terriglobales > Acidobacteriaceae > Acidobacterium > Acidobacterium capsulatum. Next base: position 134,172 of record NC_012483.1, read on the forward strand.
TTTTGCAAAGCGCAATCAGCGCATTAGCACTCTTTGATGCGCAGGCCGGGGAAGTCCGTTCGGTAGCGGCGTTTATCAAGCGTGAGCAGGCGGTCCGCCATCCAGGTGGCATGAGCGCCGATGATGAAATCAGCAGGGATGCGCTTGGGAGATCCATCGCCCAATTGACGGCGGCGGATGGCGTATTGAGAGTACGCATCGGCTGCAAAGTCCCAGATTTTCTTTGGAAGCTCCCAGTCCACCGCAATGCCGGTATCGACGAGAAAGGTCTGCACCTCTTCCACTGTTGCGCGTGGATGGGCACACAACTCGATGTAGACAACCGGGCAAATGACCAGGCTGCCCATGTGCCGCGATGCCTGCAATTGTTCGAGGATTTCGGAGAGATTCGATTCTTTCGTCCAGATGGCAGAGATGATGTTTGTATCGACCGCCGTTCTCATTTGACCTCGGGGTCTTCGTCGCGCATCTCGCCGATCCAGGCATTGATTTCCTCGCGGTTCTTGAACGCAGGAAAAGCGCCAACCCAAGCCCTGAAGGGATTCTCTTCATCCTGCGCCGGCTTGAGCACCGTCTTGTCGTCTTCCACCACAAACTCGACGCGATCGCCCTCTTTGAGTCCCAGGCGAGTCCGAATCTCCCGGGGAATGGTGACCTGTCCCTTGCTGCTGACCGTGCTGGTGAGTGCCATGGCTCGTGTGCCTCTGGGGTAAAGAATAGCATTCTTTACCAGCCGGTAAAGAATGCCAGCCAGGGCATCTGATCACCCTCAAAACGACGTCCCGCCGCCGCTTCAGACTACTTTCACCCCCAATTCAGTGCCATTTCAGGCCCATGTTGAAAGATAGCCCTCAAGGAGGAACTGATGAAAATCCAGTTCAACACTCTCGCGACCGCATCTTTGGCGCTTGCCCTGGCAGCCGGTGTTTCTTACGCGCAGGAAGTCCACATTCCCTTCAGCCAATTGCCCCCGGCCGTGCAGCAGGCGGTCCAGCAGCAGAAGAGCCACGGCGCGACCGTGCGCGGCTACGTCAGCGACCGCGAAAATGGCCGCACCGAATACGAGGTCGAGACCATCCGCCACGGCATGACCCGCGACATCTCCATTGACGCCGCCGGGCATGTGCTCGAAGTCGAGCAGCAGGTTCCGCTCTCGCAGGTGCCGGCTGCCGCCAAAGCGGCTATCCAGAAGGGCGCTGCGGGCGGGCACCTGATCCGCGTGGAGAAGGTCACCAGCAGCATGTCCTCAGAGGTCGCCTATGAGGCGGGCATTCGCGCGCATGGCCGCTACCATGAGGTACGCGTGCATCCCGACGGTTCGCCCGCGCCTGAGTCTGACTGACCCTGCTGCCACCGCTGTCCCAACAGCAAAAGGCCCGCTTCGCGCGGGCCTTTTGTGCCGTGGCGGCGAAGCCGCCGCCTGAACGGTTAGACCCGCTCGATCACCAGCGACTCAATCACCACATCCTTGTGCGGCTTGTCCATGCCGTTGCGGGCGACCTTGGAGATCTTGTCCACCACATCCTGCCCTTCGACCACTTCGCCAAAGATGGTGTGGCGGCCGGTCAGCCACTCGGTCGGGGCCACGGTGATGAAGAACTGCGATCCATTGGTGTTGGGCCCGGCATTGGCCATGGCCAGCTTGCCCTTGGCGGTAAAGCCGTGCGGCGAGCCCTTGGTTTCGTCCTCAAACTTGTAGCCCGGGCCACCCATGCCGGTGCCGGCCGGGTCGCCGCCCTGAATCATGAAGTCAGGAATCACGCGATGGAAGATGGTGCCATCATAGAGCTTCGTCTTGCCCTTCTCCCTGGTGATGGGGTGGGTCCATTCGCGGGTGCCTTCGGCCAGCTCCACAAAGTTGGCGACAGTCTTGGGGGCGTCCTTCTCAAAGAGGCGGCAGACGACGGTGCCTTCGCTGGTATTGAAGACGGCGTAAGTTCCAGATGTACGTGACATTTATCGTGACTCCTTCAAGTTCTGGTTTCAGAGTTGCGGGTTGGAATTCTGAGGCTGCGGCGCAGGAGCCGAGGGGGTGCTGTCGGCGGCGGGCGGCGGCGGAACCGGTTGCCCGGCAGGGACTATCGTCACCTTGTCCAGTGTCACCGGCTCCAGCGGCTTGTTGCGCTCGTCGCGCGGCACATCGGCGATGGTCTCGGCCACCAGCACGCTGCCCGGCGTGCACTGCCCAAAGATGGAGTAGTGCTGATCGAGCTGCGGCTGTGGGGCCACCGTGATGAAAAATTGCGAGCCATTGGTGTTGGGCCCGGCATTGGCCATGGCCAGCCGGCCCGGCACGTCAAAGTTGAGGTTGGGGTTCAGCTCATCGTCAAACTGGTAGCCCGGGCCGCCCATGCCCGTGCCGAGCGGGTCGCCGCCCTGCACCATGAAGCCCGGAATCACCCGGTGAAAAATGGTGCCGTCATAAAACGGCTTGCCATGCTCTACCTTTCCGGTCGCGGGATTGGTCCAGTCCTTCGTGCCCGTCGCGAGACCCACAAAGTTGGCGGCCGTTTTTGGAGCCAGCTTGCTGAAGAGCCGGCAGGTCATGCGGCCCATGCTCGTGTCAAACACTGCCGTGGGTCCGGTGGGCTGAGGCGAGGGCGGCGCAGCCGGTTCCGCTCCGGGCGCTTGCACACCGGGCGAGTCGGGCAGCGAAGACGAATTGCCGCCGGCGGGCGTCGTGCTCTGCTGCGAGCTTTGCGTCGCCTGATTCTGTTGGTCCGTCTGGCTGTTGGTGGAGGCAGGCGTCTGCTGGGCATACACAGAGGCGCTCAGCACCAGCGACGCAACGGCAAGCAGCGTATAACGAGGGATTCGATTCATGCGCATCAACTGTTCAGGTTATAGGATCACCCTCGCGCATGGCCAGCCGGGGCCCGCCGCGAAGCGTCTGCATTCTGGCTGCGAAGCGCGCACATCGCCGCCGCGAAGCCTGACAAAAGCCGGATGCCGCCCCGCCGGAGGCCTCGCGTGTCCCATCCTTGCCTCACTCGTCGCCGTTCCTGTTTCGAGCGAATCGGGAGTATCTGCGTCTTATTTCTTCAGAGCATCGTCTTATTTCAGCAAAAGCAGCGGATCACTCTATCTGTCGCCGAGTTATCCACCACTTATCACCGCAGTCATACTTGTTTATGAGGTGCAGGATGAAATCTGGTTCTTCCAAGGCTTTCACACAGGCCATGAGCCATGCCCGTAAGTCCGCTGTTTTCGCGCTGTTGCTAGGGGTGGTCTGCGTCGGCTCCAGTGCCGTGGCCCGCGCTCAGGCGAGCGCTCCGGCCCAGCCGGAGCAGAAATCGATCCATCTCATATTTCTCCCCAACGCCGCTTCCCGCAATGACACGGCTTACGTATACGATGCCGTCAGGAACATGTTTCCGCATGATTTGATCTATATGGTTCCTTCCGAGTACACGATTATCATGCGCAGCACCGAGCAGGACTATGAGATGGCCCGGCAGATGGTCGACAAACTCAGCCAGGCGAGGAGGGTCTTTCGTCTCACGTACACGCTGGTGCGCTCCGGCAGTGGCGCGGCCTCTGGACAGAAGAAGCTGACCCTGACCGTCGCCGTGGGCAATCATGCCTCGCTCAAGCAGGGAGCGAAGGTTCCTATGATCACCGGCAGCTACACCACATCTTCAGGAGGCTCTCAGAGCGTCTCCAACAACCAGTGGCAGTACATCGATACGGGCATCAATATCTTCGCGGATCTCAATGGCACGGCGAGCAGCCTTATCCTCCACTCCAAGGTCGAGGAGTCCGGGGCCGAGCAGGTCCCCCCCCCCGCCTCCGGCTCGGCCCTGGTGCTCCTGCATACGACGCTCGATAGCACGACCCTCCTCACGCCGGGCAAGCCGCAAGTCATCGGCTCGCTCGCGCTGCCCGGCAGCGGCGAACACGAGCAGATCGAAGTCACCGCTCAGCCGGTACAGTAGCTACCCCAGGATCAGGAAGGGCCGAATTTGCATTCCTGCAATGCCGGCCCTTTCCGCTTTTCTCCCGGTCAACACTCCTCACGCGAATCCTGCTTCAAAAAGTTCGCGTACCGGCGTAAATTGTCAGGCATGCCTTGCACCGAAGCAGATCTGCGGCGTGCTTTGGAAAACGAAGAGTTCTACCCCGTATTTCAACCCATGGTTGAGATTCGCACGGGGCAGCTTGCGGGCTTTGAAGTTCTCGCTCGATGGAATTGCCAGGGGCAGGAGATTTCTCCTGAGGTCTTTGTTCCTGCCATTGAGTACGCCGGGCTCATCAGCCCCATGACGCAGGTCCTCACGCGTAAGGTCTTCGCCTGCGCGGCGCTCCAGCAATCGCGCGCGCTGCTCTCGCTCAATATCTCAGCCCGGCAATTGCTTGATCCTGACATGCCGCGCCGCGTCGAGCGTCTGGCCAGCGAATTTCAGTTTCCGCTGCATCGCCTGACGCTCGAGCTCACCGAGAGCGCCCTGCTTGACAATCTGGATCGCGCCGCCGCCGTGGCGCATGATCTCAAGAGCCTCGGCTGCCGCCTCGCGCTCGATGATTTCGGCACCGGCTACTCCAGCCTGCGCCATGTGCATGCACTACCGCTTGATGAAATCAAGGTAGACCGCAGCTTTGTCGAGAGCATGGCGGTGCGGCGTGAGAGCCGCGCCATTGTCGCCTCTGTGGTGGGGCTGGGGCAGGGCCTCAAGCTGCTCACTGTGGCCGAGGGCGTCGAAACGCAGGAGCAGGCCGAGATGCTCTTCTGGATGGGCTGCGATCTCGGGCAGGGGTGGTTCTACGGGCATCCAGTTCCCGCCGATGAATTGCCAGATCTGCTCGACCGCCGCATCTGGCCGCTGGCCGTCTCGGTGCAGCCCATCGAGGGCGCATCGCATATCAGCCTGGAAGCTATCGCTCCGCACCGCATGGCACAGTTGCAGGCCATCTACGACGGTGCGCCGGTGGGGCTTTGCTTTCTCAATCAGGAGATGCGCTACGTCAGCCTCAATCGCCGCCTCGCCGAGATGAACGGCGCTCCCGTCGCGGCTCACATCGGGCGCACGGTCGAGGACGTAATCCCCGAGGTCTTTGCGCAGGTGGAGCCTTACATTCGCCGGGCGCTGGCGGGCGAGCCCATGAGCGGCGTGGAGTTCAAAAAGCCTGGAGTGGGCAAAGATGGTGCCGACCAGATTCTTGTGGGTTCGTATCGGCCGGTGCGCGAGAGCAATGGAGATGTGGTGGGTGTCTCGGCCGCCATCACCGACATGACGCTGTACAAGCGCACCGAGCAGGCGCTGCTGGAAAGCGAGACACACTTCCGCCACATGCTGCAACTCGGGCCGCACGTGCCCTGGGTCGTGAATGCGCAGGGCGGCGTGGTCGAGGCCAGCTCCCGCTGGGAAGAGATCACCGGCCAGCCCGTGCCGGCCGCCCTCGGCGATGGCTGGATGCGGATGCTGCATCCGGACGACATAGCACCCACGCGGGCCGCCATCGACGCGTCACTCAAGAGCGGGCATCCCATCGATATTGAGTACCGCGTGCGCGACCTTAAGGGAGCGTGGCGGCGCATGCGCTCCCGTGGATCGCCGCGCTTCGGTGACGAGGGTCACGTGCAGGGCATCTATGGCGTTGTTGAAGACATTGAAGAGCACCGCAAAATGTCAGAGGAACTACAGCGCTGCCACGCCGAGTTGCGCGCGGCTCTCAACTCCGCGCCGATGGGCATGATTCTGGCCGATGGCAGCGATGGCGCCATCACGCTCGTCAATCGCCGGGCCCAGCAGATCTTCGGCACAGGAGCCTTTCCCGGCCAGAAGTTCACACAATACCTGCGCATGCAGGTGCGCGACGTGGACGGGCAGCTGCTCAAGCTGGAAAAATATCCGCTCGCCAAGGTTATTCAGCACGGCCAGCCCACTGAGCCTCGCACCTATCTGCTGCGCCAGCCCGACGGCATCATGGCGCAGATCGTCATTTCGGCGCGCCCCATTTATTCCGATGCAGGCGAGCTCATCGGCGGCATGATGGTCGTGCGCGAGCCCGGCCTGCCCGATGACAAGGAGGCCGAAGAGATGAGCACGCTGTATGAGGGATAGCCAAAGCGCGTCCCCCGCCTTCGAGTTATCTGTCGATCAAAAAGGCCATCTTCGAGGCTTGGAAGAAAGCCTTCTGCAATCCGCCGTGCGCAAGAATGCGGCAAAGGTCGCAGAACTGCTTGCGGAAGACTTCCGCGAGTTCGGCAGCTCGGGCCGCGTTTTCTCAAAGGCAGAAATCCTCGCCGCGCTGCAAAGCGAAGATACAGATCATAACTGGTCGCTGGATGATTTTGCGGCCACGCAGCTCTCCGAATCCCTCGTGCTCGTCACCTACCGCGCCACCCGGACAAGCGATGACTCGCCTCCCGCGCAGTCGTTGCGCAGTTCCTTATGGGCTTTGCGCAATGGCCGATGGCAAATGATCTTCCATCAAGGCACAAGAATCCCGCCCTTCTGAGGCGGGATTTTTAGATGCGCGGTCCGCAGGCAGGTGCCAGCCTTGGGCTCTCCACCCGGTCGCCGGTTTGACAGAATCTATCAGAGGATTTCTGATACCGCCAATATTTATATGACTGCGGTTACTTCAATTTAGCGCAAAGCTATCACAAGTGTGATCTCCGCTACTTATGAGCGCCAATTTGCCCTCGCATAATGGCCCCTGGCATCCGTGCGCCACGGATCAGGGAAAGGTAGGTGTCTTCATGAAGCCCATATCGAGGATGATGGCCGAATACAGTCAACTCTACGAGATACTGGACCCCGGAGATTTCGCATATTTGCTCCTGCAAACCGCGCATCATGCGCCCGAGATATTAAAGACGCATAAGCTGACGGCTCTGGATGCTGCCATGAGTAGAGACTTGATTGTCCATTACCGGAAGCATGACGTGGCCATTCCCGTTGCGCAGATTGACGGACTGCTGGCAGGGAAGAACGACAACCCCACTTTTGGCAATGTGCGGGAAATGTGTGGGCGCGACTGTTACCTGGCTCCCATGAGTCTTCCCGCGTCTGCGGGAGCCGTGCTCGATTTGGGGGCCAACCGCGGATTATTTGGGCTGCTCGCACTTGTAACCATGGGTGCTGAGTTTGTTGTGGCAGTCGAACCTGTCGCGCATTATGAACCCATCCAGAAGTTGCTGATTCGCGCAAACGGATTTTCACCAACGTGCACCGTACGTTACAACCGGTTGATCGGCAGCCCGGCGATGGAGAGGCAGAATCCTTCAAATTATGTATCCGTGAATACTGTTGTGAAGGAACAGGGCATCCAGGGAATTGGATTTGCCAAAATCGATATTGAAGGTTGCGAAAAGGATCTGTTCAGAGAGCCGGAATGGCTGGCCCTGGTCGATAATCTCGCCATGGAGTTGCACGGCCATATGGCCGGGGACCTCTCCTTGATTCCGCGTGCCCTGACCGAGTATGGATTCGCGTACAGGAGCACCGGACAATCGGGAGAAGAGGCGCCACTCGAAAAGTCGATGTTCTTGTATGCATCGCGTACCGGATCACTTCATCCTCGCGCCGTGAATGTGCATTAGGCACGGAGTGATGCCAGGCGGCGAAGGGGCGCTGTAGGAGCCCGCCGAGCCCATGCAGCTTTCCTGGCCGGGTGCACGGTCTATTAGCCGGGCAAAAAAAACCGGCCATCTCAGGCCGGGATTTTTTCGTTTCCATTGCAGCAGGGAAGCGTCAGCCCTTCGCGCTCCATCCCGCCGTCGGCTCCACCACCTTGATGCGGTCATCGCGCTTGCGCACGTTGGCCACGCGATAGTCGCGGTTCATGGTGGCAATCACTTCCTGTTGAATCTCCTTGGGGCAGGCCGAGGTGCATTCGCCAATGTTCGTGCAGCCGCCAAACGGCTCCACGCTCATCTGCGCCACCATGGCGAGGGCGCGGCGATCCTGCTCGGGCTTGCCCTGCGGCAGAATGCCCAGGTGAGTAATCTTCGCGCCCGTAAACAGCGACGCCGAGGCATTGGGGCAGGCAGCCACGCAGGCACCGCAGCCAATGCAGGCGGCGGCGTCCATGGCGCGGTCAGCGATGCCTTTGGCCACAGGAATGGTGTTTCCATCCGGCGCATTGCCCGTCGAGACAGAGATATATCCGCCCGCCTGGATGATGCGGTCGAGCGCCCGGCGATCCACCACCAGATCTTTCACCGAAGGGAAGGCCGCCGCCCGCCACGGCTCAATGGTCAGCTCTTCGCCATCCTTGAAGTGCCGCATGGTGAGCTGGCACACCGTGGTGGCGCGCTGCGGACCGTGCGCGATGCCATTGATCATGAATCCGCACGAGCCGCAGATGCCCTCGCGGCAGTCATGTTCAAAGGCCACCGGCTCTTCGCCCTTCTGCATGAGCGATTCGTTGAGCACGTCGAGGCATTCCAGCATCGACATCTCCGGGTTCACATCGTCCAGGGAGTAGGTGACGAATCTGCCTTTTTCGTCCCGGCTCTTCTGACGCCAGATTTTCAGGGTCAATTTCATCTACTTATAGCTCCTCTGGCTGGGGTGAACGTACTCAAACTCCAGCGGCTCTTTCGTCAGAGTCGGCGCTCCGTTGGGGCCGTTGTAGCCCCAGGCCGCCACGTAGGAATAGTTCTCGTCATCGCGCTTGGCTTCGCCATCCGGCGTCTGGTACTCCTCGCGGAAGTGCCCGCCGCAGCTCTCGTTGCGGTTGAGCGCGTCAATGCACATCAGCTCGCCCAGTTCGAAGAAGTCAGCCACGCGCCCGGCCTTTTCCAGGCTCTGGTTCAGGTCTGAGCCCGAGCCCGGCACATTCACGTTCTGCCAGAACTCCTCGCGCAACGCGCGAACCTGCTGGATACCTTTCTCCAGCCCCTGCGCCGTACGCGACATGCCGCACTCGTCCCAGATGATCTTGCCCAGCTCGCGATGGAACGAGTCCACCGTGCGCTTACCCTTGATCGAGAGCAGCTTCGAGATCGACTGTTCCACGCCGCCCACAGCTTCCTTCACCGCCGGATGCGACTCATCGACCTTATCGAGCTTGTGGTTGGCGATGTAGTTGCCCACCGTGTAAGGAATGATGAAGTACCCGTCCGACAGGCCCTGCATGAGCGCGCTCGCGCCCAGGCGGTTCGCGCCGTGGTCAGAGAAGTTGGCCTCGCCCGCCACAAACAGGCCGGGAATCGTGCTCTGCAGGTAGTAGTCCACCCACAGGCCGCCCATCGTGTAGTGAATCGCGGGGTAAATGCGCATCGGAACCTTGTAGGGATTCTCGTCCGTGATGCGCTGGTACATATCAAACAGGTTGCCGTAGCGCTCGCGAATCACGTTCTCGCCCAGCCGCTGAATCGCGTCGGAGAAGTCCAGATACACGCCCAGCCCCGTCTCGCCCACGCCGCGCCCTTCGTCGCACACATGCTTGGCATTGCGTGAGGCCACGTCGCGCGGCACCAGGTTGCCAAAGCTCGGGTAGCGGCGCTCCAGGTAATAGTCGCGCTCCTCGGCCGGAATCTGGCTCGGCGGTCGCTTGTCGCCCTTCTGCTTCGGCACCCAGATGCGGCCATCGTTGCGCAGCGACTCTGACATCAGCGTCAGCTTTGACTGGTAATCGCCCGACACCGGAATGCAAGTCGGGTGAATCTGCGTGAAGCAGGGATTGGCAAACAGCGCGCCGCGCTTGTGCGCGCGCCAGCTTGCCGTCACGTTCGAGCCCTTCGCATTTGTGGAGAGGTAATAAACGTTGCCGTAGCCGCCGCTGGCCAGCACCACCGCATCGCCAAAGTGAACGCTGATTTCGCCCGTCACCAGGTGACGCGTCACAATGCCGCGCGCATGCCCGTCCACCACAATCAGGTCAAGCATCTCGGTGCGCGGAAACATCTTCACCGTGCCGGCCTGTATCTGCCGCTCCAGCGCCTGGTAGGCGCCCAGCAAAAGCTGCTGGCCTGTCTGCCCGCGCGCATAAAAGGTACGCGAGACCTGCGCGCCGCCAAAGGACCGGTTCGTCAGCGCTCCGCCGTACTCGCGCGCAAAAGGCACGCCCTGCGCCACGCACTGGTCAATGATATTCACGCTGTTCTGCGCCAGCCGGTACACATTGGCTTCGCGCGAACGAAAGTCGCCGCCCTTCACCGTGTCATAAAACAGGCGGTATACGCTGTCGCCGTCGTTCTGGTAATTCTTGGCGGCGTTGATACCGCCCTGCGCGGCAATGGAGTGCGCGCGGCGGGGCGAGTCCTGAAAGCAGAAGCACTTTACGTTGTACCCCAGCTCGCCCATCGAGGCCGAGGCCGAGGCTCCCGCAAGTCCCGAGCCAACTACCAGAACCGTGTGCTTGCGCTTGTTGGCCGGGTTGACCAGCTTCATGTCAAAGCGGGCCTTGTCCCACGCCTGTTCAATCGGGCCAGAAGGAATATTCGCGTCGAGTGTCATTACTTGATTAGCCCCGTGAGTACGCTGATCGGAATCGAAATGTAGCCCGCCATCAGAATGACGGCAATCCAGAGCGCCAGCCGCTTCAACGCGGCTTCCCGCGCCTTGGTGTGCGGCAGGCCAAAGGACTGCAGCATGCTCCACAGACCATGCCTCAGGTGCAGCCCAAGCAGGCAAAGCGAGAAGATATACCAGGCCGAGATCCACCACACCGAGAAGCCGGCCACCACATTGTGGTACACCTGCCCGCGAACGAACTCGGAACCCGGATGAATGTACCCGGCCGTGAACTCCAGTAGGTGGAAGATGATGAACGCCAGCACAATCGGCCCGCTCCAGTACATGGTGCGCGACGCATAAGACGACGACGTCGCCTTCTTCTGCGCATAGCCGACCGGACGCGCCTTCCTCTTGCGCGACCACAGTTGCGCCGCCGCTTCAATATGCAGAATCACCGAGACGAGAAGAACGCTGCGAATAATCCAGAGCAGGCTCTCGTCATAATGAAGGAATGCGGCATAGGCGTTGTAGCGTGCCGGCCCTGCATAAATCAGCAGGTTGCCCAGAAGATGGCCCACCACAAAGAGGATCAGAATGACCCCCGTCACCGCCATGACAATCTTTTTGCCGTTGGTGGACCGGAAGAACCCCGGGGCCTTGGTTGGAGTGACTGAGACTGCGCTCGTGCTCATTGAATTTTCCAAACCTGATTGAAATGAAGCATATCGTGGCCAGACCCTCGCCGAGGCCCGGCTTGACGCCGGTTCCGGCACGAATGCTCTGAAACTTCATGGCCTGCGAGGCGAACGCCGGTGCAGACGGTGAATGGGGCGCCCTGGTCTGCCTGATTTTGGTTCAGGGAGCCGGGCTGTCTGAAATCAAGCGGGTAGAACACTCATCATTATTTGTTCCCGCCCTCGCATGCGTCAAGGAAAGGGATTCAGCCCACTCGAAATTCACCCATTACTTTTGCGCAAATCCACACCAGCCCGCGCTCCCACAAAAAGCGGGTGCCCCACATCTCAACGAGATGTGGGCTTTTCCTGAACCACCGAATAAGCCGCAAACGAAAGGTGTCATTCTGAACCGCGCAGCGGTGAAGAATCCCGGCAATCTATCGGGCACAAACATCGCCTCAGGTTTCTCCCACCATGCCGGGCACCCACATCCCGAAAAGATATGGGTGCTCCCCTGAACCACCGAATAAGCCGCAAACGAAAGGCGTCATTCTGAACCGCGCAGCGGTGAAGAATCCCGGCGATTTTGCAGGCTCAAACGCCGCCGGGAGTCTCTCCCACCATCCCACAAAAAGCGGGTATCCCCCATCTGAACGAGATGTGGGTTTTTCCTCACCCCGGCAGCCGGGCCAGCAATACCCGCAGCGCCGCGCCCCGATGGCTCAGCCGCAGCTTTGTCTCCAGATCGATCTCGGCCATCGTCTTTTCAAGCTCCGGCAGATAAAACAGCGGATCATACCCAAATCCGCCCGTCCCCTGCGGGACCCCAAGAATCTCGCCTGCCACCTCACCCTCCGCCGAGGCAATCTCCACGCCATCCCGCGCCACCGAGAGCACGCAAACATACCGCCCCGCGCGATCCTCCACTCCCCGCATCCGATCCATCAGCAGCAGGTTGTTGCGCTCATCGGCTGACAGCGGGGAACCGGGCAGGTACTCGGCATCCTCGGCAAAGCGCGCCGACCGCACCCCGGGCAGGAGCCCAAGCGCCCGCACCTCAAGGCCCGAGTCGTCGGCCAGCACCAGTCCTCCCGGCCGGCACCGGCTGTAGAACTCCGCTTTCAGGCGCGCATTCTCGGCAAAGGTCGTCCCCGTTTCCTCAGGGGCATCGATCTCCGCCAGTCCCGGCAGGGGCAAAATTTCCGTCGCGGTATGGCCGGCCGCCACGCGAAAATCGCGCAGCTTACCGGCATTCGAGGAGGCAACATAAAGAGTCAGAGCCATCCAGAACAGACTACCCGCTTCTCCTGTTTTGAGCGGCGTCCAGCATCGTTTCCGTCGCCCAAGCTCTGTCATTTCGACCGAAGCAGGACAGTCCGATCGTCCTGCGAAGCAGAGAAGCCCGTACTCCGCCCCCGCCATTTGGCTGCCGGAAATTACCCCTGAAATTGCTACTCTGAAATCAGGAGCAGGCACAAAAACCCGCTCCAGCCACCCGCAAAAATAAAAATGTGAATTTCGGTTCACATTTCTTGGCGCGCCGAATCAACAAGTTGCCGGCTTTCCAGAAAAAAACACCGAAAAGCGAATCCGGATTCACATTTTATTTCTGCGCCTTTGCTGCACCTTTCCTGTGTCAATCATTACGAAGGTCACTCAGCCGCCCCTGCCGGTTCTGCTCCTGCTGGTAATACTCCAGGTCGCCGCGCAGCGGGCACTGGGCGCAGTTGGGCGTCCTGCCGCAGTGGGCTTTGCCCACCTGCACCACCAGTGCGTGAAACTCGTTGCAATGATCGGCCAGCGCCGCCGGGTCCGTCTCCTCGGCAAAAGCCGCAAGCGCAAGCTGCTGTACCTCGGCATAGCGGACGCGCTCCGGCGCGAGCCCATGCCGCACCACCACGCGGCGCAGATACTCATCCACCACCATCGCCGGCTGGCCCAGGGCATAGAGCAGAATGGCATCCGCCGTCTCCGGGCCGATGCCCGTGATGGCCAGCAGTTGCGCGCGCGCTGTCTCTGCCGGGGCCTCGGCGAAGCGTTCCAGCGAGCCGCCATACTCGTTGGCCACCAGCTCTAGCAGAGCGCGCAGCGTCGCCGCCTTGCGTTGCATGAAGCCCGAGGGGCGAATCAGCTCGCGCAGCTCATCCTCCGGCAGCGCGAGCAGGGCATCGAACTGCAGCAGGTCTCGCGCCCGCAGGTTGGCCAGCGAGCGCTCCACGCTGGTCCACGCCGTGCCTTGCGTCAGGCAGGCCCCCACCATGGTTTCCAGCGGTGATTCTGAGGGCCACCAATGCTGCGGCCCATACGCAGCGGCGAGGGTGTCATAAAGGGTGCGAAGACGGGAAGCGGCAGTCATAGCGGGTCAGAAGACTATTCTCCCATCCCTATGATTGCCGGGTGCCTGTAGAAGGTCAAGAGGTTGTTCCTTCTTGGGATCGGCTGCTTGGCGGTTTGTAGTTGAGGCTACCATGAGGTCTTTCGTGGTTGTAGTAGTGGATCCAGGACTGCAAGTGTTGATCTCTCTGGCTGGAGTCGGTCCAGTGTTTGGCGTAAGCCCATTCGCGCATGGCTGTCTGGATGAAGCGCTCGGCCTTGCCGTTGGTTCTGGGGGTATAGGGCCGAGTGCGGCTGTGTTTGATGGCCATCTGCTGGCAAGCCTGACGGAACTGGCGAGAGCGGTAGCTGCTGCCGTTGTCGGTCAGCAGCGCGCGGATGCCGATACCATGGCTGGCGAAAAACTCAACCGCCGCGTGCAGAAAACCGATCGTGGTTTCCGCCTTCTGATCGGCCAGCATCTGGGCGAAGACCATGCGCGAGTGATCGTCGACGGCCACATGCAGAGCCAAAAAGCCCGGGTGTTCCTTCTTGCCCCGCAGCCTGCCGTCGCCGCGCAGCGAGACCTCGCCGAAGCGCGTCATGCCTTTGATGTCCAGATGCAGCAAGTCGCCTGGAGCGGCATGCTCATAGCGAACCACCGGCGGAGGCGGGTTCAGATCGCGCCATCGGCTCAGCCGCGCGCGCCGCAAAATACGGCTCACCGAAGACACGCTCACAGCGCTGCGCCGGGCGATCTGATACCCCGGCATGTAACCCCGCCGTAGCTCAATCACACTCAGCCGCAACGCCTCCGGCAAGCGCCGCGGGCTGCGATGCGGACGCGAGCTGCGGTCCCGCAAGCCATCCGAACCCTCGGCGCGATACCGGCGCACCCATTTGCCGGCCGTCTTTGCGCTCACGTTGAAGCTGGCCGCGGCCAGCTTCAACGTGCACCCGGTACAAATAACTTTTCTCGCCAACTGCTCTCGACTGTAAGGCGTTAGACGAGCATTCTGGTGAATGTCCATTCGATCTCTCCGAAGACTCTGCTTGTTCGCCACAAACAGCTTCTCCGCGAAATTTCGAATGGACAACCTCTTGAAACATCACAGGTGCCCCGGTGTCCGTCTGTTCGGACCCGGGGAAAATGCGCCCCTTATTTCCGTGCCAAGCCAACATCCGGCGAGGGCTTGCCGCCTGCCGGTGGAGGCGCGGTGCCGCCAAAACTGTCCGCGACCGAAAGGTGCGGCAGCACGATGATGTCCACGCGGCGGTTCTCGGCGCGTCCCGCGGCTGTCGCATTTGACGCGATGGGATGATACTGCGCATACCCGGCGGCGGAGAGCCGCTGCGGCGCAACGCCAAAGTTCTCAATCAGCAGCCGGGCCATCGTGGTGGCGCGCGCAGTCGAAAGCTCCCAGTTCGAGTCAAACTTCGCCGTGTGGATCGGCACGTTGTCGGTGTGGCCCTCGATGCGCAGCGCGTACGGCACCTGGTACAGCTCATGCGCAATGATGCCGACCGCGCCCATTGACGAGGGCTTGGGTGTGGCCGATCCGCTGTCATAAAAACCGGCCTCGCGCAGCGAGATCACCAACCCGTCGGGGCCAAGCTGCAGCGCGACCTGGTGCGCGGCAATCTGCGCGGCGAGCTTCTTCTGCAACTGCTCGCGCATTTTTTCGAGATTTTCCTGCGTCTGCAGCGCCGTGTCGGCTGGGGGATTGGCCTCGGGCACCGGTCCCTTGCCGTGCCCGTTCTCAGGAAAAAGCCCGAGCGCGGTAAAGGCCGAGTGAATCGACTGCGCAAACTGCTGCTGCTTGCGCAGATCGGCCTTTGAACTCGCGTACAGCACCACGAAAAACGCAAAAAGCAACGTGATGAAGTCCGCGTAGGAGACCAGCCAGCGCTCGTGGTTGGGATGGCTCTCGTGGCGCTTGCGCCTCATGCCGGAACCTCTTCGGTCGCCGCCTCGGCGCTCTCTTTTGCCTTTCTGCCTTTCGCCTTGCTGCCGGCACCCAAAAAGGATTCCAGCTTCACCTCGATCATGCGCGGATTCATGCCTTCCAGAATCGAGATAACGCCCTCAATCACCATCTCCTTCACACGGTGTTCCTCGCGAATGCGGTGCCGCAGCTTGCCCGCGATGGGCAAAAAGGCCAGGTTCGCCGCCGCCACGCCGTAGATGGTCGCCACAAAGGCCACCGCAATGCCTCGGCCTACCTGATCGATGTGATCGAGGTGCTGCATCACCTGGATGAGGCCCAGCACCGCGCCAATGATGCCGATGGTCGGCGAAAAGCCCCCGGCTGACTCAAACACGGCCGGAATCTTCTCCTCGCGCTCGGTCAGGTTGTCCAGTTGCAACTCCATGATCTTGCGCAGCTCGGCCGGCTCGGTGCCGTCGACGGCCAGCATGATCGACTGCTTCAAAAACGGCTCCTTGATCTTGGCCAGATCCTGATCGAGCGAAACAATGCCATGACGCCGCGCCTTGTTGGCAAACTCCACCAGTTGCTTGAGCGTCGCCTGCCCGGCCGATTTGCCCTGAAAGAACACCTGCGCCAGACGCCGCAGCGCCGCCAGCACCGTGGCCAGGGGGTACTGCAGCATCACCGCGCCGAGCGTGCCGCCAAAGACGATCATCGCCGCCGTCGGCTGCATGATCTGGTCAATGCGGCCCCCCTCCAACAAAAGACCAGCAAGAATGCCGGCCAACGCAAGGAGAATGCCTCCAAGACTGCTGGTATCCATAATCTGTTACTCCTGTGGGCGAATCTGTGACTGCTGCCGGAGATACCGGCGTGCCGGTGAAAGCAGTTTAGGAAATGGCGTAGCTCGAAGCCTCTGTCGCCAAGTCGTCGCGACCAACAGGGAGCGACGACCCAGGAAACCGCAGGAAAGTTCACAGTATTTCCTGAACTGCTCTAGTCCTGCGAGCGGCGCCGGTGAACGGCCGCCAGATCGGGCACAATGCCCTGGCGCTTGAACTCCTGATAAGCTTCTCGCGCCATGTCTGCTTCCCCGGCGGAGTGCGCGCTCAGCCGCGCCGCCGCCTCCGGCAGGTCATGGGCCAGCCGCGCCAGCACCTTCACCCGGTAGGCGGTCATGCGCTCGATCACCTCATCGCAGCTCTCCAGTACCACGATCTTTTCCCCATGAATCAGGGTCAGCATCGTATCGGGCGAGGCCTCCATCGACTTGATGAGGTCGCTGTTGACGACAAAAGGGGCTCCATTCAAACGAGTCAGAGAAATCATGTGCGTTGCATGCCTCGGAGAGGTTATCGGCGAAGGCGCGCAAGGGTTGATGCAGGGAAGCACCGAAAGCGCCTCACGCACGCAGCGTGCCAAACTCCTGGCCTCGCATAAAGCACCCCGGGGCCACGCCGATGAAGCCGGTGTGTGCAGAGGTTCCCCGGTGCTGGCTGGCAGTCTGAAGCGGCTCTGGTCCGGACCCCCAAACCGCAACCGCTAACAAAGGAGTCATCCTCTTATGTCCCTGGGCGTTCTGAACAACATCTCGGCTCTCTATGCCGAAAATAACCTGAACCAGACACAGTCGAGCCTGCAGAATGTTCTGACGCAGCTCTCCTCTGGTTCGCGCATCAACTCCGGCGCCGACGATGCGGCCGGCCTCTCGCTGGCCAACGGCCTGCAGGCCAACTCGGCGGCTCTGACGCAGTCCTCGACCAATGCGAGCGAAGGCGTGGGCCTGCTGCAGGTGGCCGACGGCGCGCTCTCCCAGGTGACCAGCCTGCTCAACCGCGCGGTCACGCTGGCCACTGAGGCCTCGAACGGCACGCTGAACAGTTCACAGGATGCGGCCGCCAACCAGGAGTATCAGTCGATCCTTTCCGAAATCAATAACATCGGTTCGACGACCACCTACAATTCCAAGCAGGTTTTCACCGGCGCGGCAGCCGGCGTGTCCATCTACACGGGCGACTCTTCGAGCTCCGGTTCGTCGATCGACAACCTCTACTTCGCTCCCTTGACCTCGTCTTCGGTGGGTGATGCTGGCGGCACGGTGCAGCAGAGCTCCTCGGGTCAGTTCGTCGATCTCTCGAAGGACACCTCCGGCGCGCTGACCACGGCGGCAACCCAGGGCGATGCCATCAGCGGCGCGCTCAAGTTCACGATCACCAACGCCGACGGTACCACCAGCACCATCACCACGACAGCCACCACGGTCAGCGGCCTCATCCAGGAGATCAACAAGGACGGCATTCCTGGCGTGACGGCATCCTTCACCACGGCTGGCGCTGTGGGCCTCGCCAGCGGCACCGTCAATGCCGGCGATACCGGCATCCTGTTGACCAACACCAACTCGTCGGTGGCAATCGCCGAAGGCGCCACGGCTGTCACCGATACGCCAACCACGATTGCCAGCACGCTGGCCACCTCGACCAAGGGCGTGGCGACGATTGACTATGTAGCCGCCTCCGGTGGCGACACGACCGCGAACCTTTCCACGACCGACCTGAGCAGCAGTGCCGATGCCCAGAACGCCCTCAGCGCTCTGAACGGCGCCATCAGCGACGTGGCCGCGCAGCGTGGTTACATCGGTGCGCAGATTAACACACTGAATGCGGTAGCCAACGTAGAAACGACGCAGCAGGAGAACGTCACCTCCGCGGAGAACTCCGTCATGGCCACCGACTATGCCTCGGCGACCTCGCAGATGTCGAAGTACGAGATCCTGTCTCAGACCGGCATCAGTGCGCTCGCGCAGGCCAACAGCATGCAGCAACTCGTCACCAAGCTCCTCCAGTAGTTCCACCGTCATATCCCAACCCGCGGAGGGCTTCGGCCCTCCGCGTTCTTTTTTCGCTCGCGCGCCCGGGAGCCTCTCGACAGCCCTCATCAAGTTTCTTTTTCCCCTGCCGATACACTCTGCATGAGCACGGTAGGTCTTTCCTTCGGTTCGCCCACGAGTGGTCAGGGATTTGACGTGACCACAACCGTCAACAACATTGTGACCAATCTGCAGGCGGTGGAAACACCCTGGAAGAATCAGTTGACCAGCCTGCAATCGCAGGATACGGCGCTGACCAGCATTGGCACCGATCTCAGCGCGCTGTCCACATCGCTGCAGGCGCTCACAGATTTTCAGGGCGTGCTGGCCGGCAAGCAAGGGTCCAGCTCTGACACCTCGGTGCTTGAGTTGACCTCGGCGGCCGCGACGGCGGTGGCCGGCAGCCACACTATCGTGGTGACGAGCCTGGCGCAGACCTCTTCGTATTACAGCAACGCAGTGGCAGCCACCGACACGCTCTCCGGCTCCTTGAGCATTCAGGTGGGCAGCGGCAGCGCGCAGACCATCAATATCAATTCCACTAACAACACGCTGTCTTCGCTGGCCAGTGCCATCAACTCGGGCAGCTATGGGGTCACGGCCAATGTGCTCACCGACTCCTCTGGCTCACGGCTGGAGCTGGTGAGCAATACCAGCGGCTCGGGGGGTAACATTACGGTCGGTGGATCGCTGGCTGACACCACCACCAGCTCCGCCGTCAGCTTCACGCAGGCGCAGGCCGGGGCCGATGCGAAGCTGACGGTGGATGGCATTGCGTTGACCAGCGCCTCGAATACGGTCTCGAATGCGCTGCCCGGGGTAACGTTCCAGTTGTTGAGTGCCTCGCCCGGCACCAATGTGCAGGTGCAGATCACCAATGACAATACGGCGGTGGAGACGGCGGTGAGTAACTTTGTGACCGCGTACAACAAGGTGGTCGGCGATTTGAACACCCAGGAGGGCAATACCTCCTCGGGAACCCCGGAGCCGCTCTTCGGCAATCCGACGATCGCTACGCTGCAGCAGACGCTCGAAAGCGCCCTGAACTTTGCGCAACCTGCAAACGCCGCCTCCACCTCGACGACCATCGGGACCAAGGACACGCTCTCGGGCAGCATTGCCATCTCGGTGGGTGGCGGGACGGCACAGACCGTGAATGTGAACAGCAGCACCCCGACGCTGGCCGGCCTCGCCTCGGCCATCAATTCCGCAAATCTGGGCGTGACGGCCAGTGTGATCACTTCCGGCAGCGACTCCACGCTGAGCCTGGTGAATGCAACCAGTGGCTCGACCGGCGCTATCGGCATCACCAGCAGCCTCACCGACACGACCACGGGCAGCGCGGTCGCTTTCGGCTCTTCGGTGGCCAACGGGGTAACTTCCGCCACGCAGTTGGGCATTTCCGTCAACAATGACGGCACGCTGACGCTCAACAGTGACACTCTCAACTCTCTGCTGAACAGCAACTATCAGGACGTGGTGAACTTCCTGCAGCCGAGCGGCGGCTACACCTCGTTTGGCGGCAATATGACCTCGGTGCTGAGCAACCTGGGCAATAGCGGATCGAGCGGCGCGATCTATCTGGCGCTGCAGGAGAATTCAACGGTCGAGTCGCAGTTGAACACTAATATCAGCAACGAAGAAAACCTCATCAGCCAGCAGAAAACGGAACTGACCAGTCAACTGAACCAGGCCAACATTACGCTGCAGGAGATCCCCATGCAGTTGAATCAGGTCAATGAGATGTACAGCGCCATCACCGGATACGACAAGGTCTACAACGGGTAAACAGAATGAATTATCAGAAGGAAGCGCTGGCCGGAAAGAATCCGGTCGAGCTGATCGTCGCCTTGTATGACGGAATGATCCGTTTTCTTCATGAGGCGGTGGCCGCCATCGAGCGCGGGGATACCTCCGGGCGGCGTGTAGCCATCAAACGCGTACTCGATATCCTGATGCATCTGCAATCGCGGTTACGCATGGATGTCGGCGGCACGTCGGCGCAGTCGCTCTCGGAGTTTTACGCCGCTATCTTTGCCCTGTGCCTGGAAGGCTCGCGGCTGGCCTCGGTGAAGCGCCTCGAAGAGGCCATGGCCTGCGTGCGCGATGTGCGCGAGGCATGGAACATAGTCGCCCGCGATCCCGAAGTGCTCCGCATGCTGGAGCAGGAGTCGCAGGCTCCGCAACTCACCCACAGCACCCTTGCGCAGGAGCCGGCGATGGCCTCGGCACGCTGGTCGGCGTGAGAAGCAGTCTCCAGTTGTCAGTTATCAGTCCACAGTTGCCAGTGGTCAGCTTTCAGTCCTCAGTTGTCAGTCCCCAGTGCTCGGCAGTCAGTGGCAGTTCCGCGGTGGTTGGCCTCCGGTGATCCGCTCTCTTCCGCTTTGTGCTCCGTCTCACACCGCGTCGCGACTCAGAATGACGCCGGGCAAGGCAGGCGACTGCGACAGAGCAGTCATCGCTGACCACTGGAAACTACCCGCCGCCGGCTATGAATCACAACCGAGAACTGGCCACTGGCAACTGACAACTGTGGACTGACAACTGGCAAATGTCTCTCTACTGCGTGACGGCCAGCTCTTCCTCCAGTTGCTGCTTCTGGTGCAGATCGGCATAGTAGCCGTTGCGGGCCATCAGCTCGTCATGCGTGCCATATTCCACAATGCGGCCATGCACCAGCACGGCGATATGGTCGGCGTGGCGCACCGTGGAGACCCGGTGCGAGATCAGGATGGTCGTGCGGCCTTCCATCACTCGGCCGAGGTGCGTGAGAATCTGCTCTTCGGTATTCGTGTCCACGCTGGCCAGCGCGTCGTCGAGAATCAGAATCCGCGGGCGGCGCAGAATGGCGCGCGCCAGCGCGGAGCGCTGCTTCTGCCCGCCGGAGAGCGTGATGCCGCGCTCGCCCACCACCGTCTCAAAGCCGTGCGGAAACAACTCAAACTCGGCGCGAATGTGCGCCGCTTCCGCGGCTTCCATGACTTCTTCGGGAGTCGCGTGCGGCGCGCCCAGCGCGATGTTTTCGCGAATCGTGGTGCTGAAGAGAAAGCTTTCCTGCGGCACAAAGCCGATCTGCGAGCGCAGGGTCTCGAAGCCGTAGTCCTGAATGGGGCGGCCATCGATCAGCACGCTGCCGTAGGCTGCATCGTAGAGGCGCGGAATCAGGTTGACGAGCGTCGTCTTGCCCGAGCCGGTCGGCCCCACGATGGCCAGGCTGCCTCCGGCCGGAATGGTCAGATCGATGCCGTGCAGCACTTCTGTGCCGTTGTCATAGGCAAAGTTGAGATTGCGGAAGGTGACCTCGCCCGTGATCGGCACGCCATTCAGATCCGGGCGTGCGAGCGATTCATCAATCGCCGGCTTGGCCGTCAGCAGCTCATGCACGCGCATGACCGAGGCTGTGCCGCGTTCAAACAGATTCACTACCCAGCCCAGCGCGATGATGGGCCACGTCAGCATGAGCATGTAGGTGGTGAAGGCGACAAAATCGCCCACGCTGATCTGGTGCCGAATGACCTCGTGGCCGCCGACCAGCAGGGCAATGGCGATGGCCAGCCCAAGAATGAATTCGAGCGTGGGCCACAGCATGCCCATGAGCTGCACCAGGCGCAGGCTGCGGCGAATGTACTCGCGATTCGATTTCTCGAAGGCCTGAATCTGCGCCTCTTCCTGCGCAAAGGCGCGGATGAGCCGCGCGCCGGAGAAGTTCTCCTGCGCCTGCGCCGAAATGTCAGAGAACATGGCCTGGATGCGCTCGAAGCGCTCGTGAATCCTGCGCCCCAGAGCTTGCACCAGAATGCTGGCCAGCGGCAGCGGCGCCAGCGCCAGCAGCGTGAGGCGCGGGCTGATGCGCAGCAGAAAATAAAGCGAGCCCAGCGTGAAGAGCAGCGTGTTGGCGCTGTACATGATGGCCGGCCCCAGCAGCATGCGCACTGCATTGAGGTCATTGGTCATGCGCGCCATGATGTCGCCGGTACGGTTCTGGTGAAAGTAGCTGGCCGGCTGGCGTTCCAGTTGCCGGAACATGTCATTGCGCAGATCGAACTCGATTTCGCGCGAGATGCCGATCATGATCCAGCGGGTCAGAAACAGGAAGACACCCTTGGCCGCGGCGACGGCGACCAGCAGCCCGGCATAGAACAGAATCTTCTGCTTTGTCACGCCCGAGTTCAGGTCATCGACCGCCGCGCGAATCACCTGGGGAAAGAAGATCCAGATGGCATTGCTGCAGACGACCGAGACGCCGCCCCAGAAGAACTGGCGGCGATAGCGTTTCAAATACGGGACGAGCGGCTTGAGCTTGCGGAACATAAGGGCGTTATTTAAGTAGATGTTCGCAGAAGCAGGTAAGTTCCAGCCAGTGCGAACAATATATCGGGCGACCACGCGGCCAGGAACGCGGGCAGCATGCTCACATCTCCCATCGCTTCAAAGGTGCCCGAGATGAGCCAGTAGGCAATCGCCACCCCGATCGCGACCGAGACCCCCGCCAGCGAGCCGCGTTTGCCCATGGAGAGCGCAAACGGCACCGCCAGCACGGCCATCACCAGCGTGATGAGCGGGTCGGCCAGCTTGCGGTCCAGTTGCACGCGCAGCCGCACGGTGTCAAAGCCGCTCTGGCTCAGGTCGGCGATGTAGTGCCGCAGTTGCGCAAAGCTCATCTCCGTGGACTGGCGGAAATCCTTCTCAAAATAGTGCGGCGTCTCGATCATCTCCGGCAGCGTGGTGACGGCAAAGGGCTGGTAGCTCTGAATCTCGTGGTTTTCAAAGGTGCGCGTCCAGCCGTCCTGCAATATCCAGCGATGGTCCTTCTGGTCCCACGAGGCCATCTGCGCAAAGGTGCGCTTCATGAGCGTGAAGCTCTGCGGATCGAACTCGAAGACCGTCAGATTCAGGAAGGTATTCGTGTCCGGATCAAAATACTGGTAGTAGAAAATCATGCCCGGGTGCCCGGGCTCGCGCTTGCCAAACATCCACTGCTCGCCAGGATGACTGGTGGTCTGCGCCGGCAGGCCCTTGATCTCATTGCGCAGGGCCTGCTGCTTCCGGTTGGCCTGCGGCACGTAATACTCGTTGAAAAAGAAGAGCCCCACGGCCATGAGTGAGGCAATCACCATGATGGGCAGCACAATGCGGTAGAGGCTGATGCCGGTGGCCTTCATGGCCGTGATTTCGCTCGAGCGGTTCATCAGGCCAAAGACCACCAGCACCGCAATCAGCACCGCCAGCGGCGTGATCAGGTAGATCATGCTGGGCGTCAGGTCAATGAGGTATTCGCCCACGACCAGCAGTGAGGAGTGGTTGCGGATGATGTCGCCCACCAGCTCAAAAAAGGTGAAGAAGAGCATCAGCATCACAAAGCTGACCAGCACCATCACAAAGACCCGCAGAAATTCGCGAATCACATACTCATCCAGCAGCAGCGGAAAATGGCCGCGCAGCGGGCGGCGGCGCGTGGTCGAGACAGCGTGGCGCGTGTCGATCGCGTCGTCTTTTTTACGCGAGCGAAACCAGGTGCCCGCCGTGGCGATGGCATTGATGGCGGCTCCGCCGGTAGACATCTGGCGCAGCAGAAAAATGCCGCATCCGGCGAAGAGCACGTTGGCCATCCACACGCCGATCAGGGGTGGAATCTTGCCTTGCCGGGCCAGCGCCGTCCCCGTAGACGAGAGGAAGTAATAAATGAAGACCAGAGCTATGGTGATGACGAAGCCACCGCTCTTGCCTCCGCGCCGCGACGACATGCCGAGCGGCACGCCCACCAGCATCAGCACCAGGCAGGCCGTGGGGTAGGCGAGCCGCTTCTGCAGCTCAATGAAAAACCATGTGCCGCCCTTGCCGTGCGAGCGCTCGATCAGCTCCCGGTTGGTCATGGCGAGAATGCGCTTGTCAGTGCGGTGAAAGCGCACATCCTCTTGCGAGCCGGTGCGCAGAGGCACGTCGGTCTCAGTAAAGGTGGAGAGGTTATAGTCGCCCGGCTCGGTGGGCGAGAGCTGGTGCTGCGCGCCATCATGCAGGCGCATCAGGATGGTCTGGTTGGGGCCATTGATCACCGTGGCGCTTTCAGCCGTGGTGATGGAGGGTGCGTCGGGATTGGTCAGGTTGGCGATGAAGACCTTTCCCCAGCGGGCCGCGCCGCGCCCGGCCTTCACGTCTTCGACGTAGAGCACGTAGTTCTTGAAGTCTTCGTAGAAGACGCGCGGCTGCACTTCATAGGAGGCCTGCGCGTTGGCGAGGCTTTGCTCCAGGTGAATGGTCTGCCGCGACGACCACGGCGCAAGGTAGAGGGAATTGACCAGTCCCAGACCCCAGGCCGCGCAGGCAATCACGCTCACGATGCCCACAAAGCGCCACACGCCAATGCCCGAGGCGCGCATGGCCGTGACTTCGCTGTCTGCCGCCAGGCGGCTGAGGCCCAGCAGAATGCCGACCAGCACGGACATGGGAATGACGACGACGAAGATGTTGGGCAGCATCAGCAGAAACGCTTCGCCGACCGCCCCCATGGACGAGCTGTTGCGCACCGCCAACTCCAGCAGGTCGCCGAGGTTGGGCATGAAGAGCACGAAGGTAAAGAGCGCTCCCCCGATGAGCCCGTGGGAGAGGATTTCGCGCAGAATGTACCGCGTCAGAATGCGCACAGACGATGAACCACCCGAGAACTAACTTTGAGTGTACCGCGCCTGAAATCGTTGCAGCCGCAGGCTGTTGCCGAGCACGCTGACCGAGCTGAGCGCCATGGCCGCCGCCGCCACCGCAGGATTGAGCAGAATGTGGAACGCCGGATACAGCACGCCCGCCGCCAGAGGGATGCCCAGCACGTTATAGAGGAATGCCCAGCCCAGATTTTGCCGCATGATGCGCAGCGTCGCGCGCGAGAGCAGAATCGCGTCGGGAATCTGCGTCGGCTGGCCGCCCAGGAGAATGATGTCTCCCGCTTCGCGCGCCAGGTCAGTGCCGGTGCCCATGGCAATGCCGGCGTTGGCCTGGGCGAGCGCCGCGGCGTCGTTGATGCCATCCCCCACCATGCCCACGTTCTGTCCGGCGGCCTGCCGCTGCCGCACCACATCCAGCTTGTGTTCGGGGCGGCACTGGGCCACGACTTCTTCAATTCCTGCGGCGCTGGCAATGCTCTTTGCCGGAGCCTCGGCATCGCCGGTGACCATGGCCACGCGCAGCCCAAGCGCGTGCAACTTGCGAATCGCCTCCACCGCGCCGGGGCGCAAGGTATCACGCAACTCCAGGGAGCCGAGCCGTACTTCCTGTCCCGGCTCGCCCTGCCACACCTCGACCAGGGTGCCTTCGGTGCTGCTGTCGTCGCTTTCACGGGCCGCGCGGACGGAGATCAGCGTTCCGTTCAGCCGTGCCTGCACGCCGGTGCCGGGCAGCGCCTGAAAGTCGGTCACAGGCGCAAGCGCCAGTCCGCGTTCTTTGGCGGCGGCGGCAATGCCATGCGCCAGCGGATGCTCCGAGCCTTGCTCCACTGCGGCAGCCGTCGAGAGCAACTGCTGCTCGGTCACGCCCGGCGCGGGAGTCATCGCAATGACCGAGGGCTTGCCCTCAGTGATGGTGCCCGTCTTGTCGAGCAGCAGCGTATCGATGCGAGCCATGCGCTCGACGCTCTCGCCGCCCTTGAAGAGCAGGCCCATCTTTGCGCCGCGGCCTACCGCAACGGTCTGCGCGGCGGGCACGGCCAGCCCCATGGCGCAGGGGCAGGCAATGACCAATACAGAGATGGCGATGGCGAGCGCCCGCCCGGCATCGTGGCCGAGAAACGTCCAGACGAGAAAGCAGACCAGCGCGAGGCCGAGTACCGAGGGCACAAAGATGCCGCTGGCGCGGTCGGCAATCTGCTGCATCGGCGCTTTTGAGGATTGTGCCTGCTCCATGAGGCGCAGCATCTGCGCCAGCACGCTCTGCTCGCCCACGGCCGTGGCGCGAAACTGCAGTGCGCCGTCATAGTTGAGGGAGCCGCCAATCACGGTGTCGCCTACCCCGCGCGGCACGGCGCGGCTTTCGCCGGTAATGATCGACTCATCCACCGAGCTGCGGCCCTCGATCACGATGCCATCCACCGGAATGCGCTCGCCCGGGCGCACCACGACAATGTTGCCGCTCATGACTTCGGCGGCGGGAATCGCAACCTCGACGCCATTGCGCAGTACGCGGGCCGTCTCCGGCTGCAGCTTCATCAACTCATTGAGCGCGTTCAGGGTCTGGCGCTTGGCGCGGGCATCCAGCCAGCGGCCCACCAGCAGAAAGCCGAGAATCAGCAGCACCGCGTCGTAGTAGACATCGGCCGACATGCCATGGCGCAGAAAGAAGCCCGGCGCAAAGGTCGCCACCAGCGACGAAAGAAAAGCCGCGCCCGTGCCCAGCGCGACCAGCGTGTTCATATTGGTGCCGCGATGCACGGCGGCCCGCCATGCGGCGGCGTAGATGGCGGCTCCGCCAAAGACCATGCCCACAAGGGTGACCGCCAGCAGCACCAGATGCAGCACGAAAAGCCCCGTTGCCGTCAGGTGCGGGGTGACGGCCATCTGGGCAATCATCACGGCGATGCCGGCGGCGAGCGTGAAGGCTGCCCGGTTGCGCAGGCCGCGCTCCTCGGCGCGGTGGTCTTCGGGCGCGGCCGGGGCGTTATCCTCGCGCGGAAAGGCATCGTAGCCCGCGTCGGAGACCGAGGCCACCAGCGCATCGAGCTCGGCCTGCCCGGGCGTGGTGTCCGCCGCCCATCTCACCTCGGCGGAGTGCGTCATCAGATTGACGCTCGCCTCTGAGACGCCCGGCACCTCGCGCAGCGCATGCTCCACATGCGACTGGCAGGCAGCGCAGGTCATGCCCTCCACGCGCAGCCGCGTGGTCATTGGTGCGGTGCGGCCGGCCTGGGCAGTGGAGGCCATCAGGCGTGCGCGGCCTCAACTATGGCGTGATAACCGGCCTTGTCGAGCGATTGCAGCAAGGTGGCGTCTTCGAGCGTCTCCGGCGCGTGAACGCGGGCCGCGCCAATGCGGACTTCCTCCACCTTGGCGCCCGTCTTTTCGAGCGTCTGGGTGACGCGGCGAACACAGGCGCCGCAGTGCATGTTCTCAATTCTGAGCGTGATTTCGCGCATTCGATGTGCTCCTGTTTTTGCTGTCTTCTATTTGATGATGCCGCAGAAGGCGATTTCGGTTCGAGTTGGTTTCATCTTTCGTTAACCTGCTTGGGGAGAAGATTACAGGTATGCCCATGCGTTCTGCCGCTGTCGTTTCTGTGCTTTCACTCGCGCTCTGCGCGCCCGCCTTTGCCCAAAGCCAACCGGCAATTCCGCTGCCTACCAGTAAGATGATCTACGGAGATGTGCCGGGTTCGCCGCAGCGGGTCAACTCGCTGCCCATGGGCGTGGCCTGGTCGCCCCACCATCGCTACCTCGCCGTGGTGAATGCCGGCTTCGGCACCGTCGAGTCGAACTATGAGCAATCCATCGCGGTGCTCGACACGCAGACCGGCAAGATCACCGACAATCCTGATCCGCGTTTTGCGCTGGAGGCTTCGCAGACCCTCTACAACGGGATTGCGTTCTCCTCTGACGGCCGGCACCTGTATGTGAGCACTGACTCGCTTTCGGCTCCGGAGCAGCGGGATGCCAGCCACACCGGCAACGGCATTCTGGTCTACAGCTTTGACGCAGGCAAGCTGACGCCCGAGCGCGAGATTCCCATTCCGCTGCAAAAGCTGGCCGGCGGGCGCAAGCAGAACGCAATCGGCAAGCCGGTGCCCGCGGGCATGGCGATCCCCGCGCCCACCGGGCTGGCCGTGGTGCACTCGGCTCAGGGCGATGAACTGCTCGTGGCCGACGAGTTCTCAGACGACGCGCTGCTGCTCGATGCCGCCAGCGGCGACATTCTGCACCGCTTTGATCTCGCGGACGCGAGCATCGTGCCGGCGTCCTACCCCATCTCTGTCGTGGTGAGCCCCGAGGGCCGCCGTGGCTGGGTGGGCCTCTGGAATGGCTCGGCCGTGGTGGAGCTGGATCTGGCGAATGGCAAGATTCTGAGCCGCCTTGCGCTGCTGCCGCCCACGGTGAAGACCGGGCCCAGCTCGCATCCCATCTCTATGGCGCTCAGCCCCGATGGCCAGCGGCTTTATGTGGCACTGGCCAACCGCGATCGCGTCGCCCAGGTGGCCCTGCGCGGCAACGAGATGCGCGTGGAGCGCTTCTATAGCGTCCGGCTGCCGGGGCAGAAGTACTTCGGCGCCATTCCCAACGCCGTGGCCGTCTCGCCCGATGGCAAAACCGTCTACGTGGCCGACGCCGGCGGAGACAACGTGGCCGTGCTGCATCCGGCGGAGAAAAACCGTCCCGTAGCAGGGTTCATTCCGACCCAGTGGCTGCCCATGGCCGTGGCTGTGGATGGCCGCAATGTCTACATCGCCACCGGCAAGGGCAAGGGAACCGGGCCGAATGACTTCCCCCAGGCCAGGTCGCCGCACCCCTCCGCCCTTGAGCTGCGCCGCCACTACCAGAGCCCGCATACCTACATCGCCACGCTGCTGCATGGTTCGCTCGCGACCGTGAGCCGCCATGACATCGCATCGCATCTGGCCGCCTATACGCGTGAGACCCTGCGCGACAACCTCATGCAGGCCGCACAGCAGCAGATGACCTTTGCCGTCGGTGGCCACCCCATCCGGCACGTGATCTACATCATTAAAGAGAACCGCACTTATGACCAGATTCTGGGCGACCTGGGCGCGGGCAACGGCGATGCCAACCTGACCATGTATGGCTGGAAGATCACGCCCAACGAGCACAAGCTGGCGCTCCAGTTCGGCGTGCTCGACAACTTTTATGACTCGGGCGAGGTCTCCGGCGACGGGCATGTGTGGTCCAACGCGGCCATCAGCAGCGACTATACCGAGCGCGACTGGCAGCAGAACTACCGCAGCAGCGAGCGCACCTACGACTTTGAGGGCGTCGTGGCCAACGGGGTGCCGCTCAACGAGGGCATCTCAGACGTGGACACGCCGGAGAGCGGCTACATCTGGACCGACCTGGCGAAGCACGGCAAGAGCCTCTATCACTTCGCGGAGTTCATCTCCTCCACCTTCTGCAATGCGGCGACCGGCACGCCGCAGATCATGAATCCGCGCAACGGCACGCCCGAGCCGATGCACTACTGCAAGAATCCCTACATTCTGCCCGGCGAGGCTATTCCGGCCAACTATGGCGGCGGAGTCAGCAAGTATCCGTGGAAGATTCCGTTGATCTACAAGAACACGGCGACCATGCCGCAACTGGTGGGGCACTTTGACCCGCTTTATCCTGACTTTCAGTTGGCCTTCCCCGATCAGTTGCGCGTCAACGAGTTCCTGACGCACTTCCGCCGCTGGGTCGCCGCCGTGAAGGCGGGCAAGCCTGACCCCATGGCAGACTTCGTGCAGCTTCGTCTGCCCAATGACCACACGGCGGGCACCCGCCCCGGCATGCCGACGCCGCAGGCCTCGGTCGCCGACAACGATCTCGCGGTGGGCCGCGTGGTGGAGGCGGTCTCGCACAGCCCCTACTGGAACGACACGGCGATCCTGATCCTCGAAGACGACGCGCAGGATGGTGCCGATCACGTGGACGCGCACCGCTCCATCGCGCTCGTCATCAGCAAGTATTCGCCGCATCTCTCGCATCCTGTGGTGGATAGCCACTTCTACACCACGGCCAGCATGCTGCACACGGCCGAGGAGTTGGAGGGAATTCCGCCGATGAACAACAACGATGCCTTTGCGCCGGTCATGTCGCCGGAGTTTCAGGGCAAGGGCGATCAGCCGGCCTACAATGCCGATTATTCCAATGAAAAGAATGGGCTCATCTACACGGCGAACAAGAAGCACGCCTATGGCGCGCAGGCCTCGCTCAAGATGGACTTCCAGCATGAGGATCGCGCCAATCCAGCCATCCTGAACGTGATTCTCTGGAAGCAGGCGATGGGGAACCGCCCGGTTCCCGCCGCGCTTGAAAAGGCCTATCAGTCCGCCATGAAGGAGCCGGCGGACGAGCGCTACGCCGACAAGTAGCCGCCGGAGCCGGAGCTGTCCGGGAATTGCATGCGGCGATTCCCGGCGGCTCCCGCATCGGTTCTGGGTTCAGTTCAACTTCTTCGGGTCGATCTCCGGCAGACGCAGCAGCATCGGATTCGGTTCGAGTAGAGTCATGTTCAGCTCGGGCGCGGCTCCGGCCTCGCGAATGCAGTTGCGGCCTTCCATCTTGGCCTGGGCCAGCGCGGCTTCCAGCTCCCGCAGCACCACCAGCGGCGAGCGGCCCATGCTATGCGCCGCGCCGATGCTGGCGGTGATTTCAAGCCGCTCCTTGCCGATGTCAAACGGCTTGTCGAGCACAGACTTGCGCATGCGCTCGGCCATGGGAATCAGGCTGTCTGGCGCGCAGCCGGGCAGGGCAATGAGAAATTCATCCTCTCCATACCGGCCGGCCATGTCATAGCTGCGCAGATGGCGTTTCAGGCGTCCGGCGAGCTCCTGCAGCAGGCGGTCGCCTAAGTCATAGCCATAGTTCAGGTTGATGCCCGAGAAGGAGTCGATATCCAGCAGCAGATAAGACAGCGGGGTCTTCATCCGCTGCGCCCGGTCTGTCTCCTGAAAGAGCTGCTTCAGCATGGCTTCGCGGTTCAGCAGACCGGTCATCGCGTCGTGGGAGGCGTGGAAGCGCACGGCTTCGCTCTGCTGCTGCAGCTCCTGCATCAGCATCTGTACTCGTTCGGCGACCCGCAGCCGCACCCGGAAGTCGAATTCCTCGACCGGCTTCAGCAGAAAGTCGTCCGCCCCGGCCTCCGAGGCCATGCGAACGTCTCCGGTACTGGCCTGCGAGCCCAGCAGCATCAGCCAGGTACGGCTCTGGTCATAGCGGTTACGGGCGGCCTGAATCACCTGCACGCCGGCCAGCCCCGCCAGTTCGTTGTCGATGACCGCAATGCTGGGCGGCTGCGCCTGGGTCAACAGCCGCAGGGCGGCAGGGCCATCTTCCACCAGCAGATGAGGATAGCGCCAGGCATCGAGCATGGACAGGATGCGGTCCCGGGTCTGACGGTCGGCGGTGGCGATCAGCACATGGGGCAGGGTAAGGTTCATAGCACTCATAGAAAGTCCGAATGGTTACCCTATCGGCCTATTTTTGAGAAACCTAAGAATGCGTCACCGAAGTACCGGCTATTGTTAGAAAATTCTTATCTTTTGCGGAAAATAGAGCTACTCTTTTCCTAGCCGGACCATCTCAATTAGATATACGGCCTGCAGTCATCCGGGAGCTACCTTCACTTACAGCTTGCCGCCCCTCCAGTCGCTCACGGCGATAGTGTCAGGGTTCTTTCCCGAGGCAGACGTTCGGAAACGAGGAGTCACTGCCATGACCTACGCGGTAAAAAGCACGCATGCGGTTCCAGTTCAGACCACTAGCCTGCATCTGGTAAAGAAAGATCACACTTTGACCTGTGTCTGGTGCGGCGCGACACTCGGCCGGTATCGCACCGCAGTCGAGCGGGAGATTCTGGAAGCCTGCCACGATTGCGAGGCGAAGATTCTTGATCTGGGTCCGGTCTCGTCTGTCCCTTTTAACTGAAGCGGCCTCCGCTGATTCTTCCGGCGCAGCTCTGCCATGTGCGGGGCTGTGCCTTCGTGTTTGGAGTCTGGTTTTCCCGGTGAAGGGGATTCGGCTTACACTCGGGGAGTGAGTCCCCGGGCTGTTTTTCCTACTCTTTACCCCATTCTGGATGCCGGTGTGCTGTCTCAGGACCCTACGCTGCGCCGCGGCGAACTGCTGCGCCTGGTGCGGTGCGTGGTGGATGCCGGCGTGACCATTCTGCAATACCGCAACAAGCAGGACACCGACACGCAGGTGCTCGAAGATGCCCGCTGGATTCGCGATGCGGCCGGGCCCGAGCCCACGCTGATTCTGAATGATCGCGTGCATCTGGTGGAACAGGCGGCGTTTGACGGTGTGCATGTGGGCCAGCACGACATGACGCCGGCCGAGGCGCGGCGCATCCTGGGGCCGGACCGGGTGCTCGGAATTTCCACGCACAATCCTGACCAGGTCGCCGCCGTGGCCGATGCCGCTGTGGACTACATTGCCATTGGCCCGGTCTTTGCGACAGCCAGCAAGCAGAATCCCGATCCGGTGGTGGGCCTCGAAGGCGTGCGCACCGCGCGGCAACGGACTCAGAAGCCGCTCGTAGCGATCGGAGGCATCACGCCGCAAACGGCGCTTGCGGTTATGGAGGCCGGCGCGGATTCCGTTGCGGTGATCTCAGCTATTTTCGGCACTGGCCTTGGCGCGGAGCGCGGACCCGCCATCGCCCCCGAGCAGGCCGGGAAGAATGCGAAAGACTTTCTGAGGCTTTTCCGATAGAAATGACCCAAGTGACGACCCCTTCTGAAGAGTCTTTCTCCGCTCCCTCGAAACAGCCGCATCTGGTGGCTACGCTGGGCTGGTTCAGCGCGACGGCGATTGTCGTCGGCTCGATGATCGGCTCCGGAATCTTTCTGGTTCCAGCAGAGATCAGCCGCGACACCGGCTCTCCGGCGCTGCTGATTGCCGCCTGGCTGGTAACGGCCGTGATGACCATCATCGGTGCGCTCAGCTACGGTGAACTCGCGGCCATGATGCCCGACGCAGGCGGCCAGTATGTGTATCTGCGCGAGGCACTCGGGCCGCTGCCCGGCTTTCTCTTTGGCTGGACGCTGTTTCTTGTCATCCAGACCGGCACGATTGCCGCCGTGGCCGTGGCCTTTGGCAAGTTTCTGGGCGTCTTCTTTCCGTCTGTTTCCAGTTCGCACTGGCTGTGGCACATCGGGCACGTTCCGGCATGGCACGTGGGGCCGATGGTGCTGGGCAATATGGACATTGGCGTCAACACGGCCAATCTGACCGGCATCCTGATCATTCTGCTGCTGACATTCGTGAATATCTTCGGGGTGCGGCTGGGCGCGCTGATTCAGAACGTCTTCACCACGGCCAAGACAGCGGCGCTGCTGGGGCTGGTGATTCTGGGCGTGCTGTTTGGGCGCAAGGCCGTGGCGATGGCCGCCAACTTTGGCCATAATTTCTGGGCCGGCGCCGGTTGGCACACGTTGCATCCGCTGCAGATTGGCGTGGGCGGCCCGGTCACAATGGTGGGCCTGCTCACCATTCTGGCCGTGGTGCAGACCGGTTCGCTCTTCTCCGCCGATGCGTGGAATAACGTGACCTATACGGCGGGCGAGGTGAAGAATCCGCGGCGCAATCTGCCGCTCTCGCTGGTGCTGGGCACAGGAGTGGTGCTGGGCCTCTATATTCTGGCCAACTTTGTTTATCTGTTTGCGCTGCCTCTGCATGGCGATGCGCACGGGGCGACGGTGGCGGCGCGCGGCATTGCCCATGCTGCCGATGACCGCGTGGCCACGGCGGCGCTGCAGCAGATCTTTTCAAATGGCGGCGCCTACCTGATGGCCGGGGCCATTCTGATCTCGACCTTCGGCTGCGCCAACGGCCTCACCATGGCCGGACCGCGCGTCTACTATGCCATGAGCCGCGACCGGCTGTTTTTTGAGGGAGCCGGAAAGCTGCATCCGCGCTACAAGACGCCGGTGATTGCGCTGCTCATTCAGGGCGTATGGACCTGCGTGCTCTGCATTTCTGGCAGCTACAGCCAGTTGCTGGACTACATCATCTGCTCGGAGCTGATCTTCTACATCCTGACGATTGGCAGCCTTTTTGTGCTGCGGCGCAAACGTCCGGATGCACAACGACCCTATAAAGCGTTAGGCTATCCGGTGCTCCCTGCGCTCTACATCGTCATGGCGGCGTGGATTTGTATCGTATTATTGCGCTACAAGCCTCAGTACACGTGGCCCGGCATCGTGATTGTTCTGCTCGGTGTTCCGGTCTATGCCATCTGGTCGCGAGTCGCGAAGAGATCACCCGTCACGCCATCGTGAAAGAAATTATCTGGAGGAAGGCCATTTCATGGCGAAGCTTTTTGCAGTCAAGCCGCTCTCTGCGCTGAAAAATGAGGCGGTGGAAGAAGGCGAACACACACTCAAACGATCCCTGGGGCCGGTCAACCTTATTACGCTGGGCATCGGCGCGATTATCGGCGCCGGCATCTTTGTGCTGACCGGCCAGGCCGCGGCGCTGCATGCCGGACCGGCCGTGGCGTTGAGCTTCATCGTGGCAGGCATCACGTGTGCGTTTGCAGGGCTTT
Organism: Acidobacterium capsulatum ATCC 51196; assembly: GCF_000022565.1. Lineage (NCBI taxonomy): Bacteria > Pseudomonadati > Acidobacteriota > Terriglobia > Terriglobales > Acidobacteriaceae > Acidobacterium > Acidobacterium capsulatum. The sequence continues at coordinate 168,600 of NC_012483.1, forward strand.
GCTATGCCGAGTTTGCCTCGATCATTCCCATTGCGGGTTCGGCCTATACCTATGGCTATGCCACTTTGGGCGAGCTGGTCGCCTGGGTCATCGGCTGGGACCTCGTGCTCGAATACGCCTTCGGCGCGGCCACAGTCGCTTCGGGCTGGTCGGGCTATCTCGTCAGTTTTCTGGAGCAGATCGGCCTCACGCCCTCGCCCGCTCTGGCGCGCTGGACGACCACCTACGGCAACACGCTTTATTTTCTGCATGGCCACTGGGTGTCGCAGGCCGCGCTGCCCATGGGCACGCCGACCGCTGGCTTGCTGAAGGTGCACGGCATCTTTGACCTGATCGCGTTTCTGGCCATTCTGGCCGTGACGACCATTCTGGTGATCGGCATCAAGGAATCCGCCAATCTGAACTCGCTGATCGTGTTCGTCAAACTGGCGGTGGTCGGTATCTTTCTGGTGCTGGGCATCGGCTTCCTGATGCACCATCCGCACGTGGCCAGCCTGAACTGGCACCCTTTCATTCCTAAATCGGAAGGCCCGGGCAAATATGGATTCAACGGCATCGTCGCCGGTGCCTCTTCGGTCTTCTTTGCCTATATCGGGTTTGACGCCGTTTCCACGGCGGCGCAGGAGGCGCGGAATCCGCAGCGCGACATGCCAATCGGCATTCTGGGCTCGCTGGTGATCTGCACGCTTTTGTACATCGCCGTCTCGCTGGTGCTGACCGGGCTGGTGAGCTACCGCTCGCTCGATGTGGCCGACCCGGTGGCCCTCGGCATTGACGCTACGGGCGTGGCCTGGGGCAGCCTGCTGGTCAAGATTGGCGCCATCTTTGGCCTGGGCACCGTCATGCTGGTGATGTTGCTGGGGCAATCGCGCGTCTTCTTCTCCATGAGCCGCGATGGGCTGCTGCCCAAGTGGGCCTCGGCCATTCATCCGAAGTTCCGCACGCCATGGATCTCAAATATCGTTGTGGGCACCATCGTGGCCTTTTTGCCCGCGCTGCTGCCCATCAACAAGCTGAGCGAACTGGTGAACATGGGCACGCTGCTGGCCTTTGCCATCGTCTCGGCCGGTGTCTGGGTGCTGCGCGTGCGCATGCCCGATCTGGAACGCCCGTTCAAAACGCCGCTGGTGCCGCTGGTGCCGATTCTTGGCGTGCTGAGCGCGGTTTACCTGATGGCCAACCTGCCACTGCTCACGTGGATTGTCGTGCTGGTGTGGCTGGTCGTGGGCCTGCTGATCTACTTCAACTACTCGACCAAGCACAGCAAGGTGCAGCGCATGCAGCAGCAGGGCGCGGGACAGGAGTAGTTCCACTGGAAGGACCCGAAGGGCGGTCTGCTTTGGCGGGCCGCTTTTCGCTTTTCAGGAAACTGCGCGGCCCTCTGGCGCGTCTTGTTAAGCAGGACGGTACAGCCATGCGCGGAAGAGGGAAGTGGATGGCCGGTTTGCTTCTGGCGGCGAGCGTGGCTGCGGGAGCACAACAGCAGAACGGAGCTACCCCCGGCGCACATGCAGCCTTTCATGCTCCCGGGGTGCAGATGCCGGGGTCGTTTGTCTCGCAACCCGGCCGTTTCTCTCAACCGGGCCAGGCCATTTTTGCGCCGGGGCATGCGGTGTTTACCCCGGGGCAATCCGTCTTCACGCCCGGTCAAGCCATCTTCCCTCCGGGGCAGGCTGTATTTCCTCAGGGGCAGACGGTCTTTCCCGCTGGGCAGGAAGTCTTTCCGCCCGGCAATCGCATCTTTCCTGCGCCCCATGTGCTGACGCCGTTTCACTCCGCGCCCTCGACGGCCATGCGGCGCGGCGGCGACCGCCATCACGAGCGGGATTGGGATCACGATCACGACCGCTACCATTACCGTCACCGCGACGGCGAGGGATATGCTGTGCCTTACCTCTTCGGCTCAGGCTATTGGCTTACCTCTGGCGATCTGGGATATATGGACGATTCGGAGGGAATGCAGACCAGTGCCGCCCCGACTTCGGAGCCTCCTTTGGCTTCGAGTGTCACAGCGCAGCCAACTGCCCCGGCACCTCCATCAGAAGACACCTATCGCCCGGCTTACCATGCCGCAGCCAGCGCGCCGAATGTGATTCAGAGCCAGGAACCGAAGCTGACCGTGGTGATGAAAGATGGCACGCGCAAGACGATGCGCAACTACGCGCTCACGCCCACCACGCTCATCGATCTGGATGCCGCGGCTACGGGGCGGGAGATGAAGATTCCATTGGAGCAGGTGAATGTGACGGCGACACAAAGGGCGGCTGCCCGGGAAGGGCTGAATTTCAGCGTGCCGAAGGGTGGATGAAGCCGTAGTCCCACCCCTCGCGCAAGAGGCGCGAAGGATGGGCAACGGAGAAGCCGCCCGGTTTACTGCTGGGGCGCTTTGGTGTCGTCCTGGAAGCCAGCCTGGTTGTGGCTTCCGTCGCAGAAGGGCTTGTTGGCCGAGGCTCCGCAGCGGCAGAGCGAAACAGCGGGCTTGCCTTCGAGGTTCCAGGTGTTGCCCTGCGAGTCGGCGAGTTGAATGGTGCCTTCCACCCGCAGCGGACCGTTGGGACGAATCGTGACTTTCACTTCAGACATGCGTTGCATCCTCCACTAAAACTACGATTCCCAGTCTACAAGCTGATGCCGCGTACGGCATGAATCGCACGGGAATACTGCGTGCCGTAGCTGCGATGCACTATGATGCAGAGGAGAAGCGCGGGCATGCATCGGGCTTCCAATTCGCAGCACACTTCCAAAACATAGCCAGGAGAACTTGAGATGCGCGTCGGAATTTTGACAGGCGGCGGCGATTGCCCCGGACTGAATGCAGTGATTCATGCGGTTGTGAAGAAGGGAATTCAGCACTACGGCGATGAGTTCGTCGGCTTTGTGGAAGGCTGGCGCGGCGTGCTCGACAACAACACCGTGGCGCTGACGCTGGAGAAGGTGGACGGCATTCTCGATCAGGGCGGCACCATTCTGCGCACCTCGCGCACCAACGTGCGCAAGATCGAGGGCGGCATTGAGAAGTGCGTCGAGACCCTCAAGGCCAATAAGCTCGATGCGCTGATCGCGATTGGCGGCGATGATACGCAGTCGGTGACCAACGCGCTGATTCAGGCCGGTGTACCGGGCGTGGGCGTGCCCAAGACGATTGACAACGACTTGAACGGCACCGATGCCTGCTTCGGCTTTGACACTGCTGTGTCGATTGCCACCGAGGCCATCGACCGCCTGCACACCACCGCCGAGGCGCACAACCGCGTCATCGTGTGCGAAGTGATGGGCCGCGATGCGGGCTGGATCGCGCTGACGGCCGGCGTAGCCGGTGGCGCGCATGCCGTGCTGGTGCCCGAAAAGCAGATCGACCTCGATCACGTCTGCAAGCTGCTCAAGTACAACCATGACCACGGCAAGAAGTACGGCATCGTCGTGGTGGCCGAAGGCGCCAAGCTGCCCGACTCGGGCGCGCAGGCGACGCACGGCACCAAGGTGGACTCCTTTGGCCATGCCCGTTTGAGCGGCATCGGCTCTATTCTGGCCGACGAAATCGAGAAGCGCACCGGCTATGAGACTCGCTCGGTGAACCTGGGTCACACGCAGCGCGGCGGCACGCCGACGGCCTATGACCGCATGCTCTCGACGCGCTATGGCCTGGCGGCCATCGATCTGGTCCACCAGGGCAAGTTCGGACGCCTGGTGGTGCTGCGCGGCACGAAGATCGAGGATATTCCGTTGGCCGACGCGATTGCCAAGAATCGCACTCTCGATGAGAGCTTCCTCTCGATTCTGGATGGTCTGGAACCGAAGGTTTAGCTTTTCGGAGCAGGCAGCGAATCAGTGAAGGGCCGGTCCGCAGGGATCGGCCCTTCGCTTTTCGGCGGAGAGGAATCGGGGACGCGAGTGTGAATTGTTGCGATATTTTTGTGGCAAAACCCGGAAAAAGCCGCAGGGGAAACCAGAAAAACACGTCCCGAGTGTGCAAATTCATTGGACGGAGCCGTAGGCTCAAGGTATAAGCAGGAGGCTGGCAGAAATAGACCGGCACTTCTTCCGGAGACATCCAAAAGAATAAGACGAGGGCATCATCATGAAGAGTTCGGCAGGCCGCAGTCCGGAGTTTCGCGAAGTGATGGATATCCGCCAGGCGTCGGATTATCTCGGTATCAGTCCCGATACGTTGTACAAGTACGCCTCTGAGGCGTTTGTGCCAGCCTTCAAGCTGGGCAATCGCTGGCGCTTCAAGAAGTCACGTCTGGACGAATGGATGGATCGCCAGTCCGGCATTCCGGTGGAAGTGGAAGTTGCCGCCGTGAAGCCGCGCCAGAAGAAGCCGGTGCGCTCCACGGGACGCACGGAGCCGCGGACCCGCATCGCACGCTCCTGAGCGCAGGAAGCGGAACTCTCCGGATCGGTTATGCTTGCCTCAAGCGCGGCCGCTCGCAGCCGTGGTTTCCCAGGCAAGGAGAAGTTTCATTGACGACTGATCTGACTCAGCCGAGTGTTGATCCTCACCTGCAGGCCTCCTACTCTGTTTCCAACCGCGCACGCCGCGCTGTTTGGAATTTGTTTTACGCGTTATTCTTCCGCACTTCTCCGCGCCCGTTTCATGGGTGGCGCTCGATGATTCTGCGCCTCTTCGGCGCAAAGCTCGCACCGAATTGCCACTTCTATCCCAAGTGCCGCATCTGGGCGCCGTGGAATCTTGTCTGCGAAGAGGCCGTGGGGGTGGGCGATGACGCCGAGCTTTACAATCCCTCACTGCTCACTATCGGCTCGCACGCGGTGGTTTCGCAGGGCGCGTACGTGTGCGGTGCGACTCACCTCTACAACGAGCCGTCGTTCCGGCTGGTCTCCTATCCCATGCGGATCGGCGCTTACTCCTGGGTGTGCGCCAAGGCCATTGTGAGCCCGGGCGTGAATGTGGGCGATGGCGCGATTCTCGCGATGGCCTCCCTTGCGACCAAAGACCTGGAGCCTTTCGGCGTCTATGCGGGCATGCCCGCGCGCAAGGTGAAGGATCGTGACCGCGCGGCGGTTCCGGCGCTGCTAAAAAAGTAGGCGTTTGCGTTTTGGTGCGGCTTCGCGAGGGAAGCATGCGGAATTGCGCCCGCAGAATGTAAGATCGTGAAGATGAACTATGCAGGCCGGATTCGTAAGCTGCGGCGCGCGCTGCAGAAGCACCAACTGGAAGCTCTCTGGATCACCCACTTGCCCGACGTGCGCTACCTGTGCGGGTTTTCGGGGTCGAGCGCTGTACTGATCGTGACGCGGCGCAAGGCGGCGCTTTTCACCGATGGCCGCTACACGCTGCAGGCCCGTCAGGAAGTGCAGGGCGCGACGGTTCACATCGCCGCCAAGTCCACCGTCAAGGAAGCGGCCGCGTGGGCCGCCGAGGAAGCGGAGTTTGCCGGGTTTGATCCGGCAAATACCCGTGTGGCAGAGCTGGAAAGCTACCGCGAGGCGCTGCCTCGCCGCCAGCGCGCGAAGTTCTTCCGTCCGATCCCCGAGCCGCTGGTGATGAATCTGCGCCTCATCAAGGATGAGGACGAAATCCTGCTGATGCAGGAAGCGGCGCTGATGGGCTGCAAGCTCTTTGACCTGATTGTGCCGCACATTCGTCCGGGCATGACGGAGATTGAAGTCGCCGCGGACCTGGAGTTCTTTGCGCGCAGCCTCGGAGCCGAGGGCATGTCGTTTGACACCATCGTGGCGAGCGGTGTGCGCTCGTCGATGCCGCACGGGCGGGCGTCGCTGGCGAAGATCCCTCGCAAAGGGTTCGTAACGCTGGACTTCGGTGTTATTCTCAATGGTTATCTTTCTGACATGACGCGCACTGTGCACGTGGGCCGTGCGACCAAGGAAGAGCAATTTGCCTATGATGCGGTTCTGGCCGCGCAGGAGGCAGGCGTGGCGGCGGTGAAGCCGGGGGCGACCATGGCCTCGGTGGATGAGGCGGCACGCAGCGTTTTGCGCGAGGCTGGTCTCGCGGAGTACTTTACGCACGGAACCGGGCATGGAGTGGGCCTGGAGATTCATGAGCAGCCCCGCTTTGCAGCAGGGCAGGAAGCAAAGTTGAAGCCGGGAATGGTGGTCACCATTGAACCCGGTGTGTACCTGCCGGAGAAATTCGGCATCCGCATTGAAGACATGGTGGTGGTGACAGAGACGGGAGCTGCGGTGCTCACGCCTGCCACCAAGGCATGGATGGAACTGTAAAGCGTGACAGAGGCTGACAGACAACAATGAATCCAGAAGAGTTGGGACAGTTAAAGGAACTGATCGAGTTCCTGAAGCAGAATCAGATCGGCGAATTTAGCCTGGAACGTGGAGACCTGAAGGTCAACTTGAAGTTCGGGTCCGAGCAGAGCAGCGCGTCCGCAATGGACCTGGCGAGCCTGGCTCGCCTGATGGCCATGCAGCAGCCTTTGGCGGCTCCCGCGGCGCAGCCTGCGGCACCGGCCGTGCAGCATGTGGCTCCGCAGGTGCATGCCAGCGCGGCGGCTCCCGCCGCGGCAGAGGATGAGAACGCCGGGCTGCACATTGTGAAGTCGCCGATTGTGGGCACGTTCTATGAGTCTCCCTCGCCGGGAACCAATGCTTTTGTGAAGATCGGCGATCAGGTGGACAACGGCCAGGTGCTCTGCATTGTGGAAGCCATGAAGCTGATGAACGAGATCGAGTCAGACGCGGCCGGAGAAGTGGTCAAGCGCTTTGTGCAGAACGGGCAGCCGGTGGAGTATGGCCAGCCCCTTTTCGCTCTGAAGGCACGGTAGCCAGAGACTATGTTTCGTAAAGTACTCATCGCCAATCGCGGCGAAATTGCGCTGCGTGTCATCAACGCCTGCAAGGAAATGGGCATTCGCACGGTCGCTATCTATAGCGAGGCGGACCGGCATTCGCTGCACGTGCGCTTTGCCGACGAGGCTATCTGCATCGGTCCTCCGCGCTCGGCTGAGAGCTACCTGAATGTTCCGGCCGTGATCAGCGCGGCCGAGATTGCGGATGTGGATGCGATTCATCCGGGCTATGGCCTGCTGAGCGAGAATGCGAACTTCGCCGAAGTGTGCCGCGCGTCCAACATCAAGTTCATCGGGCCGCCGCCGGAAGTGACGCGGCTGATGGGCGAGAAGGAGAAGGCGCGCCAGGCCATGAAGAAGGCCAAGGTGCCGATTCTGCCTGGCTCCGATGGCATCATTGCCTCAGAAGATGAGGCGCTGGAGTGGGCGAAGTCGGTGGGCTATCCGGTCATTCTGAAGGCCAAGGCTGGCGGCGGCGGGCGAGGCATGCGCGTGATTCGCTCGGCGGCCGAGCTGCCGGCGCTCTACCAGGCGGCGAGCACCGAGGCGGCCAATGCCTTTGGCAACGGCGAGCTCTACATGGAGAAGTTCATCGAGCGCCCGCGCCACATCGAGTTTCAGGTGCTGGCCGATGAACACGGCAACGTCATGTCACTGGGCGAGCGCGAGTGCTCGATTCAGCGCCGGCATCAGAAGCTGATTGAGGAAGCGCCTTCGCTGCAGGTGACGCCGAAGATGCGCGAAGAGATCGGCAAGACGCTCAAGAAATCGCTCGAAGCGGTCGGCTACCAGAATGCGGGCACCGTCGAGTTTCTGATGGACGAGGACGGCAAGCTCTACTTCATCGAGATGAACACGCGCATCCAGGTGGAGCATCCGGTGACGGAGATGGTCACGGGCATTGACCTGGTGAAGGCGCAGTTGCGCATTGCGTCCGGCGAAAAGCTGTCGAGCATTGTGCCGGAGCCGGTGGTGATTCGCGGCCATGCCATTGAGTGCCGCATCAATGCCGAGCACCCGGAGAAGTTCACACCCTCGGCGGGCAAGATTACCGCGTTCAACGTGCCCGGCGGCAATGGCGTGCGCGTGGACACGGCCCAGTATGCCGAAGGCGTGGTGCCACCGTATTATGACTCGCTGATTGCCAAGCTCATCACGCATGGCAAGGACCGCGAAGAGGCGATGAATCGGATGCAGCGTGCGCTGGAGATGTTTGTGGTGCAGGGCATTCATACGACGATTCCGCTGCATCAGCGCATCTTTGCCGATGAGGAGTTCCGCAAGGGCGAGTTTGATACCAAGTTCATGGAGCGCTTCTTTGAGCGTGAAAAAGAGCGTAAGGCCGTGAAGGATTAGTCTTCCGCAAGGCATGGAAAAGCCCCGGGTTGGCAGCAGCTTCGGGGCTTTTTTGCATGGTGCGCACGGAAGGCGTTTTGCCTGTACTGAAGCGCAAAAAAAAAATCACCATTAACGTCCCAGAAGTTATTGATATCGTTGGACGTACCGGACATTAGGCTGGCAAGTCCTTTAGAATCAATGCGAAAATGCCCTTGCCGGTGCCGGGGTTAATGTCGAAATGCCGGGATATCCGTGCAATTCCAGAGGCAGCGGTGCCTGCAGCGCCTGGCTGGATGCAGCGCGCCGTCCGCACTTCTTATCGACCTCTATTTCCAGCATAACGAATTCAGGGGAAATTCCCGGCAGGTGCGAGAGTGATTTTCCGGCAGGTTTGGGTACTCTCGGGTGCGTCGGGTCTGAAAAGAAGCTTCTGTTAATATTTCGCCTTTTGTTCTCTTTTTGAGTGTACGATGATTTCGCTTCCCAAGGAGGGAAAGACGATGAGCCTTGCTGCCGGTTTTTTGCCTGAGTTTGACCACGAATTTGCCAACACGCGCCGGATGCTGGAGCTGGTGCCCAATGATCACCTGAGCTGGAAGCCGCATGAGAAGTCGATGGAGCTGGTGCGGCTGGCGTGGCATATTTCCGACTTTCCGGACTGGTGCCGGGACACGATGAAGCTGCCGGGCATGTCCGTCTCAGTGGAGGACGGCATGAAGTACATGGACGTGTGGAAGGACAAGAAGCGGGAGGACATTCTGGCGCGTTTTGACAAAGACCTGCCCGAGGCGCGGGAGGCGCTGGCCGCGACGAGCGATGAGGACATGGCCAGGAACTGGAAGATGGACTGGATGGGGCAGACGATTGTGGACATGCCGCGCATTGCCGTGTACCGCGGCATGGTGATGAACCACATGATTCATCACCGGGCGCAGTTGGGCGTGTATCTGCGTTTGCTGAATGTTCCGATTCCGGGATTCTATGGGCCTTCGGCGGATGAAGCGTAGGCGGATTGAGTGACAAGGGAAATGCATGGGGGGCCGGTCCATGGCTGGATTCGGCCCCTCGGGGATGGGCTTTCGCTGGGGGGGATTGTGCTTATTGCACCAGCACGCTGAGGTCAATGACGACGGCTTCCATAGCCTTGGCCTGGGCCTGAAGCTGGGCGCTGGCGGCGGCGCTTTCCTCGGCGGTGGCGGCGGTGGTCTGGGTCATCATTTCGAGCGCTTCGAGCGCGGATTTGATTTGCTGGTTGCCGCGATCCTGCTCCTGTGCTCCGGCGCTGACCTCATCGACCACGTTACGGACGCGGGCGGCGTGCCCGGCGACGCTGTGAATGACGCTGGTGACGCCCTCGATGCGTTCGGTGCCGACCTTGGCGTTGGTGACGGATTCCTCGATGAGCGAGGAGGTGTTGCGCGCGGCTTCCGCGCAGCGCTGGGCGAGCGCGCGGACCTCATCGGCGACGACAGCGAAGCCGGCACCAGCCTCGCCGGCCCTGGCAGCCTCGACGGCCGCGTTGAGGGCGAGGAGGTTGGTCTGGAAGGCGATTTCGTCGATCACCTTCATGATGCTGCCGATCTTGCGGCTGGAGCTGTCGATGGCGCTCATGCTCTCGACCATGGCTTCGAGCCGGGTTCCGGCTTCGGTCATGCGCGTGTCCACTTCTGCCATGAGGCGGGAGGCAGCGGTGGCATTCTCCGCATTGCGGGTGGTCATGGCGCTGATCTGATGGCTGGAAGCGGAGGTTTCCTCAAGCGTTGCCGCCTGCTCGGAGGAGCCGGTGGCGAGCTGGTTGCTGGATGCGGCCAACTGGTCAGCCGCGCCGCGAGCCTGCTGGGCAAAGGCGGCGACCTCATTGACCGAGTGCCGCAGCGACTCATTGATGCCCTTGATGACGATGTAGGCGAGGATGCAGCCGCCGAGGAATGCTCCAAAGGCGAGCCAGCTCATGAGCTCAATCGCGTGCCGCATGGCGCGGGAGCCGGCGGCGAGTTGCTGCGCGGCGCGCTCGTTGTTGAACTTGACTTCGGCGGCCATCGCCTTCTTCATGGCCGTGTAGGCGGTGTGGCCGGTGGTGCTGTAGAGATTGACGGCGTCGGGCACCTTGTTGTCCGTGGCCAGGACGCGGAAGTTTTCGCACATGGCGAAGTACTGTTCGACGGCGGTGTGCAGGGCGTCAAACTGGCGGCGGTCCTGCGGGTCGGTGATGCCAGACTCATAGCTCTTGAAGTTGGCCGAGACGTAGGCGTGGATTTTTGCCATGCGCTGCTTTTGAAGCGCCTTGACGTTGCCCATGCCGGGGACGGCCATCATGAGCGTGGAGCCGCGGGCCTCGAGGACGCCGCCCTGAATTTTGGAGAGTTCTTCGAGCGCGGGCACCGAGCGGGTGGCGATTTCGCGCAGATTGCTGGAGATATTCAGCAGTCCGATAACGGCGACTGCTCCGCAGATCACGATGAAGCTGATGAGGAGTGCGCAGAGGATGCTGACACGCTTGCCAATGGTCCAATTCTTCACAGATAGCCTTTCTGAAACGGACCCGGATACGCGTCCGGGATCGCTGCTTTCGAGGCTTATATCGGTGGCTGGAGGAATTTATTTACGGCGGATGAGAAACGGTCTGCAGAATTCGGGGAGATCTGGACGGGAAGCCGGATGGGCGGAATCAGCGGGCGCGGGCGGGCGCGGCCCAGTTTTCAAGAGTAAGGCCCGGGACGCGGCTGAATTCGCGCGTGTTGTTGGTGACCAGGGTGAGTTTAAGCGCACGGGCGTGCGCGGCAATCAGAAGATCATTCGCTCCAATCATGGTTCCGCGCTGCTTGAGGTGAGCGCGAATCTGAGCGTAGTCCGTGCCTGCTTCAGAAGGGAAGCCGAGCACCTGCACATAGCGCAGGAACTCGTGCAGAGCTTCGGCATCCTGAGATTTGCGGGGAGAGACTTCGACGCCATAAGCCAGTTCGGCTTGCGTGATGGCGGAGATGCATACGTCGGAAACAGCCGTCTTGCGGAGACGCCGGAGCACCGCCTCGTGGGTGCGCTTCATGATGTACGACGAGATGTCAGTATCGAGCATGTAGAGAGGCATGAAGGCGGCTCCAGGTCTCAGCGCTCCTGCACGGGGAGATCTTCGACGCCTTCCATGAAGGCGCTGGAGGCGACTGCGCCGGAATCGAGATAGGCGCTCCAGCTATCGGGGCGAGGCGTAAGGATGACCTGGTCGCCGCGCTTCTGGATGAAGACCTCGGAGGTCTGGAAGCGGAATTCCCTGGGCAGACGAATGGCCTGGCTGCGGTTGGTCGTGAAGACCTTCGCAGTGCGCTGCGTCGATGTTTCTCGCGGGGTTGCCATATACTTAAGTATATGGCATTTGGCGTTGGCTGGCGATGGGTAAACGGAAACTTGGAGCGCGCAGCAAAAGGTGCGATGATCTTTGGGGCGCTGACGGATGGTATGGACTTGGGAGCATACGGTGATTAGCTTGGCCTGCGAATCTCCCTTCATCTTTCTATGGTTCGCAAACTGGAAGAAGTCGCGCCGCTTGGGGGACGACGGGGAGTTGGACGGGAATGCCGAACATAGCTTCGGTCTTCCGGACTTTGTGTACTTATTGAGTTGCTTTTTGTTGTTTTATTTCAGCATGCAGCGCTTTCCCTTTGGTACGCAGGCCCAGCGATCGCTTTGTGTCCTGATCGTTGCATTTGCGGTTATTCTTCGAGCTCAAGTGGATTAAGAACCATCTATTGAAGCAAAAGGGCATCCATGACGGATGCCCTTGCTGTTTCTCGTTGGAGCGAAGCTACTCGACGAAGTCGATTTTGACGGGGTGCGGAATGATGCCGCGCTCGTGGCCCATCTGGAGCAGCTTTCGGATGGCGGTGCGGCCGTCTTCGCCATAGCTGAGGGTGCGCTCGTTCACGTACATGCCGACGAACTGGTTGGCCATCTCGGGATCGAGGTCGCGGGCGTACTGCATGGCATGGGCGAGAGCATCTTTGCGGTGGTCGAGGCCGAACTTGATGCTGTCATAAAGGGCCTTGGCAACGATGTGGATGACTTCCGGCCCGAGCGAGCGGCGAATGGCATTGCCGCCGAGGGGGAGCGGGAGTCCGGTCTGCTCCTGCCACCAGACGCCGAGGTCAATGATCTTGTGCAGGCCGCTGTGGGAGTAGGTGAGCTGGCCTTCGTGGATGATGAGTCCGGCGTCATATTTACCGGCGAGCACCTGCGGGATGATCTGGTCGAAGGGGACGACTTCGGTTTCGATTTCGGGCGCGAAGAGCTTCAGCGTGAGGTAGGCCGTAGTGAGGGTTCCGGGCACGGCGATCTTGATTTTGCGAATCTCGTCGAGCGAGTAGGGCCGCGGAGCGATGATCATGGGGCCGTAGTTTTCCCCGACCGAGCCGCCGCAAGCCATCAGCGCGTAGTTGTCCTGAATGTAGGGGTACGCGTGGAAGGAGACGGCGGTGACATCGTAGAAGGCCTCGTTCATGGCCTTGTGGTTGAGCGTCTCAATGTCCGTGAGGGTGTGGGTGAAGCGGTAGCCGGGCACCTGCACGTTGTCGCTGGCGAGGCCATAGAACATGAAGGCGTCGTCGGAGTCTGGGCTGTGCGCAATGGTGATTTCGCGAATGGCGGCATCGTTGGATGCGGGCGTCTGAGTGCTCACTACGGTCTTTGATCCTTTCAGCAGCAGTTACAAGTTGGAGGCGCGGGACAGAGGACTGGATGCGGCCGCGCGCCCGAGGTTTTTTGCCGCGCGAAAGTTACTCGGCGGAGGTGTTCGGCTGGCGCAGGCGCGTGAAGCCGGCGGCGAGAGCGGCGGCGGCGGCGACCTTGAGTCCTTCGCCGGGCAGGAAGGGCACCATGCCGAACTCGAAAGCGTGGGCCGGGCTGAGGTGCAGCAGCGTCATCAGCCCGGCGGAACCGCTGGTGAGCAGCAGCAGATCGGCCACCGCAGCCGCGATGAGAGCGGCGGCAAAGTTTGAGAGCAGGGGCATGCGGCGGCCACGGCTGTAGAGCCATCCGGCCAGCGCGGCGACAAACGGGAAGGCGATGATATAGCCGCCGGTGGGCCCGAAGATGTGCAGTGGGCCGGGCGCGCCCATGGGCGCGAGAACGGGCAGGGCGGCCATGGCCTCAAGCAGATAAAGCGACAGCGAGGAGAATGCGATGGCGGGACCGAGCAGCAGGCCAATCGCCAGCACGGCCAGAGGCTGCAGCGTGAACGGGACCGGCGTGAAGAAAAGCGGGAACGAGATGTGAGCCGAGATGGCGACCAGCAGGCTGCCGGAGAGGGCGAGTCCCGTGTGGCGCAGCAGCGCGTGGCGGCGAGGGAGGACAGCGGGCGAAAGAGCAGTGGTTGTATTCATCGCTTATTCCAGTGAGGATTTCGAGGCCGTTTCCGGGATGGATTCCGGCGCATCTTTGTGCGCCTGCGAGTTGTGGTCGCGGATATGGCGGGCAATGCTGATGACCGTCCAGATCAGCGCCAGAATGCTCAATACGTATACGGCGTACAAATAACGCATGACAAATCAGTGTGGGTTCCGGGCATGGGGAAGTGCGCCGGAACAGTCACCGCATAGGATAACAGGCGGCTGGCCGCCGGTGGGCTGGCCGGAGAGACGCGAGGGCTTCGCTGTGTGGGAATGAGGGGTGGCACGGCGCGCCTGATGTCAGCTTGCCGGGTATTTCAGCTTTCGGGGGCCGGTGCGACGCAATGGTGCAGCCAGGCGGCGTAGGTCTGGCTGGCCGTGGCGTCGAGGATGAGGAATTCCGGCACCTCATAGGAGTGCAACTCATGCAGCCGGGCCTCAAGCTGCGGCAGGCGCTCGCGCGAAGTCTTGAGCAGCATCAAAACCTCAGAGGACTGCTCGATCTGGCTCTGCTCAATCTGGTCCTGCCAGCGGTAGACGGAGGTCATGGACGGCAGCATTTGCACGCAGGCGGCGAGATGGGCTTCGACGAGGGAATGGGCGAGGCGCTGCGCTTCTTCGACTGAAGGGGCAGTGGTGAGAACCAGACACACGGAAGATGGGGGACGTGCAGAGGATGTGCCGGCGGCAGGGGATGAGGTCATGGAAAGGCTCCGGTTAAGATGGCTGGGGATACTTTAGCTGTTTTCACTAGCTACTAAATCTGTGTGGCCGCGTGTGGTGTACAGATGAGAGTAGCGAGTGTTTGTGGTGGATGATTTTCAGGGCGCGGCAGCCGTGCCCATATACGAAGGCACAATCAGTTTGCATCGAGAAGATTGAGGAGAAGAGATGGCGACCGAGATCAAGTTTGGAACATCGGGCTGGCGCGCAATTGTGGCGGATGAATTTACGTTTGGCAACGTGCGGCGCGCGGTGACGGGCATTGCGAAGTATGTGGCCGCTCAGCCGGGCGAGCATTCGGTGCTGGTGGGGCGCGATCCGCGCTTTCTGGGCGAGCTGTTCGTGGCCAAGACGGCGAATCTGCTGGCCTCGCATGGCGTGCGTCCGCTGGTGATTCCCGAGGCCGCGCCGACGCCGGCGATCTCCTACGCGGTGCGCCAGCACAAGACGGGCGGCGCGATTAACTTTACGGCCTCGCATAATCCGCCGGAGTACAACGGCATCAAGTTCTCGACGCCGGACGGCGCCCCAGCGCTGCCGGAGGTGACGAAGCAGATTGAGGCGAATATTCAGGCGCTGGGCGATGCGCCGGTGGCCGATGCCGCCGAGCCGAAAGAGAAGTTTGAAGAAGTGGACGTGAAGCCCTCGTATCTGAAGCGGCTGGCGGATCTGGTGGATCTGAAGGCGGTGCAGAAGTCGGGCATCAAGGTGGTATTTGATCCCTTCTGGGGTGCGGCGCGCGGCTATAGCTGCCACATTTTGCGCGAGCACGGCGTGGAAGTGGCCACGGTGCACGATTACCGCGATGTGCTGTTTGGCGGGCATGCGCCCGAGCCGGACGACCACCTGCTGGGCAAGTGCAAGGAGAAGATGAAGGAGACCGGCGCGGCGCTGGGCATTGCGACCGACGGCGATGCGGACCGCTTTGGCATTGTGGACGGCGATGGCACCTTCATTCAGCCGAATTATGTCATTGCGCTGCTCTTCGACTACCTGGTGGAGACACGCGGCTGGCGCAACGGCGTGGCGAAGTCAGTAGCGACGACCAACCTGGTGAATGCGCTGGCGGAATTTCACAAGATTGAGCTGCATGAGACGCCGGTGGGCTTCAAGTACATCGGCGAGCTGATCAACAAGGACGCGATTGTGATCGGCGGCGAAGAGAGCGCGGGGCTGACGATTCGCGGCCACGTGCCGGAGAAGGACGGCGTGATTGCCGGCCTGCTGATGGCCGAAATGGTGGCCGTGCGCGGCAAGAGCATTGGCGAGCAACTGAAGGCGCTGTTTGCCAAGGTGGGCGAGTTCTATCCGATGCGCGAAAACTTCCGGCTGACGCCGGAGGTGAAGGCCTCGTTTGTGGAGAAGATCAAGCACGATCCCACCGAGATTGGCGGCCGCAAGGTCACCGGCGTGGTGCGCACCGATGGCCTGAAGCTGGTGCTCGACGACGGCTCGTGGGTCTGCTACCGCTTGAGCGGCACCGAGCCGGTGGTGCGCGTTTACTCCGAGTCGCGCAAGCAATCAGAATCGCAGCCATTGAGCGATGCCGCCAAGGCATGGGTAATGGCTTAGATTCCTGCGCGGCGAATTATTGAAAAAGGCGTTCCTTCTCCATGCCGGACGCGGCATCCTTAATGATTAGCTGGTTGTGTGTTCGGTGGGTTCGCCGCACACATCCGGCATGGAGAAACGCTTGCTGCCGCAGCCTCAGACAGTTCCGCTACCAGACCAACCCCAGCCCGCGAAAATGGAGCGGGTGATGGCGCTTGTCCTGCGCCTGCGCCGCCGCGCGGCGACGGTGGCGATTGTGTTGATGGCGGTCTGCATTGGCTACTATGTGGTGGCCGGGCAGAACGGCCTCAAGTCCTATGAGCAGAAGCGGCACGAGGCCGAGCATCTGCAGCAGCAGATTGAGCACCTGCAGCAGGAAAACGGCCAGTTGCAGCAACAGGTGCATGCGTTGCAGAGCGATCCGGATGCGATTGAGCATGAGGCGCGCGAGCGCCTGCACTACGCCCGTCCGGGCGAGGTGATTTACACGCTCAACAATGCTCCGTCGGGCGCGAATGGCAGCAATCCCTCGACCCAGCCCGCGCCTTCTTCCTCCAGCCGGTAGCTCTGGCCTGCGGCTATACTCGTGCCATGAGAGCAGCGCTGCGTTTTTTGTGGAATTCCACCCGCGGGCATCATTTGCGCCCGTGGAGGAGCGAATTTCTGAAATGGCGCATCGAGACTTATTCCGGCATGAAAGCAGAAGAGCTTACCCGCCAGCAGGTGCTGGCTTTTGTGTGGCGTGAGCGCCGCAACCTGATTCGCTTTTTGCGCTGGACCGAGGAAATGGAAGGCTACCGCAAGCAGGCGCAGCGCGCGCAGCGTCCGCTGTAGAGAGATACGGAGAGGCAGACTTGGATTCACGGCGGCAGTTTTTGAGGAAGTCCCTGATGGCGGCGGCAGCCGGCAGCCTGAGCGGCACGGCGCTGGCAGGCTGCGGCGGGCATAAGACGCATTCGATTCCGGGGCAGGCGATGGCTCCGCATCTGCATGAGGTGAGCGGGCCGCGCTCGCTGCGTGCGCATGCGGCGGCGGCAGGCTTGCTGGTGGGCTGCGCGGTCAATCCTCGCGGCCTGGACGGAGAGCCGGCCTATAGCCAGACGGTCGCCGATCAGATGAATCTGCTGGTGGCCGAAAATGCGATGAAGTGGGGACCGCTGCGGCCCACGATCGATACCTTTGACTTTCGCCCGGCGGACGACATCATGGATTTTGCCGCGCGCCACAATCAGCAGGTGCGCGGGCATAATCTCTGCTGGCATGAGGAGTTGCCCACCTGGTTTGCCTCTGAGGTGAACAAGGGCAATGCAAAGGAGATTCTGATTCAGCACATTCAAACGGTGGCGGGCCGCTATGCCGGGCGCATTCAGTCGTGGGATGTGGTGAATGAGGCGATCCTCCCGAAGGACGGACGGCCGGATGGTCTGCGCAAGTCGCCGTGGCTGGAACTGCTGGGCCCGGATTACATCGATATTGCGTTCCACACGGCGCGCCTGGCCGATCCGCACGCGCTGCTGACCTATAACGACTACGGCATTGAGAAAGACACGCCCGAGGACACGATCAAGCGCGGCGATGTGCTGATGCTGATTCGGCGCATGAAGGCGCGGGGCGTGCCGCTGGATGCGGTGGGGATTCAGAGCCATCTGACGGCGGGCGACCCGATGCCGGGCGCGGGGCTGCGGGCCTTTGTGCGGGAGTGCGGCCGCCTGGGCCTGCAGGTATTTGTCACCGAGATGGATGTGAATGACAAAAAGCTGCCGGCGGCGGTGGAAGAACGCGATCAGGCGGTGGCGAAGGTCTATCAGGACTACCTGACGATGATGCTGGCCGAGCCCAATGTGACCGCCGTGCTGACGTGGGGCGTCACGGACAAATACACCTGGCTGGACGGGCCAAAGTTCGGGCGCGCCGATGGACGGCCGGAGCGTCCGTTGCCGTTTGACTCTGACTATCAGCCTACCCCGGCCTTTTTTGCAGAGCGCGCGGCGCTGGACTCGCGGGCGGCACGGCTGTCGGCTCCGGTGCGGCAGGGCGATCCTTATGCGCCTTTCCGGCCTGGTTCGGCGCGGGGCGGGGCGGCTGGGCCACAATCGGAGCGGCAGTAGGAAACGGATTGCCGGTTTCCTCCGTCTACATAAAGAAGTTGAGAGAGTCCTCCTTGGTGCGTTTTCGTATCTGCCGGTATCTGGTGTGGCTGGCTGTGTTGAGTGCGTGTTGCATGGCCCATGCGCAGGAGCCGTTTCCCGGCGAACCCGCGCACTTGCCGAAGCATGCGGAGCCGTTGCCTCCGCCGGGCCTGCAGGACTATGGACATCCACCGTTGCCTTCACAGCAGGACCCCGGCGTGCTGCGCGTGACCACCAACCTGGTGCTGGTGCCCACGCTGGTCGAGCACAATGACGGCTCCATTGTGTATGGGCTCAAGGCCAGCGACTTCAGCCTGTATGACAATGGCGTGCCGCAGCAGGTGCATCTGGACGATGACATGGATCTCACGCCCATCTCGCTGGTGGTGTGCGTGGAACGGGGCCGCGACGCTCCGCTGGTGCAGGAGGAAATTCAGCAGCTCGGCACGCTGTTGCAACTCTTCACGGGCGGAGGCCATACCGATACGGCGCTGGTGGCCTTTGATTCAAAGCCGGTGTATCTGGATGGATTTTCGAGCAACCCTTCCTACGTAGAGCAGGATTTGCAGAGTCTTGCGCCGGGCAATGGCGGCGCGGCCATTCTGGATGCGGTGGGTTACTCGCTGGACCTGCTGGAGCATCAGCCCGCGGATCACCGCCGCGTGCTGTTGCTGGTGAGTGAGTCGCGCGATCACGGCAGCACGCATGTGACGATTCCGTCGCTGGTGCAGCGCATCGGGCAGAGCAATACGCTGGTGCTGAGCCTGGTGTTTTCGCCCTCACGGGCGGAGCTGAACAACTGGGGCCATGGCGGCGGTTCGCGGGGCACGATGAACCTGCTGGCTCCGCTGATGATGACATATAACGCGATGCGCAAGAATATTCCGCGCACGCTGGTTCACATGACGGGCGGAGAGTATGCGCCGTTCGGGCGCGACAAGCGCTTCCAGATGGACGTGGTGGAGCTGGCCAATCACGCCTACAACCGCTATCTGCTGAGCTTTCATCCAACCGACCTGACGCCGGGCCTGCATCACCTGGAGGTGAGGCTGAACAACGGCATCCAAGCCATTGTGATTGCCCGCGCCAGCTACTGGGCTACGAGTCCATCTGGTTGATGGATGCATGGCGCGCGGACAGCAGAGATTTCTGAATCAGGAGAATAGAACCATGAGTGAGACAGTACAGCTGCGCGCGAGCGACGGTTTTGATCTGGATGGGTATGTGGCGCGTCCGGAGGGCGAGCCGATCGGCGGATTGGTCGTGGTGCAGGAGATCTTTGGCGTGAACCGGCACATTCGCTCGGTGGCCGATGGATATGCGCGCGATGGATTTCTGGTGGTGGCTCCGGCGCTGTTTGACCGCTATGAGAAGGGTGTGGAGCTTGAGTACAGCGGCGCGGATATGCAGAAGGCGCTATCGTTCGTACCAAAGCTGAATCTGAATGATGCCGTGAGCGATGTGGCCGCGGCGCTGCATTGGGTGCGGCAGGAGTCGAACAAAAAATGCGGCATGATTGGCTATTGCTTTGGCGGCTCGCTGGCGTGGCTGGCGGCGACGCGTCTGCACACCGATGTGGCCGTGGGCTACTACGGCGGCATGATCGGCAAGTTCAAGGATGAGCAACCGCGCTGCCCCGTGATGCTGCATTTTGGATCGCAGGACAAGCACATTCCGAAAGAGGGTGTGGACGAAGTGCAGGCCGCGCATCCTGAGGTGCAAATCTACTGGTATGACGCCGATCACGGCTTCAACTGCGACGCGCGCTCCAGCTACGATGCTCCCTCGGCCAAAGTGGCGCGGGAGCGTTCACTCGCCTTTCTGAAGCAGCATTTGCAGGGCTAGCGCGAGCGGTATCTTCGCATCGATTCACCGCGCCGGGCATCGAAACTAATAGCTGGAACAGGGAAGTCATTGCAGAGCATGCCGAAGGCAGATCCGCAGCGCGAGCCCGCGCCGCCACAACCAGAGAGAAGACCGGGAGCAAACGACGGAGCGGCAGCCGCGCCGAGGCGGATGGATTTTTCGCATGCCTGGCGGGCGCTACGGCACCGCAACTTCCGGTTATTTTTCAGCGGGCAGAGCATCTCGCTCATCGGCACATGGATGACGCGCATTGCCACGGCGTGGCTCGTCTACCGGTTGACGCATTCGGCCGTGCTGCTGGGTACGGTGGGCTTTGTGGGGCAGATTCCCACGTTTCTGCTGGCTCCCTTCGCGGGCGTTTGGGCTGACCGGCTGAACCGCCGCACGGTGCTCGTGTGGACGCAGGGGCTGGCGATGGTGCAGTCGCTGATGCTTGCCGTGCTCACGCTGACCCACCGCATCACGATTCCTGAGATTCTTGCGCTGGCCGTCTTTCAGGGCATGATCAATGCCTTTGACATGCCGGCGCGGCAGGCTTTCATGGTGCAGATGGTGGAGTCGCGCAACGATCTGCAGAATGCCATTGCGATCAACTCGTCCATGGTGAACCTGGCGCGGCTCATCGGGCCGTCGCTGGCGGGCATCATCATTGCGGCGAGCAGTGAAGGGTACTGCTTTCTGATTGATGGCCTCAGCTATATTGCGGTGATTGTCTCGCTGCTGCTGATGCGCATTCACGCAGTGGAGAAGAAGAGCGAGCGGGCCTCGATGGTGGAGCAATTGCGCGAGGGCTGGTCCTACGTCTCGGAATTTGTGCCGGTTCGCAGTATTCTTACACTGTTTGCCATACTCAGCCTGATGGGCTGGCCGTTTGTGGTGCTGATGCCGATTTTTGCGGCGAAGGTGCTGCATGGCGGGCCCAACACGATGGGCTTTTTGATGGGAGCCGTCGGGGTGGGCGCGCTGGTCTCGGCGCTGGTGCTGGTGGTGCGGAAATCAGTGCGGGGGCTGACGAGCATTATTCCCATTGCGGCGGTGATCTTTGGCTGCGGGCTGATTGCGTTTGGATTTTCGCGGACGATGTGGCTGAGCATGATCCTGATGCTGTTCACCGGTTATGGCATGATGCAGGGGCTCACGGCCAGCAATACGGTGATTCAGACGCTGGTGGACGAGAAGATGCGGGGCCGCGTGATGAGTTATTACACGGCCGCGTTTGTGGGCATGGCTCCGTTCGGCAGCCTGCTTGCCGGCTTTCTGGCGCACTGGATGGGCGCGCCGTACACGGTGATCTTCAGCGGGAGCGTCTGCATTCTGGGGGGCCTGTGGTTCTGGTCGCAGTTGCCGGCGATTCGGCGGGATATGCGTCCGGTTTATGAGCGGCTGGGCATTGTGGCGCCGCGTGAGCCTGCGGTGGCCGAGGAAGCCGCGCGGTGAGCCGAAGAAAAGGCGATATTCAGCATGGAAGCGGGCTGGCCTGCAATGGGCATTGATGTTACTCTTAATCCAGACACTTAGGAAGTGTATTGCAACTGAAACGAAAGAGGAGTACGCACCGCTGTGCTGGCACCCGTAAAGAAAACTGAAATCATCTCGCAGTTCCGCACTCACGACAGCGACACTGGCAGCCCGCAGGTCCAGATCGCAATCCTGAGCGAGCGCATTGGCGAGCTTACCGAGCACTTCAAGACCCACGCGAAGGACCATTCCTCGCGCCGCGGCCTGTTGAAGCTGGTGAGCAAGCGCCGCCGTCTGCTCGACTATCTCAAGCTGCATGACACCGACAGCTACCGTGACGTTATCGGCAAGCTCGGCATCCGTAAGTAGGTAAAGCGGAATCTCTTGTCCCCTGCGCGCACGCGATACGGATTCAAGGGAAGGGATGGGGTGCGGCAGTCAGCAGGTTCTGCTGGCTGCGCCTTTGATTTTGCATCAGCCCCATCCGGCTTTCCTCGCCACAAGCCCGCTCCCGGGCTTTGTCGCTGGGCTGTCGCCCGCGTGCATCCCACCCCCACAATCCTCTCCGCGCTCTTCCCGCCAATTCCCACCGGAACGACTCTTCGCGGAGTGGTCTGCTCTGAAACGAGGATGATATGAAACAAGACGTAACCGTCGAATTGACCGGCGGAAAGAAGCTGCATTTTGAGACGGGCCGCATGGCCAAGCAAGCTTCCGGCGCTGCGCTGGTCACCCAGGGTGAATCTGTTGTGCTGGCCACGGCCGTGGCCGCGCCCGATCCCAAGGAAGGCATTGATTTCTTCCCCCTCACGGTGGATTACCGTGAATACGCTTATGCCGGTGGCCGCATTCCCGGTGGATTTATCAAGCGCGAAGGCCGCCCGAGCGAGCGCGAGATTCTTACCAGCCGCCAGATTGACCGTCCCATTCGCCCGTTGTTCCCCGAGGGCTTCCGCAATGAGACGCAGGTGATCGCGCTGGTTTTCTCGGCCGACAAGGAAAATGATCCTGACATTGTGGGCATCAACGCCGCGAGCGCCGCGCTGGCCCTGTCAGACATTCCTTTCGCCGGGCCGGTGGGCGCGGTGCGCGTGGGCTATGTGAATGGCGAGTACGTCATCAATCCGTCGTATGCCGAGCGCCGCGACAGCAGCATCAACATCACCGTTGTCGGCACCATGGACGGCATTGTGATGATCGAGAGCGGCTCGGCCGAAGTGCCGGAAGAAGTGGTGCTGGGCGCGATCGACTTCGGCCACACCGAGATCAAGAAGATTGTGGCGGCCATCAATGAGCTGGCGGCCAAGGCCGGCAAGACGAAG
This sequence comes from Acidobacterium capsulatum ATCC 51196, assembly GCF_000022565.1. NCBI lineage: Bacteria > Pseudomonadati > Acidobacteriota > Terriglobia > Terriglobales > Acidobacteriaceae > Acidobacterium > Acidobacterium capsulatum. Next base: position 191,153 of record NC_012483.1, read on the forward strand.
CGTGCCGTGACTGCTCCTGAGTTTGATGAGGCCTACTTCGAGACTCTGAAGAACAAGATTGGCGCCCGCCTGGCCGATGCGCTCGACACCAAGGCGCATCCGAAGACGGAGAGCTATGCGCTGGTCAAGCAGATCAAGGACGAGCTGGCCGCCGAGATTCCGGCGGACGAAAATGCCGGCGCCGCCAAGAAGAAGCTGGCTCACTACTATGAACTGCTTCGCGAAAAAATCTTCCGCGAGCAGGTGACCAAGGATCGCGTTCGTCCGGATCGCCGCGGGTTTGACGAGATTCGCCAGATCACGATTGAAGTGGGCGTGCTGCCCCGCACGCACGGTTCGGCGCTCTTCACGCGCGGCGAAACGCAGGCGCTGGTGACGGCGACGCTGGGCACCAACGATGATTCGCAGCGCCTGGAGACCTTTGAGGGCGAGCAGAAGAAGCGCTTCATGCTGCACTACAATTTCCCGCCCTTCTCGGTGGGTGAAGTGGGCCGCATGACCGGTGTGGGCCGCCGCGAAGTGGGCCACGGCGCACTGGCCGAGCGCGCGATCAGCGCCGTTCTGCCGGGTGAGGACGAGTCGCCCTACGCGCTGCGCGTCGTTTCAGACATTCTGGAGTCGAATGGTTCCTCGTCGATGGCCTCGGTGTGCGGCGCAAGCCTCGCGCTCATGGATGCGGGCATCCCGCTGAAGGGCGCGGTGGCCGGCGTGGCGATGGGCCTGGTGAAGGAAGGCGACGAGTACGCCATCCTGACCGACATTGCCGGTGCGGAAGACCACTACGGCGACATGGACTTCAAGGTGGCCGGTACCCGCAAGGGCATCACGGCGCTGCAGATGGACATCAAGATCAGCGGCATCACCGGCCAGATCATGCGCGAAGCCATGGAGCAGGCGCGCCGTGGCCGCATGTTCCTGCTCGACAAGATGGACGAGATTCTGGCGGCTCCGCGTGAGGAGAAGTCGAAGCACGCACCGCAGATCCGGACTGTCCAGATTCCGACCGACAAGATTCGCGATCTCATCGGGCCGGGCGGCAAGACGATTCGCGGCATCATCGAGGCCACGCAGGTCAAGATCGACGTGGACGACACGGGCCGCGTGAACATTGCCTCGAGCGACGAAGAAGGCCTCAAGAAGGCGCTGGCGATGATCAATGACCTCACCGCCGTGCCCGAAGTGGGCAAGACTTATCTGGGCAAGGTGGTTCGCCTGGCCGAGTTCGGCGCATTCGTTGAGATCTTCCCGGGCACCGACGGTCTGCTGCACATCAGCGAAATTGCCGAACATCGCGTCAAGGAAGTGAAGGACGAGCTGCACGAAGGCGATCAGGTGATGGTGAAGGTTCTCGGCGTCGAGGGCAACCGCATCAAGCTCTCCCGCAAGGCCGTGATTCGCGAGCAGCGCCAGAAGCTGGGCCTGCCCGAACCGGGTGCCGAAGCTCCGGCAGCCGCTGAAGGCCAGCCGCGTGCCGAACGCGCCGAGCGTCAGCCGTCGTCGAATGCCAGCACTATCACGATTGAGGGCGGCGAGGATTTCGACGACTTCGATGAAGAGGGCGGCGAAGGCGAGGGCGAAGACGAGAACTTCAACCGCGAAGACACGCCGAACAGCGCTCCCGGAGAGCGCCGTCCGGGTGGCGCGGGTGCTGCGGGCAACCGTGGCCGCCGCCGCCGTCGCGGCCGTGGCCGTGGACCGGGCCAGGGCGGCGGTGGAAACCGCGGACCCCAGTAAATCATCCTTACCAGAGAGGCTGCGCATCGCGCGGCCTCTCTGCTTTTGGGAATGACCGTGCGCATCACGCTTCTGTTTCTCGTTCTCGGCGCGATCTGGGGCAGTGCCTGGCTGCTGCATGCCGAGCCCTATTCCGGGCCGCCCCTGCTGGCGGCGGGCGCATTTCGTTTTGCGCTGGCCGCTGTGCTGCTGGGCATCGCCGCGGTATTTCAACGTGGCTTCCGGCGTCGCGGCAACGGCCGAGCTGCGACCGGGCACTCATCCTTCTGGCGTTCTTCCGCGATGCTGGGTATGCTGCTGCTCGCGCTGCCCTATGCGTGCTCAGCAGCCGCCTCGCACGCCGGCGTGGCGGCGGGCCTTCCCGGAGCCATCTATGCAGCCATGCCGCTGGCGGTGCTGCTGCTGCTTGAGGACGAAATTCCGGCGCGCATACCGGTGCTGCTGCTCGGCTTTACGGGTGTTTCGCTGCTGGTGATTCAGGGCTTGCAGTTGGATCTCGCGCATTGGCGCGGCGAACTACTGCTGCTGGGCGGCATGGCCGCGAATGCGGCGGCGCTCGCGTATGTAGTGCGCGGCGGCAGGGAGCGGATGCGAGCCGCAGCCTCCCTGGCCGGATGCGCAGTGCAGTGCGCCGTAGCGGCGGCGCTGCTGGCATTGGTGGCCACTCTCGACGGGCAATGGCCTGCCGTGTCGGGTGTTGCGCATACTTTCGCGGGAATTCTCAGGCCGGCTGTCGTCTTTGAGGCTGTGATTTCGTCTATTACTTTGCCGATGATGTACCTGTTGCTGCGCCGGGCCGGCGGAGTTCCGGTGGCGGCGGTGCAATGGCTGGTCACGTTGACAGGGTTCGCGGAGGCCGCGTGGTTGCTTGGGCTTCACCTGATATGGGAGAACTGGGCGGGGTGTGCGATGATCCTCGCGGCCCTCGTGATGTTGCTGCGGGAGATAGGGCCCGAGTGGCAACCAGACCTATGATGGCAGCGCACAGGGGACGTTATCGGGTAACTAAGCGGGTAACTGGAGATACCTTTTCTCTTCGTGAACATCTAAAGAATTGAGGTAGACTGCCGCGTATGAGCGCTTCCTTGTACATTGTCGTTGAGGGCGAAGACCCCGGTTACGATATCTTCGTCAACGGCCGCGCGCTCGCGCGCAATGAAGACTCGCTCGAAAAGCTGGCGATGCGTCTCGGGGTGCCTCCATTGCTCGACTTCTTTTCAGCCGATGAGAACTCGATGGCGCTGCTGCTGGAGGAAGGCGCGGGCGACCCGGCCTGGGCACAGACGCTGCCGCCGCCGCAGTGGTTTTCTCCCGTGGACGGGCTGGTCACGGTACGGGCGCTGCTCGATCATCTGCAGCAGAATCCTGCAACGATGGGCTCTGACACGCATGAGGTGATTCGCGAGCTTGCCGAATACGAAACCGTGCTCAGTAAGACGGCGACCCGCGATCTGCGCTGGCAACTCGCCGTGAGCTGGCGCTAAGCTGGCTTCTTCCTGTCACGAACTGTCACGAAAAAATTAGCTAGCTCTCGAATTGCCGCAGATGGTGGCCGGTGTGCAGCCATGCCCAGCGCATCCATTCCTGTGCCATGCGTTCTATTTCCAGATGCCGAGCAACTGCCGTACCAGAATGATCTGCCCGGTGTGGTAGCTGGTGTGATCGGCTGCGAGCAGCACTTCGCGCAGCAACGTCTGGCCATCGCCCCAGGGAATCTTGGAGTAGAGGTTGGAGCGGGGATCGCTCATCAGCTTCTCGAACTCTTCCATGTCCTGCTGAATGGCGGTGACGGTCCGGTGCCAGTCTTCGGGGTGCTGGGGCGCGGGATTTTTGGGCCAGTAATCGGCAGGCCATTCGGGCTCGGTGTATTCGGGGTTGGTGCAGAAATTGATGAGGTCATGCAGCGTGAAGCGGATATGCTCCAGCAACTCCCATGCGCTGTGCGGCAGACCGTGCGGGCGGGTGCCGTAGTGCTCGGCAGGGAAGTCTTCGACAGCCGCGTTCAAGTCGGCATGCGCGCCCTGTCCGCGCAAAAAGGGAATCAGGGTGTCACGTAGCAAGTGATCATGGGTTGGCATCTCAGAATCGCTCCTGTTATTTGGATGCAGAAGCAATCATGGCCGATCACAAGAAGTAAGGCCCCACGGCTGCGCGGGTATATCGCGCGTGTCCGTGAGGCCGCAAGTGGGTTGCTGCTACGAGGCGCTGATCTGTGCTGCCTCGCGCTTGTCATTGAAGACGTTGCCGAGGCGCTTGATCTGCGCGCCGACTCCGCGCAGCTTTTCTTCAATGTGCTCGTAGCCACGATCGATGTTGTAGACGCGGTCCAGAATGGATTCACCATTAGCGACGAGCGCGGCGAGCACCAGCGAGGCCGAGGCGCGCAGGTCAGAGCACATGACGGCAGCAGCCGAGAGCGGCGTTTTGCCGCGTACGGAGGCGATGCGGCCAGCGGTCTTGATGTTCGCGCCCATGCGCACGAGTTCCTGCACGTGCATGAAGCGATTCTCGAAGATGTTCTCCTTGACGAGCGTGGTGCCTTCGGCCTGCGTGGCGAGCGCCATGTACTGCGCCTGCATGTCAGTGGGAAAGCCGGGATATTCTTCAGTGGAGACATCGATCGGCTTCAGATGGCCCTCGCTGCGCACGCGCAGGGAGTCCTTGCCGAGCACATCGATGCGGACGCCCGCTTCTTCGAGCTTGGCGATGACGGCTCCGAGGTGTGCCGGGTTGCAGTGGCTCACACAGAGGTCGCCGCCGGTGATCGCTCCGGCGATGAGAAAGGTGCCGGCCTCAATGCGGTCGGGATTGATGCGATGCCGCGCGCCGTGGAGCTTCTCGACGCCCTGAATGCGAATCTCTGAAGTGCCGGCGCCCTCAATCTGCGCGCCCATGGCGGTGAGCAGCGCGGCGAGATCGGTGACCTCAGGCTCGCGGGCGGCGTTTTCCAGAACGGTTTCGCCCTCGGCCAGCACGGCGGCCATCATCAGGTCTTCGGTGCCGGTGACGGTGATCTTATCGAAGTGAATCTGTGCGCCCTTCAGGCGTTCGGCGCGGGCTTCAATGTAGCCGTGCTCATAGACGATGGTGGCGCCCATCTGCTCCAGGCCCTTGATGTGCAGATCGATGGGGCGGGCTCCGATGGCGCATCCACCGGGCATGGAGACGCGCGCCAGACCGGTGCGAGCCACGAGCGGGCCCAGCACCAGCGCGCTCGCGCGCATCGTCTTGACGATCTCGTATTTCGCGGTGGGATCAGAAAGCACGCGGCAACTGATGGTCGTGCGATGCTGCGCGCGGCCATAACCCAGCTCTACTTCCGCGCCCATCGAGGTGAGCAGCTTGCGCTCGGTCTCAATGTCGCGCACCTGCGGAATGTTTTCGAGAATGACCTCATCTTCAGTGAGGATGGCCGCCGCCATGCAGGGAAGCGCCGAGTTTTTTGCGCCGCTCACCCGGACCGTGCCGATGAGTGGATTGCCGCCGCGAATTACAAATTTGTCCATGGGATATTGATGAGCTTCTCGGAGGAAATGCCGGAAAAACTTCGAGTGGAAGGATTCCGGTTGTTCTTATTGAAATGGAAGAGTGCCGAAGGAGAGAAGTAGTCTTTGTGGTTCGTATGCACCGGTTCGGCAGTCTCTTGCTGGAAAAGGAATTGCGGGGGCCTTTAGGTGCCGGCCCCGAGATCTTCAATGGCGCGGCGCACATTGCCGTTGGAGTTGGCCAGCCGCCGCACGGCTTCCGGCTTGTCCACGCCGGCTTTGAGCATCACCAGCGCCACCGGCACGCTGCGGCCCGCGGACTTGATGACGTTCACGGCCTCGTCGCGGCCAATCTGGCAGGCGCGAATCAGGATGCCGATGCCGCGCTCAATCAGCTTGGAGTTTTGCATGTGTACGTTGACCATCAGGTTTTCGTACACATAGCCCAGGCGGGTCATGGCTCCGGTGGTGATCATGTTGGTGATCATTTTTTGAGAGGTCGCGGCCTTCATGCGCGTGGAGCCGGAGACGACCTCAGGCCCGACCTCCGCAACGATGGCGATGTCTGAAGCCTCTGCCAGCGGGGTGCCCTGATTGCAGGTGATGCAGGCGGTGCGGGCTCCGCGCTCGCGGGCGTAGGCTACGGCGGCGACGACGTAGGGAGTGCGTCCGCTGGCCGAGAGGCCAATCACCACATCCTTGCGGCTGGGGCGGCGGCGGGCAATGTCGCGCTTGCCCAGTTCTTCTGAGTCCTCGTTTACTTCCACTGGCGAGGCCAGAGCCTTGGGCCCGCCCGCCATGATGTACTGCACGGTCTGCGGGCTGGTGGAAAAATACGGAGGACACTCACAGGCATCGAGCGAGGCAATGCGTCCGCTCGAGCCGGCACCGATGTAAATCAGACGGCCGCCATCGCGAATGCTGCGGGCAACCCAGTCGATGACCTCGGCGATCTCGGGTAGCGCCTTTTTCACCGCTGCCGCGACCTTCTGGTCTTCGTGGTTAATGATCTTTGCGATCTCAAGGGCGGACTTGGTATCAAAGCCCTGCGAGGCTTCGTTGGGAGTCTCGGTCGTCAGGTCATGAATATCCATGACTGACCGGGTCCCATTCGAGGCCGCTGCAATGTCCGTGTTGGGAGGCGTTGACGTGACCATTTCTCCGGCTTTAGTGCAAAATCTTCCGCATTAAGTGTAACGCGCAGCGGCTGGCTTGCGAATTCTTTTCGAAGGGATTCGCGCAGGAAACGATGTCTGCGTTTTGATCTGGTACTGGCGAGGCTACAGTGCCTCGACGACGGCATCATGAAAGGCCGGCCGCACCTGCTGAATCAACTGGCTGGCGCGATCGGGCCAGGTGCGGTTGGTGAGCAGCACCACGGCGAGATCCCGTTCCGGATCAATCCAGAGCGAGGTGCCCGCATAGCCCAGGTGCCCGAAGGCGCGCTCTCCGAAATGCTTTCCAGAGGAAGATTCCGGCCGCGAAGGCGTGTCCCAGCCAAGGGCGCGCGTTGTGCCCTCCGGCTCGGTTTGCCGCGCGGTGAACAGTTGCATGGTTTCATCGCGGAAGAGTGGCTTCGTGTCATCCTGCCGGCGGCCCTTGCGCAGGAAGTTCTGCGCAAAGCGGAGAATGTCGGACGCGTTGCCGAAGAGTCCCGCATGACCGGCGAGGCCGCCCATCGCGGCGCAATTCTCATCCTGCACCTCACCCTGAATGGTGCGATGGCGGTAGCTATTGTCGATTTCGGTGGGAGGAGCGGAGGCCTTCCACGTCTGCGGCGGGCAGAAGCGCAGGCTGTGGAGCGCGAGAGGCGAAAAGATATTCCTCTGGCAGAAGCGCGCCAGATAATCGCCTGAGAGCACCTCGATGGCTTTGCCGAGCAGGATAAAGCCGATGTCGGAGTACTCCGTACGGGTGCCCGGTGCGGCGGTCAGCGGCAGCTTCAGCGAGGCCCGCATCATGCCTTCGGGCGTGGGGTGCTGCTCAAAGAGCCGGGCATAGCCGGGAAGGCCGGAGGTGTGCGCCAGGAGCATGCCGAGCGTGACTTTTTCCTTCCCGCTGCCGGGCGCCATGCCCACGACGAAGCCGGGCAGAATGTCGCCCACGCGCGCCTGGAGCTTGAGGATGCCGCGCTCATGGAGCAGCATGGCCGCCGACGTGGTGGCGATCACCTTGGTGAGGCTGGCCAGATCGTAGACCGTGGAGGGCGTGACCACGGGCGCGTCCGTCTCATAGGTGAAACGGCCGACGCCTTCGAGCGCCAGCATCTGCCCGCGGGCATAGACGCCAAACGAAGCGCCTGGAAAAGCGCGATCGGCGATGGCCTGGTGAAGTACGTCAATGGCCCGCGCAAAGCGGCTTGCGCCTTCGCGAGCAGACTCTGGAGGTGTAACTTTCGGTGGGAACATGAACCTCTCATCCTAACCCGAGTCAGTGTTGATCGCTCACCATCTGGTGAAGAAAACCGTCCAACAATTGAATTTCGTAGCACTCGTGAGGCCCGGCTACCGGTCATTTTCAAAGTATTCTGATGCAAAATAGACCTAGCCTCAAAATAAATTCCACCTGCCAGACAGGCATGCGGATGCATTGCCGGGTTTGAAGCCATGCCGCGCCACGAGAGATCGAGGCCGCGCGGCCAATCAGAGGATGATGAGCGAAGAGAGCACGCAACAGCCGGAACTGGAAACCGCCCCCGCGCCGCAAAAACAGTCCCGCAGCGAGATGAGACAGTGGACGCGCGATCTGCTGGTCTCAGTGCTGGTATCCGTGGTGATCATCACCTGCCTGTATCAGCCCGTGCGCGTGGAAGGCACCAGCATGCAGCCGGAGCTGCGCAACAGCGACCGGCTCTTCATCAACAAATTTGTCTATCGCTTTGAAGGCATCTCGCGGGGCGACGTCGTGGTGTTTCATTACCCGCTCAATCCGAAGGAGAGTTTTATCAAGCGCGTGATCGGCCTGCCGGGCGATCATATTCGCATCGATCAGGGCACGGTATATATCAACGGCAAAGCACTCAAGGAGCCTTACGTACCGCGGCGATACCGCGATCATCGCTCGATGGCGGCCGGGGTGGTGCCGCCCCACGAATATTTTGTGATGGGCGACCATCGCAACATCTCAGAGGACAGTCGCGACTTCGGACCTGTGCCTCGCAGCGATATCTACGGCAAGGCGTCATTCATCTACTGGCCGGCTGGTCAGATGGGAACCGTTCACTGAGGCGTCTTGCTTACGGCAGCCCTGGTTTCGGCTGGATGCGGAGAGGATAGCCTTACGCGCACGCAATTGCGCCCATCGGTCTTGGCGTCATAGAGCGCATTGTCGGCCCGGGCCAGCAGGGAAGCCATGTCGTCGCGAGGGATCAGCGCGGTCAGGCCGGCGCTGAGGGTGCATCGCAGGGGATGGTTCCGCGCCACGCGCTCCCGAATGCGATTCAGGATGCCTTCAGCGCTTTCAGTGGAAGTGCTGGGCAGCACCAGCAGAAACTCATCGCCGCCATAACGGCCTACCTGGTCATAGGGGCGAAGACTCTCTCGAATCAGATTAGCGGCCTGCACGAGGGCGAGGTCTCCGGCAGCGTGCCCCTGCGTGTCATTGAGCCGTTTGAAGTGGTCAATGTCGAGCAGCGCCAATGACAGCGGTTGGCCATGCCTGCGGCAGCGTTCCATCTCCACTTCCATAATCTGCTCAATGCCGCGGCGGTTGAGTGTGCCGGAGACGAAGTCGAGCATGGCCTCGGCCTGAAAACCCATCACGAGATGTTCATTCAGGAGCAGGAACAATAAAAGCCCTGCGGAAAGAACGAAGATCAGATCCAGATACAGCGTGACTGTCTGTGTGGGGTCACTCTGCATGAAGTTTTTTGGCGTTCCCCGCAGCAGGGTTCCCACGGCCTGCAACAGGCTGAGCAATGCATAGCCAAACATCAGCACCATCAGCGACAGGCTGTGCCTGCGGCGTGGTTGCAGCAGCACGGTGAGGGCAAAGAGTCCGCGCAGAAGGGCAATCGCCGCCGCCACCACCACGATGCGGGCGGCGACGGAGTTTTCTACCCCGGTGAAGTAAGCGAGCAGCAGCAGTGTGGCGCCGGTCGTGGCCCAGCCCATGCGGTTGTGGCGGCGCTGCCCATAAAACTGTTCGATGCCATCGAGCAGAAGCGTATAGAAGCAGATCACCAGCCCGTCGTTGAGCAGGGTGAGAAAAAATCGGGCCAGCGGGGAGGGGACATCGATAACGGCCGTGACCGCGATCAATACGGTGCTGAGCGCCGCACTGAAAAATGCAAACGCAAACGCACCGGCTCCCTGCTGACGGTACTGCTGGCGGCCGGTGCGGCTGAAGGCGACGGCAAAAAGCAGAGACGCGGTAAAGATGGAGACCAGCAGCGTGTAGTTGTCGAGGCTCAGAATCAGTTTGGAGAGACTCATGCCGGTCTCTCCAAACTGGCCCTGGGATCTTTGCCCGTGATCTTTCGTGCTTCTTTGGCCATGTTGTGCGCCCTATTCTTCCCGGGGGCCGGTACAACAATCGGGAGCCTATCGTTGCGCGACGCCGTCGAGCAGGTCAAAGAATTCGGGGAAAGAGATGGCTGCCGATTCCGCGCCGCGAATCAGCGTTTCACCCTCTGCCCGCAAAGCTGCCACGGAGAAGGCCATCGCGATGCGGTGGTCGCCACCGGCGTCGATCTCGGCGCCATGCAGTTGCTGGCCGCCGGGCACATCGAGTCCGTCTTCAAACTCTTCCACCTCGGCGCCCATGGCGCGCAGGTTTTGCGCTACGAGGGCGATGCGGTCCGATTCCTTGACGCGCAGCTCCCTGGCGTCGCGAATGCGAATGCCATTCTGCGTGTACGGGGCAATTGCGGCCAGCACCGGCAGCTCATCGATGAGCTGCGCGGCGAGTCCGCCGGAGACGGTGGTGCCGGTCAGGCCGTTCGCGGGAGCGTTGATCTGCACGGTACCGATCAGTTCCGATGCTTTGTCTTCAAGATTGATGACGCCAATGTGCGCGCCGAGCGCGGTGAGCACATCGAGCAGCGAGGCTCGCGTCGGATTCAAGCCGAGGTCATCAAAGATCAGATTTGAGCCGGGAAAGAGCGCCGCCGCGCAGAGGAAGAATGCCGCGGACGACATATCGCCGGGCACCTTGGCCTCAATGGCCGTGAGCTTCTGGCCGCCGGTGATGGAAACCGAATCCACGGTGCGCGTCAGCTCCGCGCCAAAGGCACGCAGCGCCAGCTCGCTGTGGTCGCGCGTGCGCACGGCCTCGCGCACGGTGGTGACGCCCTCGGCCTGCAGGCCCGCAAACAGCACGGCAGACTTTACCTGCGCGCTCGGTACGGGCGTGGTGTAGTCCATGGCGTGGAGCTTACGGCCGCGAATGGTCATCGGCGCATGGCCGTCGGTGAGGTCAATCTCCGCGCCCATCTGCTGCAGCGGCTTGCGCACGCGCTCCATGGGGCGGCGGGTGAGCGATTCATCGCCGATCAGCGTGAACTCGCCGCTCTGCGCAGCCAGAAATCCGGCAAGCATGCGCATGGTCGAGCCGGAGTTGCCGCAATCGAGCGCCCCGGCAGGCGCGTGGAATGTGCCGCCGACGCCGGTGACCTCCACATTGCCTTTGCCGTCGTTGACGACGGTTGCGCCCAGCGCCTCGACGCAGGCCAGGCTGCTCGACGGGTCAGCGCCGGTTGAGAAATTGCTGAAGCGGCTGGTGCCCTCGGCGAGTCCGCCGAGCAGGGCATAGCGGTGAGAGATGCTTTTGTCGCCGGGCAGACGCAGGCTGCCGTCAATGTTGCGGGCGGGCGAAATAACGCGTTCCGTCAGAGTCTGATGCAAGGCTGTCTTGGCTCCTGCCCATAGATTAAAGCAGGCGGCCCCAGCCACCTATGCAGAATGTGAGACGAGGCAGCATTTCGCCGCCGTCAGATCACCCGCAGAACGATCAGCGTCTCGTCGTCAAAGCGGTCGTGCTCGCCCTGAAACTCCTGCACTTCAGCAAAAATGGCATCGGCCATCTGCTGGGCCGGCTTGCCGGCGTGACGCCGGATGCAGTCGAGCAGCCGTTCGGTGCTGAACATCTCCCCGGCTTCATTTTCCGCATCGGTAATGCCGTCGCTGAAAAAGAGCAGCGAATCGCCGGGCCGCGTGGAGAGGCTGATCTCCTCATAGCTGGCGTTGGGGAAGAGCCCGAGCGGGAAGCCCTCGACCTGCACCAGTTCGGCCTCGCCGTCATGGCAGAAGACCGGCTGCACGGCTCCGGCATTGGCGATCTGCAGCGTCATGTTTTCGTCGTTCCAGACGGAGAAAAGCATGGTGACGTATTGCGAGTCGAGACGGCGCTCATGCAGTGTGTTGTTCAACGCATGCAGCATGGCCGCCGGCGAGAGCTTTTGCCCGGCCAGTGAGCGCATGATGCCGCTCACCAGCGCGCCGTAAAGCGCGGCGGGCGCGGCCTTGCCGCTCACGTCGCCCACGGCGAGCGCGCTGTGGGAGTCGTCATAGCGCAGGTAATCGTAGAGGTCGCCGCCGATGGTGCGGGCCGGCTGAAAGCGCACGGCAAACTCGGTGTGTTTGTGGCCGGGATGCACCTTGGGCAGCAGGCGAAGCTGTACCTCGCGCGCCATTTCCATGTCGCGCTCCAGTCGCTGCTCCTGCTGGGCGACGCGCTGGTAGAGCTGGGCGTTCTCAATGGAAATGGCAATCTGCGCGGCGAGAGTAGTCAGTGCGCGTTCGTGCTCCTCAGTGAAGTAGTGCGCGCGGGTGTGCTCGATGTCGAGCACGCCGACCACTTTGCTCTTGTAGATGAGCGGCACCACCATCTCCGAGCGAGTTTCCTCGTTGATCTTGTAGTAGCGCGGGTCGCGGCGCACATCGGGCACATGGATGGGCCGGCGTTCGGCAATCGCCGCGCCGACCAGTCCGCGCTGCACGGGCAGCTTCTCTTCGGGATAGAATCGCTCCCCGAAGCGCAGGGCAAAGCGGTTCTCGAGCATGTGCTCATCCGCATCGACAATCCAGATGGAGAACATCTGGTAGTCGATGATACGGCGCAGCAACTGGCTGATCCGCTCCAGGAGCGCGTCCACGTCGAGAATCGAGGTGAACTCGCGGCTGATCTCGTTCAGCACTTCGAGGGTCTGCGCCTGGCGCGAGACGCGCGTGTAGAGCCGCGCATTCTCAATGGCCTGCGCAATGCGGGAGGCGGTGAGCGTGAGCAGCCGCAGATGCTCGGGCTGGAAGTAGTCCAGTTGCTCGGACTGAATATCGATGACGCCGATGACGCGGTTCTTGATGATGAGCGGAACGGCCAGCTCAGAGCGCACGTCAGGGTTGGCGTTGATGTAGTTCTCCACCTGGCTGACGTCATTGATGAGCATGGGCTGGCGGGTGAGCGCCACCTGCCCGACCACGCCTTGCCCCACCCGGATGCGCATGCGCTCAACCTCAGGCGTGTGGCCGATCTGAAAGCGCATCCGCATGTCATTGGTGCGGTCATTGATAAGCAGAATGGCAAAGATGCGGTAGTCGATCACCGCGCGCACGAGCGATGCGGTGCGTTGCAGCAGGGTCTGCAGGTCAAGCGTCGTGTTCAGGGTATCGGCGAGCCGCAGCAGAAACTCAGTCTGCGTGGGCTCCACGCGAATCTCCCGCGCCTCTTTTTCAGCGGAGGGGCCGACGGGGCGGTAATCGCCCTCGAAGGCTTCTCCGGTGTGAGGTGGGGATGTCGGACGCGGCTCGGACACAATTCTCCTGTTGACTTGCCATCATAGCGCTCTGAAGCGGCTCTGCGGAGTCCCTTGGGATGCATCTCCCGGCAAAGGTACTTCAGGCAATAACTTCCGGCGTCAGAATCCGGATGTCCGGCAGGTTGCGGTAGCGCTCGGCATAGTCCATTCCGTAGCCGACTACGAACTCATTCGGAATCTCAAAGCCCACGTAATCGGCACGGATCGGCTGAATGCGCCGTGAAGGTTTGTCGAGCAACGCCGCGATACGGATGCTGCGGGGCTTATGCCGCTCAAAGTGGCTGTAGAGAAAGCTGAGCGTGACGCCTGTATCCAGAATATCTTCAATGACGACGATATTCTTGTTCTCGATGGGCTCGTCAAGATCCTTGATGAGCTGCACCGCCCCGCTGGTCTGCGTGCCCGATTTGTAACTGGAGGCGGACACAAAGTCGAAGGTGCAGTCCGCGCCGATGTTGCGGGCCAGGTCCGCGAGAAAAATCGCCGCCCCCTTGAGCACGCCGATCAGCACGGCCGGCTCTCCGTTGAGGTCTTCGCGAATCTGGTGGCCCAGTTCGGCCACCCGGGCCTGAATCTGGTCGCGGCTGAAGAGGATGGGCAGGTTTTCGGTAGCGGTATAGTCGGGCGTCGGCATGCGGTTTCTGGCTCGAAGATTAGATTATCGCGAACAGGAAGCCGAAATGCCGCCCGGGCCGTCGATATACTGAGACTGGCTTATCTTCATGTATCCCTTCATTCACGTTGGCTCGTTTTCGATTGGAACCTTTGGCATCATGCTATGGCTGGCGGCCGTGGCCGGCTGCTGGATTCTGCACCTGAACTTTACCCGCTGGAAGATCGAGGCTGACGCCATCACCATTGTGGCCTTTGCCACGGTGGCCGGCGTGATCGGCGCCAAGCTGTGGCATGTGCTCGAGACCCCGCACCAGCTCTTTGCCCATCCGGCGGCGATGCTCTTTGACCGTGCCGGATTTGCGTGGTTTGGCGGCCTGGTGGCGGCGATTCTGGCCTTGCTGTGGCAGGGCGGCACCTATAACCTGAGCAGCCTGCGCATGCTCGATCTGTGCGCTCCGGCGGCCGCGCTGGGCTATGGCGTGGGGCGCTGGGGCTGCCAGCTCTCCGGCGACGGGGACTACGGCATTCCCACCCACATGTGGTTTGGCATGAGCTACCCGCATGGGCTGGTGCCGACGACGCAGCGCGTTTATCCCACGCCAATTTTTGAGTTCATCGGCGCGTGCATCATCTTTTACATCCTGTGGAAACGCAGCCGTCCGGGCACGCCCCGGCGTCTGGGCCAGATTACAGCCGAATATCTGCTCTGGACCGGCGGCGCGCGCTTCCTTGTGGAGTTTATTCGCCGGAATCCGAAGATTTTTCTGGGCCTCTCGAACGCTCAGCTGGCCAGCGTGGGCTCGATGGTGGCGGGCATTCTGCTGCTCGTCTGGGCGCGCAAATATGGTCCCATTCCGGTGCCCGGCATGCCCAAGCGCAAGCAGGACCCGGATCTCGCTCCCACGGAGCAGGCATCCTGACGAAGTGTCTCTGACCGGCGTCTGCTGGTCAGAGACACTTCCGCATCCTTCGCCGGTTACAGCGTTTTCAGATAGGCTTTGGCTTCTTCGAGCTGAGGAAAGAGACGCTCCTCCGCCTGAAACGCGGGCGGATGCACGCAGCGGCGTCCATTGCGTGACTTGACGGGATGCTTCAGGTGCAGCATCTCGTGATACATCAGGTATTCGATGGCGTAGCGCGGCGTGTTTTTGCGGTCAAAGACGCGGCTCACCATGATGGTGTTGTGCGCCGGGTCATAGTGGCCAAGCAGGCGGCGTGCGGAGTGCTCGCTCCAGGTGAGTTGCGGGCGTCCCAGCAGCCCATGAAAGAAGCGCAGGTTGAGCGCTTCAAAAACTTCTTCCAAATCGTAGTGCTCGCCCTTCGCTGACAGAATGCGCTTGCGCCCCCGTGTCTGGCGGATGCGCTCGCTCTGCCGCACAATGGCTTCGCTGCCGGTGTAGCGCCGGTAGCGCGTGGCGTGGGCCGGGTCAATGGGCTTGCGGTAGAGCTTGGCCAGCAGAATATGCGCGATGGCGCGCAGCACCGGCTCGGGCGCACCCTCCAGCAGATCAGAGAGATGCACGCGAATCTGGCCTTCGCGCAGGCGGATGGTGGTATTGAGAGATGTGAAGCGGTAAAAACGAACGTGAATGGGGGGGATGGGAGCGCGCGGGCGCAGGCCGCGGTATTCCTCTTCAAACCAGCTTACGAGTTCAGGGATCACTGCAATTCTGAAAGTAGCACAGAGAGGAGCAGTGGCTCTCCACAGGGGAGAACCGGCTGGGGAACGGGTCCTAATTCACCCAGCCAGGCAGATGTTCAAAACCGGGCCGCGCAAAATAGTAGCCCTGGAAGTAACGCATGCCCAGATCGCGCAGCGCCTGCAGTTCGCATGCGGTTTCCACACCCTCGGCAATCACTTGCACACCGAGCGCGTTGCAGGCATCCAGAATGGCGCGGATAATCACCCGCGATGCGAGCCGGGTGTGAACTTCGCGCGTGAGTTCGCGGTCGATTTTGAGAATGTCCGGCTGAAAGTTTGCCAGCAGGTTCAGCCCTGCATAGCCGGCGCCAAAGTCATCAATGGCCACCCGGAATCCCCGGGCGCGGTATTCGCGGATGATGGAGTTCAGGTGAGCCTGATCGCGCACGCGTTCGCCTTCGGTGACCTCAAAGATCAGGCGATCGAGCGGAAAGTTGTGCCGGCTGGCAGCATCGAGTGTCTTTTGAATGCAGGTTGCCGGGTTATAAACCGCGTTCGGATAAAAATTGATCGACAGGCTTGCACCTGTGTCCGCCATGCCCAGCCCGGACGCCATTTCAATCGCCTTGACCCTGCACCCCTGGTCGAGGGCATAGCGGTTGGAATCGTCGGCCAGGTCGAGCACCGTGCTGGCGGGTTCGCCATTTACCCCACGCACCAGAGCTTCGTACGCATAGATGTTGCGGGCGTCGAAGTCGACAATCGGTTGAAATGCCATTGAGAACGCCACAGGGAAGTTTATCGGCGAACAGTCTTTGCACTTGAACGCGGATTGAGAACTTTCTAATATTTTGGGCGCTTTGGGCGCGGGGGCCGAAGAAGACACGAGGGAACTCCTGGAATAGATAACTCAAAGAGTGTATCGGCGGATTCTCGAAGGCTTTTACCGGATCAAATCCGCTCCAGAGCCCAGCCCGAGCCTGAGGCGTTCGCTTCCCGATCAATGATGCGGCAGCGCCTCCAGCCGATGCCGTGCCTGCCAGGTCTGGTTGGCGAACTGCGGGCCGGGATTCGACGCCAGAAACTGGTGATAGTAGCTCGCCGCCTGCTTGTACTGCCGCAGATGGTCATAGGCGGTCGCAAGCAGGAAGAGCGTGGCCGGAGTGTTGGGCGTAAGCTGCGCCCGCTGTTCGAGCGCCGCAATTTCCTGCTGGTATTGGCCGGTCTCGTTGGAGGCAAAGGCCACGCCGGAGAGCGCGTCAATGTCACCGGGCTGCGCCTTCAACGCCTGCTGAAAGGTGGAGACTGCCTCGGGAAATCTCTTCTGGCGAATCAGCACCTGCCCGTAGGAATCGAGCGCATCGGTGTTGCCGGGCTGGGCCGCAATCACCTGCGGATAGAGTGCTGCGGCCTTGTCCATGTCACCGGACTGCAGATAGGCATCGGCCAGCATATTCGCCACGGTGGGGTTGTGGGGATGAAGCTGATGGAGCTTTTCAAGGGAAGCAATGGCCTCGGTCAGCTTGCCCTCGGCGCTCAGAATGGCCGCATACTCGGCGTTCAGCGTGGGGTCATCGGGATCGCGCGTCAGCGCTGACTTCACCAGCGGCTCGGCCTGATCGTACTTCTTCTCAACCATCAGGATGTGCGTGAGTCCGGCAATCGCGGCGGAGTCTTCCGGCGAGTTCGCGAGCACGTGGCGGTACTCCTGCTCGGCGATGTCAGGACTGCCGGCGTTCTCGGCGATCCGCGCGGCGAGCATCGTGTCCGAGGCGGTTTCAGGGGTGAGCTTGAGCGCCTGCACGAGTGCGGCGCTGGCCTTGGTGGGGTCGCTCTTCACCAGCAGCTTGGCCAGCGCGCGATAGGCCTGCGCTTTCGCCGTGGGATTCGGCGGATTGGGCTTGTCAGCGGTCGCGGCTTCGAGTTGTGTCTCCGCTTCAGATTTGCCTTGCCGCGCGAGCAGCAGGCCGAGCGCCAGGTGAGACTCAAACTGATGTGGATTGGCCGCGAGCGCTTTGCGGAAATATGCCGCAGCCTGCTCGGTGTGGCCGGCCGAGTCTTCGCAATAGCCCATGTCAAAGAGCGCGCGATCATCGGAGGCATGCGCGGAGAGATAGGCGTTGAGCAGCGTTTCGGCCTGCGCGCACTGGCCGTTGGCAATGTCGTTTTCCACCGTGTTCAGAGGCGACGCACCCTGCTGCGTGGGAGCCGGAGGTGGCTGCGTGCCGGGAGGCAGGGAAGTCTGAGCGGCGAGAGGCGAGACGAGTGCGAGCAGCAGCGCGGGCACGGCAAAGCGGGAGGCAAAATCCATAAAACTTAAACCACAACTTCTTTCTCTGGAGTTTTTGACGCTGCGTGCCCATGCGAGGCGAGCACGCGAGCCAGCCAGTATCCGGTGTGCGACAGCTCGTGCCGGGTAATCTCTTCGGGCGTGCCGGTGGCGACAATCTGGCCGCCGCCGGTGCCGCCTTCGGGGCCGAGATCGATGATCCAGTCGGCGGACTTGATGATGTCAAGGTTGTGCTCAATCACGACCAGCGATGCGCCGCCGTCAATGAGCTTCTTGAAGGCCATGAGCAGCTTGCTTACGTCTTCAAAGTGCAGTCCGGTGGTGGGCTCGTCGAGAATGTAGAGAATGCGGTTGGCCGCTTTGCGCGCCTCGCTGCTGCCGCTCGATCGCACGCTGGCCAGGTGCAGGGCGAGCTTCACGCGCTGCGCCTCGCCACCCGAGAGTGTGGTGGCTGACTGGCCGAGCCGCAGATAGCCGAGGCCTATCTCCTCCAGCACCGCCAGCTTGTCCACAATCTTGGGATGGCCCGCGAAGAAACGCAGCGCCTCTTTCACCGTCATCCCGAGCACGTCGTGAATGCTCTTGCCCTTGTACTTGATCTCAAGCACGCTGGCCTTGTAGCGCGAGCCGCTGCACTCCTCGCAGGGCAGTTCCACGTCGGCGAGAAACTGCATCTCGACGGTCACCGTGCCGTCGCCCTCGCAGACATCGCAGCGGCCGCCGGGCACGTTGAACGAGAAGTATCCTGCGGAGTAGCCGCGCCGCTGCGCCTCGGGCTGCGAGGCAAACAGCTCGCGAATCGCATCGAAGGCCTTGATATACGTCACTGGATTCGAACGCGGCGTGCGCCCGATGGGCGTCTGATCGACCAGCACGATGTCGTTGAGCCGTTCGGCCCCATGCACGGCACGATAGAGGTGCGAGGGATCACCCGTCTCGGTTTTGCCAAGATGATAGGCGAGCACCTTGTAGAGCACCTCATGCACCAGCGTCGATTTGCCCGAGCCGGAAACGCCCGTGATGCAAGTGAGCACCTGCAGCGGAATCTGTACGTCAATGCCCTTGAGGTTATTGGCGCGCGCGCCCTCGAGGCGCAGCCACTGGCGCTTGTTGTCCACGTCGATTTCGCGGCGGAAGCGCGGCACCGGAATGGTCACCGTGCCGCTCAGGTATTTGCCGGTGAGGGAGCTCGTGTTGGCCTCAACCTGTTGCACCGTGCCGGCGGCGAGCAGCTTGCCGCCAAATTCGCCCGCGCCTGGTCCAAGATCAATGAGGTAGTCCGCCGCGCGAATCACGTCCGGATCGTGCTCCACCACCAGAATCGTGTTGCCCAGATCGCGCAGATTTTCAAGAATGCGGATCAGCTTGGCGGTGTCGCGCGTGTGCAGGCCAATCGAAGGCTCGTCGAGCACATAGAGCGCGCCCACCAGCCGCGAACCGAGCGAGGTAGCAAGCTGAATGCGCTGGGCCTCGCCGCCCGAGAGCGTGGAGGCGAGCCGGTCAAGCGTCAGGTAGTCCAGGCCCACGGCGTCAAGAAAATGCAGCCGCTGCCGCACCTCGTCGAGAATGCTGCCAGCAATCTCCTGCTGCATGGCCGTGAGTGTGAGCGCCCCAAAAAACTCATTGGCGTTGCGAATGGTCAGGGCAGAGGCTTCGCAGATGTTTTTGCCGCTGATTCTCACCGCGCGCGCTTCGGCGCGGAGCCGCTGGCCCTTGCACTCGGGGCAGACGGCGTAGCCGCGATACTTCGACAACATCACGCGCACATGCAGCTTGTACTTCTTGCGCTCCATCTGCTCAAAGAAGCCGCGCACGCCGGCGAAGCT
Source organism: Acidobacterium capsulatum ATCC 51196 (assembly GCF_000022565.1). Classification (NCBI taxonomy): domain Bacteria; kingdom Pseudomonadati; phylum Acidobacteriota; class Terriglobia; order Terriglobales; family Acidobacteriaceae; genus Acidobacterium; species Acidobacterium capsulatum. The sequence goes on from NC_012483.1 coordinate 210,498, forward strand.
GCCCTGTCCGTTGAGAATGAACGACTGGTGTTCCTCTGAGAGTTCGCGCCACGGCACATCGAGCGGAACTCCCTGTGCCTGCGCCGCGCGGCGCATGTCCGCGTACCATGGGCGATACTTCGGGCGGTTCCATGGATCGATGGCTCCGGCTGTCAGCGTCTTTGCCGAGTCGGGAATGATGAGCGCGAGGTCGAAATCAATCGTATTGCCAAAGCCCTGGCAGCGCGGGCAGGCGCCAAAGGGATTGTTGAAGGAGAACAGGCGCGGCTCCGGCTCGCGATAGACGCGGTGGCAGGTCTTGCACTCAAATGCGCCGGAGAAGCGCAGCCGCTCGCGCTCCGGCTTCTCGCCTTCGCGGGGAACGATTTCGTAAAGAATCTCGCCGGCCTCGCGGTAGCCGATTTCGGCTGCGTCCACGATGCGCGCGCGATTCTCGGGTGAGACCACCAGGCGATCGATCAGCACGAAGACCGGCAGCGTGAAATCAATCTCCAGCAGCGACTCGGGCGTGGAGAACTCGTAGATGTTGCCGCCCTGGTAGAGCCGGTTGAAGCCGCGTTTGCGCAGCTCGGCCAGACGCTCTTTGAGGGATTCCGTCAAAGTGGATGCTGCCGGTGCGGCTGCTGCCTTCTTTGCAGTCTTGCGTGGGCGCTTCGGCGGCTTGGCTTCTTCGGCGGCCGGGGATTCGGGGCCTGCCTCTGGCGCTTGCTGGGCCGGAGTGACCGGAAAGAGCGCGTAGAGCCGTGTACCCTCGCCCAGGGCCAGGACGGCGGCGGCAATCTCGTCCACACTGTCGCGCTTCACAATGCCATCGCAGACAATGCAATGCACGGTGCCGCAGCGGGCGTAGAGCAACCGCAGGTAGTCGTAGATTTCAGTGGCTGTGGCGACCGTCGAGCGGGGATTGCGCGTCGTGTTTTTCTGCTTGATGGCGACTGCCGGAGCGAGCCCGTCGATGAAGTCGACGTCCGGCTTCTCCATGCGCTCCAGAAACTGCCGCGCATAGGCCGAGAGCGACTCCACGTAACGCCGCTGCCCCTCGGCATACACGGTGTCAAAGGCCAGCGACGATTTGCCTGAGCCGGAGACGCCCGTCACGACGGTGAGCTGCCCATGCGGAATGGTGCAGTCGATGTTCTTGAGATTGTGCGTCCGCGCACCACGGATAACGATCTGATCGGTCAACCCAAAAGCCTCGGTCACCGCCCATGGCAAGGCCGGACGGCTGGGAGCGAAAGCTCCCAACTTAATTATCCCACCGGGCGGCAGGAAAAGGGCAGGAGCAGGGTGATGGGAGCGGGCCCGCGCTTGAGCTTATCAATTCTTCCTGCGCGCTGCCTTCCTGGCTTCTTTCCTGCGCCGCTCCATCTCCTCCGGCGCATACATGGTGCCCCGGCACTTCGGCTTGCCGCAGTTGCAGCGGGCTTCGTCCTCGTCGCCGTCGTACAAGTGATAGTCGTAGGTCAGCTCTTCGCCGGCGGCGATATCACGAATCGCCTTGATCCAGACGCGGCCCTTGACCTCGCCGGTTTCGCAGTTCGGGTCGCAGCAATGATTCAGAAACATCGCCGTGCCATGGCCGTCGATCACCTCATCGCCGTTGCCGACGCCGAAGAGATAGGTCGTCGGAGAGTTCTCATATTTGGCGTCGGCGGCTTCCTTGGTGATGCGCGGCCCGGTGTACTCCACCACGCGCGCGCCTTTGCGAATGGGGGTGGTCGTGTAACAGCCTGCGGCGTGAATCGACGAAGAGCGTATGATGAGGCCCATAAGTTGAAGCGAGTATACCGGGAAGTCTTCTTGAAAACTGCGTCTCTTCGTCCTCGTTTTTGCGTCAAATAGGAGCATGGGAATGAAGCGTCTCTTGTCGATCATGATGGTTGCGGCGATGACGGCCGCGATTCCGGCTGTCGCGCAGCAAAACCAGCAGAACCAGCAGGCCCCCGCACATCCCATGGCGCCCTTTGCGCCGGGCTCGCCGGATAATCCTCAAACAGCAACGCCGCAGGCGAAGAAAAACTGGGGCGGCGGCCTCACCTGCGACAAAGGCAAGTGCAAGCCGACGAAGCCCGCTGATGGGCAGTCCTCTGACGGCTACCCCAGCTTCCCGTCCAGCGCGCTCGCGCCCGACGCGCCCGATGCCAGCCCGGCCCAGCAAAACCCGTTTCCTGAGGCAAAGTCACTGGCCGCGCAAAAGAAGGCGCAGCAGGCCGCGCCGCAGCCACCGCCGGCTACGGAACCCTCCAGCTCCAGCGACCAGCGCTTGCCTGGCGTCGATGCCCTGGGCAACGGCTCCACGATGCACACCGATGACGGCACGGGAAAGCCGGTCTTCAATCCCGGACTCGCAGCCAAAGACAACAAGGTAGGCAGTTTTTATCTCGCCTCGGGCGACTACGTAGGAGCCTATTCGCGCTTCAAAGAGGCCACGCAGGTAGACCCCAAGAATGCCGAAGCCGTCTTTGGCCTCGCCGAAGCGGCCGACCGTCTCGGCAAGCGAACCGAGGCCATTCAGAACTTCGAAATCTATCTGGACGCCGTACACAAAGGCCGGGACGCCAAGACGGCCCGCAAAGCCCTTAAGCGCCTCACCGCCCATCCTTGAGGAGCTTCCGCTCTCGCCGCTCTTTCAGTGCATCGAAATGGGCCGTCGCTCCGGTTTCAGGCGGCGGCCTTTGCACATCTACACTGCGAATGCATGAAGTCCGCACCCATCGCTCCTGACATTCGCCTGCGCCCTGACGGCATCACGCCGTGCGGCCCCGCTTTTCTCTCTCGCCTGATCGAGGGCAAGGCCTTTCGCGGCAATGCCGCCGAGGTGCTGGCGGTCAATGCCCGCGAGTTCGGTGACCTGGTGGAGATTCGCATTCCCGGCCGCCGCCTGCTGCAGTGCAATCATCCTGAACTGGTACAGGAAATGCTCGTGCGTGATGCGCCGCATCACCATCGCAACATCGTCATGCAGCGATCAAAGCTGGTGCTGGGCGACGGCCTGCTCACCAGTGAAGAGCCGCTGCACATGCGCCAGCGCCGCCTTGCCCAGCCGGCCTTTCACCGGCACCGCATTGCGGCCTATGGCGAGGTGATTGCCCAATTTACACAGGCCATGACTGCGGGCTGGCAGCACGGCAGCATTCGCAACGCGCATGAGGACATGCTGCTGCTGGCCCTGCGCATCGTCGGCAAGACGCTGTTCAATCTCGACGTCGAGAACGAAGTGCGGCAAATCTCCGCCGCCGTGGACTCATTCATGGGCTTTTTGCCGCTGGCCTTTCTGCCATTTCCTGAACTGATTCTGTCGATGCCGGTTCCGGCCATGGCCCGCATCCGGCGCAGCCGCGACAGCCTCGATGCCTTCATCTACGGCGTCATTCGCGAGCGCCGCGCCCATCCGGGCGACCGGGGCGACCTGCTGAGCATGCTGCTGGCTGCCGTCGATGAAGAGGAGCACTCCGGCAGCATGACCGACCGGCAGGTGCGCGATGAGTGCCTCACCGTTCTGCTCGCCGGGCATGAAACCACGGCCAGCGGACTCACCTTCGCGCTCTGGCTGCTCGCCACCCACCCTGAGGTGCAGGACCAGCTCGCCGCCGAGTGCCACCGAGTGCTTGGCGGGCGTGCTCCTGCTGCCGAAGACTATGCGCAGCTCAAATTTGCCGAGCAGGTCTTTGCCGAGGCCATGCGGCTTTATCCGCCGGTATGGGTGACCGCGCGCACCGCCGCCGAAGATTACGAGTATCGCGGCTACCGCGTGCGCAAGGGCACGGTGCTGCTGGCTCCGCAGTACGTTATTCATCGCGATGCGCGGTTCTATCCCGACCCGATGCGCTTTGACCCCTCCCGCTTTGACGAGGAGGCGAAAGCTGCGCGCCCGCGCCTCGCCTATTTTCCTTTTGGTGCAGGGAACCGCCAGTGCATCGGCGAGGGGCTGGCTTGGATGGAAGGCGTGCTGGCGCTGGCGACGATTGCCCAGCAATGGCGGCTGGCTCCGGCTGAGGGCATGCCGCCGCAGCCGCCTCTGGCCGCTGAAGTCACCTTGCGTCCAAAAGCTCCGATGCTTTTGCGCGTCGAGAGGCGATAATTGCGATGAGCAGCCAATCCACGGCAGGAGAAGCCCGATGCATCGCGAACTGGAGCGGGTCGTCGAGAGGTTCTTGCCGGTGCTGCAGTGGCTCTCCGCCTCGCAGTGCCAGCAGCAGTTGCCCCGCCGCGTCGAAAGCTGGAGCGTGCAGCAGAACGTGGTGCATCTGGTGCTGACTTACCGCTCCACGGCGCAGCTTCTGGAGCGCTGCCTTGCACAGGGACCGCCACCCTCTGACCGTCCCGCGCTCGGGCAGATCGCTCCTCGCCTGCTGGTGATCGGCCTGGGCATTTTTCCCCGTGGCGCCAAGTCTCCCGAGCGCGTCCATCCGGACCGGCTTACGTTGCCCGCTAAATCCGGAGCTGACCTGATCTTGCTGTTGCGAGAAGAACTGGCGCGTATGGACACGCTGCTTGCGGAGTGCGAGGCAAAACTCGGCGCATCCGCGTTGGGTTCTCACTTCGCATTCGGACCGCTCACGGCTCGCCAATGGAGGCGCTTTCACACGCTTCACGGCTACCTGCACTTGCATCAGGTAAAGAGTCTGCTCCGTGCCATTCCTTTGAATTAGCGGTAAAAATGAAGGTACCACTTTAAGAGTGGCTGCCCCTTGAAGAGCACCAGCAGCGCCGCCGCGCATAGAAAAGTGCCCAGCGGCAGCATGGCCCGCATGCCCTCGCGGGGATGTAGCAGCAGCCAGGCAGCGCCGAAGATGGCCGCCGCCACGACGCCGAGAAAAAGCGCCTCGGCCGTGAGCGCCGGGCTGAGCCAGATGGCGATCATCGCCATCAGTTTGGCGTCGCCCAGTCCCAGCCCCTCTTGCTGGCGCAGCAGGAAGTAAACCCAGCGCACCAGCAACAGCAGAAACGCAAAAAGCAAACCCCATAGCGCCGCAACGCCGGTTTCCAGCAGGCGTTCTTTGACGCCCGAGGCTGGCATGACGGCGTGATAGACCAGCCCGAGAACAATGCCCGGCATGGTAAAGGCGTCCGGCAGGGTGAGTGTTTCGGCGTCCATCGCCGCGAGCCCCAGCAGCAGGAAGCAGAGCAGCATGGTCGCGATGCCGGTGAGAGTGATCCCATACGTCCACGCGCTCAGCAGAAAGAGCATGGACGTGGCCAGTTCCACCAGCGGATACCGCCAGCCAATCGCGCGGTGGCAGTCGCGGCAGCGCCCGCCGAGCAGCAGAAAGCTGAGTACGGGAATGTTGTCCCACACGCGTACGGGCCGATGGCACGAAGGGCAGTGCGAGCCGGGCAGCAGCACGGACTCATGATGAGGCAGCCGCGAGATGCACACGTTCAGAAAGCTGCCGAAGACAAGCCCCAGCACACCCACAAAGATGGAAACCGGCACAGACATTCAGTATCGGAGTATAGAGCCTCATCGTGACAGGCGCATGACGGGAATTCACCAGAACGGCCCGAATCTGGATTACAGTAAGGGTATGGCGGGAGCCGAAGAGGCAGGCAAACGTTTTTCAGAAGCCGTTGCCATCATGGCGCGGCTGCGCGGTCCCGAGGGATGTCCCTGGGATCGCGAGCAGGATTTCCATAGCATCCGCAAGTACACGCTCGAAGAGGTGTACGAGGTCTTCGACGCGATCGAAACAGGGAATTGGGACGAGCTGCGGTCCGAACTGGGCGATCTGCTTTTGCAGGTCCTTTTTTATGCCCAGATGGCCGCCGAGCCGGGCTATTTCGACGTTGCAGACGTCGTTGAGACGCTCAATCTCAAGCTGATTCGCCGCCACCCTCATGTCTTTGGCGATGAAGCCGCCGCGGCTGCGGGCAATCGCGCCGAAGGCATGGAAACCAGCGGCATCGACGCCGGTCAGGTGCTGCGCAACTGGGAAGAGATCAAGAAGCAGGAGCGCAAGCAGCAGGCTGGCAATTCCCGGCGGCTGCTCGATGAAGTCCCACGCTCTCTGCCCGCGCTGATGGAAGCCACCAAGCTCGGCTCGAAGGCCGCGAAAGTCGGCTTTGACTGGCCAGAGGTGCAGGGGCTGCTCGCCAAAGTTCGCGAAGAAACCGCCGAAGTAGAAGCCGAGTTGGCGCAATCAGAAGGCCAGAGGAAAATTGAGGAAGAGATTGGCGATCTGCTGTTTACGGTCGCAAACCTCGCGCGTCACTTGAAGGTTGATCCCGAGCTGGCACTGCGCGATGCCAACGCAAAGTTCCGCCGCCGCTTCGCTCAAATGGAAGAGGCTAGCACGGAGCCGCTGGAGCAGCGCTCCGCCGGGGAACTGGAAGAGTTGTGGGCTGCCGCCAAGCAGACGGAGCACATGGAGAGGGTACGCTGATGCCGACCCTGGCTCTCCCCGGCAGGCGCATCGCTGTTCGCAGCGGCCGCACCGCTGTCTTGCGTGCCTGCGAGTCGCTGGACGAACTGGGGGCCTGCGTCCGGATGCAGGGCGATGTCTGGGGCTACGAGGGCAATGACATCATTCCGCGCCGCGCCTTCATTGTGGCGCGTCATATTGGCGGCCAGGTGATTGGCGCATTTGAGGAGCACAGCGGCACGCTGGTGGGTTTTGCCATGGCGCTGCCCGGCGTGAAGCAGGGAATCAACGGTGAGCCGTCCCGCCCCTATTTGCACTCGCACATGCTGGCCGTCGATCCCGGCTGGCGCAACGAGGGGCTGGGCCAGCAACTCAAGCGGTTTCAACGCGAAGAGGCATTGTCCCGTGGCATTGACCATATGGAATGGACATTCGATCCGCTGGAGATCAAGAATGCTTTCCTCAATATCCACAGGCTCGGGGCAATCGTCCGCTGCTATTTGCCGGACTTTTATGGTGTATCCTCATCCCGTCTTCAGAATGGGCTGCCGACGGATCGACTGGTAGCCGAATGGCGCTTGGCTTCCAGCCGGGTAGCCGGTGTTCTGGCAGGAGACTTCGGGCCAATCCCACCCATTGAGGAGAGGATGATGATTCCCGCGCAAATGGCAAGCTGGAAAACCTCTGGCGATGTCGCGCGGGCGCTGGAAGTCCAGCAGAACCTCCGCAAGCAGTTTCAACAAGCCTTCCAGGCCGGACTCGCCGTCGTGAACTTCTGCGTCGATGAGGCCGGCAACGGAATCTACGAACTCGCAGCCTGGCCACAGTGAGAAGACACTTATGAAAATTGATTCGATTACGCTCCGCGAAGTGCGCATGCCGCTCGTGAAGCCCTTTGAGACCAGTTTCGGCAAAACCACCAACCGTCGCATTCTGCTCGTCGAACTCAAGGCCGAAGGCTATACCGGCTGGGGGGAGTGCGTCGCGGGCGAGCACCCGTTTTTCTCTGACGAAACCATCGATACGGCCTGGCTCGTCATCTCGCAGGAGCTTGCGCCCGCCCTGGCTGCGGCTGATCCTGAGCACGGGGGCAAGTGTCATCAAATTTTCGGCAACGTGCGCGGGCATCGCATGGCCAAGGCTGCGCTTGAAAATGCCGTTTGGGATGCCGAGGCGCAGATGAAGGAGATTCCCTTGTCGGTGCTGCTGGGCGGCGTGCGCGAAACCATCCCCTGCGGCGTCTCCATCGGCATTCAGCCGACGCTGGAAGACTTGATGCGTGAGATCGAGCAGTCGCTCGCGGCCGGCTATCAGCGCATCAAGCTCAAGTGCAAGCCGGGCTGGGACGTGAAGGTCTTCGAGGCGGTTCGCAATCGCTGGCCTGACATTCTGCTGAGCTGCGATGCCAACTCCGCATACCGCCTGCGCGACTCCGACCACATCGCCTCGTTTGATCAGTTCCGGTTGCTGATGATTGAGCAGCCTCTCTGGTCCGATGATTTTTACTTCCACTCCATGCTGCAGAAGCGGCTCGAAACGCCCATCTGCCTCGATGAGTCGATTCGCAACCGGCGCGACGCGCTGGCAGCCATCGATATGGAATCCTGCCAGATTATCAACATCAAAAATGGCCGTGTCGGCGGCTTCAGCGAGGCCATCGCCGTGCACAATGTCGCGCAGGAGCGCGGCATCCCCGTATGGTGCGGAGGCATGCTCGAGACCGGCATCGGCCGCGCGCACAACATTGCGCTTTCGTCGCTGGAGAACTTCACGCTGCCCGGCGATGTGTCGGCCTCCAGCCGCTACTGGGCCGAAGACATCATTGAGCCGGCCGTGACCGTCAATGCACAAGGGGAGATTGCGGTGCCCGATGTGGCCGGGCGCGGTTATGAAGTGCGTGCGGACCTCATCGAGCAGCTCACTGTACGCAAGGAAGAGATTCGCGCCCTGGCGCTCGCCTGAGTGGCGCGCACCGGTACCCAACCCAGGCGCGTGGCCCAGGTTACGCGCCTATTTCATGCATCAGCTTGCCCAGTGCGGCGGCCGTCCGCAGCAGTTCTTCCTGCCGCGTGAGGCAATCCGGGCAGAGACGCAGGCACTCTCCGCGCGCATTCACCGCAATCTGCTGCTCGCGCAGCGCTTCGGCCAGCAGGGCTGCCTTGGCGTGGCGCACCACCAGAAATGCTCCGTGCTCGTCGTCTGCCCCATGCACGCGCGGTACACCGGCATCTTCGAGCGCCGCTCGCAAAAAGCGGAGCTGCTCCAGCCCATAGGCGCGCAAACGGTTGACGCCGACTTCCAGTGTGAACTCGAGGCCGCTGCGCGCCTGGTACCACGGCAGCACATCGGGCGTGTCCTGCAGAAAGGCGTTGCCACCCGGCATGAGCGCCGCGCGGCTGAAGTCATCGGTGGCGCGATCGGGCTTCAGAGCAAACCAGCCTGCGTCCAGCGGAACCAGCCCCGAATCCAGCCCGGACTCCAGTAGCTCAGGCGAAAGATAGAGAAACGCCGCGCCCGGGCCGCCGCGAAGATATTTGTAACAGCCGCCGGTCATAAAATCGGTGCGCATCCGCCGCACATCCACCGGCACCGCTCCCAGCGAGTGGTAGGCGTCCACCAGCAGGCGCGCGCCTTTCGCGTGGCATGCGTCTGCGAGTTGGTCGAGATTCCGCAGCCACTGCCCGGTCTGAAACATGACCTCAGAGACCACCACCAGACCCGTCCCGGCCGTGACCGCATCCATCAGCGTCTGCAGGGCAAAATACCCCCGCTTATCCGGAGCCACACGGCGCACTCGAATGCGTCCCGCCGCGGCATATTGCTCCAGCACGACTTGTGTAGAAGTGAACTCGCCGGTCGTCATCAGAACTTCTATCGGTTCTGCTTTCGCGGCGGTGAGCGCGTTCAGCACGGTGCGCAGCCCCTCGCCCGCTGAGGTCATGGGCACCACGCAGGACAGGCACCCGGCATCGATCAGGCAGGCAATCAGGCTGCGGTAGTGTTCGCGGGCGGCCAGCCAGTCGTCCCATCCGCTCCCTAGCCGCCCGTACCATGCATCCACGGCCTCTTGCACATCTTCGGCCATGCGGTCCAGCGGCCGGCCCAGCGATTGCGTCATGAGATAAATGCGATCATCGGCAAGCACGCGTGAGAAGAGCGGCGCAAAGTTTCTCTGAACCCTTGCTTCTGTAAGAGGAAGGGACGAAAGGCCGGGTTGGGGACAGTCAGCCATCTACCGACAGAGTACTCCCGAATGCAAAAAGCCGCAGCGGTGAGAGCCGCTGCGGCTTTGTGCATAGGTGCTTGTGAGACTCAGTGCATCCGGAAGGGAACCGAGGCCTTATGGTTCTCCCAGGCGAGCACCAGCTTGCCTTTGCCCTGATCGTTGATCTTGATCTTCCACACCAGGTCTTCGATCATGTGCTTCGGCTTGTGCATGTGCATCGGGACGCTGCCGAGGTCATCGGCGGCCTTGTAGGCCAGGCCCCATTCGCCGGTCTCCTTGTTCACAATCAGCACCCAATGATTGGGGTCTTTGATGTTCACAAAGAGCGTGTAGGTGCCCTTGGGCACTTCGAGATGGCCGATGGTCAGGTCCGCGGTGGTGGTCAGCGTGGTGGCGGCATTTGCGCCGGCCCGCCATACGGGATAATGCACATCATGGCTGATAAGTCCGCCCGGGCCAAAGATGTGGCCCTCGCGGCCGCGCACCCGTGGCGACGAGTACTTGATGCTGATGGTCTGCCCATTCGCCATGGCCGACACCTGCTCAGGCGGGCTGAGCGGAGCCTTCTTCTTCATCTGTGCAGAGGCTGAAAATGTGGAAGCCGTCACCAGAGCGGCCAGGCCAAATGACAACAGCAAACGCTTCATCACCGGGTTCTCCTTTTGAGGGAAAGCAAAAGCTGTACAGCGCGAACGGAATGATTGTCGCACGGATAGCACACTTGTGCATTGCGACCGGTTGGCGAGACTAAAACGCCGGAATCCCCGTCACGCTGTTGCCAATGATCAGCGTGTGAATGTCATGCGTGCCCTCATACGTCTTCACCGATTCAAGATTCATCATGTGCCGCATGATCGGGTAGTCGTCGGTGATGCCGTTGCCGCCGAGCATGTCGCGCGAGATGCGCGTGCACTCCAGCGCCATCCACACGTTGTTCCGCTTGGCCATGGAGATGTGCTCAAAGCCCACCTTGCCTGCATCCTTGAGCTTGCCCACGTGGTGAATCAGCAGTTGCGCCTTGCTGATTTCGGTGATCATCCATGCCAGCTTCTCCTGCACAAGCTGGTGGCTGGCTAGCGGCTGGTCGCGAAACTGCTTGCGCGTCTGCGTGTATTGCAGCGCCGTGTCATAGCAGGCCATCGCCGCGCCAATCACTCCCCAACTGATGCCGTAGCGCGCCTGGTTGAGGCACATCAGCGGCGACTTCAGCCCGCCGGTGCCCGGCAGCAGATTCTTCGCAGGCACATGCACGTCCTGCAGCGAAAGCCCCGAGGTGACCGACGCGCGCAGCGACCACTTGCCATGCACGTCCCGCGCCTCGAAGCCCTTGCGATCCGTCTCCACCAGAAAGCCGCGCACGCGATCGTCTTCGTCTTCCACCTTGGCCCAGATCACGGCCACATCCGCGATGCTGCCTGAGGTGATCCACATCTTCTCGCCATTGAGTACATAGCCATCGGCGGTCTTGCGGGCTCGGGTCCGCATGCCTCCGGGGTTCGAGCCAAAATCCGGCTCGGTCAGCCCAAAGCAGCCCAGCTTTTCGCCCGTGGCCAGCTTCGGCAGCCACTCGTTCTTCTGCTCTTCTGAGCCAAAGGCATAAATCGGATACATCACCAGCGCCGACTGCACGCTCACAAAGCTGCGCAGGCCCGAGTCGCCCCGCTCCAGCTCCTGCATGACCAGCCCGTACTCGATGTTGGACATGCCGGCACAGCCATAGCCCTCAAGATTGGCGCCAAAGAAGCCCAGCTCGCCCATCGGCTTGACCAGCTCGCGCGGAAAGCGCCCCTCGCGGTTGCACTGCTCAATGATCGGGATCAGGTTCTCTTCCACAAAGCGCCGCGTGGTGTCGCGCACCATGCGCTCGTCTTCGGTGAGGAGTGAGTCAAAGTTGAGAAAATCAACGCCTTGAAACGGGAAGGCCATCGGTCGCTTGCTCCTGCTGCGGGTTGAAAACATCTCAGCCTAGCAGAGGCGGCCCGGCGTGCGAAAGCGGCAGGGCGGGGAATTGTGGATACGGGATATTGTGGGAAGCTCTTGCTTCAGTGCGCCGCGCTGGCCACCGCTGTGAGCGCTTGCATGCTCGCGCCTCCCTGGATGCGCCACAAGCCTTGCGCCATGAGGAACTCCCCCAGCCGCTGCCCGGGGATGGCCTGCGAGTACAGGTACCCCTGCAAGCGGTGGGCCCCCAGATGCCGCAAGAGCTGGCGCTGAAAATCATGCTCAATGCCTTCGGCGACTACCTGCAGATGAAGCGAATTGGCCAGGGAAATAATCGCTTCCACAATCGGCAGCGTGCCATGCGGCTCCTGCAGCTTTTCAATAAATGAGCGGTCGATTTTGAGCACATCGATCGGCAGGCGGTGCAGATAGCTCAGCGAAGAATAGCCGGTGCCAAAATCATCGACGGCAATGCGAATGCCAAGCTCTTTCAGCCGCTTCATCTGCGCCACGGAATCTTCGCAGTCATTCATCACGAGCGATTCGGTGATCTCCAGTTCCAGATACTCCGGCGGCATTTGCTGGCGCAGCAGAATGCGCTCCACGCTCTCGCAAAAGTCGGGCCGGTTAAATTGCACGGCAGAGACGTTCACGGTCATGGTCAGCATGGGCAGGCCCTGGCTCTGCCACTCGCGATGTTGGCGGCACGCCTCTTCAATCACCCACTCGCCCAGCGGATGCAGCAGCCCGTTGCGTTCGGCAATGCTGAGAAAGTCCGCCGGCTGCAACAGTCCGCGCTCCGGATGCTGAAAGCGAAGCAGGGCTTCCACACCAAAAAATCCGCCGTCTGCAAACATCTGCGGCTGGTAGTGCAGCACAAACCAGTTTTCTTTGAGGCCGCGGTGCAAAAGCCGTTCCAGCGCAATGTCGTCGTCGATCTTCTTGCGATTGCGCGAGTAGAACTGGTATTGATCGCGCCCCATTTCTTTGGCGCGGTAGAGCGCGTGGTCGGCATGGCGGCGCAAGTCTGCCGCATGTGCGCTGTCGCAAGGATAAATCGCAACTCCCGCGCTGACAGACGGGCGCAGCGTGTGGCCTTCCACTTCGAGCGGTTTGTCCAGCGTTTTCAGCACGCGTTCCAGGCGCTCGGCGGCGTCCTGCTCGCTGCTGACGTTGCGCAGCAGCAGCAGAAACTCGTCTCCTCCCACGCGGCCGAGCAGGTCAGGGGCAGTGACGGCAGTCTTGAGACGCTGCGCAAAGGCGCGCAAAAAGCCATCGCCAATAGTGTGACCGTGGTTGTCGTTGATCCACTTGAACTGGTCCAGGTCCATGCAGATCATCGCGACCTGTGATCCATTTGCGTCCGCGCCGGCCAGCGCCTGTTGCACGGCGTCTTCCATACTGGCGCGATTGGCCAGCCCGGTCAAAGGATCATGCCGTGCCTGCCACAGCAGTTGCCGGTGCATGCGCCGGTGCTCTGTGACGTCGAGCAGGGCGCCTTCAATCTCCATCGGCTGTCCGCGAAGGTCTCTCCGCAGCTTCGCATTCATCAGCGCGATCCACGCCGTGCCGTCCGGGCGAATCAGGTGCAATTCGCGATTTTCTATCGAGCCATCCCGCAGAATGTCTCTGATCCACAGATCACGTTCTGCCGGGTCGGCATAGCACGCAACGGCACTGGTGCCGATCATCGCCTGCGAAGATCCACGCGAACTCATCCGCGCCAGCGCATCATTGCAGTCCAGCAACGTGCCGCTCATGTTCGTCAGGAATAATCCGCACTGGCTTTTGTCATAGAGCGTGCGATTGCGCTCGGCCTCGCGTGCCATGCGCAGGGTTTCCTGCTCCAGCAGCGTCAGAATCATGCCGATCGCTACAAACAGCTTCGGCAGATTCCAAAGCACCGGCGGAGCCTGAAAGTGGGGTGCGTAGTGGCCGAGCAAAGAAGCCACAGGCCACACCAGCCCCCAGGCGGCAAAGCCCAGCAAGGTCGTGCACACACCGCTCGAGATTCTGCGAAAGCGCCGGTAGTACGCGAGCCCGTCAGCGAGATAGATCGCGCTCAGCAGTGCCAGCAGTCCACCATCGAGCGGAGGGTTAAAGAAGAAATCAATGCCGGCCAGTGTGGCCGTGACCACTGCCACGGCTATCCTCAGCAGCCGGTCGCGCCGCCTTCGGTTTTCCTGTGCATGCAGCAGGGTTACGCTCAGGCTGATGCAACTGGCGGCAAACAGCGGCCACATCAGCCAGGGCTGGGTGATTCCAATAATCACCAATGCCGAATACAGACTGGCCGATACGCCGAACATGACGGCGCACAGGATCATTGCAGGCTTGAAACTTGGTGTCGGAATCAGGGACAGAAGAAACGCTGCTCCAGCCAGCAGGAGCATGTCGATCACCACGACGGTCTGGCTCTCCTGGCTGGCAAAGGGCAGACCCAGCCATTGCACCACCACATGAATCAGAATCAGAGTCCAGCCCAGAAACCAGAAGCGCAAACCGGCATGACCGCTGCGCCGCAAAATCGATCCGAAAATCAGGACCAGAGCGCCCAGAACCAGAGCCGTCAAAAGGCCATCGAAATTCATCCACACTCTCCGGGCACGATCTGCCGGTTCACTCTGCGAACCTCATGCGCGGGTCCGGCCTCCGGCCTCTGGATGGGGGATCTCCGGAAAGTGATCGTGCTCAGCTCTTTCCGTTGAGAAGGGGGGCTCAGAAATCCCTGCCGTGCCGCGCTATGGGCCTCTCCTCACCACATCGGAGGGTGCAGGGAAGAACATGAGAAAAAATAAAGAAAAGGACGGTTAGAGGCAGGAAAATTCTTTGAGCTATCTCAAATAGTCGCGCAGAAAGGGATCATCTGACCGGACCAGCTCTTCGGTGGTCCCGTCAAAAACCAGTTGTCCTTCGTGCAGAACCAGAAAGCTGGTATTGGGATCGGTTTCCCCTTTGGGCAATGCTTTGATGCACTTGCAGTCGGAATCGTAGCGGTGAGTGGCCATCATGAAGGCGTCCTGCAGGCGGTGAGTCACCACCAGCGAGGAGGTCTGTGAGGCATCGCGCTGCTTGATCACCAGTTCGATAATGGTGGTCGAAGTGATGGGGTCAAGCCCCCCGGTCGGCGAATCGTAAAGCAGCAGCTTCGGCTCGGTGACAATCGCGCGGGCAATCGCCACGCGCCGCCGCATGCCGCCGGAAAGCTCCGATGGCAGCTTCTTCATCGTGTGCTCCAGCTCGACAAAGCGCAGCGCCTCTTCGACGCGGCGGTCAATTTCCTCATCGGGCAGGTGCTCCTCAATGAGGCGAAACGCCACATTGTCGCGCACGTTCATGGAATCAAAAAGCGCGCCTTCCTGGAAGACCGTTCCGATCTCGCCTCGCAGCGCAAAGAGATCCCGCTCTTTCATGTGGCACAGATCTTTGCCAAAGACGGTGATGCAGCCGGCGTCGGGCATCAGCAGCCCGTTCGTCAGCTTCAGCAGAACACTTTTGCCCACGCCGGCCGGGCCCAGCAGAATTCTCGTCTCCCCGTGCCGCAGCTCAAAGGAGATGTCCTTGAGCACCGGCTTGCCGTCAAATCCAATCGAGACGTGACTAAACACGACCACAGGCTCGGTGGAACTCGCGGCAGGCTCGGCAATTGGATGGGTGGCTGTGCTCATCGTCCGCAATGCTTATCGTTCACAGTTTCTATCGTCCAAAAATGCTGATCACGATTTGGCTGATAAAGAAGTCTGTCGCAATGATCAGCACCGAGGCCACCACCACCGCCTGCGTGGTCGAGCGACCCACACCTTGCGTGCCGCCACGCGTCTTCATCCCATAGAAACAGCCGATCGTCGCGATGATGAAGCCAAAGATCACCGGCTTGATCAGCCCTTCAAACACATCTGGATACCGCAGCGCCTGGTAAGCCGTGTGAAAGTACTGCGAGGTGTTCTGCCCCAGCAGGATGCCCGAGACGAAAGCTCCGCCCAGGGTGCCGATAGCGTCGGAGACAATCGTGAGGAAAAACATCATGCAGACCGTCGCCACGATGCGGGGCATCACCAGCTTTTTCATCGGGTCGGTGCCGAGCGCCCGCATGGCATCCACCTGCTCGGTCACAATCATTGAGCCTAGCTCGCTGGCCATGCCCGACGCATTGCGCCCGCTGACCATGAGGCTGGTCAGCACCGGGCCGAGCTCCTTGATCATCGACAGGCTGACCAACTGGCCGGTGACCGCTGTGGCGCCAAACTGCGCCAGCGTGGAGGCGCTGTTCAGAGCGAGGACGCCGCCGGTGAAAAAGCCGGTCAGAATTACGATCGGCAGCGAGCCAATGCCGATGTAGTCGGCCTGAAAAACAATGTCGGACCAATAGAAAGGACGCCGAAAGAGGTTCAGCAGGGCGCGCGTGGTCAGCAGCGCATACTCCTGCACAGAAAGAACCCAGCGTTTTGCAGTCGTATCCAGCGTGGCTATGGGCATGGTCCGTATCTGCCTTTTAGATGCGGCCAGCCGTCAAAGGACTGCCACAAGTTCTATCTTCTCTCGATTTTAGAGGCATCTTGCTGCCGCCATCCGGGCGCGCTGCCGTCGCGGCCAACCGGCTCTAGTCCCGGCCCCGCTTGCGTATCTCAATGTTGAGCCGCTTGATCTTCTGGTTCAGCGTCGAGAGCGGAATGCGAAACTGCTCGGCCGCGTCCGTCTGGTTCCAGTTGCAGCGCTCGAGCTTGGCCATGATGATGCGGCGCTCAATGTCTTCCAATATTTCAAAGAGCGAGGCATCGGGGCTGTGCTCCAGCAGGCTGGTGGAATAATTGCGCCCCGTGATATGCCCCGGCAGCAGGTCGGCATTGATGGAGGGCGTGGCCGAAAGCACCACGCCGCGCTCAATCACGTTTTCGAGTTCGCGCACATTGCCCGGCCAGTCGTAATCAATCAGGATGCGCAGCGCCTCCGGCGTGAGCGCACGCAGCGGCAGAGTGTTCTCCTCCGAGTAGCGCTTCAGAAAATGCTGCGCGAGCAGAGGAATGTCTTCGCGGCGGCTGCGCAGCGGCGGCATTTCCACCGTAATCACGTTCAGGCGGTAGTAGAGATCTTCGCGGAAGCGCCCTTCACGCACGGCCTGCCGCAGTTCCACGTTGGTGGCGGCGATGATGCGCACATCCACCTGAATCTCCTGCGTTCCGCCCAGTTGCATGAACCGGCGATCCTGCAGCACGCGCAGAATCTTGGCCTGCGTGTCCATGCCCATCGTGCCGATCTCGTCGAGAAAGAGCGTGCCGCCGTTCGCCACTTCAAACAGGCCCTTCTTCGAGGCGATGGCCGAAGTGAAGGCGCCCTTCACATGTCCGAAGAGCGTCGATTCGAGCAGATCGGTCGGCATCGCGCCGGTATTCACCGGCACAAAGGGCTTGTCGCGACGCGTGGAGTTCGCATGCAGAGCCTTCGCAATCAGCTCTTTGCCCGTGCCGCTCTCGCCTTGAATCAGCACCGTAGACCGGCTGGGAGCCACCTGGGCCACCAGGTCAAAGATGCGCAGCATCGGCTCGCTCTTGCCCACGATGTTGGCAAAGTTGTAGCGCTGCTTCATCGCGCGCTTCAACTGAATGTTTTCTTCCTCAGCCTGATGCCGCGCAATCGCCGAGCGAATGTCGGCCAGCAGCTTTTCGTTGTCCCACGGCTTCTGGATGAAGTTCTGCGCGCCGGCGCGCATGGCATCCATGACGTTATCCACGGTGCCGAAGGCCGTGATCATGATCACAGGCAGGTCGGCATTCCGGTCGCGAATCAGCCCCAGAATTTCAATGCCGTTTTTGCCCGGCAGCGCCAGATCCAGCAGCACCAGATCATAGGAGTTGCGGTCGATCTTTTCGAGACCAGCTTCCCCATGGATTGCGGTTTCGACTTCGTAACCCTCCAGCGACAACAGGGCTTCGAGCGTTTCGCGCAATGCGGCTTCATCGTCAATGATCAGAATCTTTTGACGTGTCTCTGGCGGAGAAGGGGTGTCAACGGACGGCGTAACAGTGAAAGCATCAGACATGGGCCGGTTTCCTTAGCACGGGGAATTCAAGGTAAAAGGTGGTGCCGCAACCGACTTCGCTCTCGACGCGGATCTTGCCGGCATGTTCCTGGATAATGCCGTAGGTCACGGCCAGGCCGAGGCCTGTACCACGGCGCTGCCCCTCCTTGGGAGCGGATTTAGTCGTAAAAAACGGGTCGTAGATTTTCTGCATGTTCTCAGGCGAAATGCCTGAGCCTGTATCTGTAATCGCGATGGTGACGTGTCCGTTCACCAGGGTGCTGACGCGCAGTTGGCCGCCGCCATGCATGGCGTCCTTGGCATTCAGAAACAGATTGAGAAACACCTGCTGCAGCTTGCCCGCATTGCCGCGAATCGTCGGCAGGTCCGCCGAGAGGTCCATCACCAGCTCAATCTGTGCGGTCTTGAACTGGTGCTCCACCAGCGTCAGCGTCTCGCGAATCAACGTATTCACGTCGGTCTCGCGGAACTCCGAGGTTCCGGTACGCGAGAAGTTCAGCAGGCCATTGACAATCTCTGAGGCGCGGAAGGTCTGCTGCGTAATCTTGTCGAGCAGCGGAGAGAGCCGGTCGTCGCCGCGCACCTGCTTGGAGAGCATCTGCGTGTACGACGAGATCACCGCCAGCGGCGTGTTGACCTCGTGTGCCACGCCGGCGGCCAGCAAGCCAATGGACGAGAGCTTCTCGGCCTGCGAGAGTTGCGACTCCAGTTGCGTGCGATCCGTAATATCCTCCAGCAACAGAATGCGGCCCACCGTCTCAAAGTCACGCGACACCAGCGGCGCAACGGCCACATTCACCGTGCGCGACTCACCGGCATTCGTCTGCAGCCGGAACTTATAGAAGTGGTGAACGCCAGGCTGCTCCTTTACGGTCTGGTATTCGCGGTACAGCGACTCGGGAAAGACCTCAGACAGCGGCTGCCGCAGAGCCTCGCGCCGGGGCAGGGCAAACAGCACTTCCATCTGCGTATTCCAGCTTTCGACGCGGTCCTCGAGGTCCACCGCGAGAATGCCGACGTTGATCGACTCCACGATGTTCTCGTTGAATTCCTTGAGCCGCTCAAACTCGGTAATCTTCTGCTCAAGACTTGAGTAGAGCCTTGCATTCTGCAGCGCGATGCCGATGTAGCTGGCCAGCGACTCGAGCATCTCCATGTCTTCGCTGGAGAGAAAATCGCCCCCCGTCGTTTTGCCGAGACCAATTACGGCAATCGTGCGATCCTGCACGCGGCAGGGCAGATAGTAGTTCAGGTCGAGCAGATTCACCGACCGCTGCTCGCTCTCGGTCAAATGCAGCGCCGCCTGCGTGTTCTCAAAAAAGATATGCGACCCGGCGTCGGGCTGATCAAAATCCAGAAAGTTCAGATCCAGTGTCGACTCGGCCTGCATCAGCGAAGCAGGGAATCCATGCGCCTTGGCCAGCCGGTAATGCCCGGGCTGGTCTGACAAAAAGACCGCCACCCGCTCCACCAGCAGCGTGTGCGGCAGCCGGTCGGCGATGGCATTCATGAGCGCGTCCATGTCGGTCTCGGTGCTCAGGCTGCGGCCAAACTCGATCAGCGTGGACCGGTAATCATACTTCTGCCGGTCAAACAGCTTGTCCACGCGCCGCTGAATCAGCTTCTTCAACGGATCGAAAACCTGCGCCGTCAAAATTACGGCAATGATCAGGCCCCAGCCGCCAAACTTCGGCAGCGTGCGGTGCGCCGTTTCCGCCGTCACTGCCACTACGCCGAAATAGACGCCGACCAGCAGTGCGGTGGCGAGCGTGTAGGTCACGCCCCGCTTGAAGATCAGGTCGGTATCCATCAGCCGGTAGCGAACGATCGCCCAACTGAAGGTCAGCGGCAAAAAGACCAGCGAAATGCCCGCCAGCTTCGTGACCAGGCTGGGCTCGGGAATGCTCGCCAGAAAGGGCGCGACATAGAGCACCGTGAAAGGCACGATGGCGATGACGGTGCCGCGCACCAGCCATTTCAATTGCTGCCGCCGCAGGGGCACGCGGCTGCGATGGTAATGCACCCAGAGCACCACGGCGGTGATCAGGTAATAGGCCGCCAGATATCCGAGAGCAATTTGATCCAGATGATGCTTGAGCACCTCGGTGGCCTGCCAGAACTGCTGGGCCACCACCTGCAGGGCCACAATCAGCACTGCTGGCAGATACACAAAAGCCAGCACGCCGTAGCGCCGGCGGGGACGATCCTCTGGAAAGGTGATGCCAAAGTGCAGGAACAGCGCTGGCTGCAGCGCCGCCGCCACGATGCCGCTCCAGTAGACGACCTGATCGGTCAAATCAAACTGCCCGGTGTAGTGAAATGCGTAAAGAACAAATGAGACCAGGCAGAAGATATAAAAGTGCAGCGAGTGCGGTGCCGTCCAGCGCCGGAAGAGAACATAAAAGCCGATGCACAGGTACACCAGGGCAATCAGCCGCAGCCCCTGGTTGAGGCTTTCATCCTGTTGCGCCAGAATGACCGGCACATCCACCAGCCGAATGCCACGCCGGATCAGCGTGTAGTGAATGGTGCCATAAACGCGCGTCTGAGCCTCTTCGCGGGCCAGTTGTGCAATGCGATCGGTCACGGCTCCGTTGGCGGAAACAAGAATGTCCTTCGCCTTGATGCCCGCCAGTTGGCCGGGGCTGCCGGGCAGCACATGTTCGGCCACCAGCCCGCCATGGCCTTCCATCCAGATCACGCCATCGGTCGGGAATTGGGTGTGGCTCTCCTGGGCAAAGTTGAGAAACGCAAACGCCACGGCCGCCAGCGTGAGCACCGCCAGCAGAACAACCGATACCCGGGTTTGCAGTGACTTCTCCATGCGCGGATGAGGCACTCCCTCTGGAAGCGACCAGGCTTCCGAATATCAAATACATAGCAAATGAATTGCCAATGCGGCTTCCATTTCCTGTACTCGGGTTCTCCCCAGTATATTCGGGTTTTTCACCATATTTACAGTCACTTGAGGTGCTGACGGCAGGGACGCTCCCGAAAGCCACTGTGCAGCCGCGCTGTGAATATCCCGTTTTTGGAAGAATCGCGTCTCTGGATTTTCAGGATATGGGGATTGGTCGCAGAGCCGCGTCCATTGCGAAAGCCGGAAAATGCGGCTCGCAGGGCATGGAAATCCGCACTTCGGCTGCGATCCCGACAGGTCGGGAAGGACTCTTCGAGGGGCAGCTCCCACCCTCTATAAAGTGTCAAAGAAAAGATCAAATTCCCATCCACGTCTCTCTGAAGACAGAGAGGGCAGGCGATATACTGAGCGGGAAGTTCCAGCCCGCTTTTCCATTGTGCCGCCAGTTGCTCCATCTCACTGAGTTTCACCCGTAGAACGGGAGGTGGATGCGTCGGCGCTCGTCGAAACCATTCATTGCAGTTGGCAAATCATGGGCTATTGGCTGCCCCACTGCTCGAAGTGCATCCCATGATGCTCAGGGAGAAGATCGCATGAAGATTGACGTACTGGTTGTTGGCGCGGGTTTTGCCGGCAGCGTGATTGCCGAACGCTGCGCCGCCGCCGGAAAATCGGTTCTGATTATTGATAAGCGCGACCACATCGCGGGCAACGCATTTGATGAGTCAGACGCTCATGGCCTCCTGATTCATCGTTACGGGCCGCACATCTTCCACACCAATTCTGAAATGGTCGTGGACTATCTCACGCGCTTCACCGATTGGATTCCCTACGAGCATCGCGTGCTCGCCGTGGTGGAAGGCCAGACGTACCCGATTCCGATCAACCAGACCACCATCAATAAGCTGTATGGTCTTTCGCTCGATGAGCAGGGAGTGGCCGAATACTTTAATCGCGTCCGCGAGCCCCGCGAGCCGATCCGCACCAGCGAAGATGTGGTGCTTTCAAGCGTAGGGCGCGACCTGTGTGACAAGTTCTTCCGCGGATACACGCGCAAGCAGTGGGGGCTCGATCTCTCTGAGCTTGCGGCACTCGTGGCTGCTCGCATTCCTGTGCGCACCAATACAGATGATCGCTACTTTACCGACAGCTTCCAGAAGATGCCCAAAGAGGGATACACGAAGATGTTCGCGCGCATGCTCGATCATCCGAACATCCGCATTGAGGTGGGCACAGACTTTGCCTCCGTGCGAGACCGTTATGAGTGGAAGACCCTCGTCTACACTGGCCCGATCGATGAATATTTTGGCTTTTGTTACGGCAAACTGCCGTATCGATCGCTGCGTTTTGAGCACGAGCATCTGGCGGGCACCTCTAAGTTTCAGCCCGTCGGCACGGTCAACTATCCCAATGACCACGCCTACACCCGCATCACCGAATTCAAATACCTGACGGCGCAACAGCACTCCGGCACGTCGATTGTGCGCGAATACCCTGAGGCCGAGGGCGATCCTTACTATCCGATCCCGCGCCCCGTGAATCAGGACCTTTTCCAGCGCTACAAGGCACTGGCCGAGGCAGAGCCCAACGTCTTTTTTGTAGGCCGTCTCGCGCAGTACCGTTACTACAATATGGACCAGGTGGTCGCAGCCGCTCTCACCACCGCAAAAAGCATTGGGGTGTAAGACGTGAAATTTGCCGTCGTGGTGGTGACGTTTAATCGTAAGGTGATGTTGGGCGAGTGCCTGCAGGCATTGTTGCGGCAAACCCGCGTTCCCGATCACATCTACCTGGTCGACAACGCCAGCTCCGATGGAACGCCGCAATACCTCCGCGACGCGGGCCTGATGGACCACCCGAAGATCTCTTACCAGCGGCTTGAGAAAAATACCGGAGGGGCCGGCGGCTTCCACGCCGGCCTCAAAACGGCATTTGAAGCTGGCAATGACTGGATCTGGATTATGGATGACGATGCGGAGCCGCTTCCGGATGCCTTGGAGAAACTGCTGCCCTACACTGAGTATCCTCAGGTTGTCGGAATTGCCAGTCTAAAAAAGGACCTGAACGGTGCAGACCTGGTAGACGTTAAGCCAGTGGTGGGCGTCGCCGCGCCGCCCCAGTTTCCATACCAGAGGCTTCAGTTTTCTTCTTTTGTCGGTGTGGCCTTCAGCCATGCCGCAATGACAAAGATCGGTCTTCCCCGGGCGGAGTTCTTTCTTCATCATGACGACACCGAGTATTGCCTTCGCCTTCTGGCCACCGGCGACATTGCTTATGCGCCCGAAAGCGTCGTGATCCATAAGGAAGCCCGGGGTGCGGACCGTTTTAAGAAGCGTTTCGGCCGCCAGTTCCGAGTCTTTCCCACGGACCGCTACTGCATGGGATATTTTGGACGCCGCAACGGCATGTGGATGGACATTCATACCGGGTTGAGGCGTCCCGGGCGCAGATCCCTTGCAGTCCATCTCGTGCAAACAGGGAAGCACCTGCTGCGGGCTACATTGATCGACAGGGAAGATCTCTGGGTCCGTTACACGATCTGTGTGCGATCGTTCCTGGATGCGCTGCGAGGCCATTTTGATAATGACCTGCCCTTCCGTTTGCGCGCCCGGCTATCCAAAGCGACCCGCTGAGCCTGCTTGCTCCAGATTCTTCTTGAATGAGGTCCCAGCTCTCTGGCGGCCTCATCCATTCCTTCCGCAGGGAGATGAGCCAATCGTGCATCTTGCTCCTCACCCCATTTGCCCGTAACATCGCCTCATTACCAAGGGCATAGCCAGGAAGATCATGCGGGAATCCTTTCAGAGTTTCTCCGCCGGAGAGATCGTCGCGGAAAACTACCGTGTGCTCGACGTCGCCGGGGTCGGCGGCATGGGCACCGTATTGCGTGCGTTTGATCAGCGGCTGCAGCGCATGGTCGCGCTCAAATTCCTTCCTGCTGACACTGGCATCCATTCTTCTGACAAAGAGCGGCTGCTTCGTGAGGCCCGCACGGCCTCCACGCTTGACCATCCCAATCTCGGCTTGGTCTATGGCATGGAGCAGACCTCGGACGGCCGCACCTTTCTTGTGATGCCGTTCTATGACGGCGGCCCGCTCACCGATTGGATTCGCCGCCGCCAGCCCTCCCTGAGCGACAAGCTGCAGCTCGCCCTGCAAATCGCGCGGGGTCTCGGCGAGGCGCACGCGCAGG
Source organism: Acidobacterium capsulatum ATCC 51196 (assembly GCF_000022565.1). Lineage (NCBI taxonomy): Bacteria > Pseudomonadati > Acidobacteriota > Terriglobia > Terriglobales > Acidobacteriaceae > Acidobacterium > Acidobacterium capsulatum. The sequence goes on from NC_012483.1 coordinate 234,117, forward strand.
GCATCGTTCATCGGGACATCAAGCCCTCCAACATCATGATGAGCGCCGAGGATGTACCCAAGATCGTCGACTTCGGCCTGGCCTACATCCTCACCGGCGAAACCGTCTCGCGCACCGAGACCTCCGGCACCGTCGCCTACATGGCCCCCGAGCAGGCCATGGGCCGCCCCGTAGACGGTCGCTGCGACATATGGGCTCTCGGCGTCGTCATGGCGGAGATGCTCACCGGCCGCCATCCCTTTCACCGCGAAACGCTTGCAGGCATCCTCTATGCCATCCTGCATGACGCACCGCAGCATCTTGACGTGCTGCCACCTGATCTGCAGACCATCCTCTTCCGCATGCTTTCCAAGGATCCAGCAGGCCGCTACGGCTCCTGCCAGGTGCTCATGCAGGATCTCGAAACGCTGCTTGCGCAGATGCCCGATCCCAGCCAGCCGTCGTTGCCGCCCTCCACACACGGCCAGGCCGAGCTGCGCCGCGTACGCGACTCAGCCTCGCGCTTCACGCAGGAAGATGGCCGCTTCCCGCGCCGGGGCGCAGCCTTGGCCGCCGGAGCCGCGGCCATCCTCGTCGTCGCTCTCTGTGTGCTCCTGATTCCGGCGGCGCGTCATGCGCTCCGCGGCATTTTCGCATCCGCGCCCGAACAGCAGCATGTCGCCGTGCTGCCCTTTTCCGGCGTGGAGAGCACTCCGGATCAGGCAGCTCTTGCCGCCGGACTCATGGAGTCGCTCACCAACCGGCTCGCCAACCTCAGCACCAGAAATCCCTCGCTGTGGGTCGTGCCCGCCAGCGAAGTTCGCCGCCGCAAAATCAACGCCCCCGGAGCCGCGCTCAAAGAGCTCGGAACCAATCTCGTCGTCGAAGGCTCCGTGCAGCGTTCCGGCCTCTCGACCAGTCTGCAGGTAGAGCTGATCGATGCGGCTCATCTGCGTGAGCTGGGCTCCGTCACGCTCAACAGCACCGATGGCGATGTTGCCAGTCTTGAAACCCGGGCGGTCGCGAGTCTCGCTCGCATGATGCATGTTCATATGCCTTCGGTCTCCGGCGACTCCGCCGGCAGCGCCTCCCCTGTGGCGTATCAGGATTACCTGACGGCGCTCGGGTACGTGGAGCGTTACGATCAGGCGGGCAATCTCGATAAGGCGATCAATCTTCTTCAGCAGGCCGTGCAGTCTGATCCGGCGTTTGCGCTGGGCTATGCCGAGCTGGGCTTTGCCGACTGGACAAAGTACAGCATGCAACCCAATGAGCAGTGGCTGCGGCAGGCTCAGGCCAATTGCATGAGGGCGATTCAGTTGGACAGTTCCTTGCCTGCCTCCTATGTCACCCTCGGCAATGTCTATCGTGCGCAGGGCAAGCAGGACCTGGCCCTGGAGCAATTCCAGCGGGCCATGCAGTTGGACCCCAGAAATGCGGATGCCCTGGATGGCCTGGCCCGCGTTCATGAGAACGCCGGCAGATTCCAGGACGCCAAGGCCGAGTTCGTTCGTGCCGCAAACCTGCAGCCGGACAGTTGGGATGGCTACAATGCCCTGGGCATGTTCTATGACCGCCAGGGCAAGTACCCTCAGGCCATAGCCGCATACCAGAGCGCGCGGGCCATTACTCCCGACAATGCCACCGTGCTTCTCAATCTCGCGGGAGCGTATGAAGACCAGGGTGATCCGGCATCGCTGCACAAGGCTGAGGGGCTGCTTCGCCGCTCGCTCGCCCTGCACCCCACCTATGCCGGATGGGCCAATCTCGGCAATCTCTACTATCTGGAGCACCGCTTCCCCGAGGCCGTGGATGCGCTGCGCCGAGCCCTGCAGTTCAATGCCGCTAACTATCTTGTCTGGGATGATCTGAGAGGCTCCTGCGAGTGGGTGAAAGACAAAGCATGCGTCCAAAGCACATCGGAAAAGGAAAAGCAGATGCTGCGGACCTATGTGAAGAATCATCCTCACGACGCGGTCGCCGTCGTCTCTTACGCCGACCTGCTGGCGCAGGCCGGGCAAAACTCTCTGGCGCACAATTACATCCAGACCGCTCTCGCCATTTCTCCAGACGACCCCTCTACCCTTGAGGCCGTAGCCGTTGTCTACGAGAACCTGGGAAACAGAAAAGAGGCGGTTCGTTATCTCAATCAGGCGCTTCGCAAAGGCTATTCGCGCAATCAGGCGCTGAGCGATCCCGAGGCTCAGTCACTGCTTCAGGACCCTTCGGTGCATTTCCCTCAAAAGTGATGTCCTCACCCCACATGCCGGCCGCAGGCCCAGGAGAAAGAAATGGAGAATCAAGTCGATCTTCAGAATGCTGTGTTGACCATCAGCGACCAACTCACCCCCAGCCCCGATCCATGCATCGTTCCCTATGAAGGAGGGCTGCAAATCAGCAACGGTTCCACTCCATGCACGCTGCTCTTTGTCCGCAAGATGGACTGCACCCATACATTGACCCTTGCGGCCAATGAGACGCGCCACATCGACCTCAATCACGTTCGCCACGGCTTCTCCTGGGAGTATTCCATCGCTGCCCAAAGTGAAAGCACACCGTCCGGTCCTCTTACGGGAGGCCATTCCATTCAGATAGGCAACACCGGCGAAGACGGAAAATAGCCCGCCCGCCATCTCTCGCCCCGGCCGTGCTTTTCCGGTTTGACCCCAAACCCCTGCCGTGTTCCGATGAAACACGGTGAAAAGCAAAATCGCACTGCCGGTAGACACGCTGCTGCCGCGGATTCTCAAGGCCCTCGACGCAACTGAGGGCCGCTCCGCCAATCTGGTTCTGGAGGCCGCTCCCGGCGCGGGCAAAACCACGCGTGTGCCTCCGGCCTTGCTCGACGCCGTTCCCGGCGAAGTGCTCGTGCTGGAGCCGCGCCGCATCGCCGCCCGCCTTGCCGCTCGCCGCGTTGCGGCCGAACTTGGCGAGCACCCTGGCGAAACCGTCGGCTACCAGGTGCGCTTTGAAGAGGTCGCAGGGCCGCGCACCCGCCTGCGCTTTTTGACCGAGGGCGTTCTCACGCGCCGCCTGCTCAGCGATCCTGATCTGCGCGGCGTCGATGCCGTGGTGCTCGACGAATTCCACGAGCGCCATCTCGACAGCGATCTCGCGCTCGCGCTGCTCCGGCGCCTGCAGCAGCGCCGTCCCTCCCTGCGCCTGCTGGTCATGTCGGCCACGCTGGACTCCGCACCCGTGGCGCGCTTTCTCGGCAATTGTTCCGTCCTGCGCTCCGAAGGCCGATTGTTTCCACTCACGGTTACAAATCAGCCCTACTCGCCCGCGCCGCTGGAATCGCAGGTGGCGCAGGCCGTCGAGATGCTGCTGCGCGAGGGGCATACCGGCGACATGCTCGTCTTTCTGCCCGGCGCTGCGGAGATTCGCCGCGCCATGCGCACCTGTGAAGAACTTGTCCGCCGCGCCGAACTGCTCATGCTGCCCCTGCACGGCAGCCTGACGCCTGAGGAGCAGGATCGCGCCGTCGCGCCCTCCACGCGCCGCAAGCTCATTCTTGCTACCAACGTTGCGGAAAGCTCCATCACCATCGATGGCGTCTCCGCTGTGATTGACAGCGGTCTCGCGCGCATCGCCACCTGGTCGCCTTGGACCGGCCTGCCCACGCTCGAAATCGCCCGCATCAGCAAAGCCTCTGCTACGCAGCGCGCCGGCCGCGCGGGCCGCACCGGCCCCGGCCGCGTCATTCGCCTCTATCCGGCCGAGGATTTCCAGCTTCGCCCCGATCACGACACACCTGAAATTCTGCGTGGCGACCTCTCGCAGCTATGTCTCGCGCTCCGCGCCATGAACATCGATCATCCAGAGCAGCTCGCCTGGCTCGATCCGCCGCCTGAGGCCGCCGTGCGCTCCGCCGAATCCCTCCTGGACCGTCTCGGTGCGCACGGCGAGGCGGCGCAGCAACTGGTGCGCATGCCGCTGCCCCCACGCCTGGCGCGCGTGGTGCTCTCCGCAAAAGAGCGAGGCGTCGGCGAAGACGCATGCCTCGTTGCCGCCCTGCTCGCATCCGGCACTCCATCGCCGCATCCTGATCTGCTGCACGCACTCGACAGCATGCGTCGCGGCACTGACCCGGCACTGCGCCAACATGTGGAGCAGTTGCGCCGTACTGTCCGTCCTTCGAGGCAATCCGCGCCCAACGACGACGCCTTGCTGCAAGCCATCCTCACCGGCTTTCCTGATCGTGTGGCCCGCCGCCGCACGTCGGGCAAAACCGCCACCGGAGCAGGGAATCAGGTGCTCTTATCAAGTGGCGGTTCCGCTGAACTCACGGGAGAGCCGGGCGACGGCGAGTTTCTGGTTGCCGTCGATGCGGAAGACCGCAAGGACAAGCCGCTGCCCCTCATCCGGATTTCCGCGCGCATCGAGCCCGAGTGGCTGCTCGATCTTTTTCCGGAGCGCATTGAAGAGCGCATCGATCTGATGTGGAATCCGCGTGCCGAACGCGTGGAAGCCGTGAGCCGCCTGGTCTATGAGGAACTGGTGCTGCAGGAATCCCGTCACGTCCACCCCGACCCTCAACGCACCGCCGAACTGCTCGCCGCCCGTGCCCTCGACGCGGGAATGGAGCGCTTCGTCGATCCCGAGGCTCTTGCGCAACTCATGGCGCGCGCCGAGTTCGCCGGAGTCACCGCGCCCGATCTTGCCCAGCCCCTGCGCGAGCTCTGCCACGGGCTCGCCAGCTTCGCCGAGTTGCGCGCCGAAGCCACTCACCTGTTGCCTTTGCTCGAACGCACGCTCGCCGGGGGGCGTCTCAGCGATCTGGCTCCCACCTCGCTTCGCCTGCCCTCCGGGCGTCAAACCCGCGTGCACTATGAGTCCGGCAAGCCACCGTGGATCGCATCGCGCCTGCAGGACTTCTTCGGCATGCGCGAAACCCCGCGGATCGGACCCGCGCGTGCGCCGGTCGTTGTGCATCTGCTCGCGCCCAATCACCGCCCGGTGCAGATGACTACCGATCTCGCTGGATTCTGGGAGCGCCTCTATCCGCAGGTGCGCCGCGAACTCATGCGCCGCTATCCGCGACACTCCTGGCCCGAGAAGCCGTAGCCCTTTCTGCGGCCGTTCGCGGAATTCGCGTTTTCACTTGACGCACTTGGCTCACATTGCCTACATTGTAGGCAATGTCGGGACTCCTCGGTACCTTCGAGCAAATTGTTCTTCTCACCGTGGCCAGTCTTGGTGAGGACGCTTATGGCCGCTCTGTTCTTCACGCAGCCCAGCAAGCGGTAGCCGGCAACCGCACTCTCTCGGCCGGTGCCATCTACACCACGCTGGACCGCATGGAGGCGAAGGGCTATCTCAGTTCGTTTCTCGCCGAGGGCACTACCGAGCGGGGCGGACGCCCCCGGCGCTACTACCGGCTCACAGGGGACGGTGCGGCTGCGCTGCGCGAAACCCGCCGCACTCTCGATACGTTATGGAAAGGCCAGCGGCACATTCTCAATCCCGCATAAGCAGCAGTTATCTGGAGGTGTTCTCATGCAATCTGAAGTAAAGCAGCCATGGTCCATTCGTTTGTTGGCCTTGCTTCTCTCCGAGCGTGATCGCGAAACCATCCCCGGTGATCTTCTCGAAGAGATGCACGCCAGGGTCCTGGAATCCGGGCCGCTGCGCGCGCGTCTCTGGTATGCGCGACAGTGGCTCAGCTTTATGCCCGCGGCTCTGCAGGCTACGTTTGCTCAGGCTCCGTTGCTGGTATCGTTGTGCAGCTTTACGGCAGTGTGCGCTCTGTGGCTGGGCATCATGGATCTGCGGCTGCAACATCCCGGATACCTTGGCCAAATGCTCATCGCGGCGCTCATCCTCGGCCAGGGAATGCTCACGCTGACTGCGCTGATTGTGCCCGGCAGCATTCTTCGCCAACTGGCACGTCTGGGCACGGTGGGCATTCTATGGCTGGCGCTGAAGGCATGGCTCGGTGTTCTGCACAGCGCGCACATGGAAGGTTACATCCTGCTCATCGCGCTGGCTCTGGTTGCACAGGCCATATGCACTCTGTTTGCTATGCCGCGCCGCCGGGCGCATTCATCCGCGCACTAGCGCATCCTGCTGGTCCTCGGGCGGAATTCCGTCAAGGGGCAGAAAGATGCGAAAGACCGTCCCGCGTCGTTTGGCTCCCGTGGCTGTGCGGAACCGGATATGCCCGTGATGCTTGCCCACAATATTCTTCGTCGCCCATAAGCCAAGCCCGGTGCCGGTCTGTTCTTTGGTCGTCACAAAGGGTTCAAACATCCGTTCCCGCATGGCCGGGGCAATGCCCGTGCCCGTGTCAGCGAACGTGACATAAATTCCTGCTACCGGATCATTCTTCCATCGATGGCCCTGCCGCAGGCGAACCCGCAGTGTGCCGCCATGCGATTGCATCGCATCAAATGCGTTGCCTGCCAGATTGGCAAATGCATGCCGCAATTCATGCTGATAGCACAGCAGGAGCGGAACCTTTTCATACGACCGGCTCAGCGTCATGTTGCCCGCTCGCAGCCGCGAGGCAAACAGCGGAAATACCGATTCGAGAATCTCCACCACATCCGCCCGCGCCGCAAACGTGGATTGCTTATGAAAGCGAAGAGTCTGCGTCACGACTCGCGAGACTCGGGTCAGCTCCCGATCTGCCTCGCTCAGCAGCGTCCGCGTCGAGGCATCCAGCTTCTCATCGCGAGAAGCCAGATACACGAGGTTGATCACCGCCGCCAGGGGATTATTGATCTCATGCGCCATGCTGGCCGCGAACCGTCCGGCCGTATTCAGCTTTTCGGCCTGCAAAACAGCCTGCTCGCTCTGTTTCAGCGCCGACATATCTTGAATAAAGGCGATGTAGTCATCCTGCGAGCCTTCAAGCAGCGCATACCCGCACATGATCGGCACGCGGGTACCGTCCTTGCGCACATATTCCTTTTCATACGGTGTGCAGCTGCCGCGCTCGGCTGCTTCGGCAATGTGGGCCTGATCGATCTGCCGGTACTCCGGCGGAGTCATCACGTCCCACCGGACCAGTCCCGCTTCCAGGTCGGCTCTCGTGTAGCCGGTAATCCTCAAAAACTCGTCGTTCGCTTCAACAATCGCGCCAAACCTGTCCGGAAGGTGTATGCCCATCAGGTCAGAGGCAAACAGCTTTGAAAAGCGGGACTTGGCCTTTTGCAGCTCCTGCTCCATGCACTTGCGCGCCGTGACGTCACGCGCCACGCCCACGGTCCCCAGCAGCGCTCCCGAGGCATCCCGCCAGGGGCTTTTTACGGTGTGCAGATGCAAAACCGCCTTTGAGAAAGCGACTTGCTCTTCATAGCTGACCGGAGCGCCAACCTTCATCACCTGCCGGTCCTGCTCCACCAGGCGATCCGCAATCTCGCGCGGAAACAACGCATAGTCATTCTTGCCGACGATCTCGTCCGGGTTCAGGCCCAGCAGGCGCGCGCCGGCCTCATTGATGGTCACGTAGCAACCATCCATATCCTTCATGAATACAAAATCGGTAGTGGCGCGAAAGAGCGCGTTCAACAGGTCATCATGAACTGAAGGGGTAGCAGATAGCGGCGGATGCATGGATTGTGCGCACGAACCTCATCAGGGGTACGCCTTCCTGCACTGCAGCATTGTCCGTTCGCCGGGAAGGGGGTTATGAAGGGGCCTGTATTCCAGTTTCGTTAGTCTATGGATGAATCCGTCATAAGTCCAGTCTGCGGCGCCGGATTTCGCCCCAGATCCATTGTCTTCCGTGGACAGGGTCTGGTTCTGGTGGTTCTGGCGGGGGCCAACCCAACTCTCGTCAAAAGCAAAACCTGACGTGATCTCTAAGCGCATCTATACAACCATTTGACCTGTAATGCATCGCGTAGTGACTTAGGGAGTTGAAACAGATCCTTCGTTCACTGGTAAGCAGAGATATCGCCTTTTGTCTTGACAATCCCTTTTCTCCATTACGATAATTCGGGTCGCAAACAAAAAGGTGGTTATTAAGTGCTGTCCAGGTTCGGCGGCATCAACCAATAACTGCTAAACCACGGGAAAGTCATAGAGTTTATAGCACTTAGGGTCCGCATTGCGGTGGGTCGGTTTGCGGCAAGCCCAGGGGAGAGGTCTGTTGCAAATGAAATCGACACCATCAGGAAAATGTTTACCTTGGGCGGCAAGCTCTTGCGAATGCCACCATGCGCTCATGATTCCCGCAGCAAAGGGCAAAAGGCTCTGGCTTTTCATCGCGCTCATGGTGATATGGCTGACTGCGGCGACGGGCGCACATGCACAAACTCTCTACGGGTCCCTCACTGGAACAGTGACCGATCCAAGTGGTGCGGCGGTCGTGGGCGCGCGGGTGACAGCTCTCGCCGTTCAGACCGGCGTCAGGCATGTTACCGTGACGAACTCCAGTGGTATCTACCAGTTTCCAAACCTATTGGCGGCAACTTATACCGTCACGGTGAAAGCGCCGGGCTTTGCGGGCCAGACCACCAACGATGTCATCGTGGAAGTGAACACACCCGTCCAACGAAACTTCCAGCTTGCGGTCGGCAAAGCATCGCAAACCGTAACCGTGACCACCGCCGCGCCGTTGCTGCAGACGGAAACAGCGACCGTGCAGACCAACATTACGAATCGCCAGATTAAAAACCTTCCTATCTTCGGCAGCCAGGGTGCCAATCCTCAAAGACTGCTGCAGACTGTTCCCGGCGTCGGCCTGATCGCTGAAACCAACTCCCTGGCCGCCAATCCGCAGAGAGCGGTGAATGCCCCTGTGAACGGCCAGTCCACCCAGGCCGTGGACACCCGCATCGATGGCGTTCTGGATGCCTATCCCTATCTGCCCGCGAACGTCGCCTACGTTCCACCTGCGGATGCGTATTCCACCATCCAGGCAGTCACCAACTCCTATACCGCTCAGGAGGGAATGGCGGGCGGTGCTGAAGTCAATATGAATATCAAGTCCGGCACGAATCACTTTCACGGTGACGTGCATTGGTCACACTTCGATCAGAACTTTGGAGCACGAAACTACTTTCAGACCGATAAGACAATCTTTCCGCATAAAAACCGCAACAACCAGAATGAATATGGCGGATCCATCGGCGGTCCTGTCGTCAAGAACAAGCTCTTCTTCTTCTTCGACTTCGACCGCACCACGCAGCGGCAATTAGCCGGCCCGGATACGCGCACCTTGCCGACCGCCGCTATGGCCAACGGCGACTTTACCGCGCTGCCCGGTAACCCCGTCATCTACGATCCAGCCACGGGTGATGCAACCGGAAATAATAAAACGCAAATCTCCTGCAATGGCGTCCCCAACAAAATCTGTGCCAACCGCATCGATCCCGCCGCGGAAACCATGATCAAGCTGATGGCCCCCTTGTTCTCACAGGAAACGGCGACCAGCAACGGGCTGCTCAACTGGACCGGCAGCGGAACGGCATTGTTCAATCGCAACAACAGCGACAGCAAGGTGACCTGGATCATCGGTCCTAAATCCATGCTGTGGGGCAGATACAGCTTCTCGAAGACACTCGTCTATGATCCGCCGCTACTGGGCGCCGCCATCGGCGATGCGACCAACGGAGGACAACTCGGCAATGCTCCTGGCCTCGTTCAGCAGGTTGGCATCGGCGCCACGCATAGCTTTACGTCCAATCTGCTCTTTGACTGGAATTTCGGATATACGAGACAGCGCCTTGGATCGACCTTTGATCTCACTTCGCCGCGCGGCCTCGATCAGTTAGGCATTCCCGGAACCAACAATGCCGGCACAACCGGCAGTCCGTCCCTCTATTACGGATGGCCCGGATTTTCTTTCTCGTCCAGCTACGGAGGCGACCTGAATATCGGAAACTCGCAAGTCGCCAATCCGTTTCTCTTCCGTGACGATATGTTCGTCTCTGACGCCAATGTCACGTGGATCAAAGGGAAACACAATATCAAAGGTGGCTTCGAGTGGTCCCACACCCTCATCAATCACTTCCAGGCGCAGGGCGGCATCTTCCAAAATGCTCGCGGACAATTCCAGTTCAACGGCTTCGCAACCTCACAATTCGGAAGCACCCCATCCTGGTTCAATGAGTGGGCTGATTTCCTGCTCGGCCTGCCACAGGAGACTGGAAAAGCGCGGCAGATCTTCAACCCCAATGCCGAGCGCTGGGGCACGTGGGGAGGGTATCTGCAGGATCAGTGGCAGGTCACTCCAAAACTCGTGATGACCTACGGCATTCGCTGGGAGCTCTATCCCTTCGGATACTCCGACAACGGCAAAGGACTCCGCTGGCTGAATTTGAACAGCGGAATCGTATCGATCGGTGGTTACGGGGGAGTGCCGCGCAACGATGGCATCAGCGTCGGTCATGGCCAGTACCAGCCGCGCGTCGGCATTGCCTACAACGTCAACCCATCAACAGTCATCCGTCTCGGCTATGGGTTGAGCGCCGATCCTTACAATGCCTGGCACGTTCTGCTCAACTCCTACCCGTCGATCATTCTCGATACCAACCTGCCGCAGAATCAGGCCGACTATGTTCCCGCGGCTAGCCTCACCGGGCTGAATGGCTCAAATCTCGGCGGCGGAACTTATTCAGTTCCCACCGGTATTAAGCTGATTCCTTTGCCGGATTTGAGCAGCGGAAGCATTGCCTTGCCCACCTCGGCAAGCACAACAACCATACCGAATCCATTCCACCGCGGCTATATCAGTTCTTACAACGTGACTCTTGAGCAGGAGTTCGGCAGAAATGCCGCCTGGACCATCGGGTATGTAGGCGACTACGACAGCAGCCCCATCACCAACATGAATGCAAACCCCTCAGCGCCCGGAGCAGGCAGCGCCGGAGGCATATTGAGCAAGCGATACGGTGCTAACTACACCGGCACCATCAATGAACTCAATCCCTTCAAATTCAGCCGCTATGATTCACTGCAAACATCCTTCAAATACCATTTCGCCGGCGGCTCTATGCTCAACGTTGCTTACACCTGGTCCAAGGCGATGGATTACGCGGACAATCAGGACCTTGGCGGTCTCCTGATCCCCTATGCGCCGGACTACTACAAAGACTACGGTCCCGCCAGCTTTGATCGAGCAAACAACTTTGAGCTCTCTGGCGTGATGGCTCTGCCCTTCGGAAGAGATGGCCGCTGGGCAAAGAATGGCGTCGCGGGCCAGGTCCTCGGCGGTTGGTTCATTGACCCCATCGTCAGCATCATGAGTGGCACTCCCTTCACGGTGAGTGCCGGTGGCAATCTCAATGCCAATGGATCTTCACAAACGGCCGATCTCGTTAAGCCTTTCAGGCTGACGCATGGAAAGCCGCCGCGCACAGGCACCACCTGCGCTCTCGGTGAAGCATCTTGCGAATACTTTGCGCCCAGTTCGTTTGCCGCGCCTCTCATCAACTCCACGAGTCCGGCTCACTTTGGCAACACCAACCGCGATGAATTTCGCGGTCCCGGTTACTTCAGCATGGACGTGAATCTGCAGCGAACCTTTAATGTCAGGAAGTTCGCATCGCTGGTGCTGCAGGCCGAAGCAATGAATCTTACCAATACGCCGCACTTTGGAAACCCGAACACCACATGCCCCAGCAACGCTACCGTGGCTGGGCCCATTGGCGGCACCGGTCAAGTGTGCAACACCGGCAGCAATAACAACTTCGGCGTCATTACAGGAGTTGCCCAGCCCGGTGGATACTTCGGTCCTGATCCTGGCTCACGGCAGCTTTGGCTTGATCTGACCGTGGATTTCTAAAGCTGACGGATGCGGGTGCGCCGTTGTGCGCGCCCGCGCTTCATAAGTTCGATTCCGCGCCACCCTCTTCAACGGGCAGAGCCCGGTTGCGCCCATACTGGCGCGGAGAGCACCCCATTTCGCGCTTGAAAGCAAAGCCAAAGGCGCTCTCTGATTCATACCCCAGTGAAAAAGCAATCTCCGCCACGGAGTCCTTCGAGTGCATCAACTGGTCGGCAGCCAGCATCATGCGCCAGCGTGTCAGGTAGCTCATCGCCGGCAAGCCCACTCGCTCTTTGAATCGTTGCGCAAAGGCCGAGCGCGACATGCCCGCCTGCTCCGCCAGTTCCTGCACGGTCCAGCGCTGTGCCGGAGCACGATGCATCGCCGCAATCGCGGCTCGCACCTGCCGGTCAGCCAGTGCAAACAGCCAGCCCACGGCACCGCTGGCAGAGTTTGCCACGTGGAGCTGTAACACCTCCACCAGCATCATCTGCGCTAGATACTCGCCCATCAGCACGCTTCCCGGCCGTGGCTCGCGCACCACCTTCATCATCCGCTCCACATACCACTGCAAAACGGCGCGGTCCTCCGGATTGCGAATATGAATCACGGGCGGCAGCACTTCAGACAAGATGCTGGCGTGTTCGCCGCCAAAGCTGAAAATCGCGCTCAGCCCCAGGCAGCCGCCTCCACCCTGCCATGTCAGAATGCGCCCGTTCAGCGGTTCTTTGATCACCGACATGATCTCCATCGAGGGCAGATCGAGATCGCTGGCCAGCCGGTAGCCGCCCTCATGCGTCAGCACGACAAAATCACCAGCCTCCAGGCGCAGCGTCACATCCTCGGCATCCAGCCGAAGCCAGCAGCAGCCCGATATCACAGCAAAGCACTTGAAGCCCGCGCTCGGCTCAAACCCAAAGCACCATTCGCCGCCCGCATCGATCCCGCCCGTCATATAGCCACGCGGCTTCAGCAGCGACAAAACATCCGACAGGGGATCAGCCCAATTTCTGGATGATCTCGATATGAATGCGGACTCCATCGCATAGATTCTATGTCCTACCGGACGTACAGTCTGACACAGGAGAGTTAAAAATGAGAGTCTTCGTTACAGGCGCCACAGGATTCATCGGCTTCGCCATCGTCAAAGAGCTCATCGCGGCCGGCCATCAGGTTGTTGGCCTCGCGCGCTCTGAGGCCTCAGGGCAAAAGCTCCTAGCTGCAGGAGCGCAGGTACAAATCGGCGATGTCGAAAATCTGGAGTCTTTGCGCCATGCCGCATCCCGCGCCGAGGGCGTCATCCACACCGCCTTCTATCACAAGATCTCCCACATGCCGCTTGGCACACGCCTGCGTGTCTTCTTGGGTGGAGCCCCCGGCGGCATCGTCGGCCGCTTCCTCTCCGCCGCTGTCACCGCGGATCGTCGCGCCATCGAGACCATGGCCGCCGCGCTGCCCGGCAAGGGCAGCCCGCTGGTCGCAACCTTTGGCACGCTCTCCATGCCCTTCGGCGTCCTCGCCACTGAAGACCAAAGCTACGACCGCGACCCCTCTGCTTTCGGTCTCGCGCGAGCCAGAAATCAGGACGTCCTTGAGCAGCTGGCGGCACATGGCCTCCGCACTTCAGCCATTCGGCTCGCGCCCGTTGTGCATGGTCCCGGCGCCTACGGTCTGGCTTCAAGAATGATCATGACGGCTCGCAAAAAGAAGCAGTCCGCCTACATCGGCGACGGCTCCAACCGCTGGCCCGCCGTGCATCAGCTCGATGCCGCGCGCCTTTTCCGCCTCGCGCTTGAAAAGAGCCCGCCTAATGGTGTCTATCACGGCGTCGCCGAAGAGGGAATTGCGCTCCGCGACATTGCCGAGGTCCTCGGGCAACGTCTCCGTGTCCCCGCAGTCAGCATCTCGCGGCAACAGGCCGCCAAATACTTCAGCTTCCTCGCGCCCGCCATTGCCGCGGACAATCCCACCTCCAGCCGCCTCACGCAGGAGCGGCTCGGCTGGAAGCCCTCGCAGATCGGCCTTCTCGCCGATCTCCAGCAGAGCGAATACATCCAACCCTGATTCGCCGTCACACCTTCACGCAGCAGGCCAGCCGTAACTCGCGGCTGGCCCGCGTGCACTCCTCGCTTCGGCGTTCGCTGGATGTTCCAGACAAAGCAATCCAGTTGAATCTCTGCGCCTACGGCTTCCGCGCCGCCAGCGGAGGCCCGAGAATCCGTATGCCATACTCCACCGCCAGCTCCGCAAACGCCGCCGTGTTGCTTGCATCGTGAACCATCCGCGCGGCCAGCTCGGCAAAGTAGCGCTCGATGCCGCCGGGCCGCGCCACAATCAGCATGCGTCCTTCTTCTTCTGAAACGTTCATGAAGGTGTGCGGCACATCGGCGCGCGCATGCATCATGTCGCCGGGGCCAACCTGCGTCTGCTCGCCATCCAGCTCAAACAGAAACGTGCCGCGCGTGATGTAGAAGAACTCTTCAAATCCATGCGCATGCAGAGGAGGCCCGTTGCGCGGCGGGCTCATGTCTTCCAAAATCGAGATTTAACCGTTGCCGTCAGACGCCAGTTTCACCAGCATCTCTTTGCCGATAAATCGAATCGGCTCGCCTGTCACGCTTGCTCCCGCACGAACCACGCAATCGGCCATGCATTTCTCCTTCGGCCAAAAACAAAATAAAAGCGGAGTCAGCATAACAGCCAACTCCGCCTCTCGTGTGAATCTTTATCTCTCTGCTGAGCGCTAAGCGATCGGCGCTCCGGCTGCCCGGTAGATGGCCTCCATCGCCAGCATGTCCTTGAGTCCCTCTTCGCCCGGAGTCGCCGGCGTCCGGTTGTAGCGCACGCAATCGGCAAAGTGATCGGCCTCATACACAAACTGGTACGGCTGCTTGCCCGGGCTGATGCCGCTCACCGGCCCGTGAATCGTCGTGCCGTGATACTTCAGTCCGTCATAGTAGAACGCCGGTTCCACCCACAGGTTGCCATGCGTGCCATCCACGCTGAGATACGCCGGACCATTCTCCCCATACGACGAGCCGCTCGAAGCCAGAATGCCGGAAGGGAAGCGCATGTTGAACTCAATGCTCTCCTCCACCTCGGTAAATCGCGGTCCCGGAATCTTTGTCGCCACCTGCGCCGCAAAGTGATCCGGCTCTTCACCCGTGAACCAGCGAATCGCATTCAGTGGATAGATGCCCAGGTCCAGCAGCGAACCTCCGCCCGCGAGCTTGCGATTCAGCCGCCAGCCATGCATCTTGATGCCGTAAAATCCGCCCTGAAAACCCTGAATCTCGCCAATCGCACCGCTCCGCGCCAGCTTGCGAATCTGCTGCCACATCGGGTCATAGTGAACGCGATAGGCAATCATCAGCTTCACATTATTTTCGCGGCAGGCGTCGATCATCTGCTGGCATTCTTTTGAAGAGATGGCCATCGGCTTCTCGCACAGCACATGCTTGCCGGCCTTGGCCGCGCGAATCGTGTATTCGGCATGCATGCTGTTCGGCAGTCCGATGTACACCGCGTCAATCTCGGGGTTGTGCGCAATCTCGTCGTAGTTTTCGTAGTTGTAGACGTTCTTCGGCGAAATGCCATACAGCGCTTCATACTTCGGCGCTTTCTCTTTGGCGTGCCCACTCACCAGTGCCGTCACCTTGCACTTGTTCGACTGCGCACAGGCACGCATGAAGATGTCAGAAATATCGCCCAGCCCCACGGGCGCAAAGCGCAGCGGCTTCTGCGCTTCGGCATGCAGCGGCAATGCCGAAGACGCGGCTGCCATCAGAGAGAGTTTCGTGAACGTGCGGCGATTGAACGTCGTCATGGGCGTGCTCCTCCTGTGTTTTTAGCGCCGGAAGGCCGGCAGATAACCCTTCACCCGCGTCTGCAGGCGATACACATGCGTGCGGGCCGTAATGTAGAGCGTCGTTCCATCGCCGCCCCAGGCCAGGTTCGCCGCCACTTCCGGCAGCAGAATCTGCCCCAGCACCTTGCCCTGCGGCGTCACAATCCGAATGCCTCCCGGGGCGGTCGTCCAGATGTTGCCGTGGCTGTCGATCTTCATCCCGTCCGGCACGCCCGGCCCATCCTTGCTCGTGAAGTCAATCACGTCCCGCGGTTCGCCCACGCTGCCATCCGCGTGCAGCGGATACGCAATCACCCGCATCGCCGGTCCCGAGTTGTTCACATAGAGTGTCTTGTTATCCGGCGAAAGCGCAATGCCATTGGGCAGCGTCAGATTCTCAATGATCGGCGTCAGCTTGCCATTCTTGTAGTGAAAGACGCCGTCAAACTTCAGCTGCTTCGCCGGGTCATGATCGCCGCCCTTCAGCCCATACGGCGGATCGGTAAAGAAGAACGAGCCATCCGGCAAAAACACGAGATCGTTCGGGCTGTTGAGCCGCTTGCCGTGATAGCTGTCAAAGAAAGGCACCACGCGCAGATGCGACGCCGGACCTTCCAGCCGCACCACCGCGCGCCCGTACTGCTCACACATCACCACCGAGCCGTCCTTCGCGGGCGCCATCGCATTCGGGCCGGTCTTGTGTCCATCGGGCAGCGCATACTTCCCATGCTGAAAGTCCACCAGCACCGCGTCCTGTCCGCTGGCCGTCAGCGCATGCACATGGTCGCCCTCTTCATCGCTGAACCACAATCTCCCCTCGCGCCACATCGGCCCTTCGGTGAAGACGTATCCCCCATGCACCACCTCGGGCTTCGCGCCCGGCGCAATCAACTGGTCGAGCGCCGGCGAAAACCGCAGCACTCGCATGCTGGACTTCACCGCCGCGCCCGGCACCGGGGCCTGCGCGCGGGAGTTCGTTGGATACAAAAACAAAAGCAGTGCGGAAGCAGCAGCGACTCGGGCAAGTGGATGCATGGAACTCCTTGGACTTGAAAACGGATGCTCAGAAACCGGTGCAGTCAGTCGCTCGAACGGGAGCAATCTCAGGCCAGCCGCACCCGGATTCGCAGCGCGCAGCCATCATATGTCGCGGCGTGCAACTATCGCAATCCATGGCTCGCAATCGGGCGTCGCCATCGCGCCCGCCATCTCTGGCCTCCTTCAAAATTTCCTTCCGCGTGCCAGAGCTGTCCGCCGCCAAGTAAGATGGCTGCGCTGGCAAAACACGCCTAGCCGACTCCATTCCTCAGCAGGGAGAACAACTCACGCATGCGGCGCGCCTGGCTGCTCCCGGTCTTTTTCATCACTTACGCACTGGCCTACGTCGATCGCGCCAACTACGGCTTTGGAGCAGCGGCCGGCATGGCCCGCACGCTGCACCTCACTGAGGGCCGCTCCGCGCTTCTGGCCGCGCTCTTCTTTCTCGGCTACTTCGCCTTTCAAATTCCCGGCATGCTGCTCGCCCGCAAATGGAGCGCCACCCGCCTCATCTTCCTCGCTCTCATTCTCTGGGGAACCCTCGCCGCGCTCACCGGCGTCATTCATAGTTTTGCCTGGCTGGCCGTGGACCGCCTGCTGCTTGGCGTAGCCGAGAGCATCATTTTTCCGGCCATGCTTCTCTTGCTCACGCACTGGTTTGTGCGTGCCGAGCGCTCGCGCGCCAACACCTTTCTCATTCTTGGCAATCCTGTCACCGTGCTCTGGATGTCCGCGCTCACCGGCTTCCTCATCGAGTCCGTCGGATGGCAGCATATGTTTGTCATTGAGGGGTTGCCCGCCATTCTGTGGGCATTTCTCTGGATCGCTGTCATGCGCGACCATCCCACACAGGCCCGCTGGATGCAACCGGCGCAAGCGCAGCAACTCGAGCAGCAGATTCGCGCGCAGCAAGCCTTGCCCTCCGCGGACGGCAGTCCCACCGTGTCATTGCGCGCCATCCTCTTGCGAGCCGATGTGCTGCAACTCTGCCTGCAATACTTCTGTTGGAGCCTCGGCGTCTACGGCTTCGTCCTCTGGCTGCCCACCATCGTGCGTCGCGGAGCCGATCTCTCCATGGGCAACACCGGCCTGCTCTCGGCCGTGCCCTATGTCGCGGCCATCGTGCTCATGATCATTGCCGGGCGCATCTCTGACCGCACCCTGCGCCGCCAGCAGGTGGTGTGGCCGTTTCTATTGCTCGCCGGTCTTGCGATGCTCGGCTCCTTCTTCTTTGCCGGGCACAGCTTCGCGCTGGCCTTTGGCTGTCTCGTGCTCGCGGGCGGCTGCATGTATGCGCCCTACGGTCCGTTCTTCGCCATCCTGCCCGAGCGCGTGCCGCGCGAGGTGACCGGCGAGGTCTTCGCCCTGGTCAACAGTTGCGGCGCGCTCGGCGGCTTTGCCGGCAGCTATCTGGTCGGGCTTCTGCACGCCATCACCGGTACGCAATCCGCCGGCTATCTCCTCATGTCCATTGCGCTGCTGCTCTCCGCGCTGCTCGTTTATCGCTTGCCCCGCATTCCGGCAGCGTCTACCGTCAGAGAATTGCATCATGCCTGACTCACATCCCATCTCCGCATCGCAGGTGCTCGAGTCTGACTCCGCACTCTTTGCCTCCGTGCCGACGCACGCGCGCGGGCCTGAGGGCGCGCTGCCCATCACGGCTGAAATGCTCCTCACCCAGCCATCCGGACATCTCTTCGGCCTCTCGCAAAATGCCGGCATGGGCTGGGAGCCGCAGCGGCTCCTTGACCCCGAATTCCTCATCCTCAGCACGCATGGCGGCCTGCGTGCCGCTGACGGAACCCCCATCGCTCTCGGCTTCCACACCGGCCATTGGGAGGTCGGCCTGCTCGTCGCCGAGGCCGCGCGCGAGTTCCGCCGCTGGCATGCCACGCCATTTGCCGGGGCCTGCACTGACCCCTGCGACGGACGCACGCAGGGCACCGAAGGCATGCTCGATTCGCTGCCCTATCGCAACGACGCCGCCATGGTGCTCGGCCGCCTCATGCGTTCGCTGCCCACACGCAAAGGCGTGCTCGGCATCGCCACCTGTGACAAAGGTCTCCCCGCCATGCTCATGGCGCTTGCCGCCTCGGGCGCTCATCCCAGTGTGCTCGTGCCCGGCGGAGTCACGCTGCTCCCCGAATCCTCTGCAACGCACCCAGCCGAAGACGCCGGCAAAGTGCAGACCATCGGCGCGCGTTTCTCCCAGGGCGAAATCACCCAGGCATACGCTGCAGAGGTCGGCTGCCGCGCCTGTGCCAGCCCCGGCGGAGGCTGCCAGTTTCTCGGCACCGCCGCCACCTCGCAGGTCATTGCCGAGGCGCTCGGCCTTGCCCTGCCGCATTCCGCGCTCGCACCCTCCGGCCACGAGGTCTGGCTCGATGCCGCCACCCGCTCGGCGCGAGCCTTGCTGCGTCTCGCGCAGCTCGGCATGGGTACGCGCGATATTGTCACCGATGCCGCCATTCGCAACGCGATGGTCTTGCATGCAGCCTTCGGCGGCTCCACCAATCTGCTGCTGCATCTGCCCGCCATCGCGCATGCCGCCGGGCTGCGCCGCCCTACGGTCGAGGACTGGAAGCACATCAACCGCGAAGTGCCGCGCCTCGTCGATGCCCTGCCCAACGGCCCGCGCGGCTACGCCACCGTGCAGGTCTTCCTCGCCGGAGCCGTGCCCGAAACCATGCTGCATCTGCGCCGCGCCGGCTTGCTCGACACCCGCGTGCGCACCGTGACCGGCGAAACTCTCGACGAAAATCTCAATTGGTGGCAAGACAGCGAACGCCGCCATAGTATGAAGCAACGCCTGCAATCGCTCGATGACGTCGATCCTGACGACGTGATCTTCGCCCCCGGCAGCGCCAAGGCGCGCTCCATCGGCAGAACGCTCTCATTCCCCATCGGCAATCTCGCGCCCGAGGGCAGCGTCATCAAAAGCACCGCCATCGATCCCTCGCTGCTCGACGGCCACGGCAACTACCACCACGCAGGCCCCGCGCGCGTCTTCGTCACCGAAGCCGCCGCCATGGACGCGATCAAGCACGGCCGCATCGGTCATGGCGATGTGCTCGTCCTCATCTGCGGAGGCCCCATGGGCGCTGGCATGCAGGAGACCTATCAGGTCACCTCCGCGCTCAAAAATCTGCCCTTTTGCAAGCACGTCGCCGTGCTCACCGACGCACGCTTCAGCGGCGTCTCCACCGGAGCCTGCCTTGGCCACATCTCGCCCGAGGCCCTTGCCGGTGGCCCCATCGGCCGTGTCCGCGACGGCGACTGGATCGAGATTCGCATCGACGGCGCTACGCAGGAGGGAACCGTCAATCTCATCGGCGACGATGCCTCCAACAGCCCCGATCACTTTTCGCCGCCCGATCGTTTTACTCCAGAAGAAGGCGCACGCCGCCTCGCGCAGCGCTCACCCCGCGCCGACCTCGCACCGCATCCGGCCCTCCCCAGCCACACACGGCTCTGGGCCGCGCTCGTGCAGGCCTCCGGCGGTGTCTGGGGCGGCTGCGTCTATGACACCGAGGCCATCGTGGCCCGCCTAAGCCATCCCCATCCAGAGGAGAACCGCTAAATGAAGCTCTATAACACCACGCACGGAATCTTCGCGCAGCGCGAAGAGGGTAGCTGGCACCAACTCGATGTCGCCTCATGGGATGAACTCGTGGCCAGCGGCAACCTGGCCGCCAGCGTGCGCGCCGCCTCCGGTCCCGCCATGTCGCAAGGTCCCGCACCCGCAACATGGCTCGCCCCCATCGGCACGCAGGAGGTCTGGGCCGCCGGCGTCACCTACTTCCGCAGCCGCAGCGCGCGCATGGAGGAGTCAAAAGACTCCGGCGGCGGCAGCTTCTATGATCGCGTCTACTCCGCCGAGCGCCCGGAGCTCTTCTTCAAAGCGACGCCGCAGCGCGTCGTCGGCCCCGGCACAGCCGTGCGCATTCGCGGTGATGCCCGCTGGTCTGTCCCCGAGCCCGAACTCACGCTGCTCCTGAATCCGCGCGGCGAGATCACCGGCTACACCGTCGGCAATGACATGAGCTCGCGTGACATCGAGGGAGAAAACCCGCTCTATCTGCCGCAGGCCAAGGTCTACAACGGCTCCTGCGCGCTCGGCCCCTGCCTGCTCGTGGCCGAAGCGGAGATTCCGCGCACCACTGCCATCTCTCTGAAAATTACGCGCGACCATGCGGCCGTCTTTGAGGGCCAAACCACGCTCGAAATGCTCAAGCGCAATCCCCGCGAGCTGGCAGGCTATCTCTTTCGTGAAACCAGCTTCGCTACCGGCGCCTATCTCATGACCGGCACCGGCATCGTGCCCGAAGACAGCTTCACCCTCGCGCACGGCGACCGCATCGCCATCAGCATCGAGGGCATCGGTACGCTCGAAAATTTCGTCGAATAACCCGGGTACCGCTCGCAACTCCGATCCGCCCCTGAGCCTCAAAGCAGGCTCAGGGGCAGGCGGCGCTGTCGAGCCATCAGGGGCGCAGTCCAGCCATCAGCGGCGCGCCCCGCCGATTAAAAGATCCACCAGCCGCCGCGCGCTCGCCTGCCAGTCCGGCCCCGCCTCCACATAGGCCACGCCCACCAGCGCCCGCAGCAAATCATTCGGTTCCACATCGCGGCGCAGCTCTCCGCTGCGCACCGCCCGCGCCACCAGTGACTCCGCCGCCCGTCGCAAGCGAAGGAAGGAATCCTCAAAAACTTCTTTGGGATTGCCCACCAGTTCCTTCAGCACCGGAGCAATCACCTGCTTCGCCGCAATCGCCTCCACAAACAGCAGCAGCCACGCCCGCAGTGCCTCCACCGGAGGCAGCTCCGCAGCCAGCCTGTGCTCCGCATCGGCCAGCTTTCCCATCTCCGTCCGGTAAACCTCTTTCAGCAGTTCTTCGCGAGAAGGGAAGTGCCGGTACAGCGTTCCCGCTCCCACCCCCGCCTGCTTCGCAATCTCATCCAGGCTGGCCTGCGCGCCATGCCGCGTGAAGGCTTCCTTCGCAGCTTCCAGAATGCGCATGCGATTCTCCTGCGCATCCGAGCGTGGCTTCCTCGCAGGCAGAGACTTCTTCGCGGCTTTTTTTAACGGCTTTTTATTCATCGAAAAATCTGCAACCGGAGACATTCTCCGGTTATCTATTCCTATATGGAGAGTGCCTCCGTTTTATTCGATGCCGCCCGCCGCGTCAAACCGCCGTGCGGCACGCAGCCACAAATGCACTACAGAGATTGATCACCCAAAAGGAGCAGCATGCGCGTTTTTGTTACAGGTGCAACAGGATTCATCGGTTCCCGCGTCGTCGCGGAGCTCATCGGCGCAGGCCATCAGGTGCTCGGCCTCACGCGTTCTGACGAGGGCGCTCAGTCCCTCAAAGCCGCCGGAGCCGAACCGCATCGCGGCGATCTCGAAGACACAGCCAGCATCCGCAGCGGAGCTGAAAATGCAGACGCCGTGATTCATACCGCTTTCGTCCATGACTGGACGCGCTTTGCCGAGAGCTGCAAGCTTGACCAGCAGGCCATCGAGGCCATCGGCGATGTGCTCAAGGGCTCCAGCCGTCCCTTCATCGTGAGTGCCGGGGTTGCGATCGTGCAAGGCCGTGCTGGCACAGAAGACGATGCGCCGTTTTCCATACCCGGCTGGCCGCGCGTCTCCGAGGCGGCAACGGTTGCGCTCATGCAGCAGGGAATCAACGCCATGGTCATGCGTCTGCCGCAGGTGCATGACACCGTCAAGCAGGGGCTGGTTACGCCACTGTTGGCCATCGCCCGCGAGAAAGGTGTCTCTGCTTACATCGGTGACGGAGCCAATCGCTGGCCGGCCGCGCATGTCACAGACGTAGCCCGCCTCTATCGCCTCGCGCTTGAAAAAGGTACCGCGGGCACCCGCTATCACGCCGTCGCGGAAGAAGGCGTTGCGCTTCGTGATATCGCGACCGTCCTCGGCCGCGGCCTCAACGTGCCGGTGATTTCTATCGCCCCCGAGCAGGCACAGGAGCATTTCGGCTTCCTCAGCTTCTTCGCCGGTCGCGATGCGCTTGTTTCCAGCACAAAGACTCGCACTGCGCTGGGGTGGAATCCCACCGGCCCGGACATGATCACCGACCTCACCAACATGAACTATTCCCAGAGCTAGCCATTCCGCGCAGCCCGGCAATTACGAAACCGCAACAGTTACAGAGGAGTCAGAAATGAAGAAAACATGGTTCATCACCGGAGCCTCGCGCGGCTTTGGCCGCGTCTGGGCTGAGGCAGCCCTTGAGCGTGGCGATCAGGTCGCCGCTACCGCCCGCAACCTCGCCGATGTCAGCGATCTCACAGCGAAATACGGAGACGCCGTCCTCCCGCTCGCCCTCGACGTCACCAATCCCGCTCAGGTTACGCAGGCCGTCGAGCAGGCCCACAAGCACTTCGGCCGCATCGATGTGCTCGTCAACAACGCCGGCATCAGCTTGCTGGCCGCCACCGAAGAGGCCAGCGACGAGCAGATTCTCGATCTCTTTAACATCAACTACGTCGGCATGGTGCGCGTGCTGCGGGCCGTGCTGCCCATCATGCGCCAGCAGGGCAGCGGACACATTCTCGGTGTCTCCAGCGGCCTCGGCATCAACACTCTGCCTCTCATCGGCTACTACGCCGCCACCAAGTGGGCTGTGGAGGCGATGCATGAGTCGCTGGCCGCTGAGGTCAAGCCCTTCGGCATTCATGTCACCCTCGTCGAGCCCGGCGCTTACGCCACCGACTTCGGCAAATCCGGCATTATCGTCGATGCCATGCAGCCCTACGCCGAGTTCCGCAAGCAGTTCCTCACGCATCTTGTGAAGATGGAGCGCGGCGATCCCAACGCCACCGCCGGTGCCATCCTCAAGCTTGTCGATGCGGAAAATCCGCCGCTGCGCCTCGGCCTCGGCAACACGATTCTGCCGCGTGCGCGTGAGGCTTACGCCCAGCGCATCGCTACCTGGGAAGCATGGGAGGACGTTGCCAACGCCGCCATGGGCGAACCCCGCGTGGTCACCGAATCCTGGATGCAGGAACTGATGGAAACCGCCACCAAAACCGCCTGATCTCACCTTTGTTTCTGCAACCCCCTGCAATGCTTTGAGGGCGGCGATCGCCGTCCTCAATTTTTTTTGAATGCGTCAAATCCGCGGCCTTTCTCGCGGGCATTCTGTCACCAAAATTTTGCAGATCAACGCAGGGCTGGCGCATCAAAGGGGCATCATGTACAAAGCTAAGGCTTACGCTGCTATCAGTGCGGCCTCGCCGCTCTCTTCTGCTGTCATCGAGCGCCGCGAACCCAAAGAAAACGACGTACAAATTGAAATCCTTTACTGCGGTGTCTGTCACTCTGACCTGCACACCGCGCGCAACGAGTGGGCCGCCGCCGTGCAGACGGTTTACCCCTGCGTCCCCGGCCATGAGATCATCGGCCGCGTCACCAAAGTTGGCTCCGCTGTCACCCGGTTCAAAGCGGGTGACCGTGTCGGCGTCGGCTGCCTCGTCGGTTCTGACGGCACCTGCCCGGCCTGCAAAGAGGGCCTCGAGCAGTACTGCGCCGGAATGGTGCTCACCTACAACTCGCCCGATGCAGACACCGGCAAGGTGACCTACGGCGGATACTCTGACAGCATCGTCGTGGACCAGCATTTCGTCCTGCGTGTGCCTGAGAATCTTGATGCCGCCGCCGCCGCGCCGCTGCTCTGCGCCGGCATCACCACCTGGTCGCCGCTGCGCCACTGGGGCGTCACCAAAGGCAAGAAGGTCGGCATCGTCGGTCTCGGCGGACTCGGTCACATGGGCGTCAAATTTGCCCACGCTCTCGGCGCGCACACGGTTGTCTTCACCACTTCGCCCGGCAAGCGCGAAGACGCTCTTCGCCTCGGTGCCGATGAAGTCGTCGTCTCCCGCGACGCCAATGAAATGCAGAAGCATGCCGGCAGCTTTGACTTCATCCTCGACGCAGTCTCCGCCGAGCATGACATCAACGCCTACATCCACCTGCTCAAGCGCGACGGCAACATGACGCTCGTCGGCGCGCCTGACAAGCCGTTGCCGCTGTCTTCCTTTGGCCTCATCTTCGGCCGCCGCAGTGTCTCCGGTTCGCTGATCGGCGGCATCGCCGAGACGCAGGAGATGCTGGATTTCTGCGGCGAGCACAACATCACCTCTGATGTTGAGGTCATCCCGATTCAGAAAATCAATGAAGCCTATGAGCGCATGCTCAAGTCTGATGTGAAGTACCGCTTCTCCATCGACATGGCATCGCTCAAGAACGAATAATTCTCATCACAGTTACAAATGGGCCGGAACGATGCAGGTTCCGGCCCTGATCTTTTTTGAAGGCGCTCAAACACTACTCCCGTTGGAGGAAACACCCATGCAGATCACGCGAAATGGCTCCCAGCCCTCAGGCCGAGGGCCCGCCGAATATTTCACCGGAACGGTGCGGGTCGATCCGCTCTTTGCCGCGCCTGAGCCAGCCCGAGTGGCCGGCGCTTCTGTGACCTTTGAGCCGGGTGCGCGCACCGCATGGCACACGCACCCGTTAGGACAAACACTCATCGTCACATCAGGCTGCGGGCGGGTGCAACGTGAAGGGGGGCCGGTCGAAGAGATTCGTCCCGGCGATGTGGTCTGGTTTACACCTGGCGAAAGGCACTGGCACGGCGCATCTCCCAGCACTGCCATGACGCACATCGCAATTCAGGAGAAGTTGGATGGCAAAGTGGTCGAATGGCTGGAGCACGTCACCGATGCGGAGTACGCAGGCTGACCGCCACATGCTTCGCATCCTCTGAATGATTCGAGTACGCCTGTCCCTCCACATGTCTGACGCCACCCGCACGGAGTGAACCGAAAGTGTCCCGTTTTCATCGATGAAAAAGAAAAAAGGGAACGTGCCCCCGACGCCATCGTTGAAAAAGAAAGAAGGGAACGTGTCCCCGATGCCATCGTTGAGAATGAAAGCAGGGGGTGCCCCACGTCCGTCTGTTCGGACGTGGGAGCAAGCAAGCCTTCAATGCCTCTCTCGCCGCAACTTCCCCGCGCGATAACCAAACCACATCATCGCCGCAGTCGCGCCCGCCGTGCCCAGGCACCATGAACAGAACCACCCCTTGCGCACTTGCCCGGCCACTTTGCTTGCTGCCATCGCCGCATCCAGCCCCAGCTTCGCATGCCGTGCCACATTCATGCCTACGCTGCGGCTGGGCGAGAGCAGCAATCCCAGCGTCGTGCCATAGCTGGCCAGCCCCAAATAGCTGTCCGGAATCCCCAACGGCCGCGACCCTTCAGCCATCGTCAACCGGTCCGAATCAAAGCGCCCGCCCGGCGGGTCCGGCAAATGCTCGATCACTCCCGATTGATACAGTGCCACCGGCACCAGCGTCCCAATCGCCGCCACACAACTCGCAATCATGAGCCACTGCGGAACCGAACGCCGCTCTTCGGCAGAGCCGCTTCGCTCCCCGCCGCTGCATCTCGCCGAGACTGTCACTTCGTCGGTTACATATTCATAAATCACCTGCTGCGGCTCGCTCATGCGGACTTCCTCCACAGCGCGGCCGTCGTGACCGCGGCCGCTGCGAGGCCCAGCGCAATCCATCCGCGATTCAGATCCGCCTTCACCTGCGGACTGAAATTTTCTGACTGGCTGTCAAATGGTCCATGCGCACCATGCGCGCCCGGCACAAAGTCATACAGATTGTTCGCGCGCTCCGGACTATCCGGCTCCGGCCGCTGCTGCGCCTTATATCCCGTCTTGCCCAGATAGATATCGAGCAGACCCGGAATCACCTTCTGCCCCAGAATCGCCTGCACCGTCGAGCGTCCCACCCAATACTCGCGTCGCGGGCACTTCGCATACGCCGCGTGCGCCACCACCTCCGCCGCTACCTCCGGCTGAAAGATCGGCGGCACCGGTTGCGGCTTGTTCGGCAGGCGGCTCTTCACCCATGTGAACTGTGTGGTGTTCATTGCTGGCATCTGCACCACCGAGACCTTCACATTGCTCTTGTCATGATGCAGTTCGCAGCGCAGCGAATCCGTAAAGCCGAGAATCGCATGCTTCGAGGCGCAATACGCCGACTGCAGCGGAATGCTCCTCACTGCCAGCGCCGACCCCACCTGCACAATCGTGCCGCGATCGCGCGGCAGCATACGGCGCAGTGCGGCCATCGTGCCGTACACATACCCCAGATAGCAAACGTCCGTGGTCCGCTTGTAATCGTCGGCCGTCATCTCCTTGACCGGAGAAAACACCGACACCATCGCATCATTGATCCAGATGTCGATGGGGCCAAGTTCCTCTTCCACGCGCGCGGCGGCCTGCTCCACGGCATGGGCGTCAGCCACATCGCACAGCAGCACCAGGGCGCGGCCGCCCAGCGTCTCGACTTCTTGCTTGCACGCCTCCAGAGCTTCAGGATTCCGGGCAATCAGTCCCACGCTCGCCCCACGCTTCGCGAGGGCATGCGCAATCGCCCGTCCCAGCCCACCGGAGGCACCGGTCACTACTGCTACTTTATGATCGTTCGTTGTCATGTCGTCTCCCAATCAATTACTGGGAGACATGCAAGCACGGACTGGGTTGCCGCATGCGGCCCAGTCAGGCCGCATTTTCTCTCGCGGTCGGGTTGCTTTATGGTTTGAAAATTCCGGTCGAACAGACGCGCAAGGCGCTCATCCCCACACAAACTCCACCGGCTTCTCAACCTCAGGATGCAGGCTCTGATGCACCGGGCAGGTATGCGCCGCGCGCTCCAGCTTCTCGCGGTTCTCCGCGCTGACATCGCCCGGCACATGAATCTTCACAATCAGCTTCGCAATACGCCGCACGCCTGACGACGCCATTTCTTTCTCTACGCTCGCTGTCGCGCCGCTCAGGTCTACGCCGAGCGTGCGCGCCGCAATGCCCATCACCGTGAGCATGCATGAGCCGAGCGCCGTCGCCACCAGATCGGTCGGAGAAAAGCTTTCGCCCCGGCCATGATTATCCTTGGGCGCATCGGTTGTGAGCGCCGTCCCTGAAGGACCATGCACCGCCTCGCAATGCAAATTTCCTTCATACTTCACATCGATATGAACCATCGTGACTCCTTGCAGGTAGTTGTGTCGCGGCATCAACGCGCTTGAGCTGCGCTGCGCTGCACAATGCCAGCTCTTTCATGGTAGGCCACGCTGCTTATCGGAAGCGCGCACACGATCGATCCACATCAGAACTCAGCCTGTATTCTGGTGACAACAAATCCATTGCTTTGGTTTCAACCACCGTTTCTGCGCGGCAATTCAGACTGCATGCGCGGAAGCAAAATCGCGTTTTCAGCCCTCGTTCTATCCATAAAAACGAAAAATCAAAGGAATAAGCTCATGAACGAAAAATCCTCCGGTCCCAAGCCAACTCCTGCGCCGTTCCCTCCAGATCCCATCAAATTCCGCACTACCAGTTGGCCGCCTCCCTGTGAGCCACGCCTGCCGCATGAGGTGAACGTGCAGCCGGGCATGCACCCGGCATGGGTGGCGGGCATCGAAGCTCTGAGCGCTTATCAGCACTGGGTCAACGCCTGCGTGCTGCCCATCGCCTTCCAGTGGATCGAGGAGCACAAGCCCGAGGTCTACGCCAACATTCCCGAAGAGCTCAAAGACGATGTCGGCGTCGTCATCGCCGCTGCTTTCCGGCTTATCCAGGAGCTTCCCATGTACCAGCGCGGAAGAACCCAGCGCGCCGCCTATGAGGCCGACCCGCAGAATTCCGGCTTCGATCCCTCCACCGCCAATCCGGTGTGGCGAGAGATCACGCAGAAGATTCGGCAGGGAACTGAAGAAGCTTTTGAGGGTCAGGCTCCGCTGCTCGGCGACACGGCGAAATAGCTTGCCGGCTCCGCAAGCTGGCAGGAATCACGGCCCTGTCCTGCCGGCTTGCGAGTCCGCGTTTCTCTTCTACAGCGACTCCATCAGGCTCTCGCCCGCCCCGACATCCATGCTGGTGGCCACCACGCAATTGCGGCCGCTCGCCTTGGCCCGGTAGAGGGCCGCGTCCACCACGCGAATCATCTCCTCCGCGCCATGCTCCATCGAGCCGCCCGAGGCCACGCCAAAACTCGAGGTCACGCGCAGAGGCCTCTCTCCATTCCCGATCTCCGCCATCTCCACCGCGCGGCGCAGTTGCTCGGCGCGCGAGCAGGCTACGTCAAATTCCGAGCCCGGCAATATGATCAGGAACTCCTCGCCCCCATAGCGGCCCACCCAGTCATAGGGCCGCACCAGCCGTTCCAGCAGCACGCTGATCTCTTTGAGCACCAGGTCGCCCATCGGGTGGCCATGCTCGTCGTTGATCCTCTTGAAGTGATCAATGTCGGCCAGAATCACGCTCAGCGGCGTGCCATCGCGCCGCGAGCGCTCCACCTCGCCGCGCAGCCGCTCCATCATGATGCGGTGATTCCACAGGCCGGTCAGGCCATCGTGCTCGGCATAGTGGCGCATCTGTTCGCTGGCGCGCTGCAGCTCAACTCTTTCGCGCTCCATCGCCTCCCGCTCGCGCTCATCGCGGTGAAAGCTCGTGTAGACCATGTAGGCAATCGACACAATCAGCAGCGCGGCGGTGATCGTGGGCAGCGTAATCGCGCTGCCGCCAAAGGTGAACAGCGGCGCTTCAATTTTGTCTGAGATCGACCAGCCCGTGTACTGCCGTCCCTGCTCCAGCACGTCCAGCGACACGACAATCATCTGGTCCAGAAAGGCCAGCGCAGCCAGCAGCCAGCGCGCGGCATCCGGCCGCTTGCGCCTCGTCACCGCGACAGCCACCAGCACTAGCGGAAAAATCTCCAGCGGCGTCTGCACAATGGTCGATGCCAGGTCCGCTCTCTGCGTCAGGCCAACCCATCGGGCGCTTCCGCTCAGGCTCACCACGATTCCGTCGAACGTGCAGTTGAGAATGCTGATCCACGCCAGCACGGCGGTCAGCCTGCGCAGCGTGCGAATTTCGCGCAGATCGAGCAGCCACAGCAGCAGAAACCACAACGCGATGCTGCCCATAGCCGAGGCCGGCTGGGCTGCGCCCATGCTCACCTCATACGGCAATGGAATGTGCGCGTCGAGCAGCAGAAAGTTCGCCACCGGCGAGATCGCAAACAGCGTCATCCAGAAGAGCAGCCAGCGCTTCCGGTGACGAACCCATGTCAAAAAACTCAGCAGGCCAATCACGCCATACAGCAGATTTTCGCCGAGCAGAAACTGGTGGCTACTCAGCCACTGATAGTTCAGCGCGCCACGCGCATTCGCAATGGCCTGCGGACTGCCCACTTCCGGTGCTCCCTCAAAGCCGCCCAACTCGCCCGGGTCATCCGAGAGCAGCGGCGCCTTCCACACCCGCACCGCCAACACACCATCGCGCGGCCGCCCCAAAGAAAATACCTGCGGCGGCTCCGACATGTACCACACCGGATGCGGGGGCAACTCGCCGTTCTGCCCGATCAGCACGCCATCCCAATAGATCTGATAGGCGTTGTCCACCTTGCGCAGCAGAATCGACAACTCCGGCGGCAGGTCCGCACCGGCAGAAGAAAATCTCAGGTGGCAGCGGTACCAGGCATATCCCACATAGCGCATGTGCCCCTGGTCGCCCCAGGGCTTGTCGGCCGTAACCCGCTGCCAGCCGGAGTCATCCAGGCCCGGCGCAGCCCACGCCGGGTCATCGCCCACGTGAAACTCCCATGGCCCATGGAGCGCCACTGTGCCCTCGCCCACATTCCGCACCGCGACGGTCGCCACCGGCGCGGCTGCCTGCTCCGCATGGCAGACCAGCGCCGTCAAGGCCAGCAATCCCACCGCGGCCAGACGGCGCAAGTGCAAGCAAACTAAGGGCATGCGCCCAGCATACTCCGCCTGGCCCGCGCGCGGAATACCTTGCCGGGCGCTCCCCGGCCGATCCCTTAAAAAGCAAACCCCGCAGACCATTCGGTGTCTGCGGGGCTTTCAATAGATGGAGTTCAAAAACAGCTTTGACAACTCCTGAACCGGCAACCAGCCAGTCGCTACTTGTGGTCGAGCTTCTTCACCACGGCCAGCGCCTTCGCCACGTGCTCGGGCGGTGAGAGGTGATCGGCTTCAGACGAAAACTCCGACACAATCTTGCCCTTCGGATCAATCACGAACGTCGTGCGGGCAAAGAATCCGTGGTCAATCTCCACGCCGCGCACATCCTTGGCTCCGGCCACCGCTCCGGCCGCCTCCACGCCATACATCGCGCCGATGCTGCCGCTCGGGTTCGACGCCACCGGAAAGCGCCCGGCGCAAAACTTCGGGTCGGCGGAGAACTGCTTCAAGCGCGCAATGCTGTCTTCTGATACGCCGATGATCGTCGCCCCCGCTGCGGTGAACTTGTCCTTTTCCTGGGCAAAGGTGTGGGCTTCGAGGTCGCAGCCGCCCGTGTAGGCCGAGGGATAGAAGTACACCACCACCGGGCCCTTCGCGAGTGCGGCCTTGAGCGAGAAGTGAAATTCCTTGCCCGCCAGCGAAGCCGGAGCCGAGAACAGCGGCGCGCGATCGCCCGGCTTGAGAGCAGCGGCAAAGGCCGTGCTGCAGAGCGCGGCCACCAGAGCCACGCCAAAGATCAGATTCTTTTTCACGAGCATCCTCCCTGCTGGCTTCCAGTCAGTGAAATACGCGCGGCGTTCCAGCAGAAACGCCTCACGAGGTACGAGCATAGCAGAGCCGCGAAAACATCTGTTCATCCCGCCAAAAGCGCAGGTGCCGCCCCATACCCTACGCGTCATTCTGAGCGAAACGAACCGGGGTGGGAAGAATCCCGGCGATGCCGCAATCACTTACACCGCCCGAAGTTTCTCCCACCATTCCCGCCCTCACGCCGCCATGAAGGGTACTGGCTTCAGCCCGTACATCCCCGCCGCAAAAAGAAAAGCGGCTTCAGCCCCTGAGGGAATTCTCGACTAACGATGCGTCATTCTGAGCGAAGCGAAGAATCCCGGCCATTTCCCGGCATCCAAACGCCGCCCGAAGTTTCTCCCACCATTCCCGCCCTCTATGAAGGTACGGACTTCAGCTCCTGAGCATCCCGCGAAGCACGAGCCATCCTCTCCGCCCGCCGGGAAAATCACCCTGATCCGATATGCTGGAGTAGAGGGAAAGCTCCACGCCTTCGGCAGCCCGGCACGCGATCCAGGAGACTCCGCCTCTCGTGGCGCGCGGCCGTGTGAATCCGGATTCGCATTTTCCTCCCGCGGAACCGGGCGCGGGCCGTAGACTTCTAAGCCATCTAGAATCAGCATTATGGGGGGCATCTCCCCGGCCTCTTCTCCATCTTTTCCGCTTCTTGCAAAAAAGCGCAGCAATGTGAATCTATATTCACATTTAAGCCAGCGGGGGAATGCAGTGTAATCCTCTATTTATCAATGGTTTGAAGGAGCACTGGCAGAAATGTCCACGTGTCAATCCATTCCAGCAGGAAAAAATGCCTGAAAAGCGAATCCGTATTCACATTTTCCGGTAGTTTTCCCAAGTATAAGAAAGTAAATCGCTTATGCCGGGTTCTACTCTGGCCTCCCCAGCATGCTCTAAAGAAATGCGATTTCATATTCACATTTATTTGCCAGGGTCCCAACACAAAAAAGCCGGAGCGCGCAACAGCGCTCCGGCAGGTAGTTCAACGGGGGAGGGGGACTACTTCTTCAGGTCAAACCGATCCAGGTTCATCACCTTGGTCCAGGCCGCCACAAAGTCCTTCACAAAGGCCTCTGTACTGTCGCTCGTGGCATACACCTCGGCCAGCGCCCGAAGCTGCGAGTTCGAGCCAAAGACCAGGTCCACAATCGACGCGGTCCACTTGATCTGGCCCGTCTTGCGGTCGCGGCCCTCAAATTCGCCCGCAGCCTTCTCTGACTTGGCCCAGGCCGTGTTCATGTCGAGCAGGTTCACAAAGAAGTCGTTGGTCAACGTCTCCGGCCGGCTGGTGAAGACGCCGTGCTTCGACTGGCCATAGTTCGCGCCCAGCGCGCGCAGTCCGCCCACCAGCACCGTCATCTCGGGTGCCGTCAGCGTGAGCAATTGCGCCTTGTCGATCAGCAGGTACGCCGCAGCGTCTTCGAGGCCCTTCTTCGCATAGTTGCGGAAGCCATCGGCCTTCGGCTCCAGCGGAGCAAAGGTCGGCGCATCGGTCTGCTCCTGCGTCGCGTCGGTGCGGCCCGGCGCAAAGGGAACCTTCACGTCATGGCCGGCCTTCTTCGCGGCAGCTTCCACACCGGCATTGCCCGCCAGCACGATCAGGTCGGCCAGTGAAATCTTCTTGCCGCCCTGCTGCGCGCCGTTGAACTTCTGCTGAATGCCTTCGAGCTTTGCCAGCACCTTGGCGAGTTCCGCGGGTTGGTTCGCTTCCCAGTTCTTCTGCGGCTCCAGACGAATGCGCGCGCCGTTCGCGCCGCCGCGCCGGTCGCTGCCACGGAAGCTCGAAGCCGCCGCCCACGCCGTTGACACAAGCTGCGGAATCGTCAGCCCCGAGGCCAGCACCTCGGCCTTGAGCGCTTCCACGTCGGCATCGTTGACCAGTTCGTGATCCACGGCCGGCACCGGATCCTGCCAGATCAGCTCTTCCTTCGGCACCAGCGGACCAAGATAGCGCGTGATGGGGCCCATGTCGCGATGCGTCAGCTTGTACCAGGCGCGGGCAAAGGCATCGGCATACTTGTCAGGATGCGCCATGAAGTCCCGGCAAATCTTGTCATAGGCCGGGTCCGTGCGCAGCGCAATATCTGAGGTCAGCATGCTGGGCTGGTGGCGCTTCTTTGCGTCGAAAGCGTCAGGCACCGTTCCGGCTCCCGCATCGCCCTTGGGCTTCCACTGGTGCGCTCCGGCCGGGCTCTTGGTCAGCTCCCACTCGTAGCCGTAGAGGGTTTCAAGATAGCTCATGTCCCACTGGGTGGGTGTCGGCGTCCAGATTACTTCCAGGCCGCTGGTGATCGCGTCCTTGCCCACGCCGGTGCCAAAGCTGTTCTTCCAGCCGAGGCCCTGTTCTTCGATGGAAGCGCCCTCCGGCTCAAGCCCCACGTGGCTAGCCGGGGCCGCGCCATGCGTTTTGCCAAAGGTGTGGCCGCCGGCGATCAGGGCAACCGTCTCTTCGTCGTTCATCGCCATGCGGGCAAAGGTCTCGCGAATGTCGCGGGCCGAGGCGAGCGGGTCGGGATTGCCGTTGGGGCCTTCCGGATTCACATAGATCAGGCCCATCTGCACGGCTCCCAGCGGATTCGCCAGCTCGCGGTTGCCGCTGTAGCGCTCATCGCCGAGCCAGGTCGTTTCCGGACCCCAGTTGATGTCCTTTTCCGGCTCCCAGATGTCCTCGCGTCCGCCGCCAAAGCCGAAGGTCTTGAAGCCCATCGACTCCAGTGCGACATTGCCGGCCAGAATCATCAGGTCGGCCCATGAAATCTTGCGGCCATACTTCTGCTTGATGGGCCAGAGCAGACGGCGGGCCTTGTCCAGATTCACGTTGTCAGGCCAGCTATTGAGCGGCGCAAAGCGCTGTGCGCCACGGCTGGCGCCGCCACGGCCGTCATAAATGCGATAGGTTCCGGCCGAGTGCCATGCCATGCGAATGAAGAGCCCCCCGTAGTGGCCGAAGTCCGCCGGCCACCAGTCCTGCGAGGTAGTCATCAGGGCGTGCAGGTCTTTCACCACGGCATCGAGGTCGAGGCTCTGGAACTCTGAGGCATAATCGAAATTCTCTTCCAGCGGATTCGACAGGGAAGAGTGCTGGTGCAGAATGTCAAGATTCAACTGCTTGGGCCACCAGTCGCGATTGCCCTTGGCTCCTGCTTCTGTATTCGCATATGCGCCGCCCGCGAACGGGCATTTGGATTCGGTCGACATTTCATCTCTCCTGCAAACGGTTCGTGCCCCGCGCCTGAATTGGCTGGCGCTCCGGGCTTTGTGGGTGAATGATTCTTTGTGAAAACGCGGCAAACAGACGCTCATGAAATACCGTTTGCCTCGACGAAACGACTGTAGCATCCTGAGGATGGATAGCTCCAATACATTGTTCCCATTGAAGGTATAGGCATTTCCTATGGAGTTTCATCAACTTCGTTATGTATGTGCGATTGCGGAAACAGGTAACTTCAGCCGCGCGGCGGAGCGGTGCCAGGTCGCCCAGCCTTCGCTGTCGCAACAGGTGCTCAAGCTCGAAGAAGATCTGGGCGTCAAACTTTTTGACCGCCTGGGCCGCAGCTTGCGCATCACCGAGGCGGGCCGTGCCTTTCTGCCGCATGCGCGTTCCATTCTGCACCAGATGGAAGCGGCCCGGGCAAGTGTCGCCGGCAAGAGCAAGGATGTGCGCGGCAGCGTTGCGGTGGGCGTGATTCCGACCATTGCGCCCTACCTTATGCCGCGCTACACGGCGGCGTTTGCCAGAAAGTATCCCGAGGCACGGCTGCGCATTGTGGAAGAGACAACGCCGGTGCTGGTCGAGAGCTTGCGCAACCTTTCCATTGATCTGGCAGTGCTCGCCCTGCCACTGCGGCATAAGGATCTGGAATGTATTCCTCTTCTCACAGAGCCGATGTTTGCGGTGCTGCCCAAAGATCATCCACGCGCCAGTGCCCAAACGCTCTCGCTCAAAGATCTGCGCGGAGAGACCTTTGTCATGCTGCGCGACGGCCACTGCTTTCGCGACCTGAGCCTTGCGGCCTGCTCGCATGCGCGAGTCACACCGCGCATCGCCTTTGAGAGCGGGCAATTCCGCAGTCTGTTTGGCATGGTGGCGGCGGGCATGGGGGTGTCCCTGGTTCCGCAAATGGCCATGGACCGCAGTGCAGGTTGCGCTTATGTACGGCTGAGCGATGCGCGCGCGGCGAGAACCGTGGTGGCGGCGACTCTGCGCGGGCGCAGCTTCAACCATATGCAGCAGGCATTTCTACGAGGCATTCAGCCGTAAGCCCGCAAAGATATCCCCGGCATCTTCCGCCGCATCCGGCTCAGGATCGCGGAAATTGCTGAGGCCCACACCAATCAGGCGATAAAGACGGTCCGCGCCCAGATCGACGCGCTCGCGCAGACTCAAGGCGATCGCCGTGAGTTCTTCGCAGCTTGCGGGCGGTGTCTCTGGCGTCAGGCTGCGTGTGTGAATGTGAAAGTCGCCGGTCTTGAGTTTCAGCACCACCGTGCGCGCGATGCGGGCCTCGCGGCGCGATGCGTTCCAGACCTTTTCTGACAACCGCCGTATCACCGGCTCGGTCGCCGATAGCGGAATGTCGGCCTCGAAGGTGTCTTCCGCCGAGACCGACTTTGTGGGCCGATTCGGCGTGACGGGACTGTGATCCACGCCGCGCGCAAGGTGATAGAGCCGCAGCCCATACCGGCCAAAGTTGGACTCGAGCGTAGCCAGGTCATAGTGCTGCAGGTCGCCGGCCGTGCGAATGCCAAGCCGCGCCAGCCGCTCCTCCGTGACCTTGCCAACGCCGGGAATGCGGCCCACCGCCAGCGGCGGCAAAAAGGTAGCAAGGTCCTGCGGCTGAATCACAAAAAGTCCATCGGGTTTGCGCCAGTCCGAGGCAATCTTGGCCAGAAACTTGTTGGGAGCAACGCCGGCCGAGGCCGTCAGAGACAGTTCTTCGCGAATCTGTCTCCGGATAGTGATGGCCACCTTGGTAGCGGTGGGCAATCCCGTCTTGTTGTGCGTGACGTCGAGGTAGGCTTCGTCGAGCGAGAGCGGCTCAATGAGATCGGTATGGCGCTCGAATATCTCGCGCACCGCGCGAGATACAGCCTTGTAGCGGGTGAAATCCGGCGGCACAAAGATGGCCTGCGGACAGAGCCGCTCGGCGGTAACGGCCGGCATGGCCGAGCGCACACCGAACTGCCGCGCTTCATAAGAGGCCGCGCATACCACCGAACGCCGGCCGCGCCAGGCGACCACCACTGGCTTGCCGCGCAACTCCGGGGCATCGCGTTGCTCCACCGAGGCGTAGAAAGCGTCCATGTCCACATGAACGATCTTGCGCGGCGTCGCGGGTTGCGGAGAGAGCAGCGTCTCAGCCATGCGCCTATTGTAGGCGAATACAGGGCGAAAGTGCGCGGAAGAGCGCAGTCCGTGAAGACTCAGCCAACCCGGGACCGACTCCCGGCACCTGAAGGACCAGGGCTAAAGCGTAACCGCGTCGTGGCCTAATTGCTGGTTGATGAGCCGGGCCACGAGTGGTTTGAGAGGCGTTCCATCCTTGGGCAGAACAAAGGCTGCGGCCTCCTCAGACCAGTCCAGCTTGAAGCTGGTCGTAAGCGCCGAGATCCAGATTTGGCGAATGGGAGTGTTGGGGGTGATGACGAAGCGGGCTCCGGAGTCCTCAAAGAGAATGTTGAGCACGCCGTTCTGCTCTTCCACTTCAAAGTCGCCGTCTTCTTCGGCAGTGAGCAGGGACTTTTTCAAGGCTTCGAGGGCGGCCTCAGAGTGTTTGCGAAAGGCATTTTCATCCAGCATACAAAGCTAGTGTACAGTTTGATTCCGGCTGGAATATGACTGAATATTCAGGTGCATTTGACCGGCGTTGCATCTGAAATCTGCAAATTAAGACCGGATGGCGGAAAGGTAGGGTTTCAATGCGTGTAGTCCCAATGGTGGTGGCATTGTCGATGGTTTGCGGCTTTGGGATGACGGCGCGAGCGGCGACACCCATTCCCGCGGCAGCGCCCGAGACGGCCCGCCAGTTGATGAAAGACGTGATCTACAACGAACTGCACGACCGCGAAAAAGATAGCTACTGGCAATACCGCAGCCACGTCGTGACCGACAAGAAGAACATTTTGCGCGAGCAGATTGAGACCAGCCAGGGGCCGGTGTACCGCATTCTTGCAAGGGATGGTCATGAGCTGCAGGGCGACAGCGAGCAGAAGGAAGAAAACCGGCTCATCAGCTATGTGCATGATCCTGGCGCGATTGCGAAGGTGCAGCACAGCCACGAGAGCGATGAAGACCGGCTGGCGCATGTGATGGCACTCCTGCCGGTGGCCTATGTGTTTCAGTATGAGGGGCCGGCGATGGGCAGCCGGGTGCGGCTGAAGTTTGAGCCGAACCCGAATTTCAAACCCAGCGGCTATGTGGATCGCGTGATGTATGGGCTTGGTGGAGAGATTGTGGTGGATCAGACCCTAAAGCGCCTGGTTTCGATGCAAGGAACGATCCAGCACAAGATTGACTTTGGCTTCGGCTTGTTGGGCTATGTGGATCCGGGCGGAACATTCACGATTCACCGGATTCAGGTGAGTCCGAAACATTGGAAGGCGGATCTTGTGGCCGTGCATGTGCAGGGCAAGGTGCTGCTCTTCAGCAATGTGAGCAAGGTGGAGCGCGAGAGCCGGTCTGACTTTGAGCCGGTACCGCACGACATTACGCTGCAGCAGGCCGTGGCCCGGCTGAAGCAGAGTGCGGCAGCGTATCAGGCGCAGATGGAAAACGCTGCAGCTTCTCAAGCCGCCTCGTCTGAAGATGCGTCTCTCAGGCGCTGAAGGCAGCGCAGGCCATCAGGCCGACTCTTCCGCTGAGTCGTCAAGATCGAGTTCCGGGTCTGAAAGGTTGTGCGAGTCAGGACCATCCTGGCGCTTGTTCCAGGCTTCCAACTCTTCGTGGGTGACAAGAAAGCGCCGGATGTAACGAAGAGGGTCTTCGCTGGCGGCCATCTCGCGCAGGTGATAGAGCCAGGCATCGGGCTTGGTGGTGCGGCGGGTGAAGGCTTTGCGGCGCACGGTGATGAGCTTGCCGGTCTTGTCCGGGCGGGTGTATTCAACGGTGGGAACGACGAAACTGATCTGGGAGCCTTGTTTCCAGAAGCTCCGGGCAAAGTCATGCGAAAACAGCAAAGCGTAATAACGATGACCCTCCGCCAGAGAGGCCACTGCCTGCTCAAAGCCAGGCCACGGCAGATGGATTTTGCCGCGGTACCACCTGCGAAATTCAAATCCGTTCTTACGTGCGTGCAGAATCAGGAGCGCAATGACTTCTGTTCGGGTCATGTAGCCTTCCAGGGCGCGGAGCGCGGATGGTCTCTGAGAGAACGAAGCAACAAAGCGAGGACAGCGGCAGGGGGAGAAGAAGCTATCCGGTCGCTAAATTGGAAACAGGGCATCGTAGATAAATTGGGTAGATTCATCTACTACTGGCAAACTATGTCTGTGCAACGTAGGAAATTGCTCTATAGCCTGGGACTGATGCTTGTCGCCGTCTACGCGGGTCAGATGCGCGCGGAGACGATTCATACCGCTGCGCTCAACCGTTCCCCGCAAGTGTTAGCTGGCTTTCAATGTTTTTATAGCATGGATTATGACTGCGCACGTGTAATTTTTCAGCGCGTGCGGGCCGAGCATCCAGGCGATGCGCTGGCCACGGACTATCTGCTCAACGATGAAGTTTTCGAAGAGTTGAACCGGCTTGATCTGCTCGACAGTACCTTCTACGCGACGAATGGATTTCTGACTGGCAATCATCTCGTGCAGGAAGATCCGAAGGCTGCGGCGCGCATCAAGTCACTGGCAAGTGAGGCTGTGAATGAAGCGGATGCGCGGTTGAAGACCACTCCGAATGATGTGGATGCAATCTTTGCGAGAGGTTGGGCCAAGTCGCTTGAGGCGACCTACATTGCAATGGCGGAGAGAGGCTTCGGGCAAGCCTTCCGGCTCGCCTCACAGGCGCGATCCGATTGCCACCGCGCTCTTGAAATCGATCCTGACTACGTAGACGCGAAGCTGGTAGTGGGCGTGTATGAGTACGTGGTGGGCGCGCTGCCGTGGGCGTTCAAGCTGCTCATTGGCTTTATCGGTATTCATGGCTCAAAGGCCACCGGCATGGCCATGCTGCAGGACGATGCCGTGCATGGTGCGATTACTCGCGTCGATGCGAATACGGCGATCATGCTCTTCTTGCGGCGGGAAGCGAAGTACGATCTGGCGATTGAGATAGCACAGCAGATGTCGCGCGAATATCCGCACAACTATCTCTTCAGCCTTGAAATTGCGAATCTTGAGAAGGACAGAGGTTTGGGGATGACGGCGGTCTATGCCTATGAACGGACCATTGCCGACGCGAAGAAGCCGGATTTCTTTCACAACGCGCATCTCGAATTGGCTTATTTCGGATTGGGCGAGGCATTGCGCGGGCAGAAACACTACCCGGAGGCCGAGGCGGCGTATCAGGCTGCGGCGCAGGATGCGGTCACAAGTCCGGAGTTGAGGCAGCGTTGTTTGGTGGCGGCGGGCATGACCTATGATCTGGCTGGCAATCACGCGCTGGCAGTGCATGAGTATGAGCAGGTGATTGCGATTGGGCATGACAGTGTGGAGGCCAACAAGGCCCGGGAGTATCTGCGATCGCCCTACCGGGAATAGCGGACGGGCATCCCAAGGAACTATGGCGGCACGCAAAGCGTATTCCTGTTTGTCCGGCGGAATGGCCGGAGGCTTTGACGGGCTGCCCGGCTGGCTTGTGCTCCAATGTGAGCAGGGCCGGTGACTGCCTGAAGAAGCGGAAAGAGGGCTCCAGTATGACGATCTATTGCCGGAATTGCGGAAAAGAACTCGGCTCCGAGGCTAGATTTTGCCCGGCTTGCGGAACCGCGGTCTACATGACGCCTCCGCCGGTGTATGCTCCGGCGTCGCGGCTGATCCGTCCTCGCGCGGGGCGCATGGTGGCTGGCGTGTGCCAGGGGCTGGCCAATGCCTATGTGTGGGATGTGGCCTGGGTGCGTGTGATCACCGTGCTGCTGGCGGTTTTTGGAGGCGGCATGGGGATCATCGCGTATGTCATCTTCTGGATTGTGATGCCGGAGGAGCCGCTGGCTCTTCCGCCCGTGACGCCGTATCCGCCGCAGGGAACAAACGCCGGAAACTCGGTGGGAGGCCAATAGCTTGCATTACCGGTCGGACGATGCGCAGTTGTTCTATACCGAGCAGGGCGCAGGTGCGCCTCTGGTGTTGCTGCATCCTACGCCACTGCATCATGGCTTCTGGCTCCCGATGGTCAGCATGCTGGCCGCACGCTATCGCGTGGTGATGCCTGATCTGCGCGGACATGGGCAGTCGGAGGCAGGTGACGGCCCCGTCACCATGGAAAAGCTGGGCGCGGACGTGGAGCGATTGCTGGACGAGCTGCGCATCGAGCGCGCGATGTTCGCCGGCTGTTCCGTTGGCGGTTACACGCTGTATGAGCTTTGGCGGCGGTGTCCGCAACGTGTGCAGGCGCTGGCCTTTTGCAGCAGTAAACCCCAGGCGGATACGGAGCAGAATCGCGCCACGCGGCAGGCGAATATCGAGAAGATTCGGCAGCGCGGCAGCAGCGATTTCATTGAGGCAATGCTGGCCTCGTTGATTGGCCCGTCGACCCGGAGCCGCTTGCCGCAGAAGACGGCCGAGGCTCGCGAGATGATGCAGGCCATGCGCCCCGAGGCGATCATCGCCGTGCAGCAGGGGCTCGCGTCGCGTCCTGACTCCGTGGAGACGGCGAAGAGAATCAAGGCTCCGTGCTGTGTGGTGGCTGCGGGCGAAGATGGCGGCAGCACGCCGGCGGACATGCGGCTGCTGGCGGATGCAATTCGCTCTGGCGGCGCGAAGGTGGAGTATCACGAGGTTCCCGACGCGGGCCACTATGCGCCGTGGGAGCAGCCGGAGACGGTGGGCCGGATGCTGCGCCAGTTTTTCGAGAGCGCGCGGTAGCAGGCGGATGCAACGCGAAGCTGCGCTGATCATCTGGATGAATGACCTCCGCGCATGGCCAAATCTCCTTCATGAAAAACAGGCACGCGCTATGCTGAGAGAACATTTTGCTTTTCTCTGCGAGGTCTGCCCTGTCTCAGGTTCGCCCCTTTTCCTACCCTGATCGACGTGCCGCGTTGCACGTGGAAGGTGTATCTCTTGAAGCGCTGGCCAGGCGTCATGGCACGCCGCTCTATGTGTATTCAGCCGATCATATCGCCCAGCGCTTTGATTTGTTTGCGCGCGCCTTCGCGCCGGTTTCGCACCTGATCTGTTTTGCGGTGAAGGCCAACTCCGCGCTGGCTATTCTGCAATTGCTCGAAAAGCGTGGCGCGGGCTTTGACATTGTCTCCGGCGGCGAGCTGGAGCGCGTGCTGGCCGTCAACAAAAAGGCGGCCGAGCGCGTCGTATTTTCCGGCGTCGGCAAAACTGCTCCCGAGATGGATCTCGCGCTGCGTTCCGGCATTCTGCTGTTTCATGTGGAGAGCGAAGGCGAGTTGGAACTGCTCGCCGAGCGCGCGTCCAAATTGCGTAAGCGGGCCGCGGTGTCACTGCGTGTGAATCCCGACGTCTTTGCCGAGACGCATCCGTACATCTCCACAGGACTGCGAGAGCACAAGTTTGGCATTGAGATGGCGCGGGCGCGCAAGGTGTACCGCGCGGTGGCCAGGCACAAGTATCTTGAAGCACGCGGTGTGAGCGTGCATATCGGCTCGCAGATTCGTATGGCCGAGCCCTTTGGCGCAGCGGCCGAACGCGTCGCGGCGTTGATTGGTCAACTGCGCAAGGACGGCCACGGCATCCGCTTTCTGGACGCCGGCGGCGGCCTCGGCATTGAGTATCAGGCCGGGCTTGAGGATGCGAGCTTCGATCCGGCCGAGCGCGTGCAGCAGTATGCGGCCGCGCTGTTGCACGCGGTGGCCACGGTGCCCGA
The DNA here is from genome assembly GCF_000022565.1 of Acidobacterium capsulatum ATCC 51196. Taxonomy (NCBI): domain Bacteria; kingdom Pseudomonadati; phylum Acidobacteriota; class Terriglobia; order Terriglobales; family Acidobacteriaceae; genus Acidobacterium; species Acidobacterium capsulatum. The sequence continues at coordinate 276,372 of NC_012483.1, forward strand.
GATTACGCTGCTGTTGGAGCCGGGACGCTTCCTGGTCGCGCAGGCCGGTGCGCTGGTGACGCGCGTGCTGTATCGCAAGCAGAATGGCGCGAAGCATTTCGTGATTGTGGACGCTGCGATGAATGACCTGATTCGCCCGGCGCTCTACCAGGCGCATCACGAGGTGGTGCCAGTGTTGCCGCGGCGTGGCGCGAGGTCGATGGTGGCCGACATTGTGGGCCCGGTCTGCGAAACCGGCGACTTTTTTGCGCGCGACCGGGCGATGGCAGCGGTCCGCGAGGGCGAGCTCTTGGCAATTCTGGATGCGGGAGCCTATGGTATGTCACTGAGTTCCAATTACAACTCGCGTGTGCGCCCTGCAGAAGTGCTGGTGAGCGGCAAGCGCGCGCGGTTGATTCGCAGGCGCGAGACGATCAACGATTTGCTGGCGCCGGAAAAATTCTGAGGTCGGAGGAGTGCAGTGCTGAGCAGCAAAGTGCGGATAGCAGTGGGCTGTGGATTGATGGCGGCGATGGCGTGGGCGGGTGCCCCTTTGGCGCATGCCTCCAATGAGCTGGTGGTGAAGACAGAGAGCGGCAAGGTGCGCGGCGAGTGGAGCAGCGACCACATGGTGCGCAAGTTTCTTGGCATTCCGTATGCGCAGCCGCCGGTGGGCAAGCTGCGCTGGCACGCTCCGCTTCCGGCGAAGCACTGGCATGGCGTGCGCGATGCTGTAGCCTTTGGCCCGCACTGCACGCAGCCGGCGCTGTATGCCGACATGGTCTTTCGCGATCCCGGCAACAGTGAAGACTGCCTGTCGCTGAACGTGTGGGCGCCGCCCGCGAAGAAGCACGACAAGTTGCCGGTGATGGTGTGGATTTATGGCGGCGGATATATCACGGGCGGCACCTCGGAGCCGCGTCAGGATGGGACGAATCTCGCGCACAAAGGCGTGATTCTCGTCTCGATGAACTACCGCCTGGGCATCTTCGGCTTCTTTGCCGGCTCGGGTCTCGCCAAGGAGTCTCCGCACCACGCAGCCGGCAATTATGGCCTGATGGACCAGAGCCTCGCGTTGCACTGGGTGCATGACAACATTGCCAAGTTTGGCGGCGACCCGAACAACGTAACGATTTTTGGCGAGTCGGCGGGATCGATGTCCGTGAGCACACAGATGGCGGCTCCATCATCGCAGGGCATGTTTGCGCGTGCTGCTGGCGAAAGCGGCGGTGCGTTTGGAAATCTGACCTATCCCTCACTGGCCTCTGCCGAAAAGAAGGACGATGCCTTTATGCGGAAGGCATTCGGCACCGATGACATTGCCAAGCTGCGCAAAGTGAGCGCCGATGCTCTGCTCAAGGCAGAGGTAAATCCCGCATATGGCCGCGTCGGCTTCATGCCCGATATCGATGGCTGGTATCTGCCCCAGACCGTACCGGCGATTTTTGCCGAGGGCAAGCAGGCGCATGTTCCTCTGCTGGCAGGCTGGAACCGTGACGAGGGCAGCTTCAGCATGCTTGGGCATCCGCCGACCACGCTGGATTCCTTCGAAGCCTTTGCGCACAAAGCATTCGAGACGAACGCGGACGCCTTCCTGAAGGCTTATGCCGCCAGCAACGACCAGGAAGCGGCGCGCGCCCGGCTTGATTTTGCGGGTGACAACTTCATCGCTTACAGCACATGGGCCTGGATTGAAGGACAGGTGAAGACGGGCGATGCGCCGGTCTACCGCTATTACTTCGCGCTTGGCTCGCCGGGCGATATGGTGCATCCGGCCTCGCTGGGCGCCTTTCATTCCGATGACATCGAGTATGTCTTCGGCAACCTTGATTCGCGTCGTGGAGCGCACTGGCGTCCCGAGGACTACGCACTCTCCAATCAGATGCAGAACTACTGGACGGATTTTGCCAAGACGGGCGACCCCAATGGCTCGGGCCTGCCGCAGTGGCCGAAGTATGACGCGGCGGATAACTGGCAGGTGATGCACCTTGAGCCCGATGCTCATGCGGAACCGGCGCAACACCGGGACCGGTACGAGTTTCTGGAGAAGGTGTGGGGCAATCATCCCCGGTCAAATCAGTAGATCAAATCAGGAACCGTTGCACGCACAGAATGAAAAGCCCCGCGGACTCTCGCGGGGCTTTTCGTTTGCGCTTCACTCACGACTGCAACTGCGTGAGCAACTGTGCGCGATGAGGAGCTAGCACTTCGCGCAAGGGGCCTCGAGCTGTGATTTGTCCGGCGTCGAGCAGGAGCGCTTGCGCGGGCAGGTTCCAGATTTCCGCGAGATCATGCGACACATAGAGCAGCGGGATGCCGCTGCGCTGCAGGCAGGCCACGATGGGTAGCTTGGCGGCGGCGTCGAGCGCGGCCAGCGGTTCATCGAGCAGCAGCAGGCGCGGGCGCGGGGCGAGCGCGCGGGCGATGGCGATGCGCTGTTTCTCTCCGCCGGAAAGCTGCGGCGGCTTGCGGTCGCGCAGGGCCTGGGCATCGACGAGCGCCAGCATTTCGTCGATGCGCTGCTCGCGTTCGGCGCGGTTGAGATGCCGGATGCCAAAGGCGATATTCTGTGCCACCGTGCGATGCGGAAAGAGTGCGGCCCGCTGCGGCAGATAGCCGATGCCGCGTTGTCCTGCCGAGACATGGAGGCGTTGCTGCGTGTCGAGAAGCGTGCGTCCTTCGAGCGTGATGCGTCCCTCGCCCTCATGGTCGAGCCCGGCGATGAGGCGCAGCAGCGTACTCTTGCCCGCGGCGGAGGGTCCGAAGAGAACCGTCAACGGCGCGGTGAGTTCGAGAGCCACCTGCAACCGGAAATGAGGGAAGCGGCGGCTCAGGCGGGCCGTGAGCAGAGGCTCAGGCATAGGAGGGCCTCGGCCGCGAACCGCGCCAGTAGACGGCGAGCAGCGCCAGCGTGGCCATCGCCAGCAGCACGAGCGAGGTGTGGTTGGCTTGCGTGTAGGCGAAGTCCTGCACCTGATCGTAGATGGCAATGGAGAGCGTGCGCGTCGCGCCGGGAATGTCGCCGCCGATCATGAGCACCACGCCAAATTCGCCAACGGTATGCGCGAAGACAAGTGTCACCGCCGTGAGTACAGAACGTCGCGAGAGCGGCAGCAGCAATTCGCGCAGAATGCGCAGGCGGCCGACGCCCAGCAGCGTGGCCTGCTCGGTGAGCGCGGGGTCGACGGCCTGAAAGCCGGCCACCAAAGGCTGCACGGCGAAGGGCAGGCTGTAGAGAACCGAGCCGATCACGAGCCCCGAAAAGGTAAATGCCAGCGGATGCCCGGCCAGATGGGCAAGCATCCGCCCGAAAGCTGTGCGTGGGCCAAGCAGCACGAGCAGATAAAAGCCGAGCACCGTGGGCGGCAGCAGCAGCGGCAAGGCGCACAGCGCTTCCACTAATGCGCGGAGACGCGAAGACGTCGAGACGATCCAGAATGCGATGGCTGTGCCGAGCACGAGCAGAATGGCTGTGGTGACCGCGGCCAGACGCAGGGTGACCCAGAGCGCGGGCAGATCGAGCCACGGAGTGGAGGAAGCAGCGGTCATGCTTGCGGCGGGTCCAGCCCGGCGCGGGCCAGTTGGGCGCGCGTGGAGGGTTCGGCGAGGAAGTGCAGAAACTGCTGCGCGGCCCGGGCGTGGGCTGCCCCCTGGATGGCGACCGCGCCCTGAATGAGAGGCGCGTAGTCCTGTTGCGGGACGCGCACAAAGTGGCCGGCGGCTCGCAGGCGCGGCGTCAAAGCTGAGGTGAGCGAGACGAAGCCGGCCTGCGCATTGCCTGAGGCTGCGTATTGCGCGGCCTGCGCGATATTTTCCGCGACGACCAGTTTGCCTTTCACCGCAGCCAGCAGGCCGGTATGGACGAGCGTCTCCTGTGCCGCTCGTCCGTAGGGCGCATGCAGCGGATTTGCGATGGCGATGGTGCGAACAGCAGAGGATCTGAGAGTGGCCAGCGAAAGCTTTGCCAGTCCTGAGTCGTTGCGCGTCCAGAGCACGAGTGTGCCCCGCGCGTAGGGCGTGGGATGAGCCGTGAGCCCGCGGCCACCGTCAATGACGCGTTGCGGAAAAGCCATATCCGCGGCGAGAAATAGATCAAAGGGCGCGCCGTTGAGAATCTGCGTGGCGAGCACGGCGGAGGATTTGTAGGAGGTCTCGACCTCGATGCCGGTCTGTTTCTGAAACTGTTCGAGAAGCGGCGGCAGCACCGGTTCCAGGTCCGCAGCCGCGGCCAGGCGCAGCGTGCGCGGCGGTTGCGCTTGCGCCAGGCCCTGCAGCGAGAGCAGGGTTGCGCAAAAAAGAATGCTCAGCAGAACGCGACGCCATTTCTCAGACACGCAGCACCATGACCTCAGTGGATTTGATGAGCGCGGCAACGGTTTCTCCCACCTTGAGCTGCATTTCGCGCGCGGCATCGGCAGTGATGATGGAGTTGATGATCTGGCCGCCGATGGAGAGCTTGACCTGCGCGAGCAGGCCATCGATTTTGAGTTCGACAATGCGGCCCACGAGCTGATTGCGTCCGCTCAGGGTGCGCATCATCTCGCGCTTTGGGGTTTCGGGGCGCTTGGCCTTGTGCAGCAGAGAGTCGAGCTCCGATTCTGGAATGCGGTAGTGGCCACCGGGCGTTTTCACGGCTTTGATCTTGCCCCGGTAGATCCACTGCTTCATCGTGGGATAGGAGATTCCCAAACGCAGGGCGGCTTCGCGTGGTGAGAGAACGGCGGCCATAGCTATACGAATTTATACGCTATTCCTTCGATGTTTAGAGCGGTTTTGCCTTGGGGAATAAAAGCGTACAGATGTTAGCCTGAAGATTCAACCCATACAACCGAATGGATGAGATGACCCGAGAGCTTACAACAGAAGCCGAATGGATGCGTGCAGCCCACCAACTGCGTTGCACAGGATGCGGGCAGGTAACGCCGCCGGAAGAGATTGCGGGCGACTTTCGTTGCGCTGCCTGCGGAGAGCTGTTCGCCGTGGAGTATCCGGGCTGGGCTGGAGCAGCGCCGCCGAATCCCGGCGCACTGCGCTGGCTGTGGAAGGAACGGCGCAGCTCACTCGCCGCCGCCGACCAGAGCGGCGTCTGGCGCTTTCGCGAGCTGCTGCCGATTGTTCAGGAGCACGAGATTGTCACGCTGCGCGAGGGCAATACGCCTCTCTACCATCTGACGCAGAATGCCGAACGGCTTGCGCTGCCGGAACTCTATGCCAAGCATCAGGGCATGAATCCAACCGCGTCGTTCAAAGACACGGGCATGACGGCGGCTCTGAGCGTGGCCAAGGCGCGCGGCTTTCGCTGGGTGGCCTGCGCCTCCACCGGCAACACTTCGGCGGCGATGGCGGCTTACGCGGCGCGCGCGGGCATGCGCAGCCTGGTGCTGGTGCCCGATGGCAAGATCGCATGGAGCAAGTTGGCGCAGTCGATGGATTACGGCGCGCTGACGCTCCAACTGAAAACCGATTTTGACGGATGTGTCGCGGTGCTGCGTGAGGTGGTGCGGCGCGCTCCGGTGTATCTGCTGAATTCGGTCAATCCTTACCGCGTGGAAGGGCAGAAGACGCCGGCGATGGAAATCGTGGAGGCTCTGGACTGGCAGGCGCCGGAGCATGTGATTGTGCCGGGCGGCAACCTGGCGAATATCTCGGCGCTGGGCAAGGGCTTTGCAGAGATGCATGCGCTGGGGCTGCTGCCCGTGCTGCCGAAGCTGTCCGTGATTCAGGCCGAGGGCGCGAATCCGCTGGTGCGCACCATGCATGAGTTCTCTGGAGAAAAGCTGGAGCCGGTGGAGGCGCAAACGCGCGCCACGGCGATCCGGATAGGAAACCCCGCCTCATGGAAAAAGGCGGTAGCTGTGCTGCGGGCCACGGGCGGTACGGTGGAGCAGGTTTCGGAAGCCGAAATTGCTCTGGCCAAGGCGCGGCTGGGCGCGGAAGGCATCGGCTGCGAGCCGGCTTCCGCGGTGACGCTGGCGGGCCTTGAAAAGATGCTCATCGCGGGCAAGGTGCAGCGGGGCGAACGCGTCGTGCTGCTGCTGACCGGGCACACGCTCAAGGATGCCGATTACACGATTGCTTATCATCGCGGCGAACTGCTGCGCGCTGACGAAGTAGCCGGGCCAGAGCAGGCTGCGCTGGCGCAGGCCATTCGAGACTCGCGCCGGGATGCTGTGGCCTGCGAGGCCAATGTGGACGCGGTGCTGCGGCTGCTGCATGCGCGCGACGGAGGGACGGCATGAGTGCGACCGCAAGCGCAGGCCCGCTGCGGCTACGCGTTCCTGCGACATCGGCCAATCTTGGGCCGGGTTTTGACACGCTGGCGCTGGCGCTGGCGATGTATCTGGAGATCGAAGCGGAAACTGCGGAGCGGGATGGCATTGAAGCCACCGGCCGCAATGCGGACTTGTGCGGCGAGGTCGATGGCAACCTGATTCTGGCCACTTATCGCACGCTCATGGAGCGGGAAGGCCGCACACCGTTGCCGTTGCAGATGCGGATGAAGAACGGCATTCCGCTGGGCATGGGCTGCGGCTCTTCGGCTGCGGCGCGCGTGGCCGGCGTGGCGCTGGCGGCTCACTTTGGAACGATGGGCTGGAGCCGGACGCGCATCTTCGAAGAGGCCGCAAGGCTCGAAGGGCATCCCGACAACGCAGCCTCCTGCGTGCTGGGCGGCTTCACGGTAAGTGGCGAGACTGCGGAGAAGTTTGTGGCCTCGCGCATCGCACCCTCTGAAGAATGGTGCGCGGTGATGGCCATTCCGCCGGAACCGCTGGCGACGAGCGCCTCCCGTGGAGTGCTTCCGCTCGAGTACACGCGGGCCGACGCGGTGCGCAATCTGCAGTGTGTGGCGCTGCTGACGGCGGGGTTTGCTCAAGGGGATGAGGCGCTGGTGCGCGCGGGCATGCGCGACTGGCTGCATCAGCCTTACCGGGCCAGAGTGTGTCCGCTGCTGCCCCTGCTGCTGCCGCTGGCGGAGCATCCTTTGGTGATGGGCGTGGCGCTGAGCGGCGCGGGACCGTCTGTGCTGCTGATGTGCCAAAAAAAATTCGCCGACGAGGTGTGCGGCATGGTGCGCCAGCGTGCCGGGGAATCCACCGAGATTGCGATAACAGGATTGGATTCAGATGGATGCGAGGCGTCGAGTTACGAGATACCACTCTGGTAATCAAACGTTTCATGACCAATGATTTCTTTACTCGCACGCCCAAGCTCACTATGTTTGGTTCGTGGGCAGTTCTGGGGGAGGGCTGCTCTAGCGCCCGTGACTTCACTTCGTGGAGTCCGGGCGCTTTGTATTTTCCGGCCAGGTTCTGACCGGAGTGGCCCCGGCTTCCGGGTTGCGACCTTTTGCGATAGGAATCATCTATTGATTTAGACTGCAGGGAGAAAATGATTTTCCCCCTGCGTGACAGGAAGAAGGAGAGACATGGCGGGAGCTGGAGTGATTGAAGTCAACGACGCAACCTTCGAGCAGGAGGTGCTGCAGTCCGAACAGCCCGTTCTGGTAGATTTCTGGGCCGGATGGTGCGGTCCCTGCAAGGCACTGGCGCCGACCGTCGATGAAGTGGCCGCGCAGTACGCGGGCAAGCTGAAGGTCGCGAAGATGGATGTGGACCGCAACGCGTCCACCCCGATGCGCTATGGCATTCGCGGCATTCCCGCGCTGCTGATCTTCAAGGGCGGCAAGGTCGCCGATCAGATTGTGGGTTACGTGCCCAAGGACGTGATCGATCGCAGCCTCACCAAAGTGCTGGCATAAGCCGGAACAAGTGAACGAGTTCAAATAAGGCCCGGAGAGCATATGCTTCCGGGCCTTACTTGCGTCTGAAATCGAGCTTAGTATTTGCGCAGCATGCCGAGAACGCGGCCCTGAATGGCGACCTGCGCCGCCGGCACAATGATGGGGTTCATCTCGGCGTTGGAGGGCTGCAGGCGCACCATCGAGCCTTCGAGATAAAACCGCTTCAGCGTCGTTTCCGCGCCTCGCACCAGCGCGACGATGATCTCTCCCTGCCGGGCGGTATTGGTTCTTTCCACCAGCACATAGTCGCCATCCACGATGTGCTCATCGCGCATGGATTCGCCGTGTACCTGCAGAGCGAAGACCTCGCGATTCCCGATGATGTCTCCGAGCGAGATGCTTTCTGCATTCTCGGCGGCTTCCACCGGACGGCCGGCGGCAATGCGGCCCATGAGCGGCAGGCGGTCCACGGAGCGGCCGCGGCTGCGGGGCGGCAGCACATCGAGCGAGCGGCTGCGATTGTGCGCCCGCGCCAGCAGCCCTTTGTTCTGCAGGTTGGTGATGTGCTTGTGGACGGTGGCGAGTGACTTCAGGTTGAGTCCGCGGGCAATCTCCTCAAACGAGGGCGAATAGCCATTGCGCTGCACAAAGCCGGTGATGAAGTCGAGAACCTCTTTTTGACGCTTGGTCACAGCCATGGCAGCAGTATAGCGAACAAAAACCGAACAGGAAGCGAAATCTTTTCTGAAGGCTTTGAGTTGTACCTGAAAAGCCACTGCGGGAGAGCAGCGGCGGCATTTCCATTTTGGGAAGCGCCTGCAGGTGCAGTTTCAAACTGGGGCACGAGGTTAGATTCTGCGCGGGAATTGCTTGAGTGCAGGAGAAGAGTGAGCGAACGTAAGCCTGTCGGACGAAGACAGGAGAGCGGACTTGCAAGTACTGCTGGTGGATGACGACGGAGCGCTGACGCGGTTTCTGGAGCGCGGTCTGGCCGAGGAAGGATATACGGTGACGTCGGCGGCCGATGGCGAGGCGGCGCTGGAGCTGCTCGAAGCAATGCTGCCCGACCTGGTGGTGCTCGATCTGAACCTGCCCCGGCGGGATGGAACCGAGGTGCTGGCGGCCTTGCGGGCACGGCACGCGGAGGTTCCGGTGCTGGTGCTGACCGGGCGCAGCGAGGTGGCCTCGCGAGTGCGCTGTCTGGACCTGGGCGCGGACGATTGCCTGCTGAAGCCTTTTTCGCTGGCCGAGTTGAAGGCGCGCTGCCGGGCGCTCTTGCGCAGGCGCGGAGGGACAGCGCACCTGGTGCTGCGCCATGAAGATCTCGAAGTCAACCGCGTGGAGCACACGGTACAGCGGGGAGGACGCGAGGTTGCGTTGACCCGCACCGAATATGCGCTGCTCGAATGCCTGATGCTGCATCGGGGCCGGCCTGTTTCGCGGGCGCGGCTGCTTGAGGAGGTCTGGCACGAGAGCGCGGAGAATGGCACCAACATCGTGGATGTCTATGTGAATTATCTGCGGCGCAAGCTGGGTGACGAAGGACCGGCGCCACTGATCCAGACGGTGCGCGGGTTGGGCTATGCCGTGGGCATGCCGGTGGCGCGGCGCGAGACGTTCTGGACCCATGCATAAGCAGTTTCCTGCACCGGGGGCGGGCCGGGAGAGCCCTCGTCCGGTGGAAATCACTGACAGGCAAGAGTGGAACCGAAGGTAAGGAGAGCAGAGATGGCAGCAGGCAGCGCGGCAATGGGTACGGGGAACGGCCATGCAGGAATGCTGGCGGCATGGAACGGCGGGCGTTCCGGTCAGGATGTTCAGCAGATGCCTCGAACACCGCAGCCACGGACAGCGGTGTTGGCCAGCGCCGATCTCTCGTTTCGGACGCGAGTGCGCGAGGCGCTGACCGGCTTGCGCTGGGAGGTGCAGGAGGCGCAGGGCGGCGCGGAGGCGCTGGCTTATCTGGAAGCTCGTCCCTGCGAAGCCATGATTGTAGACACCTGGCTGCCGGATCTGGAGATCCAGGAGTTTCTCGCCGAATGCGAAAAGCGTCATCCGCAGACTGATTTGATTGCGGTCGATGATCCGGGGCCGGAGAGGGGCCCGGAGAGAACGCAGGCGCGCAGCCCCCGCCGCAACGAAGTCCTGCTGGCGCTGCGGCGCGGGCAGGACGCGGACCACGAGCCCCAGGGGGATGGCGCGAGCTGGAACGGCATGCCGGAGATGACGCCGGTGCATGACCGGACGGTAGTGCGCGAGGAGATCTTTGTACGAGGCACGGCGGTGGTGGAGGCTACGCGGCCCGGAGCGGAGCCGGGTCCCGGCACTGTGCGGTTGCCCGAGTTGATCGGCGAGGCGCCTGCGATGCTGGAGGTCAGCCGGCGTATCCGCCTGGTGGCGCCCCGGGCGGCGACGGTTCTGGTGCAGGGTCCGACGGGTTCGGGCAAAGAGCTGGTGGCGCGGGCCATTCACCGTCTGAGTCCGCGGGCCAATCGCCGTCTGGTGGCGCTCAATTGCGCGGCCATTCCGGACACGCTGCTCGAGGCCGAGCTCTTCGGCCACACGCGGGGCGCATTCACCGGTGCGGTGCAGGGCCGCATCGGCCGCATTGAGGCCGCCGATGGAGGCACACTCTTTCTGGATGAGATCGGCGAAATGCCGCTGGCGCTGCAGGCCAAGCTGCTGCGCTTTCTGGAGACCGGCGAGGTGCAGCGTATCGGCGACAACGATCCGATCCGGGTGGACGTTCGCATTGTCGCGGCGACGCATCGTTCGCTGGCGGAGATGGTCAAGGCCGGGAGCTTTCGCGCTGACCTCTACTACCGGCTTGCGGTCTTTCTGATTCGCACGCCCGGCTTGGGGGAGCGCCCCGAAGACCTGCCGCTGCTGGTGGAGCGGCTGCTGGCGCGCATGGCCGAGCAGGCTCCGGTGCGGCGGCTCAGCGCCGAAGCCATGGAGCGGCTGCGGCAGCATGCCTGGCCGGGCAATGTGCGCGAGTTGCAGCACGTGCTGGAGCGGGCCGCGATTCTGGCCGCCGAGAGCCCTGAGATCGGCGCGGCGGAGATTGAGTTCGGCGAAACATTCTGAGAGTTTTCCAATCGGCCGCCAGCGATTGCGGGTGCGCGCATGCATCTGTGAGGGCGTGCCGGTTAAGGGAGAAGACTTGAGGACCATAGGGAGGAGAGGCGATGCAGATTACGACTCCATTGGCCGATGAACTGGCCCACTATCTGGACTTATCGGCGCTGGAGCTGAAAGTAACAGCGCAAAATATGGCGAACGTAGATACGCCGGGTTACCGTACGGTGGGCTTCAACTTCGCCGCGGCCATGCAGCAGTCGGTCGAGAGCCTGGAGGAACGCCGTATCGATCGGGAGCGGACGATTGCGGCCACGCACGGGTTGAACGGCGATGGAAGCCAGGGAGCTTTTGCCGCCATGGATGCGGCTTCGTATGCGGAACCATTGCTGCCGGCAAGCGATGCGGTGGCACTGCATCGCGTAGGAGGATTGCTGGAGCGCCCGGATGGCAACGATGTGTCCGTCGATCGCGAGGGCATGAACATGGCCAAAGCGCAGTTGCAGTTCAACATGGGCATGGAGCTGCTGCGGCAGGAGTACACCCGCGTGATGGATGCCATTCACGTGGATAAGTAGGGCGCAGGCGCAGAGTGCTCAAGCGCGAGACCGGGTGCGGTAAGCAGCATTGGACAAGGGGGAAATGCATATGAATCTGCTGGGATTACTGGATGTCAGTGGTTCGGCGCTCGAGGCTGAGCGCATTCGTGCCGAGGTGGTGGCGGCCAACATGGCCAATGCCAACACGACGCGGACCGCAAGCGGAGGGCCGTATTTGCGCAAGGAGGTCGTCTTTTCCTCCCAGGCGCCGGAGCCGGGGGCCTTTGCCAATCAGTTTGCCGACCAGTTTGCGGGCGGCGCCGAGGCGCCGGTTTCCCTGCAGGCAATGGCCGGAGGCATGGCCGAGCCGCAGGTGGGCGGGGTGCGGGTCTCGGCCGTGCTGACGGACAAGAACGCGATCCTGAAGCGCTATGACCCGAGCCATCCGGACGCGGACAAGCAGGGATATGTGAGTTATCCGGAGATCAATCCCGTCACCGAAATGGTGGATCTGATGAGCGCCACGCGCAGCTATGGGCTGAACAGCTCGGCCGTGCAGGCGACGAAGAACATGATCAATTCGGCGCTGGAAATTTTGAAGGCCTGAAGCGCAGACACGAAACATTCCGGACGGAAGGCCGGGGTAAACGATATCAACCGGCCGCGCAGCTCCCTTTGGCGCGGTCCTCAGCCGGGGCCAGGAGCCTCGCATCGCCGGATGGATGGAATCTGGCGAAGGAGAAATAGTCATGCAGTCTATTGCCGCGATTGCTCAGGCCGTAACGGGCCAGGATTCACACATGCTCAGCAGCCTCTCGGGAGTGGGAGGCGGTGCCTCTCCGGCGCCGTTTGCCGGCTTTCTGAAAGGCGCTCTCACCAGCATGAACGCGCTCGAACAGCGGGCCTCGACCGCCACGCAGGGATTGTTGATGGGCACCGGCGTCGATGTCTCCCAGGCCATGATCGCCACCCAGAAGGCCGACACGGCCTTTGAGTTCGCGCTCGCGGTGCATAGCAAGGCGGTGTCGGCCTACCAGCAGGTGATGAACCTGCAGTTCTAGACGCAAGGTTCCAGGCGCAGCGCTGCGGCGGATGGGACGGACAGATCTGGATCGGACAGGACTACGGCAGGACTACGGCAGGACCAGGGCGGGATCAGGGCAGGATCGGAAAGCATGGCGGAGACGAAACCATTGGCGAAGTCCCTCGAGGGACAATTGCGCGGCGCTGCTACCGGCTTCACGGCATGGGTACGGCAGTTAACGCCGGCGCAGCGGATGCGCTGGGGCGGGCTCGCTGCCCTGGGGGTGGCGCTGCTGGCTGGATTGTTCTGGTATGGGACCCGCACCGACTGGCGCACGTTGTATGCGGGGCTGAATCCCGATGATGCCCGGACGATGGCCGGGCAGTTGACCACGGCCGGTATTCCCTTCGAGGTTTCACCCGACGGCACAGCGCTCGAAGTGCCCGCGCCGGATCTCGACAAGGCGCGTTTGACGGTGACGGCTGGCGGTGGCCCCAGCAGCGGCCGCATGGGCTTTGCGCTCTTCGACAAGCCGAACTGGGTCGGCTCCGATTTTGATGAGCAGGTCAACTATCAGCGAGCGCTCGAGGGGGAGCTGGAGCAGACCATCGACACGCTGGAAGACGTGCGCTCTTCGCGGGTAAATCTGGTGATGCCGCATGATTCGCTCTTCACCTCAGAGCAGCGGGCTGCCAAGGCATCGGTGGTGCTGAGATTGAAGCACAGGACTCTGTCAGAAGAAGAGGCGCAAGCGATTCGCAATCTCGTGGCGGCGGCCGTCGATGGACTGACTCCGGCCAATGTGGTGCTGGTGTCGGCCAATGGAGAAGACCAGTTTGGCGCGCATGGACAGAATGCCCTGGAGTTGGCGCAGGAGCAGGCTTTGACGCAGCAGGTGATCGGCACGCTGCAGCCGGTTGCCGGGCTCGGCAATGTGCATGCCGCGGTTCATATGGACTTTGACACGGCGACGACCAGCGAGACGGACGAGATTTATAACCCCAACCAGACAGCGACGCTCTCGATGCAGCGCAGCACGCAGAGCACCGGCAGCCAGCCGGTAGCGGCGGGTGTACCGGGCGCGGCCAGCAATGCACCCAACAGCAACGCGACGGGCAAGCCGCCTCTGTATCCTCCACAGGCGACCGGCCAGCAGAACAGCCAGGAGGAGAGCAGCACATATGGCGTCAGCAAGAAGATTGAGCATCGCGCGCAGGGCCCGGGCAAGCTGAACCGGCTGACGGTTGCTGTCGTGCTGAATGAGCCGTGGGTGATGCAGGGCAAGAAGAAGGTCTGGCAGCCGCGTTCGGCGGCCGAGATGCAGCGGCTGACGCAACTGGTGCAGGCGGCCGTCGGGTATAACCAGGCGCGCGGCGACATCGTGACCGTCGAACAGATGCCCTTTGACACGGGCAGCGATACGCCGCTGAGCCTTCAGGAGCGTGTGCAGTCCTGGATGCGCATGGCCTCGCCGCTGCTGCGTCCCGCGGCGCTGCTGCTGGGCATCCTGCTGGTGGTGCTGATGGTCTTCCGCCCCATGCTCAAGGCGGCCTCATCCTCTGGCAAGGCGTTGCCAGCCGGTGTCTCGGTCAAGGCTGTGATTGGAGACACCACGGCCGAGGGGCTGGCGGAGCTTCCGCAGGCCGACCGGCAGCAGTTGCAGGCGCAGGCTATCTATGAGCGCGTGGCAGAACGAGTCAACAAGGAACCGGCGCAGTCGGCCCGACTGCTCCAGAGCTGGATACACAGCGAATGAGCCAAGAGACCAATCCGCAGGCGCTTGCCGTCAACGAAAAGCCCGCATCCACTGCTCCGGCAAAACCGGCTCCTCTGAAGGTGCCGGGCGTCCGCAAGGCCGCGATTTTTCTGGTGGCCGTGGGCGATGAACTGGCTCGCAAGCTGATGCAGCAGTTGCCGGAGAACGACGTCCAGCGACTGACGGAGGAGATTGCCGACCTGCGCGGTGTGACGCCGGAGGTTTCTGCCGCCGTCGTCGAAGAGTTTCACGAGATGCAGGAGACGCAGCGGTTCATGGTGCACGGGGGCGTGGACTATGCGCAGAAGCTGCTGATCGACGCCTTCGGCAAGCAGCGCGCCGAGGATCTGATGGCGCTGGTGCGGCGCGCGCAGGAGGCGAACCAGGGCAATCTCGCGATGCTCGAGAGAGTGGATCCGCAACATCTGGGGAAGTTTCTCGAAGGCGAGCATCCGCAGACGGTGGCGCTGGTGCTGGCGCATCTGGATCCGCGCCGGGCTTCGAGCGTGCTTGAGAATCTGGACCCCGAGCATCGCGTAGCCGCGGTGCGCCGCCTGGCCGGGATGCGCGATTTTTCGCCGGAGCTGGCGCAGAAGATCGCACTCATTCTGCACCGCCGTTCTGAGAATGTGGGCGAAACCAGCCGCAAGTCGTATTCGGGATTCAAGGCGGTGGCCGATCTGCTGAATCGCGTGCCGGCCGATCAGTCCAAGCTGATTCTCGAGAAGATTGAAGAGGATGATCCGGAGATGGCGCTGGGCGTGCGGAACCTGATGTTCACCTTTGAGGATCTGGTGACGGTTCCGGCGACCAGCATGCGCGAGATTGTGTCGGCGGTGGACAAGAAGAAGCTGGCGGTCGCGTTGCGCGGAGCACGCGAAGATTTGCGGGCGCACTTCTTCCGAGCCATGTCGTCCCGGGCCGTCGAGATGCTCAAGGAAGACATGGAAGTGATGGGTCCGGTGCGTGGCCGCGAGGTCGCTGCGGTGCAGCAGGAAATTCTGAATCTTGCGCGCAAGCTCGAAGCCGACGGGAAGATTGTGCTGAAGGTCGAGGCCGGAGACGATCTGGTGATGTAGGGCTGCACGCATGCGGCTCAGAGGGAAATTGCAGCAAGAGGACAGGCGGGCGCAGAGATGAGGAAGAGCAATACACCTTTCGGCGACGGGCCGGGAGCCACGGCATCCCGGAAGATGGAATTTGGCCACGAGGGCTCACGGTCAGGCGCCCGGGTCGAGCCGCTGCGGTACTTCTCGTTAGGGGAGGAAGAAGAGGCAGAGACGGCCGAGTTTGCTGAGGCCGAGCCGGAGGCTCACTCCGAATCGGAGAAAGCGCGTGAGCAGTTGGCTGCCAGGGAGGCCGAATGGATGGCGCGGGCCGAGGCAATTCGCAAAGAGGCCTATGCCGCCGGACGCGCTTCGGCCGAGGGAGAACGCGAGGCTGCGCTTCGTCAGATGTCCGGCCAGTGGGAGAAGGCTGTGCATCAGTTCCTGGGCGAGCGCGACCGGTATTTTGCGAGGGTCGAGCGCGAGGTCGTGGAGCTTGCGCTGGCGATTGCGGCGCGCATTCTGCAGCGCGAGGCGCAACTCGATCCACTGTTGCTCTCTGGCGCCGTGCGCGTTGCGCTCGGTCAGCTCGGAGAGACAACTTCGGTCCGGCTGCGGGTGCCGGTCTCCGCGCATGCCCTATGGTCTGAGACATTGCGGCTGATGCCGAATCTGCCGGTCTATCCAGAACTGGTCGCCGACAGCGAGATGCAGGAAGGCGATGCCGTGCTCGAGACACGCCTGGGGCGGGTCGATCTTGGCGTGCGCGCGCAACTCAAGGAGATTGAGCGGGGCTTCTTTGATCTTCTGTCGCATCGCGAGCCTTCGCCTGGAGTGCAGCCGCGCGCCCATGGCCAGCATTGAGGCAGAGAGTGGAGAGCGTCCCGTGGAGCTATTGAGCAGCTATGCCAACCGGTTGCGCACCCGTTCCCCCTGGCGGTGGGAGGGCAAGGTCATCGAGGCTGTGGGGCAAACGGTGGAGTCGGCCGGCCCGCTCTGCTCCGTGGGCGAGTGTTGCGAGATTGTCGATAGCGAAGGCGAAGTGCATCTGGCCGAGGCGATCGGGTTTCGCGGAGCGAACCTCATCACGATGCCTGTGGAGTCAAGCAGTGGCATTCGTTACGGGGATACGGTAGCGGCCCTTGGGGTGCAACCCTCGATCGATGTGGGAGAAGGGCTGATTGGCCGTGTTCTCAATGCGCTCGGGCAGCCCCTTGATCGCGCGGGCTCCTTGCGTGCCACCGATGCGCTTCCGCTGGAGCGCGCAGTCCCTCATCCGCTGGACCGCACGCCCATTCGCATGCCGTTAGGTACGGGCATTCGTGCGATCGATTCGATGCTCACGGTGGGCCGCGGGCAGCGCGTGGGCATCTTTGGCGGCTCCGGCGTGGGCAAGAGCACGCTGATCGGCATGATGACGCGCAACAGCGACGCGGATGTCATCGTGGTCGGGCTGGTGGGAGAGCGTGGCCGTGAGGTGGGGGAGTTTCTGGAAGACAGCCTGGGCCCGGAGGGACGGAAGCGGTCTGTCGTGGTGGTCTCCACATCGGACCAGACACCGCTGCTGCGGATGCGCGCGGCCCTGGCCGCCACGACGGTCGCGGAATATTTTGCGGATCAGGGCAAGCACGTGTTGCTGGTGCTTGACTCGCTCACGCGCTTTGCCATGGCCGCGCGCGAAGTCGGCTTGGCCGCCGGGGAGCCGCCCACGGCCAAGGGTTATACGCCGTCGGTCTTCAGCCGCCTGGCGCAACTGGTGGAACGTGCCGGACAGTTTCGCGAAGGCAGCATCACTGCGTTTTATACCGTCCTGATGGAAGGCGATGACCAGCAGGATACGCTGGTCGATGCCGTGCGATCGTATCTGGACGGCCATGTCGTGCTGTCGCGCACGCTGGCCTCGCAGGGATGGTATCCGCCCATTGAATTGCTGGACTCGATCAGCCGTCTGATGCCGTCTGTGGCCTCGGGCGAGCATCGCGGCGCGGCAGCTACGGTGCGGCGGATGCTCGCGGCCTATGCGCGGTCAGAAGATCTGGTGCGGATTGGCGCGTACAAGGCGGGTACAGATCCGGAACTGGATGATGCCCTGCGGACACGGGAAGCGGTTCGCGCCTTTCTGATGCAGGATGCCGGCGAGGCGGTGAGTTTTGCTGAGGCGCGGGAAGGACTGATCCGCCTGTCCGAAGGCATGCGGCGATGAAACCAGGCAATGCCGGAACTCTCGAACGGCTGCTCCGAATTCGCCGGCTGATGGAGGAGATCAGCCGGGGAGAGGTGGCCAACCGGCGCGCCGAGCAGGCGGAGATGGAATCCCGAATGGCCGCGGCCGAGGATGCGGCGCATGCGGCGCGGGCCGAGGCCCGGCAGGTGTTGGCAGATGGCCCGGACACGGGGACCCTCTGGCGGTTGCACTGCGACGACAGTGAGACCAGCCGCGAGCAGGCCGCGCGTTGGCATCATCGCGCGCTGCACGCGGGGGAAGCGGCCTCCGAGGCCGAGGTGCTCTACATGGAGGACCGCCGCAGGCGCATGCAGCTCGAGACCCTGCTCGAAGAGAAGGCCGCGGCCACCGCACTCGACAGGAACCGGCGCGAGCAGCGCCAGTTGGATGATTGGTTTGGCACGCGGCGCGGCATCGAACGGATGCGGCGGCAAGGCACGGAGAGCAGGAGAAATGCACTGCCGGGCAGTCTGCCTGGGACTTCAGCTTCGACCGAAGTGTGAGAGTTTCCTGAGATGCCCGAGGGATCATCGATCCCGCAAAGGCACGGGATCAAGCAAAAATGCCTCAGCCCTGAATATTCCCCAAGAAATCCCTTCTGATTCCGGCACGAGTTTGGTCCTTTATCTGCACATATCCGCCGTGAAATGCCAAGCGTACTTCCATCTCCGGGAATTTCTTCGGCGTCCGAAGGGACGGGTGTTCGTGGCCAATCCACTTCCGTGGAGTCGGCTGGTGGTTCTAATCCTGTTGGTTTTGAAACGGTCATGACGTCGGCGATGACGGCGGGCACTCAGGCAGGGACGACCGCCCGCGGGGTGTCGGGGTCCTCTTCGCCGGCCGTGCCCGATAAGACCGCGGCTCCGTCATCCGGGACACCGGCAGATTCCAGCCAGACGACGCCGTCCGTGCCGTCAAAAGATGTGGCAGGTGCCGCCACGGGAACCACGGCCCCAGGCTCCGAGGCGCTGAGTCATCCACAGGGGCAGGCTATCCCTGCCTCGCAAACGCCGTCTGCGATCCAGGCGTCCTTGCAGGCGCTACAGGCAGGCGAATCGCAGACGAAGACTGTCACGGCGGCAGATGCCAAGGCAACCGCTCCGGAGAAGGCAAAGAATTCAGAGGCGGCTGCCGCCGGCAAAAACACAGCTCCGGCAGGGGATAAGAAGAAGTCGGGTACGCAAGCCTCGGGAACAGGCCATGCGGCGGGAGCCGCAATGAATTCTGCGGGCTCTGCTCCCGCGATGTTGAACCCGGCCGTGGCTGTTGCGGTTCCCGCCGTCGCCGCCGCACAGGCGGGTTTGACGGCCAGGCAAAACGGGCCAGGGGGAATGCGCACGCCTGCTCTGTTCTCCAGAGACGGTAGTGCCTCCCCCGTCGCAGCCGGCAGTCTGGCACCGAAAAGTCAGACGGCTACGGCCGCTACTGGCCAGTCTCTCCTCCGCGATTCAGGTCAGGCTTCAGACTCGAAGGCAGTGCCGCCCAATGGAGTGCATGCCTCTTCGGTCGAAGGGAAAGCCGCAAATAAAACAACTGTACCGGCGGGTATGGTGCAGGCATCGGATCCCAGCCTGCAACCGGCCGAAGCGGCGCTCCCGCAATCAGAAGGCGCTGGCAATGCTGGCGCCGTTGCGGATGCTGGCGCCGTTGCGGATGCGGGTGCCGTTGCGGGGCCAGCGAAGGCGCTGTCTGCCGCGCTGATGTTGACGGGTAGTAGCGGGGGATTATCCGGTGCGGCGGCGCATGGCGGTAAGCCCGCCGATAAAGTTGTGGCAACGGGCGGACTCGTCTCTTCGCTCGCTGTCTCCGGCGCGCCGATGACGGCGCTGCATCCCGGCGCGGTGGCGACGCCAACCTCGCCGCAAGGCTCCGGCGGGGGCGGCAATCCGGCTCCGGTGGCGGTGAGCAATCCTTATGCGCGGCTCGATGAAGCGAGCGCCCCGGCGGTGCTGCATGCGAGTCCGCAGCAGATGACGGTTGCCGTGCACGATGCTTCGCTCGGCAGTCTGCAGGTGCAGGTGCAATCCGTCAATGGACAGCTTGCCGCCAGCCTGGCGACGGCGACTACGGCCGCGCATACGCAGTTGAGCGGACATCTGGCTTCGCTGTCCGGTTATTTGCATGATCAGCGCGTGGACGTGGCGCGCGTGACGGTGGCCCCGCAGAGTTTCTCCGGCCAGCCGGGCAACGGCCAGGGCGGCGGTCCGCAGAGCGGAGGCAGTGGCGGTCAGCCGCAGCAGCAAAGCTATGCGCCTCCTGCGTCTATGCCTCTCCGCGGGCCGCAGTCGCGAGTCTCTGCCGGGAGTGCACCGGCCTCGGCGGCATCCCCGCGCGCAGCAATCAGCAGCGCTTCTTCGATCGATCTTCACGCCTGAGGGCAGAAAGGAATGATTCATATGCAATTGCCAATGCTGGGAGGATTGCTCTCCAAAAAGGAAGCGCCGGGACAGGCGTCCGCAACGTTGCCGCCCTCTGTGGGCAAAACGTCGGCCGAGGCCACCTCGGGCAGCGGCGGCTCCAGTGGCTCGGGGAGCTCCGGCAATTCCACCGCAACTTCGGGGATCACCTCCAACGATTTCCTGACGCTGCTGGTTGCGGAGATGAAGAATCAGGACCCCACTTCGAACACGGACCCGAATCAGTACATCGATCAATTGGTACAGGTGAACAGCCTGCAGCAGCTGATCTCCATCAATCAGGAGCTTGCGCCGTCGAGCAGTACGCAGAGTTCCGGCTCGGGCTCAGGTTCCGGCTCGGGCGCATCCACCCCGCCAGTGGCCGCCTCGCAACCGGCTCGGACTCCGGCGGTTTCTGCGGGCGCAGGGCTGGCCGCGCGGCGCGGCGTGCCGTCCGGGGCGGTCTCAGCGCAAGCACAGATTGCGGCCAGCGCCGCGCGGGTCGCCCAGGCATTGACTCCCCCGGCCGATGCCGCCGGAGCGTCCGATTCGGGCAATACGAATGCCTCGCAGATACGAAAGTTTTCTCTGGCGGCCCGGGGTGGGCTTGCCATGCAGCCGTAGTTTCGACCCTAACCGCTGAAGCCGGACCCGGCCAGGCATGAACCAGGAGGAAGTATGTCATCTTTTTCAATTCCACTGACCGGTTTGGAGGCGTCTTCGACTTCGCTCGACACGATTGCCAACAACCTGTCAAACATGAACACCACGGCGTTCAAGAGCCAGCAGGCGAGCTTCGGCGACCTGTTTTATCAGCAGATCGGCAACTCGGGCAGCGGAGACCCGCTGGAGGTGGGCGCTGGCGTGCAGGTGGCGGCGACCAACACCAACTTTACCCAGGGCACGGTCTCTGAGACTGGCAATGCCACTGACGTGGCTCTCAACGGCAGCGGGTTCTTCGTGGTTCGTAACAGCGATGGCACCCCGGCCTACACGCGCGACGGGAACTTTACCCTTACTTCCAGCGGCGATCTGACCACGCAGGGAGGCCAGGCGGTGATGGGCTATCCGGCTGCGAACGGCGTGGTGAATACCAATTCCGCTCTCAGCCCGATTCAGATTCCGGTGGGCCAGGTGGAGCAGCCGCAGGCGTCGCAGAAATTTGGTTTAACGGCCAATCTGAATTCTTCAGCGGCGGTGGGCACTAACTTTTCGGCGACCGTGCCGACGTATGACTCCCTGGGCCAGACGCAGGACGTCACGGTCAACTTCACCAAGACCGCCACTAACACCTGGAGTTACAGTCTGGCGCTTCCGGCCGGGGCTTCGACCGGAGGCACAGGGCTGACGGGCACGCTGCAGTTTGACAACAATGGCAACCTGATTTCGCCGGCGGCGAATGTGAGCGGCATCAGCTTTACCGGGTTGACCGACGGCGCGAGCAACATGAATCTCAACTGGAATCTCTACGGCAGCAACGGCACTTCGACGATCTCGCAGGTGGACACGACCTCAGGCTATTCCGGAACGACGACCGACGGATATCCCAGCGGCCAGTACACCGGCTTTACCATTGGCGCCGACGGCACGGTCTCGGCACAGTTCAGCAACGGGCAGACCCAGGCGGTGGGCCAGCTTGCCCTGGCCAGCATCACCAACGAGCAGGGACTGCAGCTCGATGGCGGCAACCTCTACCAGACCACGCTGGCCTCCGGCAGCGCCAGCATCGGCCTGGCTGGCTCGGCGGGCCTTGGAACCGTGCAGGATTCCGCGCTCGAAGGCTCCAACGTCAACATATCAACCGAATTCTCCAACCTGGTGGTGGCGCAGAACGCCTATGAGGCCAGCTCGAAGGCGCTGACCACCTTCGATCAGGTCGCGCAGGACACCATCAACATCATTCACTGATTGATCTGAGGCTTCTGACAGGCGGCGCAATCCCTTTTGGGGGTTGCGCCGCAGCTTGCGTTGTTTGGCCTCATGCTGCCCCCGCTGGCTGCGCAAATGCCACTCTCTTTCTGAGAGTTCTCTAATCTTTTCTCCCTTCCTTCGGTCCCATTCCTGCACTTAGCTCCAGTGCATGGCAACCAACACGACAACAGCTCTGGAAGAAACCACGTCCTCGACGGCGCTTCTGGCTCCGGCGCAGGGAGACTCCCCGCTCGAGGCCGAGGCGGAGACAGCCTCTCTGAGTCTGCGGCGCACCATCGAGGAGCGCGTGACGCAGGCTCCTTTGCGTCTGGAGATTCGTCTGCCTATTCGTGGCTTGCGGGTCAAGGATGTTCTTGCGCTGCGCAAGGGCGCGATCTTTGAGACGCAATGGCCTGCGGACGAGGACATTCCCGGCGATTGCGGAGGCCAGCAACTGGTCTGGGCGGAGTTTGAAGTGATCGACAAAAAGCTGGCAGTTCGCGTGACGAGGCTTGCATGAATACGCTCACTCATTTTGCGGTGCGCGCCCAGGCGCGGGAGACTTCGCGTGGCACGCGGGCCAATCCCTGGACTCCGCCGGTCTTGCAGCAGACGGGTTTCTGGTGCGAGGTGTCGGTCAAGGCGGAGCGATGGCTCCGCTGGTCGATCGAGGCAGGCCGGGAACAGATCGGGCCGCTGCTGCGGAAGCTCTGGAGAGCCGCCTGGCGCTTGCGGCGACAGGCGGGCGACGGTGCGCAGAGCTGGATCAAGCTGCGCCTGCCGGGAGCAGCGATGGCCGCGCGCACGCGGCAACTGGCGGTCGAAGAAAGGCTGACACTCGGACCCAAGCAGCACCTCTATCTGGTGCGCTGTGGCGAAACGCGTTTGCTCGTGGGCAGCGCCGGCGAAGGTGCTTTGCAGTGGATGGTCGTGCCGGCGGAGCAGGCTGCACTGGATTTCGCGGAGACGCCGAGCGCCTCGGCGTGCGTGAAAGCGCCTGCACCGGTCGCGGGCAAGGTGGCGCCCCGGCGCAGAGCCGCGCCGAAATCTGCCGCAAAGCAGGAGGGCGCGCGATGACACTTCTGCTGCTTGCTGCGGCATCTCCGCTGCCCGGGCTGAATCTGCATCTGCCCGGCAATAACTCGCTGCCCTGGACGATCGTGATCGTGCTCACGCTGATCACGGTGCTGCCGGCAATTCTGATCTCCATCACGCCGATGGTGCGTCTGCTGGTGGTCTTTCATTTTCTGCGCCAGGCGCTGGGCACACAGACGGCGCCGAGCAATCAGGTGTTGCTCGGCTTGGGGCTGATGATGACCTGGTTTCTGATGCAGCCCGTGCTGACGCAGATTGACCAGCAGGCTGTGGAGCCGTATCGCGCGGGGCAGATCAGCGGCATGCAGGCGCTCGAGCGGGCCACCGCGCCGCCCAAGGCGTTCATGCTGCGCTATGCGAGCGAGAAAGACCTGGAGTTATTTGCCGCGGCCTCGATGGTCAAGCGCCCGGCCACGCGTGCCGATCTGCCGCTGTCAGCGGTGATTCCGGCCTACATGCTCTCAGAGTTGAAGGCCGGCTTTGAGATTGGCGCGATCCTCTTTCTGCCTTTCCTGCTGGTGGACATGGTGGTGGCCGCGATCACCACTTCGATCGGCATGTTTCAGTTGCCGCCCGTGGTGATTTCGACGCCTTTGAAGATTCTGCTTTTTGTCATGGTGGACGGCTGGCACCTGCTGGCGGCCTCGCTGCTGAAGAGTTTTTAACCGGAAGAGAAAAGGAGCGATCCATGGGACCAGACCAGGTGACCGATCTGATGCGGCAACTGCTGCGCGAAGCCATGCTGCTGAGCGCTCCGGCTCTACTGGTGGCCGCGGCCGTGAGCTTCGTGCTGAGCCTGTTGCAGACATTGACTTCCATTCAGGATCAGACCATCTCGACTGTTCCACGTCTTCTGGCGACGACTGTCGTGCTGCTGGTCGGTGCTCCGTGGCTGCTGCGCCACCTGGCCGGATACACGCTCGAATTGTTTTCCAACTTCCATCGCTATCTGGGAGGAAGTTGACGTGATGCTGCCGCTCCCTCCGACGTGGCCTCAGTATCTCTCCGCGCTGGTGCTGGTGATGCTGCGCGTGAGCGGGCTCATGCTTTTTGCGCCGGTTTTTTCTTCGACTGCGATTCCGCCGCAGGTCAAGGCGGTCTTCACCCTGGCTGTCACGGTTTGCCTGGCCCCGGTGGTGGCTGGGCTGCCGCACGCCGATGCCAGGCTCGGCCCGCAGGAAATTCTCAGCGAGTTGGCGGTGGGGCTGCTGTTTGGAATCTGCCTGCGGATGCTGATGGAGATGCTGACCTTTGCCGGAGATCTGCTGGGCATTGCCTTCAGTTTTTCGCTGGTGAACCTGCTGGATCCGAATGCACCCGTGCAGGTGCCCCTGATGGGCCAGTTCTTCAGCCTTCTCGGCACCCTGGTGCTGTTGAGCACGGGGCTTGACCGCACGATGATCGCCGCGCTGATGCGGACCTTTGCCGTTGTTCCGGTGGGCAGCTTTGTATTGAGCGCGAAGACGGCATGGGCGGTGGCGGAGATGGGCACAGGCCTGTTTCTGGCCGCGCTGCAATTGGCTGCGCCCGTGATGGTGGCCACGATGCTGGTGGATTTTGCCGTGGGACTCGCCGCGCGTCTTTCGCCGCAGTTGCCCGCGTTGTCTCTGACGGTTCCAGTCAAGACGATGCTCGGCTTCGTGGTGCTGATTGGGTCGCTGGCCTTGTGGCCGGAGTTCATCGAGGCAAGGTTTGATGCGCTGCTGAATACGGCGGCGGTGCTGCTGCACGCCGCGGGAGCGCATGGATGAGCGGAGAGCGCACAGAAAAAGCCTCTCCGCGCCGCAAACAGGAGGCGCGTGAGAAAGGCGACATTCCGCACAGCCGGGATCTGACCTCGGCGGCGGCCATGCTGGCCGGCACGCTGGTGCTCGGCTGGGCGGGACCGATGTGGGAGGCGCGCTGGGCCGGCAGTTACAGCGAGATGCTCGATCTGAGCCAGCCTCGCAGCTGGCTCGATGGGCAGATGGTCGAAAAGATGCTCGCCATTCGCGCGGCCATGATGACGGTGCTGTGGCCGCTGGTGGTGATGTTTCTCGCCTGTTTTGCCGCCGCTGTGCTGGCCGGCGTGGCGCAGGGTCGGGGCGTGCAGTTTGCGGGCGAAGCCATTGCGCCGAAGATTGAGCGCCTGAATCCGCTGACGGTGCTCCAGCAGACCTTCTCTTCGCGGGGCTTGACCCGCATGCTCAAATCGGCGCTGCCCGTCGCCGCGCTCGCATGCTTTGTGGCGGGCAAGGTGCGCGAGCAGACGGCGATTCCGGTCTTCAGTCTGACGCGGCTGCCGAGCCTGTTTACGTCGATGTACAGCCTGATGGTCGCCGCGGCGGCGGTGCTATTTGTGTGGTCGGCCATCGACTACGCCGTGGAGTGGTGGAGCTGGGAGCAGCGGCTTCGCATGTCCAAGCAGGAAGTGCGCGAGGAGTTCAAGCAGACCGAGGGCAACCCTGAGGTGCGGCGCAGGATTGCATCGATCCGGCGTCAGTTGCGGCGCAAGGCGCTGCGCGCGGATGTGAGCCGGGCCTCGGTGGTGATCACGAATCCCACGCATTATGCCGTGGCCCTGCAGTTCAGCCTGGAGTTGATGGAAGCTCCGCGTGTGCTGGCCAAGGGGCGCGACCTGCTGGCCGAGCAGATCAAGCAGGAGGCACGCTGGGCCGGCGTTCCGCTGGTCGAGAACCCACCTCTGGCGCGCGCCTTGTACCGGCAGGTCGAGGTGGGCCAGTCGATTCCTTTTGCGCTGTACGCGGCGGTGGCCGCCATTCTTGCGTGGCTCTACCGGCGGGACATGGAAGAGCGCCTGCGCCGGCAGCAACAGCAGGAGGCCGCGCGGGCCAGGACGCAGGATTTCTCGACGCAACGAGAAGAGGCACAAGGAATGGGGACGCAACCGGCCTCGCAATGGATGCGGGAACCGGAGAGTCCGTCCAGGGTGCAGATGCAGCAAGACCCAACGATCGATAACGAGGAGAACTTATGAGTACCGCAACTCTTGCCCCCGCGCCCGCGGGCGCGCCAGCCGGATGGAAGAAGACCGCCAAGAGTCTCGCTCTCCCGGTGGGTGCGATCAGTGTGATTTTTGTCATGCTCGTGCCGGTGCCGGCGGTGCTGCTCGATCTGCTGCTGGGGCTCTCGATGGCGACGTCGGTCGTGGTCTTCCTCGCGGCGGTGCAGGTGCGCAAGG
The DNA here is from genome assembly GCF_000022565.1 of Acidobacterium capsulatum ATCC 51196. NCBI lineage: Bacteria > Pseudomonadati > Acidobacteriota > Terriglobia > Terriglobales > Acidobacteriaceae > Acidobacterium > Acidobacterium capsulatum. The sequence goes on from NC_012483.1 coordinate 302,342, forward strand.
CTGTGGACTTTTCGGTCTTTCCCACGCTGCTGTTGTTGCTGACCCTCTTCCGGCTCTCGCTGAACATTGCATCAAGTCGCCGCATTCTGCTGCATGGCAGCACGGGCACGGCGGCGGCAGGCAAGGTGATCGAGGCCTTCGGGCAGTTCGTGGTGGGCGGCAACTATGTGGTCGGTTTTGTGCTGTTCATTGCCCTCATCGCCATTCAGTTTCTGGTGGTGAGCCACGGCGCGGTGCGCACGGCCGAGGTGACGGCCCGCTTCACGCTCGATGCGCTGCCGGGTAAGCAGATGGCCATCGATGCGGACATGAATGCCGGCCTCATCAATGAGGCCACGGCGCGGCAGCGCCGCCAGGCGATTGCGCAGGAGGCGGAGTTCTACGGAGCCATGGACGGCGCGGCGCGCTTCAATCAGCGCGACTCGCTGGCGACCATTCTGATTACGACCATCAACATTGTCGCGGGTCTGCTGATTGGTACGTTGCAGCATGGCGTGGCTCTCAGCCAGGCCGTGAAGACCTACACCATTCTGACGGTGGGCGACGGTCTGGTCACGATGATTCCGTCGCTGCTGGTCTCGGTGGCCGGAGGCATTGTGCTGACGCGCGCCTCTTCGGCGGGAGCGCTCGAAACCGAACTGGGCGCGCAGCTCTTTCGCAAGGGCACAACGCTCTATATCGCCAGCGGCGTGCTGGGCGCTCTGTGCCTGGTGCCCGGGCTGCCGAAGCTGGCCTTTCTGGTTCCCGCCGTGATTCTGGCGGGGATCGGGCGCACCGTGACCAAAGAGCAGCCGGCGGAAGAAGCAGCAGAGGAGGCCGGCAAGAAGGCCGATCCGTCGCGTGCCGACAATCTGGACAGCGTGCTGAAGGTCGATGATCTGAGCCTCGAGATCGGCTTCCAGTTGATTCCGCTGGTCGATGAAGCGCAGGGCGGCTTGATGCTCTCGCGGGTGCGGACGCTGCGGCGGCATCTGGCCGGGGAGCTGGGCTTTCTGGTGCCGGCCGTGCATATCTCAGACAATCTGCGCCTTAAACCGCGCGAGTATGTGGTCTCGCTGCGCGGGCTGGAGATCGGCCGCTGGCAGACGGAGGCCAATCAGTTGCTGGCCGTGAGCAATGAGGCCAGGCCCCGGCCTATGCAAGGCAAGGAGGTGCGGGAGCCGGCCTTCGGCGCGAACGCGCGCTGGATTGCGCCGGAACTGGAAGAGCAGGCACTGGCAGCGGGTTATTCGGTGGTGGATCCGGCGACGGCCATCAGTACGCATCTGGCCGAGTTGATCCGGACGCATGCGCATGAGCTGCTGTCGCGCGCCGAAACCAAGCGGCTGCTCGACACGCTCAATGAGAGCCATCCCAAACTGGTCGAAGAGCTGGTGCCGAAGGTCATGTCCCTCGGCGAAGTGCAGAAGGTGCTGCAGCAGCTTCTGCGCGAGCAGGTTTCGATTCGCGACCTGGGCACGATTCTGGAGACGCTGGTCGAGGTAGCTGCGCAGGGACGCGGTTTGCCTGCGATGGTCGAGGCCGTGCGGCGCGCGCTTGGCCGCCGTTTGACACAGAAGCTGCTCGACTCCGATGGAAGCCTGCCGGTGATGGTGCTCGAGCCGGCGCTCGAAGAGGCGCTCATTGCGGCTACACAATCGGAACCTCCGACGGATGCTCTGCTCGATCGCCGGACTCCGGCCAGTGCGCAGCTCTTCGCCCGGATCTCGGAGTCTTTGAAAAAGCTCAGCCAGAACCACCCCTCTTCGGCCCTTCCGGTGCTCCTGTGTCAGAGTCCGGCGCGCTATTACCTGCGCCGGTGGCTCGAGCCGGTTTTTCCGCGCATCACGGTCTTGGCTCCGCCTGAGATCGGTCCTGAGATCCGGGTGCATTCGATCGGCGTGTTGCGCGGCTGAAGCCGGTGACCGGGTGTACAGGAAGCGCGGGGCGGACTCAATGAAGAGCAGGAGGCCAGCAGGAGCAGTCATGAAGAGAGAGAACGGGATGAGCGGGAACAGGGGAGACCACCGGCGTGAGAGTGTACCGCTTGTGCCGGTGGCGGCGGAGCTGGCCAGAGCCGGTCACCAGGCATGGGAGCCGCAGAGTGGTGCAGCGCCGCTGCACGGGGAATTTGAAGGCCAGGACGAGTCGCCGGGCCACGCAGAGTCTCAGAGTCACACAGAGCCTCAGAGCATGGCGCCACTCAACGCCGAGCAGGAGCAGCAGTTGATGGAGCATCTTCCGACGGTGCGCTATCTGGCGCGGCGCATTCATGAGCGTCTGCCGCACCATGTCGAGCTCGATGATCTGGTCAGCGCCGGCGTGGTGGGGCTGCTTGATGCGATGCGCAAGTTTGATCCGGCCAAGAAGGTCCAGTTTCGCAGTTATGCGCAATTCCGGATTCGCGGGGCCATTCTGGACAGCCTGCGCATGCTCGACTGGAGCCCGCGGGAGCTGCGCCGCAAAGGCCGGGCCGTCGAAGAGGCGATCCGGGCCGTCACCGCGCGGCTCGGGCGCGCGCCGCAGGAAAGTGAGGTCGCAGGGGAGATGGGACTTCCACTGCACGAGTATCAGCAGCTGCTGGGGGAACTGAAGGGGTTGGAGATCGGCACGCTGCATGTCGAGCGCTCGGAGGATTCGGGCGAGGAGGAGCTGGCCTTTCTGCCCAATGACCCAGAGGATGATCCGCTCTTCCGCTGTCTCAAGGGAGAGATGCGGGAGCGGCTGATGGCCGCGATCGATGCGCTTCCCGAGCGGGAGCGGCTCGTAATGACCCTCTACTACTACGAAGAGATGACCATGAAGGAGATTGGCCTGACGCTGGGCGTGGTCGAGTCGCGAGTGTCGCAGATGCACTCCTCGGCCGTTCTGCACTTGCGGGCGCTGCTCGGCGGAGGAGGCCGGAAGCCGATGGAGCATGGACGCAGCCGGGCGGCCGCAGGCTCTCGCGGGTCTTCGGCCAAAGGAAAGATGACTCAACCGGCGGCGCATTCCTAGCCTGGGCTGGGCGGAACAAAGGGATCGAGAGGAAGGGAGAGCAGAGTGAAGGCGTTTTGGGATATCTGGAACCGCGAGTTTGCGACGGCAGCAGCCGGCCGGATGGGACGGAAAGAGGGGGAGGTTGCCTGGTCCGCGGCGGACGAATTGCCTGCCGCACAGGACACGCTGGCCGTGGTGCTGCGATGGGATGAAGCGGGCAGGTGGCGAGGTTCGGTGACCCTGTTGGCTTCGCGCGCGGAAGTTGCCGCTCTGCTCGCGGCTCCTGGCACGGCTGAGGACGGCACGGTGTCTTCGACGGCTGCTCCCGGAGACGAAGAGCTTCCGGCGCGCTGGATCGACTGGCTGCAGGATGTGCTGGCCGCGATGCCGATGGCGGAGCCACCGGCTCAGATTGAGCCGACGGCCCGGCCGCAGGGGGTTCCGGTCACGCCGTATGTTTTGCGCGCGGGCTCGCTTGCTGTCCGGATGGCCATGATCTGCGAGCTTTCTGAAAAGGCCGCAAAGGCTCCTGAAACGGCCGCGCGGCCAGCGCCTGCCTCTTCCGGTCAGCCTTCCGCCGCCGCGAGTCCGGCATCTGCGGCCAATGTGGATCTGCTGCTCGACATTGAGGTCGATGCTTCGCTGCGTTTCGGATCGCGGGAGCTGGCGATTCGAGAGTTGCTCGAGACCGGCCCCGGAGATGTCCTCGAACTGGACCGCCACATCACCGATCCGGTCGATTTGGTGGTGGGCGACAAGATCGTGGCGCGGGGAGAAGTGGTTCTCGTGAATGGAAATTTTGGTTTGCGCGTCACCGAAGTCGCGGAACCGAAGAAGTGCCTGGAGAGTGTGCGATGCCTGTTTTGAAGAAGCGGAACGAGAGCGGGAATCTTCGAGTCGAAGAACGTCCGGAGGCGGCGTGGAGTCATCGGAGCGAGGCAGAGCCTGCATCAGGCGCTCCCTCGCAAGGCCTTCTGCCGGTCTGCGGCAACGAGCGCTGCCGCACGAGCTGGTTGAAGCTCTGGAGGCGCCGGTTAACCCCTCGCTTCGAGGGGGCGTGGGCCTGCAGCTCGCAGTGCCTGGAGGAAATGGTGCGCTCTGCCATGAGCCGGGAGGCGGCGGCGCACGCACAGGAGATGACGGCTTCTGCGGCGCACCGGCATCGCGTGCCTCTGGGGCTGATGCTCTATTCGCAGGGGGTGATCACCCAGGATCAATTGCGAACCGCGCTCGATGCCCAGAAGCAGGCGGCCCGGAGCGATCAGCCGCAGCGGCGCATCGGACGCTGGTTGATTCAGCAGCGTAGCCTCAACGAATTGCAGCTGGCGCGCGCCTTGAGCGCGCAGTGGAATTGCCCGCTTTATTCAGCCGAACGGCTGGACGTCAAGCAGGCCGCGCAACTGCTGCCCCGTCTTCTGGTCGAAAGCTCGGGCGGGCTTCCGTTGCGCCGTTCGAGCAGCGGACGGCTGCTGGTGGCCTTTGAGGAGCGGCTGGATCATTGTGTGAGTCTGGCGCTCGAGCGCATGCATGGTCTGCCGGTCGAGGCGGGCGTTATGCCCTCGTCGGAGTTCCGGGCCGCGCGCGCTGATCTGATCGCCGCAAAGTTCCCGAAGCTTCGCCTGATCGAGGTCGCGAACCGCAATGTGCTGGTGCGGGCCATGGTCAAGCGGATGGAAGAATTCCAGCCGCTCGACGCCGCTCTGGTCCGCGTGCATGAGTATTTCTGGTTGCGCATGTGGCGCACGCTCGAGCACGACCCGGAGAGCGCGGAGGACCTGCTGGCGGTGGAGTCTGATTTTGCCTGATGCAAGTCAGGACGGCACTGCCTGAGTTTTCTCCAAGCTGCGAGTCGCGGCTCTGGACCCCCAAATGCAGATGTCGTTGAGCGGCGCACCCGGTGCCAACAGGAGGAAGACAGGATGGAAAGTGGTTATTACGCGGCGTTGACGGGACTTCTGGCGCGAAGTCAGGCGCTCGATTCGGTGGCCAGCAATCTGGCCAATGCGGGCACGGCAGGCTTCCGGGCGCAGCAGGACTATTTTCGCGATGTTCTGGCCGGCCCGCGGGCCAATGATTCGCAGCTCGATCAGACGGTCGACAATTATGGTGTGCTGGGTGGCACCTTGCTCGATCTCGCGCAAGGGCCCATCCAGGCGACGGGCAATCCGCTGGACCTTGCCATACAGGGCGGCGGATTCTTCGAGGTTCAGACGCCGAACGGGGTGCGCTATACCCGCGACGGCCGGCTGGTGCGCTCGACCAAGGGCGTGCTGATCACCGGCGACGGCGATCCCGTGCTCAACGCCAAGGGCAAGCCGATCGTGCTGCCCACGGGGCGGCCGGTGATCGGCGAGGATGGCACCATTTCCGTCGACGGCGCCATCGCTGGCAAGATTGCGGTCTTTCAGTTTGCCGGGGCGCGCGATCTCGAGGCCGAGGGCGTGGGCCTCTATCGTCCGGTGGGCAAGGCCAAGCCTGCGCCCGCCACCGGCTTCACTCTCCGGCAGGGGGCGCTCGAAGGCTCCAATCAGGATGTGATTCACGGCACGATGGACCTGATCTTCGTCCAGCGCCAGGCCCAGATGATGGAGAAGGCTCTGAGCATCTTCTACAACGACTTCAATAAAACCGCGACCCAGGATCTACCGAAGGTATAGAGGCCTGCCCGAAGGTGTAAACCCTCGGGCAGAGACGCCAGCATCCAGCAAGGCAGGAGACAAAGATGATTCGAGCACTTTACACGGCAGCCAGCGGCATGAGCGCACAGCAGATGAACCTGGATACGATTGCCAACAATCTGGCCAACTCGTCCACGGTTGGTTTTCGCGAGCGGCAGCTTCAGTTTCAGGACATGATCTACCAGAACCTGGTGACCCCGGGCGCGGCCCAGAGCCAGCAGGCCGTCTCGGCGGGTCTGCAGATTGGCCTCGGCACCAAGTCCGCGGCAACGGAGCTGATCATGACGCAGGGCGATCTGAACCAGACCAACAACCCGCTCGATCTGGCCATTCAAGGGCAGGGATTCTTTCAGGTGCAGAGGCCTGACGGAACTCTGGCCTACACACGCGCCGGCAACTTCTACCTGAACAATCAGGGGCAGGTTGTCGATCCGCAGGGAGATCTTCTCATTCCGAATATCACGGTGCCGCAGAATGCCACGGCCGTCACCATCACGCAATACGGCGTGGTGAATGCCACGCTGCCCGGGCAGCAGAATCCGCAGCAGCTGGGGCAGATTCAGCTGGCCACCTTTGTGAATCCCGGCGGCCTCGAAAGCACCGGGTCCAATGACTATCTGGCGACGCTTTCCTCCGGCAATGCGGTGCTGGGCAATCCCGGCGGGCAGCAGGGCCTGGGCACCTTGCAGCAGGGGTATCTCGAAAACTCCAACGTGGATGTGGTCGGCGCTTTTGTGCAGATGGTGCTGGCCCAGCGCGCGTATGAGAGCAATTCCAAGGTCATCAAGGCGGCTGACGGCATGTACAGCGAGGTCAACAACATGGTGCAGTAGCAGCTTTCATCGCGTCCACGTGAACGAAGCCAGAAGAGAAGCCAAAAGTGAAGCCGGGAGAAGGGAAGGCCATGAATCCGCCGTTTGGCCACACAATCGCAAAGGTAAGAGTTCCTGTCCGGAGACGGCTGGGGATGGCATGCTTTCTTCTTGCCATTCCCGTTTGGGGTGGTACGCTTCCTCAGTCCGCAAAGACACCGGGCCTGGCCCGCACAGGCTGTGTTCATGGCAGCCGCAGGGTCGGCACTTTAAAAGATGCGGCGCTGGGCCGCGGTTGGGCGGTGGTTGTCAACTGTGCACATCCCGCATGGCCCGCGCATCTGGAGCCGGTCACGGAGTGGAGCGCCCTGCCTCCGTGGGTGCCGGCTGGCACTGGAATAGAAGTGCGGACTGAAAATGGGCACGTGAGCATGCATCTGTCTGGCAAGACCGTTATGCCAGGACGTGTCGGAGACACGGTACAGGTGCAGCTTTCAGGAGGCTCCCGCGTCGAGGCCAGGCTCGAAGGGGCCAGCGTGGCGGCGCTGGTTCCCCGTCATCATTGGGGGCAACTGTGAACCGGCAAGCGTGGGCAAGCCCCTTGGGGCCGGCATGGGTCTGCGCGATCCTGCTGACGGTGCTGGCCGCGACGCCGGCCCTGGCAGGGAAAGCGAAACGACGCTCTCCGGGGGACCATTCGCCGCCGGATATCGCCTTGCGCAAATATATTGCCGAGGTCGAGGCCGAGAGCGCAGCGGAAACGCGCACGCCGGGCGCCATCTGGAGCAGCGATGGGCGGCTGACGCAGCTTTACTCCGATGTGCGCGCCGTCCATGTGCATGATCCCGTTTCCGTCGTGGTCTCCGAGAGTCTGGCGGCGTCCACCGATGGCACGGTGAAGGACTCGCGTTCCAGTTCCGCGAACTCTCAGGTTTCTTCGCTTTTCGGCGCGCTTCATGCCGGCAATGCGCTGAACAATCTGGTGAACCAGGCCTCCGGGTCCACGCTCAATGCGCAGGGGGAGAGTGTGACCAGCTCGAGCCTGACCACAATCTTCGGCGGGGAAGTCGAGGCGGTTTTGCCGAATGGCATGATGGTGATCCAGGCCGTGCGGCAGTTGACCTTCAGCCAGCAGACGCAATTAATCACGCTGCGGGGACTCATCCGGCCCGAGGACATCAATTCGCAGAACCAGATTCTGTCCACCAATATCTCTGATCTGGAAATTCAGGTGACGGGCAAGGGAATCGTCAATGACGCAACCCACCGCCAGAACCCGGTCGTGCGCTTCCTCGAACGGCTGGTGGTCTTCTAGGGACGCAAATCATTCGGGCAGCGGCGCCCACTACAAGAAGGAGTGAGAAACGTGCGAGGAATCTGGACAAAACGGATCGCGCTTGGAGTGTGGCTGGCCACGGCGGTCTTCGCCCATGCGGCAGACGTGTCGAGTCCATCCGATCTCTCGCCTCGTCTGGCGCGGGTCAAGGATGTGTCCTCGGTCGAGGGCATTCGCGACAATCAGTTGATCGGATACGGCATTGTGGTGGGCCTGCATAATACGGGCGATAGCTCGCAGACGGTTTTCCCAGTGCAGACGCTACTCTCCACCTTGCAGCGGATGGGCGTCAACCTGCAGGGAAACTCGCTGGCCTCGACCATGCAGGTGCGCAACATGGCGGCGGTATTCATCGCGGCCACGCTGCCTCCGTTTGCCGAGCCCGGCACGAAACTCGACGTAACGGTCTCCTCGGCCGGCGATGCGCGCAGTCTCGAAGGCGGCCTCCTGCTGATGAGTCCGCTTTATGGTCCCGATGGCCGCATCTATGCGCAGGCGCAAGGCCCGCTGGTCCTGGGCGGCTATTCGGTGCAGGCCAATGGAAACTCCAAGTCGGTCAACGACCCTACCACCGGAATCGTACCCGATGGCGCAATGGTCGAACGCGCGGTGCCGGTGGATCTGGCGGATCTGAGGCCCCTGACTCTTCTGCTGGACAACGCGGACTTTCGCACCGCCGAGCAGATGGCCGATGCGATCAACCACTCCCTCGGCAAAAAGGTCGCGACCGCCGTCGATGGCCGCCGTGTGACGCTGACGACCGCGCCCGGAGAGGATATCGCGGCTCTGCTGGCCCGGGTGCAGGCGGTCGAAGTGCAGGTTTACCCCAAAGCCATCGTCGTGGTCAATGAGCGCACGGGCACCGTGGTGATCGGCGGCCAGGTGCGGCTGCAGCCGGTGACCATTCTGCATGGCGGCCTGACCGTCACCGTGCAGAGCCACCTGGAGGTTTCGCAGCCCGGACCTTTGAGCAGCGGCACCACTCAGGTGGTGCGACAGACTACCATCAATGCGCAGGACAAACCCGCCAACCAGATTGTGCTGAAGAATGGCGCTACTGTGCAGGATCTGGTCGCGAGCCTCCAACAGATCGGCGCGACGGCGCGCGATATCATCTCGATTCTGCAGGCCATGAAGCAGGCCCAGGCCCTCGAAGCCGACCTGGAGGTGCAATGATGCAGGCCATTGCATATGCGCGAAGCGCACAACTGCAACAGGCGGATTCCCCGTCCGGCGGACTCGATCCGCGTCTGAAGCCGGCCGCTCATGCCTTTGAGGCCAGCCTCATGCAGGAGCTGTTGAAGCCGATGGAGAAGGACCCTTTGTTCTCGGATTCATCCGCGAGCGGCGGCGGACTTGATGGCGGGGGGGCTGACGCCGGCATGGACACCATGAGCAGTCTGAGCACCCAGGCGCTGGCGCGGGCTCTCTCCGATCATGGCGGACTGGGCCTGGCGACCGAGGTTCTTCAACAGGTGCAGGAAGAAAAGATGCGCGAAACGCACACCGCGGAAAGCGCACAGGAGAAGGCGGCTGCGGCCGAGACTGCTCTGCCATGGCCAGGAAAGAAGCAGAAGTTAAACTCCTCTGGCGCTCTGCGGCATCTTCCCTGAGAGCGCTCTAAGAAAATACCTGCTTTATGAGAGAACTCTCATTCAAGTCTTCACGGCATTGGCCGATAACGACAACGAGGAGAGTCAGGATGAAAATTGACGACGTTTCTCAGTCTGCAGCGACGCACACCGCATCCCCAGCGGCTTCTGTGGCCGGAAGTTCATCTTCTGTCACCGGTGTTCGCAAGCCGGAGTCTGCTCCTGCAACAGCAGAGGCGGGGGATTCGGCGACTGTGAGTGCGGGCGCCAGCCAACTGGCCGGTACCAGCGATGTCCGGATGGAGAAAGTTGCCGGGGTGCAGCAGGCTTTGGCGGCAGGCAGCTACCATGTCAGCTCCGGCGATCTGGCCGACAGTCTTATCGCATCCATGATGCGGAAGAGTTAAGAGAAGCCGGGCCGAGCGGTCCGCGAACCGGATACAGAACAGCCGCCTGGGGTCAGGCAGATCTTCGAGAAGCAGAGATTGGGAAGTGGAAGTCGATACGAGGACCGCGATGAGTGAGAAGGGGCTATCTAAAAGAGAAGTCGAGATGCAGGCGGCTTCTCCCATGTCGTTGTTCGATGCAGCGTGGGCCGCTCTCATGACGGGCCGCCGTCATGAACTGAATCATCTGCAGGAATTGCTCGAGCGGCCTCTCGATACCTCGGCCGATGCTGCCCAGGCAGATCCGGATCAATTGCTTCGCCTTCAGCATCTGCTGGCCGCCACGGCTCGCAATCTCCGCATGTTGCGCGGACAGCATCGCAGCTATTCCTTTTGAATCACTGAGCACTTCATGAAGTTTCACCACAGCAAGGCCTGAGCCACTTTCAGGCCGGGGGAGATCCATGGCATCGATTGGTACTGCCTTCAACATTGCTACCGGAGCACTTGAAGCCGACCAGGCGGCTTTGAGCATCGTTTCGAACAACGTGGCCAATGCCAACACCACGGGCTATACCCGCGAGGTTCCTGTCTGGCAGATGGCTGACTCGATCCAGATCAACGGCATCACCTATGGGGACGGCGTCAACATGACCGGCCCGCAATCGCAGCGCAGTCCTGTTCTGCAACAGAGCCTCGACCAGCAAACCCAGGCCCAGAGTGACTCCGCGGCGAGGTTGTCGGCATTGCAGCAGGTGCAGGGTGTTTTCAGCAGCAGCATCTCGACCAGTTCCAGCTCAACGAGTTCCACCGTCGGAATCTCGCAGGACCTGTCAAGCTTCTTTTCGGCATGGAGTGCTCTCGAAGCGAATCCTACACAGACTTCGCTGCGCCAGGGGGTGCTTTCCGCCGCGGCCAACCTCACATCCGACTTCAACTCGGCGGCTCAACAATTGTCTTCGCAGGCGGCTTCGGTCGATCATCAAAGCGCGGGGCTGGTCACGCAGATCAACAACCTCACTGCTCAGATCGCAAAACTCAACACGCAGATCAGCAGCCAGAGCCCCAACAGCGATGCGGGCTCTCTCGAAGACGCGCGCGCCACGGCCATTTCCCAGTTGAGCGCGCTTGTTGGCGTCAACCAGATTCAAAACCAGGGCAATTCGCTCACGCTGACGACTACCTCTGGCGCTGTGCTGGTGTCCGGCAGTCAGAGCTTTGCGCTCAGCTCGGGACTGGTCAACGGCGTGACACATTTCTTCGACTCCAACAACAATGACATCACAGCCGGGCTGACCGGCGCAGGTGGGTCGCTGGGCGGATTGCTGACCGTGCGCGATCAGGATATTCCGCAGATGCAGAGCGCGCTCGACACCCTGGCCTATAGTCTCGGATCGGCGGTGAACACCCAGAATGAAGCGGGTTCCGATGCCAGCGGCAATCCCGGCACCGCAATTTTCTCGCTGCCCACCAGCGCCACCGGTGCGGCCACGCAGATCTCGGTGATCATGACGGACCCCAACAAGGTGGCAGCGGCTGCTTCTGGTGACGGTTCGCAGAATGGATCGAATGCAACGGCGGTAGCGAATCTGGCAACCCAGCAGATTGTCAGTGGCGACACGCCAACCAATTACTACTCTGCATTTATGACGAGTCTCGGCTCTCTGGTCTCCGATGTGCAATCGCAGAATTCGTTCCAGCAGGCCTCGGTGACGCAATTGCAAAATCAGATTGGATCACTATCCGGCGTGAGTCTGAATGAAGAGGCGGCTTCGCTCGAAACTCTGGAGCAGGCTTACCAGGCAGCATCGAAGACGTTCACCGTACTCTCGAACGTCATGACCGCGGCGCTCAATCTTGGCGTGAGCACCAGCTACGCATAAGTCCTATCAATCAAGGAGGAGAACGATGCGAGTCAATCCGCAATATCTAAACAACGTCGCGGCTGCCATCGATCAGACCACATCGGTGCAGCAACAACTGACCGAAGAGTTGTCAAACGGCACCAGCATTCAACAGTTGAGCGACAACCCATCGGCTGTGGGCGAGAATGTTTCCCTGAACTCCGCCATCAGCTCCGATGTGCAATACCAGCAGACGGCTTCCTCTGCACAAGGCATGCTGCAGGTGACAGACTCAGCTCTCGGCAGCGTGGTCACGCAACTGACCTCGGCCATTTCGCTGGCGACCGAGGGCAACAATGGCACGCTGAATCCATCGAATGAACAGGCCATCGCCACACAGCTTTCCGGCATTCGCGATGAGGTACTTTCGCTTGCCAATACCAGCTATCTGGGGCAGTATGTCTTCTCCGGCAGCGTCAATACCGAGCCCTTTACGTTGAATAGCTCTACGTCGCCCGCGACGGTCACTTACAACGGAGACAGCGCGGTGAACACGATGACCACGCCCGATGGCCAGTCGATTTCACTCAATCTGCCGGGGAATCAGGTCTTCACGGCTTCGGGTGGCAACGTTCTGGGGTCGCTGAATCAGCTGATTTCCGATTACAGCAGCAACAATATTACAGCCGCGCAAAATGATATCGGACAGTTGAGCCAGGCGCTCAATTATGTGAGCGAGCAGCGAGTAGCGATTGACAACTCACTATCGCGCATCACGGCGACTTCCACCTATGCGCAAACGCAGTCCACGCAGTTGCAGTCTACGCAGACCAATCTGATGCAGGCCGATGTCGCCGGCCTTTCGGTGCAACTCAAAAATGCCGAAACGCAACAAGCGGCTCTGTCCCAGGTCTTCTCCTCGCTCGGAAGCAACTCCTTGTTCAACGATCTGACTCATTGATGCTGAGTTGTGCCGGCGCTGCTGCCACAAAGATGCGCAGGTCCCGCAGGTTATTCCCTGTGGGGCCTGTCACAATGCTGTCTCCAATGGCGGTGAAGAGAGGGCAGGCGTCAAAGTGGCGGCGATGCGCTTCGGGATCAAAATTCTGCTGTCGCGCCCGCGCCAGCGTCGTCGTATCGGCCATGGCTCCAGCGGCCGGGCTGTTGCCATCGACTCCATCTGACCCGGCGCTCAGCACCACCATCGGCAGCCCTTCAAAACGAGCCAGATCAAAGGCACAGGTGAGGGCGAACTGCTGGTTGCGTCCGCCGCAGCCATGCTCGACCGGAAGCTTGACACTGAGTTCGCCGCTTGAAATCAGGCATGTCTTGGAAGACTCCAGCCGCAGGGTGTGAAAGCGATCCAGCAGGTAGCGGCTGGCGGCTTCATAGTCCCAGTCGTCGCAACTGTTATCGACGGTGACTGCATATCCCAGGTCTTCAGCAGCCCTCTGCGCTGCGTCCACAAAGTCGTGATTCGAAAGCAGCACGCGGAAATCCGCATTGTGAAAAGCCACGTCTTCTGCGGAGGGTGGCAGGGGCCATTCGCCCGCGCGCAGTTCTTCAAAGAAGCGTCTCACGCTCGCAGGGAAGACCTCAAGCAATTGATAGCGCTCCAGCACCTCTTCGCAGGCGGCGAGCGGTGTCTGATTCGGCAGCGTTGGAGAAGAGGCCACGGCTTCCATTTCCCGCAGCGGAACATCGGCCAGCAAAAGCGTTAGCTTGTCACAGCCGCCCGCTGCTTGTGCCAGACGGCCCCCTTTGACTCCCGAGAAAAAGCGCCTTACTGTATTGACTTCACTGATGGTCGCACCACAGGCCACGAGCGTTTCATGAAAGGCCCGGATATCCTCCATCGGTATCTGCTTATCCAGAGCCGTCTCCAGCATGGCTGAGCCGCCGCCACTGATCAGATACAGAACGAAGCTGTCTTTCCTGATCTTGCGAAGAATGTCGAGGGCTTCACGGCCTGCTGCAAGCGAATCCTGATTGGGCAACGGATGGCCGCCCGTAAAGAATTTGAAATGGCGATATTTGATCTCCGTGGGCTCCGGGCTGGAGCAAAGACCGCGAACATCGATGCCATCGGGAATGCGCTGCATCAGCGCAGCCAGCATGCTGGCTCCGGCCTTGCCAAATGAAATGACGATCAGGCGCTTGTAATCATCCAGATCAATTCGCCTGGTGTTGCCCTCGCCATCGTCATCCAGCACGAGAGTCTTGCCCTCAAAGTGCAGGTGACGCTCAAAGGCGCGATCAATATCACAGGCCGCCAGCGCGTCTTCAAAAATAGAAAGAGCCTGCTGCTGAAGCTCATCGATCGCGTTCATGTCTGCATCCTAAAAGAAATTTGCGTTTGTCCATTCAGCAATTGCGTCGCGCACCTGGTCGAGTTTGCCCACAAAAAAATGATCGGCATCTTCTATCCATACGAGTTCCGCGGGAGGTTTTGCATTGGCAATCACCGCAGTCACTTGTTCCTGAGGCCCATACTGGTCGCGTGTTCCGCTAATGAAGAGCTTCGGTTGAGGGCACTCCCGCAAAAATTCATAGGAGTAGTCGCGTCCCTCCGCATGCACCGGCAGGCCAAGCCCGACCAGTCCGCGCACGCGCGCATCTCCGCAGCAGACGCGCAGGCCGACGAAGGAACCGAACGAAAATCCGGCAAACAGAATCGGTCGCGAAAACTCATTCTGCAGCCAATCCAGAGCGGCGCGCACATCATCCTGCTCGCCGCGTCCATGATCGTGTTCGCCCTCGCTGAGACCGGTGCCGCGAAAGTTGAAGCGCAGCACCGGCAACCCCAGGCTCTGAAAGGCTTTGGCCGTGTGATACACCACTTTGTTGTGCATGGTGCCGCCGCCCAGCGGGTGCGGATGGCAGACCAGCGCCGCATAGGGCGCATCCGGCTGGCCCGCATTCAGCAAGGCTTCCAGGCGTCCGGCAGGGCCGCGCAGCGTTTCGATGGTGCGAAGAGGAGAGGTGTCCGACGATGATTGCATAGTCCCTGTTTAATGTACCGCCCTCGCACTCAGGTATGCTGAAATTCGCATGGATATCGATCCCGTAAACCTCACGCGCCAGTTGATTGACATGGAATCCACCACCTTTCACGAAGGTGCGGTGGGCGAATTTATCGCGAACTATCTTGAGGAACGCGGTTTCCTGGTCGAGCGCACCGCCGTCGCGCAGCCCGAGGGCAGCCAGTCGCAGGATCCACGCTGGAACGTCTACGCCGCAGCGCAGAGTACGGCCCCGGTCGTGACGCTCTCCACGCACATGGATACCGTGCCCCCATATTTTGCTTCGCGCGAAGACGACGAGTTCATCTATGGTCGTGGCGCCTGTGACGCCAAGGGCATCATGGCCGCGCAGATTGTGGCAGCCGAGCGGCTGCGCGCTCTGGGCGTGCCTGTGGCGCTGCTGTTCGTCGTCGGCGAGGAGCGCGACTCTGCCGGCGCAAAGGCCGCCAACCAGAATCCGCGCGGCAGCAAATTCCTCATCAATGGCGAGCCCACCGACAATCGCGTCGCCATTGCCTCCAAGGGAACGCTGCGGGCCGCCGTGCGCGCGAAGGGCAAGATGGCGCACTCTGCTTATCCTGAGCTGGGCGACAGCGCCATTCACAAGCTCGTTCCCGTGCTCGATCGCATGTTAGAGATCGATTTGCCCGTGAACCCGGAGATAGGCCCGAGCACGCTCAACATTGGATTGCTCGAAGGCGGCCGCGCGCCCAACGTGATTGCCGACCACGCCGAAGCGCAGGTCATGGTGCGTCTCGTGGGCGACTCGCAAAGCACCAAGGCCGCGTTGGAGCAGGCCGCCGAAGGCCGCGCCGAAGTCGTCTATACGCTCGAAATTCCTTTCCAGAAATTGCGCACTCTTGAAGGCCTGCCGACGATGATCGCCGCCTTCACCACCGATGTTCCGTGGCTCTCCGCCTGGGGAGAACCCGTGCTTCTTGGGCCGGGCTCCATTCACGTGGCGCACACCTACGATGAGAAGCTCTCGAAGCGCGAGTTGCACGAGGCGATTGATCTCTATGTGGAAGTTGCGCAGCGGCTTGCCTCCGAAGTGTGAGGCTTCTGCTGTAAGCGGCGCGAGTGCGGCAGGGCAGCTTCGTTATCCTGAAAGGGATGACTGACACGCTCAACGCTCTCGCCCACTCCTCCTCTGCTTACCTGCGCTCTGCCATGCACCAGCCGGTTCGGTGGCATAGCTGGGGCGACGACGCCTTTGCGCTGGCGGCGCAAGAGGACAAGCCCGTATTGCTGGACATCGGCGCGGTCTGGTGCCACTGGTGCCATGTCATGGACCGCGAGTCCTACGAGAATCCAGCCATCGCCGCGGTGATCAACGAGCACTTCATCGCCATCAAGGTAGACCGCGACGAACGCCCTGATGTCGATAGCCGTTACCAGGCCGCCGTGCAGGCCATGGCCGGCCAGGGCGGATGGCCGCTCACGGCAATTCTCACGCCTGAAGGCAAGCCGTTTTTCGGCGGCACCTATTTCCCTCCGGAGGACCGCTATGGCCGCCCCGGCTTTGAGCGCGTGCTGCGCAGTCTCGCCGATGTGTGGCAGAACCGCCGCGGAGAAGCTCTGGAGACCGCCAACAGCGTGCTTGGCGCCATCGAGCATGGCGAATCCTTTGCCGGACGGTCGGGCACGCTGTCGATCAGCATCGTTGAAAAGCTGGTGAGCAGCGCCGTGCAGCAATTTGACGCGCGCTATGGCGGCTTTGGCTCGCAGCCCAAGTTCCCGCATCCATCCGCGATGGACATGCTCATCGACACAGCCTCGCGCACCGGCAACGAGCGTGTGCGCGAGGCGGCGACCGTCACCCTCCGCAAAATGGCCGCTGGAGGTGTGTACGACCAGCTTGCCGGCGGATTCCACCGCTACTCGGTGGACGAGCAGTGGATCGTGCCGCACTTCGAGAAGATGCTTTATGACAACGCGGGCCTGCTCTCAAACTATGTGCATGCCTTCCAGAGCTTTGTTGAGCCTGAATTCGCGGCCGTCGCCGTCGACATCATCCGCTGGATGGACGAATGCCTCAGCGACCGCGAGCGCGGCGGCTTTTATGCCTCGCAGGATGCCGACATCAATCTCGACGATGACGGAGACTACTTCACCTGGACACTCGCCGAGGCTCGCGCCGTGCTCAGCAACGAAGAGCTCGCCGTAGCCGCTTCCTACTTCGACATTGGCGAAATGGGAGACATGCATCACAACCCGCAAAAGAATGTGCTCCACTCGAAGCGCACGCTGGCCGAGGTCGCCGCCGCACTGAGTCTGAGCGCAGAAGAGGCGCAGAAAAAACTGGATTCCGCAAAGTCAAAGCTGCTGGCTGCGCGCCGCGAACGTCCCACGCCCTTCATCGACACGACCATCTACACCAGTTGGAATGCGCTGGCGATTTCCGCCTATCTGCAGGCCGCGCGCGTGCTCGATCTGCCGCATGCGCGCACCTTCGCCCTGCTGACGCTCGACCGCATTCTGCGCGAAGCCTGGAGCGAGACCTCCGGATTGTCGCATGTCGTCGCCTATGCCGATGGAAAGTCTCCCGCAGCCTGGGTCGCAGGCGTACTCGACGACTATGCCTTCCTCACTGACGCCTGCCTTGAGGCATGGGAGAGCACCGGCGACCGCAAATATTACGACGCCGCGGCACAAATAGCGGACGCGATGATCGCGCGCTTCTATGACCAGACCTCCGGCGCATTCTTTGACACGGAGATTCAGGGCAGCAAGCTCGGCGCGCTCGCCGCGCGGCGCAAGCCGCTGCAGGACACGCCCACTCCGGCCGGCAATCCGGCGGCAGCCTCGGCTTTGCTCCGTCTGGCTTCACTCAGCGGAGAGAAGCGTCATGCGGAGCTGGCCGAAGACACACTCGAAGCCTTCGCCGGCGTCGTGGAGCACTTCGGTCTCTACGCAGGCACTTACGGGTTGGCGCTGCTGCGCTTTCTGCTTCCGCCCGCGCAGATCATCGTGGCGGGCGATGGACCCCGGGCGAGGGAACTGGCCGCCATGGCCGTGGCTCGCTATGCGGTAAACAAATCAGTCGTGCAATTCGATGCCGCCCAGTTAGCCGTCGAGAACCTGCCCCCCGCACTGGCCGAGACTCTGCCGCATCTTTCCGGCTTTACTGAGCCGGTTGCCCTGGTCTGCCAGGGAATGAGTTGCCAGCCGCCCATCACCGAGCCTCAGGCGTTGCTGGAGGCTCTGCATTCAGCCGTTTAGCGGGTTCCGCGGGCATACGGTCCCGCAACGCCCCGAGGCCCGTTTTGGGCCGCACCGGTGCTTCCGGCGATTCCCGGGCGACAACCGGTCCATAGGTTCGTACAATAGAAACAGGCGACTTCGCCTGGAGGATCAAACCGCGAATGTATCCAGAAATTATGGTTATTCCGATGCGCGAGGAACTGACCCGCGTCGGCATCAAGGAAGCCCGCACAGCCGCTGACGTCGATGCGGCCCTGGCAGCTCCCGGCACCACCATGGTGGTCGTGAACTCGATCTGCGGTTGCGCTGCCGGAAAGATGCGCCCCGGCGTTCGCCTGGCGTTGCAGAATGCGGTGGTGCCCGACCAGTCGATCACCGTTTTTGCCGGACAGGATCGCGAAGCCACCGATCGCGCCCGCTCGTACTTTGAAGGCCATCCGCCTTCATCGCCGGCGATTGCTATTCTGCGCGACGGCAAGCTCATCTACCTGATGCAGCGCGCCATCATCGAGACGAACACCGCACAGGCCATCGGCCAGGAACTGGCCCGTGCCTTCAACGAATATTGCGCCAAAACCACGGCCTGAGATCTTCGTTTGCAATAAGCAAGGGCTGCGCCTCGCGCAGCCCTTTTACTTTGCTTTCAATACGATCAGCTATTCGGGCAGAGCATGCACGGCGGCCAGCGTGTCCGCATAGCTGATGGAAGGCTTCGGCTGCTGAGGCTGCTTGCTGTTCTGTGCTTCTTCCGTCTCGTCTACCTTCGGACCAAGGCCCAGCTTGATCAGCGCGCGGGCGTCGGGCAGCAGCTTGGTCTGCCAGCCGTGGTCGGCCTGATACTTGCGCATCGCAGCCTGCGTCTCGTCGTTCCAGTCACCGTTGGGCTCGCCCGTCAGGTAGTGTTCCCGAATCAGCGCTGCCTGAATCTGCTCCACGCGTGAGGAGGCCATCGCGCGCTGTCCCCGAAGCTGATGGGGTTTGGAGTGATGCCGGAAGTAGTGATGGTGACGGTAATGATGGCGTCGGTGAGCTGGGCTGCCCCAGGCGGAGCTCGTGAGCAGCGCGGCGCACAATACAAAGGCGGCGATGTGCCAGGATCGCTTGGAAGGCATCTAAAACAAAACCTCGACTACGTTTTTTGCTCTCACAGGCAGGGTATCGGCTGAAAACTGAAAATGCAATAGCAAGAAAAGCGGCTCCCACAAGGGGAGCCGCCTTTGGTACTGCCCGGTTCTATTACGGGAGCGTGCCGCCCACGTAGTTGGTCCCTGCGTTCGGGTCCTGCGGATTCACAAGCTGCAGAGCCACATCGTCGCCCGAGTGCAGGCCGCCCACAATCGCCTTGAACTCGGCCACGTTGTGTACCTGATGCCGGTTGATCGCAGTGATCACCATGCCCTCCGCGCCGTTCAGGTGCAACTGCGTGTCGGCAAAGGATCCCGGCTCCACACCCTGGATCAGCACGCCCTGAAGTCCGGCAGGAGCGCCCGGAGGCAGATTGCTGACCGTGATGCCCAGCTTCACGTGGCCGGTCTCTCCAGAGCCATTGCTGCCCGAACCCGAGCCGTTGCCGCCGTTGGCAATCAGCTTCTGCAGTTCCGACTGGCTGAAGATGGTCACGTTGGCTGTCTGCGGCTTGCCGTCATGCACAAAGCCCAGGTTGACGCTGCTTCCCGGCTTGCGAACCGAGATGTTGTTGATCAGGTCATTGCCGTCGCGGATCGGCGTGCCGTCCACGCTGGTAATGATGTCGCCCGGCTTCAGGCCGGCCTTGGCGGCAGGGGAGCCCGCCACTACGCTGCTGATCAGCACGCCCGACTTGACACCATAAACATGCGCCACCGCCGGAGGCAGATTCTGCTGGAACTCAACGCCCAGACTGCCGCGAACCACCTTGTGCTCGGGGCCAATGAGCTGGTTATAGACATTGATGACGGTATTGGACGGCATAGCAAAACCAATGCCCTGGAAGCCGCCCGTCTCCGTGTAGATCGCCGTGTTCACGCCGATCACCTGGCCGTCCATGTTCACCAGCGGACCACCCGAATTGCCCGGGTTGATGGCCGCATCGGTCTGAATGTAGTGCTTGAACTCGCCCGCGGCGCCCGGCTCAATGTCGCGGTCCTTCGCGGAGACAATGCCTGCGGTCACCGTCTGGGTCAGCGCGAGCGGCGCGCCAATCGCGATCACCTGATCGCCCACCTGCATGGAGTCGGAATTCCCCATTTGTACGACCGGCAGCGGATGGTCCACCTTGATCTTGATCACGGCGAGATCGGTGGACTTGTCGAAGCCAACCACCGTCGCTGTGTGCCCATTGGAGCCCGCCGGGTCCGACTTCAGCTTGACCAGAATGCTCGTCGCGCCCTTGATCACGTGGTAGTTGGTGATGATGTAGCCATGCGGATCCACAATGAAGCCGGAACCCAGCGCTTCCCGCACCTGGCCGCTATCATCGGGCTGCCCCTCTTGCGGGCCCATCGGGCCCATGCCAAAGAAGTGCTGAAAGAACTGCTGCATGCCATTGTCCCCGCCGGGGCCCATCTGCTGCTGATTGTTGACATGCTTGGGGACCGTCTCGGTGCTGATGTTCACGACGGCCGGGCTGACTTCTTTGGCGATCTTGGTGAAGTTGGTCGCCAGATTGACCGGCTTGGGGATCGTCAGTTGAGCTGCATCGGAGCTGTTCACCTTCTCCTGACCATGCACGCCGTGCGCGGCGATAGAACCAATCAGAATGCCCGCGGATAAGGTGGCAAGAATGGTGAACGTAGAAGCGAGACGGCGATTACCGAGACGCCGAAGCATTGATTTCATTTGGGTCTAACCTCGTATCTTCATTCAGAAACGTAAAACTTTTCCCGTCAACAGTATAGAGCGGGAGCATTGCAGGCGGTGCGCGCCACTGCTGAGCGGCCCGCAACTTTTAGACGCACCACTTCACACATACGTCATAGGGTACGTATTAGATGGAAGGCATTTCCGGCATCGTGGGTTGCATGCGCGACGGCATCAATTCCGTGACGCCAATCCCGGCCAGAATCAGCAACGCACCCACAATCTCCCTTCCGTGCAGCCCGGTTCTCAGCACCAGAAAGGCGGTCACCCAGGCAAAAACCGGCTCCAGCGCAAGAATCAGCGCCGTGTGTGTCGCTGGCAAAATTTGCTGCGCCCAGGCCTGCACGGTAAAGGCCGCCGCCGTCGCCAGCACCGCTGCCACCACAAGGGCGATCACCACGCGCGGTGTCCAATGCACCCAGCACTTCTCCAGCAGGGGAGTCGTCACCCCCATCGCCAGCGTGCAAAATACAATCTGCAGAATTGCGAGCTGCTCAAAATCAAACCGGGGCGAGAAATGCGCCAGAGCAATCACGTGCAATGAAAACCCCAGCGCGCAGGCCAGCGTCAACAGGTCGCCCGGATTGATCTCCCGCAGCATCAATATGGACCATCCGCTCCCTTGCGGAGCGGTCAGCAGCACAATGCCCACAAACGCCGCCACAACTCCCAGCCACGCATTCCACTTCGGCAAGCTCGCGCCCGGCGGCCGCAGCCCCGGAATCCCCGCCAGCAGCGGAACCAGAACCACCACCAGTCCCGTCAAAAAAGCTGACTTGGAGGGAGTCGTCAGCCGCAATCCGGCCGTTTGAAACTGATATCCAGCCGCAAGACACAGCCCCGTCAGCGCGCCCGCGCCCAGGGTCGCCCAGCGCAGCCTGCGCAGACGCCGCCCATAAATCGCAAGCAGGCACGCCGAGGCAATGGTCATGCGAATGAGGTTGAAGAGCAGCGGAGAGATGTCCGCCAGCGCGCTCTTGATCACTACAAACGTAGCGCCCCATACACAAACCACAGCCGTAAGCATGAGATGGGCGCGCAGCTTATGCGACATGCTGGCAGCATAGCAGCCGGGCCGCTCTTCATTCGTAAGCACTCGAGCTGCGATGCAAGCGAGTGGTCTGACCTGTTACTATGGCCCTCGCATGAAAACCATCGATTCCGTTCGTCGCGATCTTCTCCGCTTTGGCAGTTTCGGCGTTGCTGCCGCGGCGGCTCCTGCTCTGGCTCTTGCTGCGGACAGGCACTCTCCCGCTGCCCGTCCTGACCATGCCGCTGCGACACCCACGTTCAACGTGCGCCACTACGGCGCAACGGGAGACGGCAAAACCGTCGATTCGCCTGCCATCAACCGTGCGATCGAGGCGGCCGCAGCAGCCGGCGGCGGAACGGTCGTCTTTCCGGCCGGCGTTTACATGAGCTTTTCCATCCGCCTGAAGAGCAACGTGCATCTCTACCTCTCGCGGGGCTGCACCATTCTCGCGGCGGACTCGCCCACCCCCGGCGAACAGACCGGCTATCGCGGCGGCGTCTATGATGCAGCCGAGCCGAACACCCCCTGGGAGCATTACCAGGACTACGGTCACAATCACTGGCACAATTCGCTTCTCTGGGGGGAGGATCTCCACGACATCAGCATCACCGGACCCGGGCTGATCTGGGGCCGAGGCCTTTCCAATGGACGCAAGCAGGGCGAATGGAGCACGGCATTCGTCGCCGAGCAGGCCGGTGTCGGCAACAAGGCCATCGCCCTCAAGAAGTGTCACAACGTAATTCTGCGGGACTTCTCCATCCTGAAAGGTGGTCACTTCGGCCTGCTCCTCACCGGCGTGGACAACCTCACCATCGACAATCTCATCATCGACACCGACCGCGACGGCATGGACATTGATTGCTGCCAGAACGTGCGCGTCACCAACTGCACCGTCAACTCCCCATGGGACGATGGCATCTGCCCAAAATCCAGCTACGCCCTCGGCTACCGCCGCGACACCAAAAATGTGACCATCAGCAACTGCTGGGTCACCGGCACTTATCAGCTCGGCTCCATCATCGACGGCACCTTCCGCAAATTTCCCGAGGATCAGCCCATCTGGAGAACCGGGCGCATCAAGTGCGGCACCGAGTCCAACGGCGGCTTTATCAATATCACGATTACAAACTGCACCTTTGAGGGCTGCTACGGCTACGCGCTCGAAACCGTGGACGGCGCGCTGCTCGAAGACATCACCATTTCCAACACCACCATGCGCGATCTGACCTGCGGCCCGCTCTTTCTCCGTCTCGGTGCGCGCCTGCGTGGCCCCGAGGCAACCACGCAGATCGGAAAGCTGCGACGCATCCTCGTCAGCAATCTCGACTGCTACAACGCAACTCCCAAATTCAGCTCCATTTTTGCCGGCCTGCCCGGCCATGAGATTGAAGACGTCAAGCTCTCGAACATCTATATCGAAACCTCTGGCGGTCACAACACACCCATCGCCGCACCGCCCAACAAGCCGGCCGGTTATCCTGAGCCGACCATGTTCGGCACCACCCCGGCGTATGGCTTCTTTATCCGCAATCTGCGCAATCTTGAGATGAGTCATGTCGAGTTGGCCACACGCGCGAACGATGTGCGCCCGGCCATCTACCTTGATCGCGTCGACCGCGCCGACTTCTTCGCCATCACCGCGCCCGTTCACCAGGGCGGCGCATTCTCGCTGCACAACGTGAAGGACTTTCGCGTGGGCTGGAGCCGCGCAGCCGCCGACCGCAATCTGCCCGAGGCTGACAATCTGACCCTCTGACTCCCGATCGCGCCACCACCGGAAATATGGCCCGATGCCGCCGCCGGAAATATGGCCTGATCTTGATATCCTGAAAGCAGGGAAGTCTCCACTCCAGCGCGAACATCCAGTCCGCGCCGGAGTCCGTCTAAGGCTGGTCCGGGGGCCAATCCGGAATCAACTCCAGACCTGCGATCCAGACCCGACTCCAGACCCGTTCTGGCGGCGCGCAAGTCCTTCCAGCGTCAGGCCAAAAGCCGGGTGCCCACGTCCAGGCTTAGGGTAAAAGCCGGGGTGCCCCACGTCCGTGTGTTCGGACGTGGGAGGAAAACTTGTGCCATGCAGTCGCAATATATGCGCTGAAAATGTGAATTCCATTTCACATTTTCACGCCGCCCCAAAAATCGCCATTAAGTTCCATCGCTGCAACGAGATAGCTCTGTCCCGTGTGCAGTCTCCAGCGGCGGCTGAGAAAAAAACATGGGCAAACGTGAATAGCAATTCACATTCTTCTGGAAGAATGGTGTAAGTCATTGAAAAAGATGGCGTTATCTCTCCCCCGAAAGGCCATTTCCTCGCATTTGCCCGTAAAAATGCGAATTCACATTCACATTTGCAAACGTGTCTGTTTGCGGACCGCATACGCAAATGCCGAGTCGGGCAAAATCGCTCCGGCTTTTCTACGTTGCCCTGAATGTCGGGGGAATGAAAGGGAGGGGAATACAAAGCAAAATGGCGGAGAGAGTGGGATTCGAACCCACGTTAGAGTTTCCCCTAAACACGCTTTCCAAGCGTGCGCCTTCAGCCACTCGGCCATCTCTCCAACGGTGTTGCTTTATTGAAAATAACAGAAGACAACCGAACCTTCCATCACCTCGCAGCCACCCTCGCATTCGCCCCTTAAAATCACCCTCACGTTAGCCGCTTAAAATCAGTGAAGCCGCCATGAGTTCGCAACTCCATCTTCCGCTCGATAGAGAAGCCCGTTCGCGCGTGAACCTGTGGCAGGAGCTATGGCACCTGCTCAAGCTCGCCAGCCCCATCGTGCTGTCCGAGCTCGGCTGGATGACCATGGGCATCGTCGATCTCATCATGGTCGGCAAGCTCAGTCCCGTCGCCATTGGAGCCGTGGGCCTCGGCAACGCCATCTATTACGGGCCATCTCTCTTCGGCATTGGATTGCTGCTCGGTCTCGACACCCTCATTGCGCAGGCATGGGGCCGTCGCGATTTCGATGAGTGCCACCGTTGGCTGGCCCAGGGCGTTTATCTCGCCGTAGCCGCGACCGTGCCTCTCATGCTGCTGGTCATGGGCGGCGCGCTGCTCTTCACCGGCCACGGCGTCAACGCTCAGGTCAGCGGACTCACCCGCTCCTTTCTCGTCTATCTCAACCTGAGCACACTCCCGTTGCTGGTCTACGGAGCCTTCCGCCGTTATCTGCAGGGTGTGGGCCGCGTGCGCCCGATCAGCTTCGCGCTCATCTCGGCCAATCTGGTGAACTGGGGCCTCAACTGGGCCTTGATCTACGGCCATCTGGGCTTGCCGGCCCTCGGAGTGCGCGGCTCAGCCATCTCCACCTGCTTTGCGCGCGTCTACATGGCGGCGGTGCTGGTCTATGCCGCGTGGCTGCACGAGAAGGGTCGGGGACACGCGCTCTTCGCGCATTGGCCCCGCTTTGACCTGCGCCGCCTGCGCATGCTCTGCGCTTTGGGCCTGCCCGCAGGCACGCAGGTGGTGCTTGAGGTCGCCGGATTCGGCGCGGCCACCATCATGGCGTCGCACCTTGACCCCATCTCTCTGGCCACGCATGAGATTGTGCTCAACTGCGCCGCCTATACCTACATGGTGCCGCTCGGCATCTCGGCGGCGGCGGCCGTGGCCGTGGGCCACGCGGTGGGCGCCGGTGACCGGCCACGCGCAGGCCGCGCAGGTTATCTCGCCATTGCTCTCGGCGCGGGCTTCATGGCATGCATGGCCTGCACCTTTCTGCTGTTTCCAAAGCAGATTCTCTCGCTCTGGACGCACGATGCCCAGGTCATCGCGCTCGGCGAGCACATTTTGTTATTGGTCGCGGCCTTTCAGATTTTCGACGGAATTCAATCCGTAACCACCGGCGCATTGCGCGGCATGGGCGAAACCCGCTATCCCATGTGGATGAATCTGGGCGCATACTGGATCTTTGGGTTGCCGCTGGGTGCGCTGCTCTGCTTTGGGCTGCAATGGCAGCTCACCGGCCTCTGGACCGGCCTCACCGCGGCGCTGATTCTGCTTGCCATCGCGTTGCTGCTGCGATGGCGAAGCGATCTCAGGCGCGAAGCAGCCGCAATTCCGGCTGCCTGACGGATTTACTTGTGTTTCTTGCCGTCGGCCTTGGCGGCTTTGCGCGTGGCCTTTTTGGCAATCTGAGAGAGGGTGGTCTTTGAGAGCTCGTCCCGCAGGGAGCGTTCGATATTCTTGAAGACCTGGTGCAGGGCGCTGGCGGTGTGCGCGGCCTCTTCGCTGGCAAACTCTGCCGTGTGAAAGAGGTCGCCTGTGTCGAGTGCCTTGTAGATATCGGCCAGGGTGATCTGCTTGGCAGGTCGTGCCAGTTTTGATCCACCGCTGGGCCCTTTGTGACTATCTACAAGTCCGGCGTGATGCAGCAGCGAGAAGACGCGGCGTACTACGACTGGATTGGTTTCCAGCCGTCCGGCAATGGTCTCGGATGTCTGCAGCGTGTCGGGTTCGGCAGCAAGTAACACCATCGCGTGCACGCCCGTAGCAAAGCGAGTGTTGACGGCCATGAAGCAACGCTAACACAGGTTTTCATCCGATAGTGCGAATTTGTCGCTAACACGGTGTTGTAAGTGCCCGAAAACTGCCCGCGCCATCGGATACTTGTAACTGAGAGGATAGAAAGAGGTCTCGATTTTGAAGATTTTGTTTGTAGGCGACGTCTTCGGCAGCGCTGGAAGGAGCATCGTCCGGGAGCATCTGCCGCACGTCATGGAGACGCACAGCGTCGATCTGCTCGTCATCAATGGCGAAAACGCAGCCGGTGGCTTCGGCATCACTCCCGCCATCGCCGAGGAACTCTTCGACCTGGGCGCGCACGTCATCACCACCGGCAATCACGTATGGGATAAGCGCGAGCTGATCGAATACATGCAGTCCGTGCCAGCCGGGAGCAAGGAGCGCCCGCGCCGCGTGATTCGCCCGGCCAATTATGCAGCGGGAACGCCAGGCCACGGCGTCTTTGAAGGCACGCTGCCCAATGGTCAGGCCTTTGCCGTCATCAATCTGCAGGGGCAGGTCTTCATGGCCAACCATGCCAACCCGTTCCATACCATCGATGCGCTGCTGCCGCAGATTCAGGCACGCGTCATTCTGCTGGACTTCCACGCCGAGGCGACATCGGAGAAAGTGGCAATGGGCTGGCACCTCGACGGCCGGGTCACCGCCGTGCTGGGCACGCACACCCACGTGCCCACCGCCGATGCCCGGGTTCTGCCCGGCGGAACGGCATTTCAAACGGATGTGGGCATGAGCGGCCCATACAACAGTGTGATTGGCGTTGAGAAGGAGCAGGTCCTGCACCGCTTCCTGACCGGCATGCCCGCCAAGTTCGAGGCCGCCAAGGGCGACCCCCGCATGGCCGCCACGCTCATCGAGTGCGACGGCGCCACCGGAAAAGCAATCGCCGTGCGTACCTTTTTGATGGGGGAGTAAAATCCCCCGTCTCAAAAGAGACCGGTCGGGCCAACAGTCGCCTCGCCAAGTCTGCCAGTAGGATTTGTCATCCCGCCAGCCACACAACCGGTTTGTCATCCCGACCAACGCGCCATAGGCGCGAAACGGAGGGACCTGCAGTTCCTCTCAAAGAGCAATACACGCTTCCATCGACGCGTCATTCTGAGCGAAGCGAAGAATCCCGGCGCTGCTTCGGTTGGGTCTGTGACTGGAAGTTTCTCCCACCATGCCCGCTCTCTTGTCATCACGTCTGGAGCGTCGCATCCACACAAGCGGTTTGCAATCCCGTCTGAAGCGCCGAAGGTGCGCAGTCGAGGGACCTGCAGTTCCTCTCAAAGAGCAAGACACGCTTCCATCGACGCGTCATTCTGAGCGAAGCGAAGAATCCCGGCGATGCTTCGGTTGGGTCTGCGCCTGGAAGTTTCTCCCACCATGCCCGCTCTTTGTGTCATCCCGACCGGAGCGACTGTAGGGAGTGCAGCGGAGGGAGATGCAGTTCCTACAGTCGTCCTGAAGGGTACGGGCTTCAGCCCGTACATCCCAACCCGGCAAAGAATCACGGGCTTTAGCCCCTGAGGCAAAGCCCGATTCACTGCGGCACTGCTTTACTCTTCTTCCGTTTTCTCAGCTTCCCGCACCTGCGGGCGCAGCAGCGGAAAGAGAATTACATCGCGAATCGAGCGCGAGCCGGTCAGAACCATCGTCAACCGGTCAATGCCGATGCCTTCGCCGCCGGTCGGCGGCAGCCCATAGCCCAGCGCCCGCACATAGTCGGCGTCCATCTGGTGAGCCTCGTCATCGCCGCGTTCGCGCTCGGCAAGCTGCATTTCAAAGCGGCGCTGCTGCTCGCTCGGGTCATTCAGTTCGCTGAAGGCATTGCCCAGCTCAAATCCGCCAATGTAAAACTCAAAGCGCTCCACCCACTCCGGCTCATCGGGCTTCTGCTTCGAGAGCGGCGAAACCGCAAGAGGGAAGTCGTAGATGATCGTGGGTTCGATGAGATGCTCTTCGGCAAGTAGCTCAAATAATTCTGAAATAGCCTTCCCATGGGGAAGCCCTCTTTCAACATGTTGAAGCAAGATCTGTATCTGTATAGTCAATTTCTTAAGTGCATGCTCGGCTTCGGCCCAACCTTGCTCTTCAGTTTCCGGTGGAAACACCGTTGCCCAATTTGGAAAGTGCGCGTGCATCATTCTGATGGCACGCATCAAAACTTGATCAATCGAAAAGGCTATCTCCGCTTCGGTGGGCTTCGCTCCAAACTCATCCGGCCAAAACTCAATGATCGCCTCCCGCATCGTGAAGCGGCGCCACTTCGCGAGGTCAATCTCCACCACTTCGCCCGCGCGCGGCCCCTTGGGAATCGGGAATTCGGTCACCGTCGTCCCGTTCACCTCCTGCGCCACGAACGTGATGAACTCCTCGGTCAGCTTCATCAGGTCGTGATAATTCGCGTAGGCCTGGTAAAACTCCAGCATCGTGAACTCGGGATTGTGCTGCGTCGAGATGCCCTCGTTGCGGAAGTTGCGGTTGATCTCATACACGCGATCGAGCCCACCCACCACGAGGCGCTTCAGATAAAGCTCCGGCGCAATGCGCAGATAAAGATCAATATCGAGGGCATTGTGATGCGTGATGAAGGGCCGCGCCGCCGCGCCGCCCGCGATGGGCTGCATCATCGGCGTTTCCACTTCGACGTAGCCGCGGCTGTCAAAAAACTTGCGCGTAGCAGCCAGCACCTTGGCGCGCTTCACAAATACCTCGCGCACCTCAGGATTCATAAACAGATCCACATACCGCTGGCGGTAGCGCAGCTCCACGTCTTCCAGGCCGTGATACTTGTCCGGCATCGCCAGCATGGCCTTCGCCAGAAAGGTCAGCGTCTCCACATGCACGCTCAACTCGTTTGTCCGCGTGCGGAACAGGTAGCCGGTCACGCCGATGTGATCGCCCAGGTCGAGCAGCTTGTACACGTCAAAGGCCGCGTCGCCCACGGCATCCTTGCGGACATAAAGTTGCAAGCGCTCGCCACCTTGCTGCAGATGCGCAAAGCCGGCCTTGCCCGCCGGGCGGTTGGCCATCATGCGGCCGGCAATGGCCACGGGAACGCGCTCGGCCTCCAACTGCTCCCCGCTGACGTCGTGATACCTCGCCCATATTTCGGGCACGGTATGCGTGGCCGCAAAGCTGTTGGGATAGGCCGCCTGGCCCAGGGCTTCGATCTGCTTCAGTTTTTCCTGGCGGAGCGTGAAGAGGTTACGCTCGAAATCGGACTCAAACACGGAGATTCCTCAAAGATTTACAGTCTCCATCGAGTATAACTTTGCAGCCATCCAAAGCCGTGTAGTGAGACTTTATCGCGGCCCGTCCGTCCTTATGGTGGAAGTCAATGGACGGAGGGTGTGTGAAGCAGATTGCCGGATTTCTTTCGTTGTGTGCGGTTCTTCTTTTGGTTCCATCCGCCAAAGCCGGCAAATTGCCATCCTCCTGTGGTCCGATGGGCGCTCATCCGTCCATTCAGCTTCAGACCTTCTCCAGGAAGCTCTCGCCCATTCCCGTCGGCATGGCTCGGCTGGTGGTTGTGCAGCAGATCGGCGTCTGTCCGCATTGCGGAGTGGTGCGCGTGGGGCTCAACGGTAAATGGATCGGCGCGAATAAAGGAGACTCATGGTTTGCCGTGACGATTCCGCCGGGCAAGCAGCGCGTTTGCGTGGCCTGGAACGCTCCATTCGTCAGGCTTACAGATCGTATTCACCTCACGGAACTCGATGCGGAAGCGGGAAAGACCTATTACCTGGAAACCACGGCACTTACAGGAAAGTACGAAGTAAACCGGGTGCTGCTCGAAAAGACAACCCAGAATGAAGCATGGTTCCTCAGGTCGAACTCAAAAATGGCCACGGCCTCGTTCTAGGCCGCCGGCACCCATGGGCGGGTGTTTCCTGAAGCATGCAGGTTGCGGTATAACAGCCGCTGGGGATGCCGGACTCGAAGCAAAATCGAAAGAGCACTGGTTCGCAGGTGCGTGACACGCTGATCAAGGCCGATCACATGCTGCAGATCGCCTTCATGCTGCCGGCCGCGGCATTCGTCGGCTGGATCGCAGGCGCCCTGCTCGATCTGTGGTTGCACCAGCACTGGATTTACATCGCAGGCATTATGCTAGGGATAGCGGCGGGTTTCGTGCAGATCTTCCGGATGCTGCACGGGCTGGACCGCATGCCTGGGAGCGGCACGAAAAAGCAGCCTCCCCCGGCCGACCATCGTTAGAGAGATCGCTTGAGCACGCAGCCAACCATCCATCTGGACTTCACCGACGCGAACTTCGTCTCGCTCATGCGCCGCTCCATGCGCAATATTCTGATTGCCGGGACCATTCTGAGCCTGATCGTCATGTCTGTCTGGGGCTGGCGCACAGGCCTCATGCTGCTGGTGGGCGCGGTGATCTCGGCCAGCGGGGTGAGGGAATGGCAGCGCCTGATTGCGGCCATCAATGCCCGTCTGGACCAATCGCAGCCGCCCATGGCGACCGGCCGCACCCTGCTCATCTTTTTATTGCGGCTCGGTATGGTTGGTGTTGTGCTGTATGGTAGCTTAAAATACTTGCAGGGTTCAGTTTACGCTCTGCTGGCCGGTCTCATGCTCGCGATCGTCGCGCTGACATTTGAGGGCCTGCGGATGCTTCGGAACTAGCCCTTCTGTAGTTTCCACCCATCCAAGTTTCTGATTAGAAGAGAGTAAGACCGAAGAATCGCTATGCTCCACTGGCTCTACCAGCTCACAGCACTGCTGAATCGTCTGTTTGGCGCCGACGTCACGGCCCTCATGGCGCGCTTCGGCGTGCATCCCGCGCATCCGGCGCACCCGATCAATAATCGGCTGACGCTGCAGCTGATTGTGGCCGCCGGCCTGATTCTCTTTTTTATCTACGTGCGTCTGCGCCTCAGCGTCGAGCATCCGGGCAAATCACAGCACCTGGCCGAGATGGTCTTCGAGTATGTCGAGGGGCAGGCCGTTGATATCATGCAGCACGGCTATGAGCCGTACCTGAGCTATGCCACCGTCATCGGCGTCTTCATTCTGCTGTGCAACCTGATGGGGCTTCTGCCCGGCATCGAGACGCCCACCGCCAGCCCCGTCGTGCCGCTCGGCCTGGCTATTCTGACGTTTATTTACTACAACATGCATGGCCTCTGGAAGCAGGGTCCCATCAGCTATTTCAAGCATTTCCTGGGGCCGGTCTGGTGGATGACTCCACTGATGCTGCCGATGGAAATTGTCTCGCACCTCGCCCGTGTCCTGTCGCTTACGGTGCGACTCTACGCCAATATGTTTGCGAGTGACCTGCTTACGCTGGTATTTTTCTCGCTGTTCCCGATTGGCTTGCCGATCATCTTCCTGGGACTGCACTTCGCCGTGGCGGTGATTCAGTCTTACGTGTTCATGCTGTTGACGTTGATTTACCTTACGCAGGCTGTCTCACACGATGAGGCAGAGCTCTAAGGCCATTCGATTTTGATTTGCTTCCGGACGGAGCGCTTCGACTGTCCGGAAAGAGTAACGCTGTTCCGGCGGGAAAAGGGTATGCAGTCGAGCCCTGGATACCCCTGGGGGCGATCATTGAGAAGCAGGAGAGAAATTATGCGTCGTCTTCGCTATGTCTTTATGTCGCTGGCCGCCCTGTTCATGGCGGTTCCGGCTTTCGCGCAGTCTGCCGGCAGCACCGGTGGAAGCAGCAACAGCTTTGTGCCCCTCGCCGCAGGTATCGGCATGGGTATCGCCTCGGGCTTCTGCGGCATCGGCCAAGGCCTGGCCGCTCTGGGCGCAACGCAGGGTGTTTCGCGCAATCCTGGCGCACGCCCGTTGATCCAGTTCATGTTCATTCTGGGTTTGGCCTTCATCGAGTCGCTGGCCCTGTTCACCATGGTGATCATCTTCGCCAAGGTTCGCTAAACTTTAGTCTCACTCACTGCAAGGCCTCCGGGTATCCCGGAGGCCTTTTGCATGCCCTTTCGATAGCTTTACAGGGGCTCGCTGTGCGCCGCTACTCTCAGGGGGCTGCCTGTTGGAGTTCTGCGCTGGTACCTCGAAGCTCTCCTGGCTGCGAGCGCCTCACCGGTTGCAGCCAGGAATAGATGTGGCCGCAAACGTTCTGCCCCGCGACCCCTCCGTCGTGGATCTTCGGTAAGTCCCGACAGTGCGGCCAGATAAAGAATCCGGCGAAGAGAGAAATAACTCCAGAGGCCGCTCTTGTGTAGTAAGACCGGAATCACCCCTTATAGTTCTGCGGGTAAGACCATTTGCGCTGTAGCAGGAGTCGCTTTGGAAGACGGCTCTCGCAGAGTAGCGCATACGAAAAAGCCCGCCATTTTGGCGGGCTTCTCGTGCTCTTGATGAAAGAGTCTGGCTAGGGAGTGGGAGAGGTGATGCTCTTGGCAGTGGCAGGATCTGCGAAGACTCCCGCGTGGGTGCCGAGGATCACGAGGGGAGCGCGGTAGAAGGTATATGCCCCCTCCTGCGCCCTGGCTAGCACGCTTCCAGGGAAGATGCCCAGCAGCAGGGTGGTCGCCACCGTCAAAAAGAGCGCCAGCAGCAGCGCAAATGACGGGCGGCCGGTCGTGAGTACCAGTGCGCTCTCTGCCGGCTTCGAATAGGTCGCCGTCAGCAGACGCAGGTAGTAGAACACCGCGATGCCGCTGTTGATCAGGCCGATAATTGCCAGCCAGATCATGCCCGAGTGAATGGCAGCCGAGAAGACATAGAACTTGCCAAAGAAGCCGCCGGTGAAGGGAATACCGATCAGAGACAGCAGGAAGAAGGCCATCACGCCACCGAGCAGGGGGCTGCGATAGGCCAGACCCTTGTAATCCTCCACCAGGGTGAGCCTGTCATCATAGCCACCGACGTGGCTGATGACCGCGAAAATGCCCACATTCATGGCGGCATAGGTCACGGCATAAAAGCTCGCGGCCGCGATGCCATCCGGTGAAAGCGCTGTAAAGGCCACAAGCAGATAGCCCGCGTGCGCAATCGACGAGTACGCCAGCATGCGCTTGACGTTCCGCTGCCGCAAGGCCCCGAGGTTGCCGATGGTCATCGACAGAGCTGCGATGATCCAAAGCAGCGGTACCCAGTGGAAGTGGAAGACAGGGAAGGCTTCATAGGCAATCCGCAGGAGTACCGCAAAGGCTGCCGCCTTCGGCGCTGTGGACATCAATCCCACCACCGGCGACGGTGCGCCTTCATAGGCGTCGGGGGTCCATAGATGGAAGGGAGCCGCGGAAACCTTGAAAGCCAGCCCGATCAGAATAAAGGAGAGCCCAACCACGGCGAGTGGCAGCGCATGGCTGGTCAGCAGGGCCGCTGCGATGTCGGGAATATTCGTCGTGCCGGTTGCGCCGTAGGTCAGGGCAATGCCGTACAGAAAGAACGCCGTGGCAAACGATCCCAGCAGGAAATACTTGATCGCTGACTCCGGCCCCTTGGCGCTGCGGCGGCGAAAGCCCGCGAGAATATAGGTTGCGATCGACGAGATTTCAAGACCGATGAAGACCAGCAGCAGTTCGGCCGCACAAGTCATCAGCAGCATGCCAACAGCGCCAAAGGCCATCAGCGCAAACAGCTCACCGGTATTCTCGGTGTCTGGCTTGATCGCATCAATCGTCACCAGCGCAGATACCAGAACAATGCCGCTGATGAGAATGTGAAAGAAGACGCTGAAGGCGTCCGTCTGCACCACGCCGAAGTAAGCAGTCCCGATCGGCAAGCCGTACTGATAAAAGCTGGCCGCAAGAGCGAGCAACGCTCCGAGCACCGTCAGCCAGCCAAGCGGCTTGCGACTGGCATGCTTCGGAAACAACGGTTCCAGCACCATCACCACAACGCCGGTGATCGTGAAGATGATCTCGGGAAGAATGCGGAGCAGGGGATACGTATCTGTCATGCCTTGAATCATCGCGTCATCCCTTTCGGCGCCTGAGCGGCATTCGCGATACTTCCCGTCATCGTGGGAACGTTCGCCAGCGGCTTCATGCCGCCATCAATGGCCTTGATCCAGTAAGGCGATGCCACGCCCATCACAACCATGAGCAGGATCATCGGCCATACCGTGATCAGTTCGCGTCCGGTCACGTCAAAGGTCGCCCGGCCTTGTACCAGCGCCGATTCCGGCCCGTAGAAGACACGCTGAATCATCCACAGCATGTAAGACGCGCTCAGGATGACGCCCAGCGTAGCAATCACTACCCAGCCGTGATGGCCGGGGAAGCTGCCGCTCAGCACCATGAACTCGCCGACAAAGCCGTTCAGAATCGGCAGGCCAATCAACGAAAGCGTGGTGATGACATACAGCGTCGCCATGTGCGGCAGACGCTTCGAGAGGCCGCCGTACTGCGCAATCTCAAAGGTGCCGTAGCGCTCGTAAAGAATGCCCAGCAGCACCAGGAGCGCGCCGCCCGAAACACCTTCATTAATGATCTGGTAGACAGCGCCATCAAGGCCCGTCAAGGAGAAGCAGAAGATGCCAAGCGTGCAGAAGCTGAGCTGGCTCAGAATCGAATAGGCCACCAGCCGCTTCATGTCCTTCTGCACCAGAGCCACCAGCGCGCCATAGATCAGGCCAATGACCGCCAGCGCAATCATC
Source organism: Acidobacterium capsulatum ATCC 51196 (assembly GCF_000022565.1). Taxonomy (NCBI): domain Bacteria; kingdom Pseudomonadati; phylum Acidobacteriota; class Terriglobia; order Terriglobales; family Acidobacteriaceae; genus Acidobacterium; species Acidobacterium capsulatum. The sequence continues at coordinate 337,152 of NC_012483.1, forward strand.
CACGGAGCAAACTCGCGGGACTGCTCCGGAAAGAGACCCAGATTAAAGCGCAGGATCGAATAGAGGCCAAGCTTGCCGGCAATCACCATCGCCATGGCGGTGGGAGCCTCGGCAATACCATCGCCCAGCCAGCCGTGCAGCGGGAAGACAGGGACTTTGACCGCAAAGGCCAGCAGGAAGGCCAGCGAAACCCAGATCAGAGCCTGAGGCGAGAATCCACCGGTCGCGATGGAAGCCTGCAGCTTCTCATAGTCAAACGTCCCGGTGCGGGCATAGAGCCAGAGGATCGCCACCAGGAAGAGCGCGGAAGGAATAAACGTATACAGGAAGAACTTGATGGCAGCCCGCGGTCCACGACTGCGGCCAAACATGGCAATCAGGATCGCCATCGGCACCAGTGTCAGCTCCCAGAAGCCGTAGTAGAGGAAGAGATCGAGCGAAATGAACACGCCGATCATCGCCGTCTGCTGCAGCAGAAACAGGAAGTAGAACTCCTTGGTGCGAGTTTCGATGGCCTTCCACGAAACCAGAACACCAATTGGCGCGAGGAAGCCGGTGAGCACCACGAGCCACATGGAGAGTCCGTCCACGCCAATGTGGTAGTTGATGGCGGGATGCAGGATCCACGGAATGTTCACTTCAAACTGGAAGCCCGGACGGCCGTATTGAAAATGAGCCGGCAGGTGAAGTGTCAACAAGAAGGTCGCGAGCGAAACCAGCAGGGCCCACCACTGGATCAGGCGTCCCTTGCGAGGCAGCAGCGCGACGACAACCGCTCCTGCCGCAGGCAGGAAGGTCATCAGCGATAAGATCGAGTCGTTCAGCACGAAGCCTTTCCTTTGTCCTCTATGCTCGACTAGCGAAGCATGAAGTTGGTCGTGAAGCCGAAGTAGGTCACGATCAGCAGCAGTGCCGCTCCCAGCGCCAGCCATCCGGCGTAAGAGCGAATGTTTCCAGATTGAATACGGGCCACGATGGCGCCAAATCCCTGAGTTGTCATGCCGGCTGCATAGGCTGAGCCGTCGATGATGCCACGGTCAATGAGCAGATTCAGTACAAAGCGCGAGAAGAAGAGCACCGGTGCCACAATCACGGCGCCATAAATCTCATCCACCCAGTACTTGTGCAGCACCAGCTCATACAGGCCATGGAACTGCTTGGCGATCTTGCCCGGCAGCTCCGGCTTGGCGTAGTAGAGTACGTGAGCTACATACCAACCGGAGAGCGCCACCAGGGTCGAGACTCCGGCCAGAATCGCTTCCAGCTCCTTGCTGCCGCCAACGGTCTGTACTGGAATCTGAGCCACGCGGAAGACCGGATCCAGAAAATGTGTAAACCAGTCGTTGCCGCCCAGTCCCTCCGGCCAGCCCATCCAGCCGCCTATGACCGACAGAATCGCCAGAATCGAAAGCGGAAGCAGCATCACCCACGGGCTCTCATGAATGCCGCCATGATGGCCGTGGCTATCGCCGTGCCCGTGTCCAACAAACTCGGACTTGTGGGTGCGGTCTTCGCCCCAGAAGGTCATGTACCAGAGGCGGAACATATAGAACGCCGTGATGCCCGCCGTCAGCAGACCCACAAACCAGTATGCCTTGCCCCAGCCCGACGAGATGAAGGCGTTGTAGAGGATGTCGTCCTTGCTGACGAATCCGGAAAAAGGCGGAAACCCCGAGATCGCAACCACGGCCGCGGTCATCGTCCAGAACGTCACAGGAATCTTCTTGCGAAGATTACCCATCACCCGCATATCCTGTTCGCCGCTGAGCGCATGAATCACTGAACCGGCCGCAAGGAAGAGCAGCGCCTTGAAGAATGCGTGCGTCACCAGGTGGAAGACGCCAGCGCCGTAGGCCGCGACACCGCAACCCAGGAACATATAACCGAGCTGGGAAACCGTTGAGTAAGCCAGAACACGCTTGATGTCGGTCTGCGCGATCGCCATCGTGGCCGCAAAGAAGCATGTCGCAGTTCCGATCACCGCTACCACGGTCAGAGCCGACGGGGAGCGGTCAAAGATTACATGCGTGCGGGCCACCATGTAAACACCGGCGGTGACCATCGTGGCCGCGTGAATCAGGGCCGAAACCGGCGTCGGGCCTTCCATGGCGTCCGGCAGCCAGACATACAGCGGAATCTGCGCCGATTTGCCGGTCGCGCCCAGCATCATCAGCAGGGCAATCGCGGTCAGAAAACCGCCCTGCCACTCGGGGTGCATGCTGATCTGGCTGAAGACCTGCCCGTAATTCAGCGTGCCGAAATGCTGAATCAGCAGGAACATCGCCAGCAGGAAGCCGAAGTCGCCCACGCGATTGAAGATGAATGCCTTCTTGCCGGCATCGGCTGCAGACGTCTTCAGCACATAGAAGCCGATCAGCAAGTAGGACGCAAGGCCCACACCTTCCCAGCCAACAAACATCAGTACGAAGTTGTCAGCCAGCACCAGCGTCAGCATGAAGAACATGAAGAGATTCAGGTAGGCGAAATAGCGCCAGTAGCCCTCTTCATGAGCCATGTAACCGATGGAGTAGACGTGAATCAGAAAACCCACGCCCGTGATGACACAGAGCATCACCATCGTGAGCTGGTCGAGCTGGAAGACAAAGTCAGCGTGAAAGCCGCCAGCCGAGAGCCACGTCGCGACGCGCTCCACATGCGGCAGCGTCAACGAGCCAAAGCGAGCCACAATGGTGGCCACCTGAATCACAGGAATCGCGGTGGCAAGGATGGCTACCGCTGAAACCAGTGCCTTCGGGAAACGGCGGCCAAACAGTCCATTCACCAGGAATCCGGCAAGGGGCAGAATGGGCAACAGCCATAGGTGCAGATTGGGGATTCCGTTCATAGCTTCATCAAGTCCACTTGATCGACGTTAAGGGTGCTGCGCGAGCGGAACAGCGCGATGATGATGGCGAGTCCAACGGCTGCTTCCGCGGCGGCAACCACCATCACAAAAAAGACAAAAATCTGGCCGCTGAACTGGTGGTTGATCTGCCGCCAATAGTTGGCGAAGGCCACAAAGCTCAGGTTGACCGCGTTGAGCATCAGCTCAATCGACATAAAAATGGTGATGATGTTGCGCTTGATGAGAAACGCACCCACACCAATCGAAAAGAGGATAGCGCTCAGAACGAGGTAATACGCGACAGGAACCATGGCCGCTAGCGCTCCTTCCCGGGCTGTTTTTCGTTTGTGTGCCGCGCCAGCGCCACCGCGCCCAGAATCGCAATGAGGATCAGGACCGACGTGACCTCAAAGGGCAGCAGCAGATTGCGGAACAGCACCTGGCTCAACTCGCCCGTACCCACCATGTCCGGGCCGAGGACGGCATAACCGAGTGATGGCTGATGCGAGAGAAAGATGAACGTCAACAGTGCGAAGAGTGCCGCTGCTCCTGGAAAGCCAAGCCAATAGGCCGCGCGGCTGCCGTGAGTGCGCTCCTCCTTGCCGGCATTGAGCAGCATGATCACAAAGGTAAAAAGCACCATGATGGCGCCGGAGTAAACGATCACCTGCGCCGCGGCCAGAAACTCCGCGCCGAGCAACAGATAGAGCACCGCCAGAGAGGTCATCACGACAATCAATGACAGCGCGCTGTTGATCGGATGGCGTTGCAGCAGGAGATTGATAGCTCCCGCTACACAAAATGCGCCGAAGATAATAAAGAGAACCAGATGCATGCTTGCGTCGCCTGAGTTGAAAGAAAAAAAGCGGAACGTTTCAGCAGCCGAAGCTAATTGTAATTCACTGCAGAGGCGCCCGGAGTCCCAGCCAGAAGCTCGTCACCACGATATTCGCAATTGCCAGTGGCAGCAGAAACTTCCAGCCAAAACTCATCAGTTGATCGTAACGGAAGCGAGGCAGCGTGCCGCGCACCCAAATATAGAGGAACAGGAAAAGGAAAACCTTCAGGACAAACCAGAGAACCGGCAGCAGAGCATCGAGCACGGGTCCAAACGAAGGAAACAGGCTGCCGAAGGGGCTCGACCAGCCGCCAAAGAAGAGCAGCGTCGCCACGCAGGAGACGGTGATCATGTTGGCGTATTCCGCCATGAAGAACATGGCAAATTTCATCGAGCTGTATTCGGTGTGATAGCCCGCCGTCAGCTCACTCTCCGCTTCAGGAAGGTCGAAGGGGGCGCGATTGGTTTCGGCGTATGCCGCCATCAGGTAGATAAAGAACGCGACAAATTGAAAGCCGCCAAAGAAGTTCCAGCTCAACAGGCCGTGAGCCGCCTGCAGGTCCACAATCTTGTTCAGGTTGAGCGAACCGGTGCGCAGCACCACGCCCACCAGCGCCAGGCCAAGAGCAAGCTCATAGCTGATCAGCTGCGCGCTTGAGCGCAGAGCCCCCAGCAGAGAATATTTATTGTTTGAGGACCATCCGGAAAGGGCAATCCCGTATACACCCACCGACGTCACACCCAGGATCACCAGCAGCCCGATATTGACGTTCGCGATATTGAACAGGTCCACGCCTTTATAGGTGATCTCTTTGCCGAAGGGCACTACGGAGATCGAAATCAGCGCACAAGCCAGAGCAATGATCGGCGAGATGATGAACAGCGGCTTGTAAACAGAAGTCGGAATCAGATCTTCTTTCAGGAAGAGCTTGATGCCGTCTGCCAGCGGCTGCAGCAGCCCAAACGGGCCGACACGACTGGGTCCCCACCGGTTCTGGATGCGGCCGACTACCTTGCGCTCCAGCAATACCGTATAGGCGACCGCGGTGAGCAGGATAATCAGCACCACGGCGATCTTGATCACACTGAGAAGTAAAAACCACCAGAAACTCACGTCGTTCGGGCCTTCCTGTCCTTAGTCCGCGGCTGTTTCCGCCGGGTTTTGTACCTTCGATTCCATCACCGAGTGCAGCATCGTGCTGTACTCGCCAAGCGTTCCAGAGGTGAAGAGCGTGTCATTGGCGGGCAGCACCAGATCGCGCCGCGAGGCCCCGGTCTTAATCTGCACCAGGTCCGACTTCACGTGCTCGCTGTTACCCGCCAGCAGATCGAGGCGCGGCACATCATACGCCGGAACCAGTCGCTGCATTTCATCAAAGATCGCAAACGGATCGAACGGGCTCGTCTTGATCTCCAGATGATGCGCCGTCAGCCAGACCGCGTGACGGTCTGCTTCGCCGGACTGTGCGCCGCGTGTCTGGCCAAAGTCAGAGCGCACGCCTTTACCGAAGGGCACCAGAGTCTTGAGGTCATGTCCCATGTGCCCGGCCAACCGCACTGTCAGTTCAAAGTCGGCGCGCACACCAGCGCGGTCGGCTGCCTTCTTGACCAGTTGCAGATCGCCGTAGGTATTCGTCGCCGTGCCAGCCTTCTCATACAGGTTGGCTGCCGGGAAGACCACATCGGCCAGCTTCGCCGTCGCGGTCAGGAACATGTCCTGCGCCACCACGAACGTGTTCTTGAGCGCAGCCGGATCCACTCCGTACCGCGCCACCGGATCTTCGCTTGCGACATACAGAGCCGCCAGATCGCCACGCTCGGCAGCATCAAACATCTGCACGATATCCATACCGGCCTCTGCCGGCAGGGCAGAGCCATACTCCTGCGCAAAGTGTGCCGCGGCACTCACCGGCACATAGCCCGGCAACAGGTCAGGGAAGAGACCCATATCGGCCGCGCCACGCGAGTTGGCATAGTCACCCAGGCAGGCGAACTTCACATTCGGGAAGCTCGCGCCCAGCGCCACCAGCGCTTCGATGTCGCGTCCGCGATACTCCGAACCGAATGCGATGACGACCGATTCTTCCTTGCGCAGCGCTTCGCGGAAGCCGGACGCCGAGGCATTGCCGGCCAGGGCCGCATCATTGCCGCCCAGGTAAGCAACGAGAGCCGCATACTGGGTCTGCTCAATCTGCAGGAAGCTGGTGGACTGACGGCGCAGCTTGATCAGTTCATGATTCACCGCATAGAGCCGGGCCTGATTATTCCGCACGTTGGTACGAATCTGCCAGGCCAGCAACGGGTGCTGCTCTGTCGGATCGTTGCCCAGGAGCAGAATTGCCGGAGCCGCGCCGAAGTCCGCAATTGAGGCTTCCTGCTTCTGGTTCGCCTTGAGTGCAGCCACAAAGCTCGGATAATCCGCCGTGCGGTGATGATCGATGTGGTTGGTGCCGAGCACCGTGCGGGCAAACTTCTGCAGCAGGTAGGCTTCTTCGTTCGTGATGCGGCTCGAGCCGATCACGCCCATCGCCTTGCCGCCGCGCGTGTCGCGAATCTCACGCAGCTTCTTACCGGCAAAGTCCAGTGCCTCTTCCCAGCTCACTGCCTTGAATTCGCCATTCGCCTGCTTCACCAGCGGCTGCGTCACGCGGTCTTCGCGGTTGGCAAAGTCAAAGCCGTAGCGGCCCTTGATGCAGAGAAAGTCTCCGTTCAATCCGCTCTTGTCGCGGTTGTCGCCGCGCACAATTTCCATGCCGTCGTTGGCGCGCCGCACACCCAGCGTCGTCTTGCAACCGTCGCCGCAGTGTGTGCAGACGGTGCTCACGTGAGTCATTTCCCACGGGCGGGTCTTGTAGCGGTAGGTGCCTGATGTCAGTGCTCCGACCGGGCAGATGTCGATGCACATGCCGCACTCTTCGCACTCCAGGTGATCCTGCTTGTTCGGCGCAATCACCGCACCGGCGCCGCGATTCTGAATGCCGAGTGCCCACACATCCATGCCTTCGCCGCAGACGCGCACGCAGCGGTAGCAGAGAATGCAGCGCGGACGGTCAAAGTAGACCACCGGGGACCACTGCTGCTCTTCGCGATGCTGCTTGATCTCCACGAACTTCGATTCATGAGCCCCATACTTGAAGGTCATGTCCTGCAGTTCGCATTCGCCGCCGGCATCGCACACCGGGCAGTCGAGCGGGTGATTGCCCAGCAGCAACTCGATCGTAGCCTTGCGGGCCTGGGCGATCTCCGGGCTCTCGGTGGTCACCACCATGCCATCGGCTACAGGAGTCGTGCAGGCCGTCTGCAGCTTCGGCACCTTCTCCAGGCGCACCACGCACATGCGGCAGGCGCCCTGCAGCGAGAGGCCGGGGTAGTAGCAGAAAGCCGGAATTTCGATGCCCGCCTGACGGCAGGCTTCAATCAGCAGCGTGCCCTTGGGGGCCGTAAGTTGCTTGCCGTCGACGGTAAAGGTTACGTCAGCCATTCCTGTCTCGATTCTCTAAACCGTTGCCAGTTCGTAGTCGGCTGCGGGGTGATAAGGGCAGCCCTTGCCATTGAGGTGATCTTCAAACTCTTTGCGAAACTTCTTCACAAAGCCGATGGTCGGCATTGCCGCCGCATCTCCGAGCGGGCAGAAGGTGCGGCCCAGCATATTTTCCGCAATGTATTGAATGTTGTTGATGTCCTTATCGACCGCCCCGCCCATGTGCAACCGCGTGATCGACTTCTGCAGCCAATCGGTACCCTCACGGCAGGGAATGCACCAGCCACAGCTCTCATGCCGGTAAAACTTGATGGTGCGCAGCGCAAACTCGACCATGCAGACCGACTCGTCGAGCACCACCACGCCGCCCGAACCGAGCATCGATCCAGCCTTCGCCACCTGGTCAAAGTCCATGCCGATGTCGATTTCATCCGGCAGCAGCACCGGCACTGAGGATCCACCCGGAACCACAGCCTTCAGCTTCTTGCCGCCGAGAATACCGCCCGCAACCTCATAAATCATCTTCTTGAGGTTGTAGCCCATGGGCAGCTCATAAACACCGGGCTTCTCCACGTGTCCGCTGATGCAGAACAGGCGGGTGCCGCCGTTGCGTTCCGTGCCGTACTTGGCATACTCGGCCGCGCCGATGCGGAAGATGTGCGGCACGCTGGCCAGCGTCTCCGCATTGTTGATGACGGTGGGGCCGCCATAGAGTCCCACCACGGCAGGGAAGGGCGGTTTGATGCGGGGCACGCCGCGCTTGCCTTCGAGCGACTCCATCAGGGCCGACTCTTCGCCCACTTCATAGGCACCGGCGCCGGTCTGCACCACCACGTCAAAGTCATGCTGGCTACCGAAAATGCCCTTGCCCAGAAAACCCTTGGCGTAGGCAGCGGCGACGGCCTTCTCCATGATCTGAATCAGGTAACGGTACTCGCCGCGCAGATAAATGAAGCCCATCTTCGCGCCAATCGCGAGGCCGGCGATCATGGTGCCTTCAATCACCGAGTGCGGATCGTGCTCAAAGATCAGACGGTCCTTGCAGGTGCCCGGCTCGCTCTCGTCGCCGTTGACCAGCACATACTTCGGCTTGGCCGACTGCTTCGGGACGAACGACCACTTCATGCCGGTGGGGAAGCCCGCGCCGCCGCGCCCGCGCAATCCGGAGGTCTTCATTTCATTGATGATCGCGTCCGGTTCCATCTCCAGGCACTTGCGCACCGAGGAGTAGCCCTCCAGCTCAATGTAGCGATCAATATCGACTGCGCCTCTGCCGAAGCGGTAGCTGACGACCGGCACAACATCGGGATGTGTCGTGAGATAAGCCATGCCTACTTGCTCGCTTTCGCCCGGTACTCGTCGAGTACCTTGTCCATCAGTTCAGGGGTCAGATTTTCGTGAAAGTCGTAGTTCACCTGCACGGCCGGCGCCCAGGAGCATGCGCCGATGCACTCCACTTCTTCCAGCGAGAACACGCCATCCGCGGTGGTCTGCTTGTTGCCGATGCCCAGCCGCTTGCTGCAGTGGTGCAGCAGTTCATTGCCGCCGCGCAGCATGCAGGCAATATTGGTGCAGACCTGCACATGATATTTGCCGACCGGCTTGGTCCGCATCAGGGAGTAGTAGCTGACCACATTGCGAACATCGAGTTCCGCGATGCCAATGCGCTCTGCCACTTCGGCGACCACTGCATCCGAGATGTAGCCGACTTCGTCCTGCGCGTAGAGCAGCATGGGAATCAGGGCCGAGCGCTTCACCGGATAGAGCGTCACCAGCCGGTCAAAACGAGCTGCCAGCTCAGGAGAGAAGATCGTAGTTTTTTCGGCTGCCATGCGCCGCTTACTCCTTGCTCACAAAATCTTCGCGGCCAGTATCTCTGCCGCGGCATCCATTTCCATAGACGGACTGCCGTCCACACTCACCAGCCCCTGCACATTCAAAGAGAACCGGCCTTCCGCCAGCGTCTCCTCTGCAGAGGATCGAACTTTCCAGCTTCCATCTCCCGCCGCGCCTGACCGCCAAAGCAGGAGTTGCTTGTGCTTGGCGCGAAGGATGCACTTGTCATCGGCTTCGCGCGAACATTCAAAACTCTCCCCGGGTACCGCCATCAGTGCAGCCGCCGTGTAGGACTGCACCACAGATACCAGAGAGATCCAGAGTTCTTGGTACAACTGCTTCGCTTCGTCAGACGAAGCGCGATTACCGGTCAATTTCACCCAGCACGATATCGATCGAACCAATCACCGCAATCACGTCCGCCAGCAGGCGGCCTTCGCACATTGCAGGCAGCGCCTGCAGCGTGGCAAAGGAAGGGTTGCGCATGTGCACGCGGTAAGGCTTGGCCGTACCATCGCTCACCACGTAATAGCCCATCTCGCCACGCGGCGATTCCACCGCCTGGTAGACCTCACCAGCAGGAACAGCGAAGCCTTCCGTCACAATCTTGAAGTGATAGATGAGCGCTTCCATCTGCGTCTTCATCTTTTCGCGTTCGGGCAGCACCACCTTGGGCGCATCCGCATTCAGCGGGCCTTCGGGCATGCCATCGAGCGCCTGCTGCGCAATCTTCACTGACTCGCGCATCTCCTGCAGGCGAACCCAGTACCGTGCCCACACGTCCCCGTCGGTCGAGGTCGGCACGTTGAACTGGAACTTCTCATAGCCGGTGTAGGGCATGTCGCGGCGCAGATCCCAATCCACACCCGAGGCGCGCAGCGCCGGGCCGGTGACGCCAAAGGCGACGGCCTGTTCGGCCGAGAGGTGGCCCACACCCTTCAGGCGGTTCACCCAGATCGGATTACCGCTGAGAAGATTCTGATATTCGTCGATCTTCTCGGGCATCACCTTGAGCAGCTTCCGCACGCGGGGGAAGAAGTCCAGCGGCGGCTCCAGCGACAGACCACCCACACGGAAGTACGAGGTCATCATGCGCTGTCCGGAGACCATCTCGAAGATGCGCAGAATCTCTTCACGCTCGCGGAAGCAATACAGGAAGACCGTCAGCGCGCCAATATCCATGGCGTGCGTGCCCAGCCAGACCAGGTGCGACTGCAGGCGCGTCAACTCGTTCAGCAGCACGCGCATCCACTGGCCGCGCTCGGGAATCTCAAGCTGCAGCAGCTTTTCGACCGCGAGGCAGTAGGTCAGGTTGTTGGTCATCGGGCACAGGTAGTCGATGCGGTCAGTCATCGGCACCACCTGCTGGTAAAACTTCGCCTCGCAGGTCTTCTCGATGCCGGTATGCAGGTAGCCGATATCGCTGACGGCCCTGACGACCGTTTCGCCGTCGATCTCAAGCACCACGCGCAGCACGCCGTGCGTGGACGGGTGCTGAGGGCCCATATTCAGGACCATCGTATGCGGCTGGTTTTCCTGCTCGGGGGCGGGCTTGATCAGCCGGGATGTTTCAACAAATTCTGCCAGTTCGGGCATTTTGCCAGGCATTAGCGGTAGCCCTCCACGGGGTACGTCTTCTGCAGGGGATGGCCTTCCCACTCTTCCGGCATCATGATGCGGCGCAGGTCGGGGTGGCCATGGAAGCGAACGCCAAAGAGGTCCCAGACCTCGCGTTCGTAGTAGTTGGCGGCGGGCCAGATGGAAGTGATGCTCTCCACCGAGGGATCCGAGCTATCCACCATGACACACAGCCGTACCCGCTGCTTGAGCCGGTGCGAGAGCAGGTGATAGGTCACCTGGAAGCGCGGCTCGGAGGGGTACCAGTCCACGCAGGTGCAGTCGGAAAAGAAGTTGTAACCGGCAGCGCGCACAATCTCACAAGCTCTGCGGATGCTGTCGCGAGCAATCGTGAGGGTCAGCTCATTGCGGTCATATTTTGCGCCGGTAATGACGCCGGGGGCGGCGCTTTCCAGCGCCTGGATAGCGCTGTTGTCCTTGAGCGCCTCAAAAACTGCTTCCTTGCTCATGAGCGGTTCGTTTGCCACGACTTCTTTCGCCTCAGTGAACGATTGCTAAAAGATTCAGTTACAGATCGGAGCGGTCCGCGGACCAGTCCAGAATGCCCTTCTTCCAAACATAAAAAATGCCGATTACCACGAAGCCGAGGTAGACCACCATCTCCCAGAAGCCGAACATGCGCGAGCCGGTGATCGCTGGCAGACGGCGATAAATCACCGCCCAGGGCAGCATGAACACGGCTTCCACGTCGAAGAGAATGAACAGCATCGCGACCATGTAGAACCGCACCGAGAAGCGGCCGCGAGCATCGCCCTCAACGGGCACGCCGCACTCGTAGGCAGCCAGCTTTACCTTGGAGTTCCGGTGACGGCCAATCAGCCATGACACCGTCGCCATAGAGCAGCCCATGCCCACGGCCACGACGACCTGAATCAGGAGCGGGAGATAGTTCCAACTGTAAGGATGACTTTGCATAGGTGGAAAGGAGGGCAGCCAACGCCTTCACTTTGAATCTAGTGCCGCGACAGTCAGGAGTCAAGGCTGCCAAGCCCTTCAAAGACGGCAAGATGCAGCCTTATGCAAGCTGGAATGCAGCATTTACGCAGGGTGAAAAAAAGGCGCACACCCGCGAGAATGTTTATTTTCAAAACGCCTGGCGTCTTCTCTCGCGATCAACAACTTTTCATTACGAAAGTGACTCTAGTTCCTCCCGGCTCAGGTCGCGAAAGTGCGTGGAGAGGTACCAGCGATACCCAAACGGATCCTGAACGCCCGCCATGCGATCTCCGTAGGGCTGATCCGCGGGTTCGCGCAGGCTCACCGCACCCAGGCGCAAGGCCTGCAGGTACAGAGCGTCACAATCCTCCGTGTACATCTGAAAGCTGACTGGCGAACCGCCGAAATGAGCAATGGCCCAGGCTTCGATTGCCGGGTTTTCATCCGCCATCATCAGTACGCTGCCGCCGATCTCAATTTCTGCATGCGAAATGCGGCCCTCCGGAGTCTTCATGCACAAACGGGTTCGCGCGCCAAAGGCCCGCTCATAAAATGCGATGGCCTTGCGTGTGTCTTCGAACATCAGGTAGGGCTGTATGCTGCGGTATCCATCGGGAATGGCCTGGACGGGCATGGGAACTCTCCTTCTGCGGTCCATTCTCGGCGGCGTAGCGGGCCTCGGCTTGTAAAAAACGGAAATCCTGCAAAAAATTCAATCGAGCGGGACGTGATTTCTGTGTTCTGTAGCGCGAGAAAGATAATCGCCCGGGGAAAAGCCTGAGAACTCGCGAAAGTCGTGATTAAAATGCGGCTGATCATAATAGCCGCATTCATGTGCCACCGCTGTCCAGTTCACCGCAGTTTGCCCATGCACCTGCGCGAGCACCCGCTGAAAGCGGCTCAGCCGGTGAAAGGCCTTGGGCGAAAGCCCCACCTGATGACGGAACAGATCTGAAAACCTTCGCTGGCTCAATCCGATAGCTTTTGATACCTCAAGCAGTGTCGAGGAATCCCAGGCTAGACGCTGCAAGGCATAGCCTACTGCCGGATGCATCCCCTCATCCCGCCGCATAGCCCGAAGAAGGCACTGCTCCGCAACAGCAAACATGGTTGCCGGTTCCCGGGCAGCCAGCAACTGCTCGCGCAGCTCTCCGGCTCCGCCCTGCCAGAGATCGTTCAGCGAAATACTCAGATTGGCAAACTCGCTCAATGGAGGCGCGAAAAATGGCCAGCTTCCGCCTGGCCGAAACTGAATCCCGAAGACCCGTTCCTGCTGCGAAGAGTCAATGACAAAGGGCCGCGTGCGCGGTCCGCTGAAGACCGCTGCTCCATAGCTCTCAAACCGCGCCCGATTCTCAGAGTCATATAACCGGATTGGCTCTTCGCGCAGATTGAAAACAATGCTGGCCTCGCCGTTCGGCATCAGTTGTTCCTGCCCATGGGGCTGCGGTGCGCCCTCCCAAAACCAGAAGCAGGCGACCCAGTGGGTAAGCGTTCCGAGCGGTCTGTAGCTGGCATGGTGCATCCACGGCAGAGTAGCTCTAAATGCAGTCGCTGGAAACAAAAATCCCGGAGCCGCCGCTCCGGGATCTTTGTTGTTTGCCGCTGTTCGGGTCTAGTTGCGTGTCGGTGTCAGCGCCATCGGCTGCATCAGGCTGAAAACCAGTTGAGTGTTGCGCGGCAGGGTTACCGCGCTGGGCGGCTGCATCAGCAGGTGAGCCGTCACCGCACCGGCTCCCACCATGGTGCCCACCAGCGCGCCACCGGGGCCGAAATGCGCTCCCACAATGGCGCCGGCTCCCGCGCCCACGCCGTATTCCGTCGCGTCCTTCGCCAGATGCATGCTCGGACGAATTACGCCCTCGTTGGACGTCTGCGTATGAGGCGCCGCGCTATACACCACCTGGGCGTCGAGGTGATAGGCCGTGCCATCCGGCAGCAATACCAGTTGCGGCGTCAGCCTCAACTCCGCCCGTCCCCGCAGGCGATGGCCCGGATGCGCGCTTGTGACCATGCCGCGCAATTCAGAACCGGCCGGAATGATCACCTGCCCGCCCCGATACACATTTGCGGTCACGGTGGCACGGAAAGGGGTGCCCCGGAACGTCGAATCGGTTGAGATCGGTTGCAGCAGCCGAACGGGAATATTCGTTCCGGCATTGAGAGCATTCGGCGTGAAGGGAATCACGCTCACAATGCCGTAGTCCGGGTTCTGGCGGTCCGTCAGGCTGGCACTGTTCTGCGCGGCCGCATTTTGCGCATTACCCGGGGCGAGCGGCTGCTGAATCTTTGTGACGATGCCGAAATCCGTATTGTCCCAGCGGTCAGGATTGCTGCTCGCATTCGCGGAATTGCTCCCCGCGTTGCCGGTCACGTTTCCGTTTGAAACGGGCGCGGTGTAGCTCTGCGTCGAGGGAGCGCTCGCAGGGACTGTGCTGCTCTGTGCCGAGGGCCGGGGGACCAGCGTCGGTTGCGCGGGCACGGCAGGGGAAGGCTTGGCGGACGATCCGGTATAGGTCGGCAGCGGCTGCTCATCCTGCTGGCTGTCCGGCTCCGTCATCGGCTCGTTCGTCACAATCGGGGTATCCGGCGGATTCGAGACGCCGGTGTACTGATCCTGCGAATTCTGACTATTCTGCGCCGGCTGCTGCTGAGAGCCCGGCGTGCTCTGCTGGGCCCGCGCGGCGGTCGCGCAAAGGCTGCCGCAGACCAGTAGCGTTGCGCTGAGTCGAACGAAGTTCATTGACTCCTCCTGCAGGGATTCTGACCCTGCCTGTTTCCAAAAGTCGCTCGTTGCAGGCGGAAAGGCTCACGGCGCGCATTCTCGTATTCAGATGCGTAATCCGCCTGTGAAATCAGCTTAGTCTGCATGAATGGCCAGCAACAGCATGCGAAGAGGAGGCGAACCATTGCGGTTACCCATCCATCTTCTTTTCGAAAAGGCCCGCCGGGGCCGATAGACATCGTTTGCCTTTGTTAGAATCGCGTTGGAATCACGAAGAAAATGAGTAGTTTTGTGGACATTATCGCTGGAGCCTCCGGGAAGCCGATTCCCGTAGACCGCCGTCCCGGGCTCAATGATCGCTTACAACACCAGATTTTGAGGAGTCATATGACTGAGATTGCTGCCATCCACGCGCGCGAGATTCTGGATTCGCGCGGCAACCCCACGGTCGAAGCAGACGTTCTTCTTGCCGACGGTACGCTCGGCCGCGCCGCTGTTCCCAGCGGAGCTTCCACCGGTGAGCACGAAGCCGTGGAACTGCGTGACGGAGACAAGAGCCACTACCTTGGCAAGGGCGTGCTCAAGGCAGTCGACAACATCGAGTCGGTCATCGCTCCGGAACTGGAAGGCATGGACGCCGCCAACCAGCGCCTGCTCGATGCCACGATGATTGCGCTCGACGGCACCCCCAACAAGGGCCGCCTTGGCGCCAATGCGATTCTCGCCGTCTCCATGGCTGCGGCTCGCGCCTCGGCCAACTCGCTCAAGATTCCTCTTTACCGCTACCTTGGCGGCGCAAACGCTTCCATCCTGCCCACCCCGATGATGAACATCCTCAACGGTGGCGCGCATGCTGACAACAACGTGGACTTCCAGGAATTCATGGTCATGCCCGTCGGCGCGGAACGCTTCAGTGAAGCACTTCGTTGGGGCGCGGAAATCTTCCACACCCTCAAGGGCGTACTCAAGAAGAAGGGCTACAACACCGCGGTCGGCGACGAAGGCGGATTTGCTCCTTCGCTGTCCTCGAACACCGAGGCGATTGAAGTCATTCTCGAAGCCATCGAACTGGCCGGTTATAAGGCCGGCGAAGATGTCGCCATTGCTCTCGATCCCGCTGCCAGCGAGTTCTATGACAAGGAGAAGGGCAAGTACATCTTCAAGAAGTCAGACAAGAGCGAGAAGACCAGCGAGGAGATGGCGCAATACTGGGAGAGCTGGACCCGCCAGTATCCCATCATCTCCATCGAAGACGGCTTTGCTGAGGACGACTGGCAGGGATGGCGCTACTTCACTGAACTGGTTGGCTCGCGCATTCAGTTGGTGGGCGACGATCTCTTCGTGACCAACACTGAGCGCCTGCAGCGCGGCATCGAAGAGGGAATTGCCAACTCGATTCTCATCAAGGTGAATCAGATCGGCACCGTCAGCGAGACCTTTGAGGCCATTGAGCTGGGCCGCCGCTACGGCTATACCTCGATCATTTCGCACCGCAGCGGCGAAACGGAAGACACCTTCATCGCCGACCTGGCAGTGGCCACCGGCGCCGGCCAGATCAAGACCGGATCAGCCTCGCGTACCGATCGCATCGCCAAGTACAACCAGCTTCTCCGCATCGAAGAGCAGCTTGGCCAGACGGGCGAATTCCTCGGACTCGAAGCGGTCAACTTCGGCGAATAAACTCCCTCGGCGGCGAATCCACACGGTTCGCCGCCTTTTTCTTCTGTTCCACAGCACGTCCGTTTGGAGAACCTCATGCGCTACCCTCTGCTTTTGGCCGCGGCTCTCATAGCTTCGGTTCCCGCCATGGCTCAAGCCCATCCCGCCCCATCGGCCGCATCCAAACCCGCGCCGCCCGCACATCCCATCACCGACGCACAGGCCCATGAGCTTCTGCAGTTGTCCGGAGCCGATGCGCTCGAAAAGCAGACCATGACCAACATGATGAAGTATCTCCATCAGGTCATGCCGCCATTCATTCCAGCGGATGTGATCGACGATATTGAGACCCGCCTCAAGAGCGCCGACTTTGATGCGCAGGTGATCGCGATCTACAAAGAACATCTCTCCACGCGCGACGCCGCCGCGGCCATCGCTTTTTATAAGACGCCCGCGGGGCAGGATCTTGTGAAGCAGTTGCCCGCCATCACGCGCGAAAGTCAGGAAGCCGGTGCAAAGCTCGGCCAGCAGATCGCCATGGAAGTGATCCAGGCGCACAAGGCTGAGATTCAGGCGGCCGCGCAAAAGTATGAGCAGCAGAACTCCGCACCTGCTGCGCCTTCTTCCACTCCGGCCTCACCGCAATCGCCAAAATAAATTTCACACTGAGGAGTCCGCGTGTCCGCTCGTACCAAACCTGTTGTCCTGACCGTTCTTGATGGATGGGGTTATCGTGCCGAAACCGCCAACAATGCCATCGCATTGGCTCGCAAGCCAACCTATGACAAGCTGCTGGCCGAGTTCCCCAACACGCTCATTCGCGCTGCCGAGCATTTTGTCGGTCTGCCCGATGGCCAGATGGGCAACAGTGAAGTTGGCCACTTGAATCTTGGTGCCGGCCGTGTCGTCCAGATGGAAGTCACCCGCATCGACGCCATGATTGCGAATGGTGATTTCTTCAATGATCCCAAGCTGCTCGACGCCCTCAAAAAAGCAACGCAGAACAATCGCGCCCTGCATCTCTTTGGGCTCGTCTCCGATGGTGGCGTTCACTCGCATCAGAATCACCTGTACGCGCTCCTCAAGGCCGCTCGTCTGCACGGGGTTACCCGCGTCTTCGTGCATGCCTTCATGGATGGCCGCGATACGCTGCCCACCAGCGGCGCGGGCTATCTCGAAGCCCTGCAGCAGAAGATGCGCGAGTATCAGGTGGGCAAAATTGCCAGCGTCAGTGGCCGCTACTACGCCATGGACCGTGACCGCCGCTGGGAACGTGAAAAGCTCGCCTTCGACGCCATGGTGAAAGGCCAGACCGAAGGTGGCGCTTACCACGATCCTGTGGCTCGCGTGCGCGAGTGCTACCAGAACGAAGTCACGGACGAATTTATTGTGCCGTTTGTGGTTACAGATGAGCAGGGGCAGCCCGTCGCCCGCATTCAGGACGAAGATGTCTGCATCATGTTCAACTACCGGGCAGACCGCGCCCGCCAGATCACGCGCGTGCTGGCCCGCAACAGCGGTCTCTCCAAGGAAGAAGGCCGCGAACTGCCTGGAGCGGAAGATCTCGACGTCACCATTCCGCGCAACGAAGTTCCAAAGAACCTGCACTATCTGTGCATGACGCAGTACGACAAGAACTTCTCGCTGCCCTCTGTGTTGTTGCCGCAGTCCATGGAGAACCTGCTCGCCGATGTGCTGGCGCAAGCCAACCTTCGCAACCTGCGCGTCGCCGAAACGGAGAAGTACGCGCACGTCACTTACTTCTTCAATGGCGGCATCGAGAAGCCGTTCCCCGGTGAAGATCGCATCCTGGTTCCATCTCAGAAGGTGGCAACCTATGATCTCGCGCCGGAGATGTCCGCGCAGGGTATCGCCGATACAGTCACCAAGGCCATTCAGGACACGGCCTTCGACGTCATTGTCGTCAACTTCGCCAATGCGGATATGGTGGGTCACTCCGGCAAACTGGAGCCGACCATCCGCGGCGTCGAAACGGTCGATGCCTGCCTCGGCCAGCTTTATCAGGCCATCAAGCAGCATGGCGGTTCCATGCTCATCACGGCCGATCACGGCAATGCAGAGCTGATGGTGGACCCCGTCACCGGCGGCCCGCATACCGCTCACACCACCAATCCCGTGCCGTTCATCGCGGTCTCTGAGCACGTCAAGCAGCATCACCTCAAAGCTGGCGGATCACTGCGTGATGTTTCGCCTACGATCCTGCACATGCTCGGCCTCGCTGAGCCGCCGCAGATGACCGGAACGGATCTGGTGGAAACCAGATAGTAGCGTCACCGCGAAGTTTCGTTTGAAAATGCTCCCGCAGGCACTATGCCCTGCGGGAGTTTCCTTTGCAAGGCGTCGGGCAAACAGCGATCGCGGCCCCGGCCTTTCACGCCCACGGCTATTTCTTATTCCAACTAGCTTGCTGAAAGCTTCATGAATGTCATTCACATGACGCCCGGGTGAAATGTGCGTCAAATAAGCAGCTTACGTTACTTTTCAGCAACTCCTGAAAATGCACCGCATCCAATACGGGTGCAATAAGACAGCTCGGTTTTTGGCTATTACTCCGAAGTTGGCACTTGTCTATCGCATCCGTCATTGTCTTCAGGGGCAGTAGTACATTCAGCAACTTTTCATCTTTTAGAGGTATGTTTGAAGTCTCAGATGGCTTGCTCTGTTCATAAATTTTTCGCGGCGTCTCTTCCGCTATTCCTTTTCATCTTTTTGAGCGCCACGCTACCATCCCATGCGCAAACCGCTATGCTGGCCTCCGCAGCATCGGCTTTGCCCAATGCTCCCGATCCAGCGGGAACTGCTCATAGCGGAGTCATCAGTGGCACAGTGGTGGACCCGACGGGCGAGCCCATTGCAAATGCTGAAGTAAATGTCCGCGGGCAGTCCTTGCCGGCGCCAATGTCCACCAAAACGGACACACAAGGAAAGTTCACGATCGGCGGCCTCGGTTCCGGCGACTATACCGTCACGGTGTTTGCGACGCACTTCCTCAACACCACGGCGCCTACAGTGGCTCTTGGCGATGGAGAAGTTTACCGGCTCTCCATCACGGCAACACCCATTCCCCAGTCATCCACCACTGTGGAAGTTACGGCTAGCGAGCAGGAGATTGCCACCGCTCAGCTTCACCTCGAAGAGAAACAGCGCATTCTGGGCTTTGTTCCCAACTTCTATACCAGCTATGTCTGGGACGCCGCGCCTCTCGACGCGAAGCAGAAGATGGCTCTTTCCTTTCACTCTCTCCTGGATCCCTTCACGCCCTTTGAAGCCGCAGCCGCGGCCGGCGCAGAGCAGGTGGCTGGTCTCCAGTCAGGCTACGGCAGCGGAGCCGAGGGTTACGGCAAACGGTATGGCGCGGCCTACGCAGACATATTTGTTTCCCGCATCATTGGCGATGGACTCCTGCCTTCTGTCTTCCGCCAGGATCCCCGCTACTTCTATCGCGGCACAGGAAGCGTTGGCTCTCGTATGTGGTATGCGGCCCGCTCGGCCTTCGTTGCGCGCGGAGACAATGGAAAGTGGGAGCCCAACTATTCGGGGCTTCTCGGCGACTTCACCTCTGCCGGCATATCCAACGCCTACAGTTCGCCCAGCGACCGAGGTCTCGGCACCACGCTGCAGAACGGCGCGATTCTGGTTGCCGGAGACGCCTTCGAAGATGAGTTACTCGAATTTCTTTCGCGTAAGCTCACGCATCACATTCCTCCAGGCGCTCATGGCAAATAGCTGATCTATTCTTTGAGAGACTTCGAAGAATACATAATCTGAGGCTGCTATCTGACACATTTCACAGTCAGGAGCAGCCTTTGCTTCGCCTGCTCAAATGACACGCTGCTGTGTTCCCGCATCCCACCTGTGTGTCTATTCAAATCCTCTGTACTCGGCCCCATCCAATTAGAACCCTTGCTTCCTTGCTGCCGAAGCTGACCGTGCCGGCAATTGTCGGTGCGGCGTCGTTGTGTTTTCTGCTCTCTATCCCGGCGAAAGCAAAAGCTCTGGCTATGCCACTCCGGTCTGTTTCCGGACTGCCGGATGCACCGGCGTACAGCGATCCGCATGGCTCGGGCGTCATTCTCGGCACTGTGACCAATCCGCGGGGAACAGGCGTTGGCGGGGTGACAATCACCGTCAGCAGTCAGGGATTGCCGTCCCCGATTGACGTACACTCAAATGCCAACGGAAAGTTTCGCATAACAGGCCTCGCGGCCGGAAACTACAACGTGAAAGCATCCGCCACAGGCTTTCTGCCGGCAACTCCTCCAACGGTCGCATTGGGCTCCGGAGAGCATTACAAGCTCTCCATCACCATCGTTCCCGTGCCCAAGGCGGTCACCACCGTCAAGGTAGTCGCCTCCCCGGTTGAGATTGCCACCGCTCAGGTGAAGCTTGAGGAAAAGCAGCGCATCCTCGGCTTCATCCCAAATTTCTCTACCAGCTATGAATGGAATGCCGCGCCGCTCACTTCGAAACTAAAATACGATCTCGCGCTGCATGTCATCACCGATCCCTACACCTTTGCGGTGGCGGCCGGTCTGGCGGGTGTCGAGCAGGGAGCCGGATACTATCCCGGCTACGGCGGCGGATGGCAGGGCTACGGCAAGCGTTTTGGCGCTTCTTATGCTGACGGCGCTATCGCGCGCTTTACCGGCGGAGCCGTCTATGCCTCATGGCTGCATCAGGACCCTCGTTACTTCTACAAAGGGCATGGCAGCACCGGGTCCCGGCTTTGGTATGCCATCCGTTCCGCGTTTGTCGCACGGGGCGACAACGGGCGAGCGCAGCCCAACTATTCTGAACTGCTGGGCGATTTCACGGCTGCTGGAGCGTCCAATCTCTATCTCAGTCCTCATGATCGCTCCGCGCGCATCACGATACAGAACGGACTTGTGGTCATAGCCGGCGACGCGATTGAAAATGTCATGCGTGAGTTCCTTACGAAAGGCCTCACCTCGCACATTCCACCTGGAGCGAATGGACAAATCCAGTAGTTAAAAGTCGACGTGCGCGCGCACGCCCTCTACCCACACCGGCCCGCGGTCCCGGTTATAACCAGGGTCATCGATATGCTGCATATCCAGCGCGAAATACATTCCGCGCCAGGCATGCAGGTTGTAATAGCTCTCTTCAATATTTTCGCGGCCATAGCGCAGATGGCCGTCACCAAGCAGAAATCCGAGACCACCCAGCGCCAGATAGCGCTGGTGGTCTTTTTTGATGGCATTGCTGACAAAGGCAAAGCCAATCTTGTCGACCGGCCGCCCCCATTGTGCGCCGTTGTAGTCGCCGCCTGCTTCTACAGTCTGCGCCACTTCCGTGAAGGCAAAGGACTCATGCTTGTCAGGATTCCACCCAAACCGGCTGAAGACGCGCAGATGATTGGTGATGTCCTGTTCGTCATTCCATCCAAACCCGTATTTCACAGTCCCTTGGCGCTCTGTGTCACTAATCTCTGGTGTCGAAGTCAGATCGCTCCGGTAGTCCTGCACCGACTCACGATAATTGCCCATATCGGCATGATTCACATATGCAAGCACTCGCGACACACCATGCTTTCCTCGTAGCAGCGAATGGTTCCAGTCAAACTCCCAGTTCTGCCCGTTCGCACGGCTGAAGGCCCAATCCAGAGTCTCTCCATTGGCAACCGTGGGCATGGCGAAAATGCCGTAGCGAAAATCCCACTGCGGCGAATCATACTCGAGGATGCCGCCCACGGTGTAACCCCGCGTGTCTGCCGCGTAATCCCATGCGCCGTTGTTGTCCACCGTCCAGTTCATAAACTGCAGATGGCTGTCACTGCCCGCTTCATTGGCGTCAAATTGGTCCGGCAGGCTCATCTTGCCCACGCGAATCTCGATCCGCCGTGCGGGAACCTTTGTTGCAAGGTCAAACGGATCGCGATCCTGCGCGACCATCTTGCGGCTCAACCCGATGATCTGCAAAATCTCGCCTCGCGCCAGGTAGGGCGTGGAGCCGAGGTTAGGATTCCGCACCACATCCAGATTCGTGAATCCCGCCAGACCCAGCGCCTGGCTCAATCCGCGCCCACCAGCCGACTCCACATCCACAATGAAGTCCGTCTCATCGTGAGAATTGAAATGCCACGCATAGCCGGTATAGAGCGTGCCGAGCAGGGAAGTCTTGTACTCGCCGCCGCCGCTGAAGCTGTTCGGCCCGCTGTAAGGCGAGTGAAAGCCACCATGAGCCTGGAAGATGATATTTGCCTGCCCGGCAATCATCCACGGCTTCCCGTCCGGATGAGGAAACATCGTCAGTAGCGGCGCGTCATTCCTGGAACGCTCTTGATCCGCCGGGCTATCGGCAAGCACCTGAACATCGCCACTTTTCCAATGCTCAAGGCCCAATCTTAGATAACCACCGGCTGGCGCACTCCAGCGCAAAGCGGCCTGCGGCGCGTCCGGCAGTGGCGTTGGGGTCTGCGCCGAGGCCAACGCCGGAAGCAGGGAAGCAATGACAATCCAAACGCTACGCAAGAGATCTCCTCATGCTGTCACTCTGTCGCGGACAGCTTATCGCGGTTCTATTGCAATCCGTGCAAAACACCTGCCCGCATTGGAGAGGGACGGTCAGAAATCGGTGAGGAAACAATCTCCGGTGCGCTCGTTTTTTAAGCGCACCAACGCAATTCTCCCGTTTCTTCTGCCATTTCCGGTTGTTCGTTTACAGGGTGCTCCTGCGGCTCAGCAACCCACACAGAAATGAGGCCGCCCTGCGTGTTTTCAGCCGCAATCCAGATGCGGCGCAGTGATTCAGTCTTCTGTCGAACGGATACAAAGGGAAACATGGTTCCTCCATCAGGCATGGGCGCACGCTTCCCGCGCTGTGCGAAGGCGCACAGCAGTGAGGCCACGCCGTAGCTGGTTAAGGAGGGAGTGAGTCTGGCTTAGATACCAATGCCTGCTCACACGCTCGAATCACGGGTCGTATGATGTGATGAGCGGTGAGAATCGCCTGCGGTGCTTAATGGCGTTTTGCAGATCGCTCGTCACAACACAAAGAGAAAGTCCGTCTACTCGGAGGTTCTTGTGTGGTGTGCATGCTCATAACTTTCGTTTTCAGGTGAGGAGTAAGAATTCATCCTTACCAACCTCAAAATACCATACCCCCCTAGGATATAGTCAACAAAAAGATGACCCAACGCGACAAGGAAAAGCAGAAGCTGATTGCCCGCATCAAGCGCATCCGCGGGCAGGTGGATTCCATCGAACGTTTGCTGACCGCCGACGATGACTGCGCAGACATTCTCATGCTGCTGGCAAACATCCGCGGCGGAATCAATGGGTTGATGGCCGAGGTGCTCGAAGATCACATTCGGCATCATCTCGGCGAAGGTTCGCCTGAGTTGACTGCCGAACTTTCAGAGGACTTGATCGACCTGGTACGCGCCTACTTGAAGTAGGCGTCTTACTTCGCCTCGACAGTATCGCCCTCGCCCGGAGCAAGAAACAGATTCTGCTCCAGCCCATGCTGGCGCGTGTAGAGATCCCAGTAGCGGCCGCCCAGAGCGAAGAGCTCCGCATGACTGCCGCGCTCGACAATCTCGCCACTCTCCACCACCAGAATCTGGTCTGCACGGCGAATCGTCGAAAGCCGGTGCGCAATCACAAACGTTGTGCGCCCCTGCATCAGGTAGCTCAGACCTTCCTGAATCATCGCTTCTGACTCCGAGTCCAGCGACGACGTTGCCTCGTCCAGAATCAGAATGCGAGGGTCAGCCAGAATCGCGCGCGCAATCGAGAGCCGCTGCCGCTGCCCGCCCGAGAGCTTCACCCCGCGCTCGCCCACAATCGTCTCGTAGCCTTCAGGGAAGCGCTCGGCAAATTCATCCACGCGCGCAATGCTGCAGGCGCTAAGGAACTGTTGTTCGGACGCGTCCGGATTCGAGAAGAGAATGTTGGCGCGAATCGAGCCGTCAAAGAGAAAAGACTCCTGCAGCACCACGCCCAGTTGTGCCCGGTAGCTGTCCAGTTGCACGGTGGTCAGGTCAATGCCATCCACCAGTACGCGGCCGCTCTCGGGATTATGAAACGCGCACACCAGACTGATGATCGTCGATTTCCCCGACCCCGACGAACCCACCAGGGCCGTCACGGTTCCCGGCTGCGCTTCAAAACTGACGCCCTTGATGACCGGCTTGTCTGGCTCGTAGGCAAAATGCACATCTTCAAAAGTGACTCTGCCTTCGATCTCATCCAACACGCGCACGCGCTTCGGATCAGCAAACTCATCCGACTCGTCCAGCACCTCAAGCGTCCGGTCCAATCCTGCTGCGGCCTCGGTCAATTGAGTGCCCACAGAAACAATCTGGAAGATCGGAGCAATCATATACGCCAGCAGCATCGTGTACTGGAAGTAATCGCCGGTGGTCATTTTGCCGCGCAGCACCAGGTGCCCGCCCATCAGCATCACCAGCCCGCCAACCACTCCCATCACTGTGGTCGCGGCAAACGACAGTACGCTGGTCGCGGTGAGGGAACTGATCACATTGGCAAGCAGCCGGTCCACGCCTTCACCAAAGACGCGCGTCTCGCGGTCCTCGGCGTGATAGCCCTTCACCACACGCACGCCACCGAGCGATTCCGTCAGCCGGCCTGTCACTTCCGCGGTGATGCGCCCGCGCTCGCGAAAGATGGGGCGAATTGTCTTGAACGCCTGCTGCAGAATCAGCACAAACAGAACCACGACGCCAAAAATGATCAGGGTCATGTTGCGGCTGCGATACAGCAGAAAACCAAAGACCAGCAGAGCCGTGAGCAGCCCACCCACAAACTGCACCAGCCCCGTGCCGATCAGGTTCCGAATGCCCTCGACGTCGTTCATGATGCGAGATACGAGCACACCCGTTCGGTTCGCATCATAAAAGCGCACCGGCGGCCGGCCCACGTGGCGCTGCACCCGCTTGCGCAGATCAGCGATCATGCGTTGCGCGGCTTTTGAGAGCAATTGCGTCAGAGCGTACGATGTGGCGGCCTGAATCGCGGTGGCCACAAACACCGCGCCCACCAGCGGCAGCAGCATGTTGCCATGATGCTGATCCAGCACATGATCCACCAGGTACTTGGTCGAAACTGGCAGAAACAGTCCGGCAACCCGGTTGATCGCCATCAGCACCAGGCCAAACAGCATCAGCCATTTCCGCGGGCGAATCAGCGCCCAGACCTCGGGCATCACGCGCCGCAAACGCGGCTTCTTCTTCGGCTCTTCGGCCCGCGTCCGATGCCGGCCTGCGCTGCCACGTTCTGCCCGCATCGAAAAATTGCTCATTCGCATCGAAGAGTCTCCGCCAATTGGCTGGTCAAATCTACAAAAGCAGCGCGATCAGGCGCGTGCGCGCCTTGCATTGATAAACGAGCGAACGCACAGCAGCACGTACGCCAGCAGGATCAGCGACATTGCAGCTTTGTCCTGTTCTGCGACCGGGCGCAGAACCTGGTGGCCCTGCATCATCTGCACCCAGTGATAAATCCCAGGAACGGTACCCAGAAACCCGAGCAGTCCGATCGTCACCGCAATGTGCATGATCATCATGCGGCGCTTCGGATTGGGAGTGCGCGCAAACCAGCCCAGAATGGCCAGCACCGCGCCCACATACGCCGGAATCAGAGCGGTTGGCGCATGGCTGCCCGTGCCAACATAACCAAACACTCCAAGCAGAATCAGGAGAAATCCGAAGAAAATCGTTGTAATTGCCATTCCCAACCCTTCATGCCGCTACGAGTCGGCAGATTGTTTCTTCTTTATGATTCACAGCGAACGAATTTGCGCCAGAATTTTGCCCGCGATTTCATCTGGCGAACCTTCGGCCTGGATGCGCAGTGCATCCTTAGGCTCTTCCAGCGTTGCAAGCTGGCTATCCAGCAGTTCCGGACTCATGAAGTGCCCAGCGCGATGCTCCAGGCGCTTCTGTAACTCGGCGCGCGGCACTTCCAGCAACACAAAGTGATAGCTGCCCTCCGGCAGCCCCTTCGCCAGTGTGTCGCGGTACGTCTGCTTCAAGGCCGAGCAGGTCATAATGCCACTCTCGTCTCGCCTCGCCCAACTCTCCAGCACTTCATGCAGCGAGGCCAGCCATGGTGCCCGGTCCTCGTCGGTCAGCGGAGTGCCGCTGTGCATCTTCTTCCGGTTCGCGTCGCTGTGATAGTCGTCGCCTTCGGCAAATTGCCATCCCGTGGCCTTCACCAGGGCTTCGGCGATGGTCGATTTTCCAGCGCCACTCACGCCCATCACGATCAGGATCATGGCGCTAGGCTCCCGCCGGGGTTGCAGCCAACTCGGCCAGTGATTCCGGATAAGGGGCACGCAGCACGCCGCGTTCTGTAATGATCGCGGTTACGTATTGGGCAGTAGTCACATCAAACGCCGGATTCTCGATTCCCGCGCCCTCCGGCGTAAGCTGCTTGCCGCCGTGGTGCGTTACTTCTACCGCCGGGCGTTCTTCAATCGGAATCGTGTCGCCTGTCGGCGTCTCCATATCGATCGTTGACCAAGGGGCCGCCACATAAAACGGAATGCCGTGCTCTTTAGCCAGCACCGCCACGCCGTAGGTGCCGATCTTGTTGGCGACATCACCGTTGGCCGCAATGCGATCCGCGCCAACCACCACGGCCTGAATCTTGCCGCGACGCATCATGCTGGCAGCCATGTTGTCGCAAATTACCGTGGTCGGAATGTTGTCGTGCAGCAGTTCCCATGCGGTCAAACGCGCTCCCTGCAAAAACGGACGCGTCTCGTCGGCGTAAACCTGAATCTCGGCTCCGGCCTCGACAGCCGCGCGAATCACGCCCAGCGCCGTCCCGTAGCCGCAGGTCGCCAGAGCGCCGGCATTGCAATGCGTCAGCACGCCTCCGGAGCGGGGAAGTAACTCAGCTCCGTTTTTCCCCATCTCACGGCACGAGGCGATGTCTTCCTCATACATCTTGTTCGCTTCGGCAATCAGAATTTCTCGAATCTCCGGGATGGAAATGCCCGGTTTAGCCGAAAGCTTTTGATAAACCTCTCGCATGCGCGCAATGGCCCAGAAGAGATTCACGGCCGTCGGACGGGTAGCCGCAAGCACGCGGCAGATTTGCTCAAACTCTGGCGTCAAGTCGGCCACCGTGGTGGCTGGGCTCTGTTTCACGCCCAGAGCCACGCCCATGGCGGCAGAAACGCCAATCGCAGGTGCGCCCCTCACCACCATGGTGGTGATGACATCTGCAACTTCTTGATAAGTCGTTGCAAGTACGTAGGTTTCTTCCAGGGGAAGACGGGTCTGGTCGAGAAACTCGACCCCTTTTTCGGTCCAGGTGAGGGTAGGAATCATCCCTATCAGTGTAAAGCAGAGCCCCGAAAACCACTTTTTTGATCCCTTCATACAGTGCCGAGGGTGGGGATTGCGGCCATTGCCCCATACAGATTTCCAGCTTCCTTCCAGGAATACTCGTATCCCACCTTGGTGGCAGTTACACTACGTGAGACGACCGGATACCGTATAGGCGCGAAATAAAGGAAATAGAATTCGCGCAAAACTACAAAAGTTCAGTTTGAGTGACGAGTAAGACTATTGGAAAGCGCCCAGACGAATCTGCCAATCTGCAAGTTCTGCAAGTCCGCTGACGTTTTTAGAATCTCTCGACGCGGGCTTCTCCAGACCAGTGTGTTTACACTCTTGGGATACTACCCTTGGGAATGTCCTCACTGTCGCAAAGTCTCCCTGCTGCGTCGTCGTGGCAGTCAGGGGAAAAAGTACCGGCCACGCGGTTCTTCCTCAAAGAAATAGCTACGATTCCTTTCGCGTCATGGCAATAAAGAGGGGAGAGATTCTAGGATCTCTCCCCTCTTTATTGCTTTCAAAGGCAGTTTAGCGATAGCGCCAGTGTCCTTCCACCCAGAACCAGCCGCGGTGCCGATGAGTCCAATGCCCCGGAACCCAAACCGCATGCGGACGCGGTGGTCTCGCCCAGTAGCCGTGAACCCACACGTAGTGCTCCCCATTCCATCGCTGGTAGCCCTCAATCCACACATAGTGCCGTCCCGGGGGCGGCGGACGCCGTTCCACCACGCGCGGGGGCGGTCCAATGCGCACAAAAACCTGTCCATAGGCCATACCCGTGCTCAACATCGCAGCAGCTACAGCTGTCATCAAAAGTTTTTTCATTTGTGCCTACACCTCCTGATTTGCAGGCAATCTGTTCGCAGATATTTCCTGCCAGATTGCCGCCAACAGCAGCATTGAGCTGCGGTTACAGGTCATAGACCCGATCTTGCGGGCCGGAGTTGTGGCTACGTTTCAAGTTTTCCTGAGAGCAAAGGCCACCAGGGTCGGCCCAGCTTGATGGCTTCTTGATTCTGCTTCCCGGGTCAGTGTCTCTTCCATGGCTCCGGCATGCTCCAGTGACACCGCGCATCGGGCCACTTCGTCTTCCGGCGCGCCCACAAAGCACAACTCGCACACTGCAAGCCCATCAGCGCTTTCTACAGGAGGCCCAAAGGTACGGCAGGTCATCGGCCGAGCCACGTACAGGTCGCAGAGTCCCGTTTCCGGGTCCAGCACCGGGCATACTTCGTCATTGGCATATTCGGCGAAGCGCTCTTCAAAGCCCTCATCCTCTTCCGCCAGAACGCCTGTCTCCACGTCTCCAGGAAAATCTTCCGCGATCCGTTCCAGCGATCTCCGCACCCGCTCGCGCACCGCCCCGGCTCGTTCGGTATCCACCTCTGCCAGCGCCGTCAATCCATGCCGCAATCTCTCCGCATCCAGTTGCGAAATCGCAAAGACGCCCACGCAACATTGCGTGCATCCCGGTCTGCAAGCCAGCCAGTCGCCAGACTTTTGCGCGGCCTCAGCCGTCGCCGCATCCACAATCTGAAGCAGTTCCGCATCCGATCCCATGACGGCAGCATAGCGGTTTCGCATACATTCCGCTCAGGCCGGTTGCCAACCGCCGCGCGGCCCGATAGCTTAGAGTGTTTCGCGAAATGCGATCTGCGAGAGAGGATCATCCATGGCAGAACAGGCACTTCCATATCAATCCGGCTTTGGCAATGAGTTCGCAACCGAGGCTGTCTCCGGAGCATTGCCCGCCGGGCAGAATGCCCCACAAAAAACCGCCTTCGGCCTCTACACCGAACAGTTGAGCGGCACGCCGTTTACCGCGCCGCGCGTCACCAACCGGCGCACGTGGACCTACCGCGTTCGCCCGTCCGTCACCCACAAGCCCTTTGAAGAGATTCCCTCCGGCCTCATCCGCACCGGCCCGTTCCATGAGGTGCCCACCTCGCCCAATCAGTTGCGCTGGAACCCGCTGCCGATCCCCGAAGAGAAGACCGACTTCGTAGACGGGCTCGTCACCATTGGCGGCGGCGGCGACCCGGCCATGCAGACCGGGGTCGCCATTCACATCTATGCAGCCAACGCAAGCATGCAGGGCCGCTTCTTTTACTCCGCGGATGGCGAGCTGCTCATGGTGCCTCAACTTGGCGCGCTTCGCCTGCACACCGAGCTTGGCATCCTTGAGGTCGCTCCCGGAGAGATCGCCGTCATTCCGCGCGGCATCAAATTCCGCGTCGAGCTCAAAGACAAAGCCGCGCGCGGTTACGTCTGCGAGAACTACGGACTCAGCTTCCGCCTGCCGGATCTCGGCCCCATCGGCGCCAATGGCCTTGCCAACCCACGCGATTTTCTCGCGCCTGTTGCGGCCTTTGAAGATGTCGATGGCGACTTTCGCATCATCGGCAAATTTCTCGGCCGCCTCTGGTCGGCCCCCATCGATCACTCTCCGCTCGATGTGGTGGCCTGGCACGGCAACTATGCGCCCTACAAGTACGACCTCAAGCTCTTCAACTGCATCAATTCGGTCAGCTTCGACCATCCTGACCCATCCATTTACACCGTGCTCACCGCGCCTTCCGCCGTGCATGGCACTGCCAACTGCGACTTCGTCATCTTTCCGCCGCGCTGGATGGTCGCCGAGCACACATTCCGCCCGCCGTGGTTCCATCGCAATATGATGAACGAATTCATGGGCCTCATCTTCGGCCAGTACGACGCCAAGGCCGAGGGCTTTGTCCCCGGCGGAGCCAGCCTGCACAATTGCATGAGCGGCCATGGTCCCGATGCCGAAACCTGGGAGCGCGCCACCAGCGCAGACCTCAAGCCGCATTACCTGGCAGACACGCTGGCCTTCATGTTTGAGACCCAGCTCGTCGTGCGGCCCACGCAGTTCGCGCTCGAAACGCGCATCCTGCAGCACGAGTACTACGAGTGCTGGCAGGGATTGAAAAATAACTTCCGCAACGCCATAAAAGGGAAGTAGAGGACCTGATTGAGAAACGCCGTGCAAGTGCTGATGTCTCATGCTGTCGATTACGCGGGCCTGTTTCCGCCTGCCGCTCTATCCATGCAGGAGGCCGTGCGCAATTATGCGCAGTATGCGCGCGGCGCCGATGCATGGATGCTCGGCCGCTTCATCCTGCCGGCCACGCGCCTGCCTGAATTTGCAACCGCACTCGAAGCAAATTGTTGTGCCGAGCGCGAACGCCCCTGGATGCTCTCGCTGCTCGCCTCCGCGGACCGCGAAGCCGATATCGCCGCCATGCAAAACTTCACCAGCGGCCTGGCCTTCCTCGATGCCCTGGAGCTGCGCGCCGATTCCGCGCAGCAAGCCGCCCAGCAAGTGGAAGACACGCTGTCTGCCTATCCCACACAAATCACCCGCTTCGTGGAATGCTCCGCAGAAGCTCTGCCGCACATATTGCCGGTATTGCATAAGCACAAGGCGCACGCCAAAATCCGCACCGGCGGCGTCACTGCGGAAGCGATCCCCGGCATCGAAGCGGTTGCGGATTTCCTTCTCGCCTGCGCACAGGCCGGCGTCGCCTGCAAGGCCACCGCAGGGCTGCACCATGCCTTGCGCGGTGAATACCCGCTCACTTACGAGCCTGGTGCGCCAACAGCTGTCATGCACGGCTTTCTGAATGTGTTGGCGGCATCATTGCTGGCACAGGCTCAGGCGTCTCGCGAAGAGCTTCTGATGGCTCTCGCCAGCACCAGCGCCGCGGAGTTCACCTGGACGCCGGCTACCTTCCGCTGGCGCGAACATCGCTTCACCCATTCGCAAATTGAAGCAGCGCGGCAGCACGGCCTCATCAGCTTTGGCTCCTGCTCATTCACCGAGCCTGTCGAGACTCTCGCCCAGGCCATGAAGGAGACCGCATGAGCGAGTTACGCAGTTGGATCGCTGAAGCCAATGATCCAGCCACTGATTTCCCGCTGGAGAATCTGCCCTTTGGTGTCTTTCGTCGCCATGGTAAGCCGCACATCGGCATGGCCATTGGCGACAGCATTCTCGATCTGCATGCGTGCCTCGATCTCGGTTATCTTGATCAGCTTTCGCGGCCCATCCGCGACGCTTGCCGACAACCCACACTCAACGCACTCATGACGCTCGGCCGCACCGCTGCGCATGCGGTGCGAGAGGCTGCAGCTATCCTGCTCAGTGAGCACAGCAAAGTTCGCGATGAACGTCTTCTGGTCCCGCAAGCCACGGCAGAAATGCTGTTGCCCGCGCGCATCGGCGATTACACCGACTTCTACGCGTCCATCTATCATGCAACGAATGTAGGCCGCCTCTTCCGCCCCGACAATCCTCTGCTGCCCAATTACAAGTACGTTCCCATCGGCTACCACGGCCGAGCTTCCTCACTGCTGGTCAGCGAAGCCGAAGTTCGCCGGCCTCACGGCCAAACCAAAGCTCCCGATGCCGCCGCGCCCACCTTCGGCCCGAGCCGTCTGCTCGACTATGAGTTAGAGATGGGCTTCTTTGTCGGTCGCGGCAACGCACGCGGCGAGGCCATCCCCATTTCTGAGGCAGAAGACCACCTCTTCGGTCTCTGCCTCGTCAACGACTGGTCCGCGCGTGACATGCAAGCCTGGGAGTACCAGCCCCTCGGCCCATTTCTCGCGAAGAACTTCGCCACCACGCTCTCGCCCTGGATCGTCACCCTCGATGCGCTGGAGCCCTTTCGTATTCCGGCGCTCGCGCGCTCTGAGGGCGATCCCGTTCCGCTTCCATATCTCAACGATCCCCGGGACCAGGCGCAGGGCGGCTTTGATATTCAGTTGGAAGTCTCCATCCTCACCGGGCAGATGCGCGCCGCGCAGGAAGCGCCCGCCGTCGTCAGCCGGGGCAATCTGAAGTATTTGTACTGGACACTGGCACAAATGCTCACCCATCACGCCAGCAACGGTTGTCCGCTCGAACCGGGCGACCTGATGGCTTCTGGAACCGTGAGCGGCCCCGAAGCAGGTTCATTCGGCTGTCTGCTCGAAATCACTCAGCGCGGCGCCCACCCCCTCACTCTCCCTAACGGAGAGCAGCGCAAATTCCTTCAGGATGGCGATGAGGTCATCTTCAGAGGATGGTGCGAAAAGCCCGGCCACCGCCGCATCGGATTCGGCGAGTGCCGAGGCCGCGTCCTTCCCGGGTAATCGGCCGCCGCTTTCTGCCGCACGCGGAACCGCTATCGCTTCCGCGTGCTGGCAGAAGGTGGAGGCAGCGTCGATTCGCGAATAATCAACTCCGGCACAATCGGCACCTCGGGCGGCAGTTCTTTTTCGCCGCGAATCTTCGCCAGAAGCAGTCGAGCGGCCATATAACCCATCTGCCGCAGCGGCTGGCGAATCGTCGTCAGGCTCGGGTTGTAGTACGCGGCGGCCTCAAAGTCATCAAAGCCTACCACTGACACATCCTCCGGCACGCGCAATCCATGGTTGCGCAGCGCACGAATCGACCCCACCGCGGCAAGATCGTTAAAGGCGATGATGGCTGTGAACTTGCGCGTTCTCTGCAGCAATTCATTCGTAATAGGGAAGCCCAGCTCCGGCGTCGAAGTCGTATTCTCCACCTGCATCGTCAGCTCCGGCAAAACTTCAATGCCTAACTCGCGGCTTACCGCCATCAGGCTGTTCCAGCGGTCTTCCGCGTCTGAGCTGCTCGGCCGCCCACGCATAAAGGCGATGCGCCGATGCCCGAGTTGGTGCAGATGCCGCAGCGAAAGCTCCGCCGCGCGACGGTGATCCAGCACGATATTCGTCACCCCGGGAATATTCCGGTGACCCGGTACCGCAATCGCTGGCAGCGGCAGGCTGTGCTGCAGCGCCGTGTCGATCACCAGAAAGCCCTCGACTGAGCGGTCCATCAGCAGCCTCGGATACTCTTCGATCAAATCCGCTTTGCGCCGATGGCTGGCCGTCAGATAGAAGTAGCCTTCCTCCATCAGAATCTCTTCCATGCCGTCCAGAATGTGCACCGAATATCCGTCGCTCAGCTCCGGCACCAGCACGCCGATCAGAAAACTTCGCTGCCCGCGCAGTGACCGCGCATAAAAACTGGGCCGGTAATCGAACTTCTTCGCCGCTGCCACCACGCGGTCGCGCGTCTCCTGCGGAATCGAGCGCACCCCCGGCGCGTTGTTCAGCACCAGCGAAATGGTGGCAGGCGAGAGGTCGAGATATTCGCCGAGTGTCCGAAGGCTGATGGGCTTATTCGGTACCTCACTCTGCAAGGAGGACGGATTGGCGGACTTCTTGGGTCGAGGCATGATTCAGTCCGCAGTTTCTGCCATCTCTCCGGCAAAGAGCAACTCAAAAATCAATCCGGTCATGCACCTTCGCTTTTCCCGCTTTGCCAATTTCTGCTGTAATTCGCCGATTCTCGACCGATGCCTCACGCATTTGCCCTTAGGATGGAGTTAATCTCTGCGCCTCGTCAGCGCTCTGGAGTCTCGATTTGCCTTTGAAAGTTGCTTTGCTTGGTTTTGGAACCGTTGGCGCTTCTGTGGCGCGCATTCTCAATGAGCGTGCTTCGGCAGACCTTACCCTGACGCATGTCTTCAATCGCAATGTGAGCCGCAAGCGTGTGGACTGGCTGCCAGGCGTCACCTGGACCGAAGACCCCGAGCAGATTTTTGCCTCGGAGGCCGACATCATCATGGAACTGGTCGGCGGTCTCGACCCCGCCGGAGCGTGGGTGCGCCGCGCGCTGTCCTCGGGCAAGTCGGTCGTCACGGCCAATAAAAAGCTCATCGCCGCGCAGGGAATCGAACTCGAAGCTCTTGCCCGCCAGCATGGCGTGCATCTGCTCTACGGCGCGGCTGTCGCCGGAGGCATTCCTGTCATTCCCGGCCTCCTGTCCGGCCTCGCCGGCGATCGTGTCGTTCGGCTGGAGGGTATTCTCAACGGAACCTCCAACTTCATCCTCAGCCGCATGGAAGGGGGCGCGGAGTACGCCGACGAATTGGCCGAGGCCCAGCGTCGTGGCTATGCCGAGGCTGATCCCACAGAAGACGTGGATGGCTTCGACGCGCGCGCCAAGCTGGTGATCCTGTCGCGTCTCGCGCTCGGCGTAAACCTGTCTACAGAAGCCATTACCTGCCAAAGCATTCGCCAGGTTGGCGCCATCGACTTCGCCTACGCCAAGGATCTCGGCTGCACCATCCGCCCCATTGCCCGGGCAGACGTGCGCGGCGGCGGCGTTCTCGCGCTCGTTGGCCCAATGCTGGTGCCTCTGAGTTCGCCGCTTGCCTGGTCACGCGGCACTGAGAATATGGTGCTGCTCACCGGTCATTACGGTGGCGATGTTGTTTTCTCTGGCCACGGAGCCGGCGGCAATCCTACCGCCGTGGCGGTAGTCTCTGATCTCGCGGCCATCTCCGCCGGCGCCGCGCGCCGCACTCCCGATGCCGCCTCAGCCAGCGTCACCGGCGAATTCGAACTCCGCCACTATGTTCGCTTCGTCGTCAAAGACAAGCCCGGCATCGTCGCTGAAATCGCCGGAGCCATGGCCGCTCAGGGAATCAACATTGACTCGCTCTTCCAGCGTTCCGGCTTCGGCAAAGACCATCTGCCCTTCGTCGTCACCACGGAGCCATGCGTCAACTCGCGCCTCAAACTCGCCCTCAGCAAAATTGCTGGTGCGGGGTGGATGGCCGAACCGCCCCTCGATCTGCAGATCCTTGAGCCGGAACCCGCAGCCGTCCAGTAGCCATTCAGACCAGCCCAGTCGTTCCGAGTCGCCAGCCCGGCCCCATAAAGCCCAGCGAAGATGCGTATCCTCCATCATCTGTGCTGGGCTTTTTTCTCCTGCAAATCTCTCTTCTCATCGAACCCCATCTATCGGGAAATGCATCGCATCCTAAATAAGGGAAGAAAATCTCACGGCTGACTGGCAAGCCGCTCGTCACGAAAGGTTTCACCATGAAATTTCATCGCAATATTCGTCTGCCGATCGCCTCGGCATGCGCTGTCCTCCTCTGCCTGCTCGTCCTGCCACTTGCGGCATCGGCGCAGGCATCCGTGGTAAAGACGCAGAAAGCGGGTGACTACACCGTGACCTTGCGCATTCTGCCCGCGGAATCCTTCACCGGCATGAATGCTCAAATGGTGCGTGACGGTGGAGACGAACCCGTCATGGAGGGTGGGCCTGCTTATCCCAACCATCACATGGTCGCTTTCATCAAGAAAGACGGAAAGCCCGTCGAGCACGCACGCGTCACCATCGAATATCGCTCGAATCCCGGTGCGGAATGGACCAAGGTTCCAGTCGCGCGGATGCATGCAAAAGGGAAGGGACGCAAGTCCACGCACTTCGGCAACAACGTCACCTTGCAGGGCGGTAAGTATGAAGTTCGCGTCACCGTGAACGGCAGCACGGCACTCTTCAACGTACAGGTCTAGCGCTCTCTCATCCGCAAATAAGGAGGAGGAGCGTCATCCGCCCCTCCTCTTTATTTGTCTCTGAATGATCGATCAGTAGGAATGCCCCAGGATCGGATGCGGCTCATACGGCTCTTCCAGTGCCTTGATCTCGCTCTCTTCCAAGTGGACGTCCAGCGCAGCCAATGCATCGTCGAGATGATGCATCTTGCTCGCGCCCACAATCGGAGCCGTCACGCCCGGCTTGCTCAGCATCCATGCCAGCGCAATCTGCGCATTGCTTACGCCGCGCTTCCTGGCAATCTCCGTCACCCGATCCACCACGGTAAAGTCCGAATCGCGATAGTAAAGCCCGTGCGCATATTCATCCGTCTTGGCGCGCACCGTCTCGCCATGGTCCTTCTTCGAGCGATTGCCCATCAGAAATCCGCGCGCCAGCGGGCTCCAAGGAATCAGCCCGATCCCTTCCGCTTCGCACAACGGAATCATCTCCCGCTCTTCCTCGCGATACACCAGGTTGTAGTGGTTCTGCATCGTCACAAAGCGGGCCAGTCCCATCTGGTCGCTCACCTGCAGCATTCGTTGAAACTGCCACGCATACATGGAACTAGCGCCGATGTAGAGTGCCTTGCCTGCGCGCACCACATCGTTCAATGCCTCCATCGTCTCTTCAATCGGCGTGAACTTGTCAAAGCGATGAATCTGGTAAAGATCTACGTAATCGGTCTGCAAACGCCGCAAACTCTCATCAATCGCATGAAAAATATGCTTGCGTGAAAGACCCCGCTGATTCGGGTCATCGCCCATGGGATTGAAGACCTTCGTCGCAATCACCACCCGGTCCCGGTCAGAAGAGAAATCCTTCAGCGCCCGGCCCAGAATCTCTTCGCTCACTCCCACCGAATACATATCGGCAGTATCAAAAAAGTTGATGCCCCGCTCCAGAGCATGCTGAATGAATGGCCGGCTTGCTTCCTCCTCCAGCACCCATTCGCGCCACTTCTTTGACCCGTAGGTCATCGTGCCAAGACAAATGCGAGAGACCTTCAGGCCGGTCGAACCAAGATTGACGTATTCCATTGCACCTCCAATAGACGCTGTACCTTTGGATGAGTCTCACCGCCCCCAGGGCTTTTTTTGCCCTCACTTGAACATCCCAACACAAGCGGAGTAACTTCGATTCGCATCATAAATTGCGTGCATCCTTCTCACGAAAAGCTCGTCACATATTTGTCATATAGCAGTGACGTGCCTCCGAGTCTCATGCGCAAGCTGCAAAACGCTGATAGAAGCTCGTTGAACTTGAAATGGAGTGTCCCATGCCTGCACAGTCCGAGCCAAAGCCCGCATTTCAGGGCTCCTGCTCCATCAGTCTGAATGGTCAAACCCTGGAAGCAAACACCGGTGAGCGTCTGATCGATGTCATCAACCGGACTCAGACCCCGCTGCCGCAGGTCTGTTACCAGCCGAAGCTTGGCCCCATTCAGACGTGCGACACCTGTGTGGTTGAGATGAATGGCGAGATCGTTCGCGCCTGTGGTACATCCGTTTCGCCCGGCATGCAGCTCAACACCGCTTCGGCGCGCGTCAAGTCCGCCCAGGGCGAGGCCTTTGATCGCATTCTCAAAAATCACCAGCTCTATTGCTCGGTCTGCGACAACAACAATCAGGACTGTACCGTTCACAACACCACGGCCCTGCTCGACGTCGAACACCAAAAGTATCCATGGCAGCCCAAGCCCTATCCGCAAGACCACACCAATCCTTTCTATCGTTACGATCCCAACCAGTGCATCCTGTGCGGCCGCTGCGTCGAGGCATGCCAGAACTATCAGGTCAATGAAACCCTCTCCATCAATTGGGAGAGTGACCACCCTCGCGTCCTCTGGGATGGCGGCTCTGAAATCGGCGGCTCTAGTTGTGTCTCCTGCGGACACTGCGTCACCGTCTGCCCGTGCAACGCGCTCATGGAAAAGTCCATGCTCGGCCACGCCGGCTTTCTTACCCATTGGCCGCAGAATGCACTTGACCACATGATCGATGTGGTCAAAGCCGTCGAGCCGGAGATCGGCTACGGCCCCATTCTGCAACTCTCCGAGACCGAAGCCGCCATGCGCAACACTCGCGTGCGCCGCTCCAAAACCGTCTGCACCTACTGCGGCGTCGGTTGCAGCTTTGAGATTTGGACCAAAGACCGCCACATCCTCAAGGTGCAGCCCAGCGAAGGTCCCGCCAACGATATTTCTACCTGCGTCAAAGGCAAATTCGGCTGGGACTTTATAAACAGCCCCGAACGAATCAAGAAGCCGCTGATCCGCGAAGGCCACACCTTCCGCGAGGCCAGTTGGGACGAGGCCCTCAGCCTGGTCGCGCGCCGGTTCATGGAGATCAAGGCCCAGCACGGCCCCGATTCCATCGGAGTCATCTCTTCCTCCAAATGCACCAATGAAGAGAGCTACCTCATGCAAAAGTTTGCCCGCGCGGTCATCGGCACAAACAACATCGACAACTGCTCCCGCTACTGCCAGGCACCCGCGACGCAGGGGCTCTTCCGCACGGTCGGCTACGGCGGAGACTCCGGCTCCATTCATGACATTGCGCAAAGCTCGCTCGTCGTCATTGTCGGTGCCAATCCTGCTGAGGCACACCCCGTGCTCGCCACCCGCGTCAAGCAGGCGCACAAGCTCCGCGGACAAAAGCTCATCGTTGCCGACATTCGCCGCCACGAGATGGCCCAGCGCGCTGACATCTTTTTCCGCCCCGCTCCCGGCACCGATCTCGTCTGGCTCTCCGCCATGAGCCGCTATATGTTCGATCACGGATATGCGAAGGCAGACTTCCTCGCGCAGTGGGTCAATCACGTGGACGAATACCGCGCCAGCCTCGAGCCCTTCACCATGCAGCACGCCGCAGAGGTCTGCGGCGTCCCCATCGAGACACTCGTTTCTGTTGCTGAAGCCATCGCAGCCGCACCCAGCATGTGCATCCTCTGGGCCATGGGTGTCACGCAGCACTGCGCCGGCTCTGACACCTCCACCGCTATCTCCAACCTGCTGCTCGTCACCGGCAACTACATGCGTCCCGGCACCGGAGCCTACCCGTTGCGCGGCCACAACAACGTGCAGGGCGCGAGTGATTTCGGCTCCATGCCCGGCTGGTTTCCCGGTTACGAGAAAGTCGATGATCCCGCCGCGCGCGCCCGCTATGAGCAGGGCTGGGGAGTCAAAATTCCCGAAGCCAAGGGTCTCGACAATCATGAGATGGTCAATGCCATCTACGAAGGCAAGCTCAGGGCCATGTATCTGGCCGGGGAAGACATGTACATCGCCGACGCTAACTCCAACTACGTCGGCGGAGGCTTCGAAAAGCTCGACTTCTTTGTCGTGCAGGATTGCTTCTTCACGCCCACCTGCCGCTTCGCCGACGTAGTGCTGCCCGCCAGCCCATCCCTCGAAAAGGAAGGAACTTTCACCAGTACTGAGCGCCGTGTGCAGCGTCTGTATCAGGTGCTCGAACCCCTCGGCGAAAGCCTGCCCGACTGGCGCATCACCACCGCGCTCGCCAACAAAATGGGCGCTAACTGGACCTACCAGCATCCCTCCGATATCATGCACGAGTCCGCGTCCCTCGCGCCCATGTTCGCGGGCATTCACTATGATCGCCTCCAGGGATTCGATAGCCTGCAGTGGCCCGTCGCCGCGGATGGCACCGATCAGCCGCTGCTCTACACGGAGAAATTTGCATTCCCTGACGGCAAGGCGCGCCTTCATCCGCTCGAATATCACGCCCCGGAATCTGTCGAGGATGACGTCTACGATCTTCACCTCAACAACGGCCGCCTGCTCGAACACTTCCACGGTGGCAATATGACCGGCCGCGTCGCAGGTATTCATGAGGAGACGCCCAATCCATTCCTTGAGGTCTCTCCCGAGCTCGCCGCTGACCGCTCTCTCGTCTCCGGCCAGTGGGTGCGGCTCACTTCACCGAACGGCCATCTCCGCATTCGCGTGCTGGTCAGCGACCGCGTGCAGGGCAAGCAGATTTATCTGCCCCTCAACACCCTCTTCACTGACGCAACCAACATGCTCACCGGCCACCATACCGACCATGACACCCACACTCCGGCTTACAAGGAGACCCCGGTGCGTATGGAGGTACTGCCGGAAACGGGAGAAAACCCGCTTCCGCGCCTCAACTTCCGTTACGCCTCCCGAACACCGCAAAACGGCGTCGAGGTTGAGCGCAAATGGAACCGTAGCGATTACGTATTTCCCGGTGATGTCAGCAACGGCCACAACTCTCTGGTGCAGATCACACCCGGCCATCAGAAAAAGTAGAAGGGAAGAGAACATACATGGCACAGCCCATCGAATTTCGCCCCTCCGCGCAGGACCCGCGCGAAGAGATCCAGCGGCGTCTCAATGATGCGCCCATCGAACACGCCCAGGCGCTCCTGGCTTGCTACGGTTTGATTGAGGAGGCGCACCGCTCCGGCACGCTCGATCTGCTGCGAGGCCTTCTCGGCGCACAAGACGCCGTCGTAACCCATGTCTCCGGTGTGGTCAGCAAGCCTGAAAGCGTCAACGCGCTACGCAACGGCCTTTTGCTGGCGAAACTGCTCGGCAGCATTGATCCCGATACGCTCCACAACATTCTTGATGAAACGCACAAATCCGCCGCGCAGGAGCCGCCATCTCTTTTTGCTCTGCTCGGTCGCGCCGCCTCTGCGGAGAGCCGCCGCGCGCTTGCGGCGGGTTTAGCTCTCCTGCAGTCAGCGGGCAAGGCATTGGGCCGCTCACGGTAGTCGCTTCTCAGTCCTCTTCGCCAACGGCAACGGCTTTTTTCTTAACTGTCTTCGCCTTGGCAACTCGGGCCGGTCCGGTAGACTCGCGCACAATCAGCTTCGGCTCCATCACAATCTCTGGCGGATAGGTCCGTCCCGGGTGGTTGATCCGGTCCAGCAGAATCTTCGCTCCTCGCGCGCCCATGTCGCGCAACGGCTGTTGCACGGTCGTCAGGCTCGGCTGGTGATAGGCCGCACTCGCAATGTCGTCGAAACCCACCACCGAGATATCGCCGGGCACGCTCAGCCCCGCGTCATCAATGGCGCGAATCGCGCCGAATGCGCAAATGTCGTTGAAGCAGAAGATAGCCGTAAAGTCCCGGGTCTCGCGCAGCAGCTTGCGCATCGCTTTATAACCGTGCGAAGGCGTCTGGTCCAGCTCTTCCAGCGTAATGACCAGTTCAGGATGAATCGCAATCCCCAGCGACTCAGCTGCCTGCGCAATGCCATGCCAGCGATAGTGTGCATCTGAAATATTTTCCGGCCCGCGCATGAAGGCGATACGTTCATGCCCCAGGTCACGCAAATGCTGCAATGCTTCGGCGCCCGCCTTGTCGTGGTCCAGAAAGATATTCGTCGCGCCCGGTGCCGGGCTGTGCGCTGAGATAGCCACCACGGGCACGGTGGTTTCAATGCGGGCTGGCGTATCCAGCAGCAGCAATCCATCCACCGCGCGCTCCAGCAGCATGCGCACATATTCTTCCGTCAGTTCCGGATCGCGAAAGTGGCTGGCCATGAAATAGAAGTAGTTTGCCTTGATCAGATACCGCTCGACCGAATGCATCAGCAACGTGAAATAGCCGTCGCTCATGTCGGGCACGACGACGCCAATCGACATACTGCGGCTGCGTCGCAGTGATCGTGCAAAGTAGTTGGGCCGGTACTGATATTTAATCGCGGCTTCGCGAATGCGCTCGCGTGTGTGTGCAGGAATAGACTTCGCGTTCGGCGAATGATTCAGAACAAGCGAAATCGTGGTCTGCGAAAGTTGAAGCAACTCTGAGAGCTGCTTCAGGTTGATTGTGGCCGGTTGCTTCGGCGTAGCTTCGCCTTTTTTCACATCGATGTTTTAGCATGCCGAAACATGCTTTTGCACTCACTTTAAGGATTTAGTTCCTAAGTTAGGCTGGTTTCTTCCCAGGTACCCATCACCTTTTTCAAGGCGTTGCATATCTCGCCAACAGTCGCATAGGCGCGCACGCAGTCTAACAGGTAAGGCATGGTGTTCGCGTTGCTCAGCCCCGAAGTGCTTGCCTCTGGCGTCTTCTCGGCAGCCCGGCACAGTGCATCGAGGCTGCGTTGTACGGCTTCGTTCGACCGTTTTGTCCGCAGCAGACGCAGCTTCTTCGTCTGCGCCTCTCTTACTGATTCGTCAATGTAGAGTATCTCCGGCGCCGGCTCGTTCACCGTGAACGAATTGGCTCCCACAATCAACTTTTCGCCCGCCTCCACAGCTCGCTGGTAGGCATAGCTGGCCTCGGCAATCTCTTTTTGCGGAAAGCCCTGCTCAATCGCCGGAATCATGCCGCCCATCGCATCGAGCTTTTCAAAGTAGCCGAACGCGCCCCGCTCCATATCCAGCGTCAGCTTCTCCACAAAGTACGAACCGCCCAACGGATCCACCACTCCCGCCACACCCGACTCATAGGCAATAATCTGCTGCGTGCGCAGCGCAATGCGCGCCGCCTCTTCGGTGGGCAACGCCAGCGCCTCGTCAAACGAATCCGTATGCAGTGACTGTGTGCCGCCCAGCACCGCGGCCATCGCCTGAATCGCCACTCGCGCAATATTGTTCTTCGGCTGCTGCGCCGTCAGCGAGACTCCCGCCGTCTGGGTGTGAAAGCGCATCCATGTGGAGCGGGCCTGTTTTGCGCCA
The DNA here is from genome assembly GCF_000022565.1 of Acidobacterium capsulatum ATCC 51196. Lineage (NCBI taxonomy): Bacteria > Pseudomonadati > Acidobacteriota > Terriglobia > Terriglobales > Acidobacteriaceae > Acidobacterium > Acidobacterium capsulatum. The sequence goes on from NC_012483.1 coordinate 379,561, forward strand.
AACCGCTCCGTCATCAGCCGGTACCAGATCTTGCGGGCAGCGCGGTACTTCGCAATCTCCTCAAAGAAGTCATTGTGCGCGTTAAAAAAGAAGCTCAGCCGCGGAGCGAAATCATCCACCGCCAGCCCGCGTCGCAACGCCCACTCCACATACTCCACGCCGTCATAAATCGTGAATGCAAGCTCCTGCAGTGCCGTCGAGCCAGCCTCGCGAATGTGGTATCCCGAGATCGAGATGGGATTAAACCGAGGAACCAGCTTCGCCCCAAACTCGAACGTATCAATCACCAGCCGCATCGAAGGTGCCGGCGGATAGATGTACTCCTTCTGCGCGATGTACTCCTTGAGAATGTCGTTCTGCAGCGTGCCCGAAATCCTTTTCCAGTCCGCACCCTGATCCTGCGCCACCGCCAGGTACATGGCCCACAGCACGCTTGCCGGTGAATTGATCGTCATCGACACGGTCGTCTTCTCAAGGTCGATCCCCGCGAACAGTATCTGCATGTCTTCGAGCGAATCAATGGCGACGCCGCATTTGCCCACCTCGCCTTCGCTCTGCGCATCGTCCGAGTCGCAGCCCATCAGCGTCGGCAAATCGAACGCCACCGAGAGCCCGCCGCCGCCATTCGCCAGCAGATATTTATAGCGTTGATTCGTCTCCTCCGGGCTGGCAAAGCCCGAGAACTGCCGCATCGTCCACAGCTTGCCGCGATAGCCCGTCGCATGAATACCGCGCGTATACGGCGGCTCGCCCGGCATACCCAGGTACGCCGCCGAATTCGTCGCAAAGTCCTCCGGCAAATCCGCCTCCGTGTACAGCCGCCGCACCGGCGCGCCCGACACCGTCGTGAAGCGGGCATTCCCACGCTCGTCCACATTCACGCCGCTGGCCGCGCCAATCGGCCGCTCTCCGGCTTTCTCAAGCGCCGGACCCAGCGTCTCTTCCGCCCAGCGCACCTCTTCTGGTGAAGGGCAGCGATTCTGCTTCAACTCATCCAATGCTTGCTGGCGGCGATTTCCCGTGGTCTCTGCCATGGCGGCACTACTCCTCGTCTGCGAAACTCCCCAGCATAGGCGACCCATGCATGCATCGGCAAGCCGAAGGCCCTGGCCGTCATCCCTCTCATCTTTCACCGGTGCCCGGCCTTATTCCTTCAACCACTTGCCCCCATTTGCACATAGAGCCCGTCATTTCCACAGAGAAATATCTGCAATCTCCACTTGATTGTTTTCAGAACAGGCGTAAAGTTCATTTCAACGGAGGAGAAATCTTCCAGAAGGAGAGAGCGGAACCAGACATCCTGAGCACTGGCAACAGAGCTCGACGCATCATCAGCCAGTCTGATGTATGGGGGGATGAAACCTGGCGAAGCTCGCATCGGCTGCAGGCCACATGCGTCTCCTAAGGCAGGCAGGCTCCGGCTCGCCTGTGCTTGGGGCTCGGCGGTGGTGATTGCGCGGTGCACTGGAGTCCGACCCAGTTCTTTGATGAATCGGAACTTCTATGGGGCAGGCGGCCGCAAGGCACCTGCCCCATAGCCTTTTGTAGCTCGTTCTGATCTTTTTCTCCCGCGCGCAAAAAAGAGGCCACCGCCCCGGCGATGGCCTGTGAATGCGTTCTATCCTCACGTTGCCGTGAGCCTGGCGATCATGCCTGTTATTGCCCGGGCACGATCAAATCTGATCCATAGCGCAGCGAAAGCTGCCGCCCATCCAGAGAACTGGTTTCCATATTCCGGTATTGCACCGAGTGCAGCGTGTGCGTCGCGCCTTGCACATCAAACGACAGCAGCACGCGGGTATCAGTCGGCGCGGGATCGCCCGGCGATATTACCCACATCGATCGGAATGGCTGGTTCGTGTTCGCCACCTCCACCACATTGCCATTCATGCTTTGCCTGATCGTGTAGCGGCCCGCCGGCCACATGTGGCCATTGACGACAAAGTTGAAAGGAACCTTGGCCACATTCACGGACTGCGCCATGGCCGGGTGGGTTGCCAATGCTGCTGCCGCCATCACGACCGGCGCCAGAAAAAGATTACGAAGCATGTTCCGCATAGGTGTTTCCTCCACGCTCCGAAACATACCCACCCGCACGCAGCTTGGTCGTCAAGCTTCCGTCGAGAAATTGTCAAACTTTTGTAGGTGAGAAATCCGCTGTGAAAAGCGCTGTTCTTGCACCGGTCATGACTGGCGCAAGCGCCATCATCCCAGGCGTGACATAAGGCAAATCATCAGCAGCAGAGAGCGCAGCGTCCAGCACACGGTCCGAATCCAGTTCGTCGCCGTCAGCCGGGCCGCATCCCTTTCCGCAAAGCGCTCCACCAGCCGTCCATGCAGCGGCACCTGCAGCAGGGCCGTCGAAAGCCAGATCACAGCCAGCAGCCCGAGCCCAATCCACGCGGCCGCGGCTGAAAACCACTCTGGACGCACCCGCACCGCAATCACCGCCGGCACCAGTTCCAGCAGCATCGGCGGACCCACCACCCAGCCGGTCCGCACCGTGTGCGCCTGCTCATATTCGCAAAACGAAGTGTCGCCCACCCGCCCAAACAGGGGGTAATGCACCACCTGCACAAACCAGATCACGCCTGTCATAAAGAGCGTGGCGGCCAGTTGAACCAGGAAGAGGATCTCCGCTGTCGAGGCCGCTGGTTTGAGCGCGTGCATGGCTGGTCTTGTGAAGTCTTAATAGGGCAGCAGCGCCAGGTTTTTGCCTCGCAGCCCAAACCGCGCGCCCATTCCATAGCCAATCAGGGCCACGGCAGGCCACAGCCCCAGAAAGCGCCCTTGGCCTTGCAGCAGATTGCTGTCTGTATTGAAGTCAAGAAAAGTGAGCCACAATTTCTGAGTTGCGCCGCAGTGGTAGCAGGCGCTGGGCCCCGTTGGCAGATTCAGCACAATCAGCCCTACCAGCATGAACCAGATCAGTCCCAGCATCCACACCAGCGTCGCGGCCTCGCTCGGCTTGATCGAGTTGAAGACCAGACCCGTCAAAAAAGGGAAGAGAAACGCCATCACCAGCGGCACAATGGCGAGCACGGGCGGATTGAGGTCCGGGTGCATCAGCGTCGCCACCACCATGGTCAACGCCCACACGCCCAGCGCCAGCACCGTGTGAATGCCAAGCCAAACGGCCTGAACCGCCGTCTTTGAGGGCGGCTCTACCGGAACATCGCGATCCAACGGTGCAGTTTCTAGTGCCATGATTCTCTCTTCCTCAGGCTAACCTGTCTGTTCGGGATGGCAAAGTGCTTTATGCCTCTTCGCTCTACAGCTTTCGTGCACTGCCTCCTGCCCATTTAGAATCAGTACATGCTGCTCGAAGGAATCTTTCCCGCTATCACCACGCCCTTTTACCCCGACGGTCGCCTCTACTTCCGCAAGCTGGAGCACAATGTCGACCGCTACTCCCGCACTCCGGTCGCGGGCATGACCGTGCTGGGTTCCACGGGCGAGGCCGTGATGCTCAGCGATGAAGAAACGCGGGATGTCCTTCGCACCGCGCGCTCGGCCAGCGATGCCAGCAAAGTTTTGCTCGCCGGCATCGGGCGCGAAAGCCTCTCCGAGACACTGCGCCTCGCCGAGTTTGCCGCCGACCAGCGCTACGACGCCGTCCTCGTCCGCACGCCGCACTTCTACGGCCCGCAGATGCAGCCGGCCGCCATGCTCACTTACTACCGCACGCTGGCAGACAACTCGCCGTTGCCCGTCGTCCTCTACAGCATCCCCAAATTCACGCATTACGATCTGCCTGTCGCCGTCGTCTCGGAACTGGCCCAGCACCCAAACATCATCGGCATCAAGGACTCGAGCGGCAGCGTCGAGCGCATCGCCGCTCTGGTCACCGGCACCCGCAACGCGCCCCGGCGCAATGTAGACGTCACCCCCGTCTTCACCGCCGTCACGGCTCGCATGCTTGAGGAATCCATGCTCGCGCAGGCCGCGCTCGTGCCGCTCACCACCATCGGCGGCGAAACCCTGTCCGCGGCCGTCCCCGCTCCAGCGCAGCCTACGCTCAAAACCCGCACCAAAGAGGTCGGCTTTCAGGTTCTCAGCGGCTCGGCCGAAACCATCCTGCCCGCGCTCGAAGCCGGTGCCTCCGGCGCGGTCCTCGCTCTGGCCGCCTGCCTGCCGCAGGCCTGTCAGGAGGTCTACTGGGCCTGGAAGGACAATGACCCCATTCTTGCCGCCGAAAAGCAGCAGCGCATCCTCGCCGCATCGTCTCTCGTGGCAGGCAAATATGGCATTGCCGGCATCAAGTATGCCTGCGATCTCAACGGCTACTATGGCGGTCGCCCGCGTCTCCCATTGCTGCCGCTCGATGCCGCCGCGCAGGAAGAAATTGCCCAGGCTCTCGTGACGCTCCGTCCCTGAGGCTGGTCTCGCCCGTCTCAGGAAAATCGATGTACTGCAAAGGCCGTCCCCACTGCGGACGGCCTTTGTAACCATTCAGCCACATATTTCTGCAATGTGACTCAGAACACTCCACATTCAGAGATGCATCGCTATAATGAGCGATTAAGAAGACACCACTCTTCCCAGTTCATCATCGAAGGGAATCCGCCACATGGCGACCACTAACGCCGGCGCTCCGTCCGCGCAGGGCGCTCCGACGCACTCTGAAGGACTCTCCGCCAAGCCAGTTGTCAACGACTTCAGTATTCAGGTGGCTACGGTCAATGGATCCGGTTCGCAGTCCGCGAACAACGTGCTGCTCCGCAGCATCTTCGCAATGGGCATTCCGGTCAGCGGCAAAAATCTTTTCCCGTCCAACATCGCCGGCCTGCCCACTTGGTACACCATCCGCGCCAGCAAACAGGGCTACATCGCGCGCAAAAAAGAGATCGACGTCCTCATCGCGATGAACGCCGAAACGGCTCAGGAAGACATCATGGGTCTCCATCCGGGCGCGGTGGCCATTTACGACGAGAGCCTCAATCTCCAGCAGTATCGCGACGACGTTATCTGTTATCCGGTGCCCTTCGACAAAATCACCGCCGCCGTCTGCCCTGAGGCCAAGCTGCGCAAGCTGGTCAAGAACATGGTCTACGTCGGCGTCGCGGCCAAACTCTTCTCCATCGACATCAAGGCCGTCGAAACCTCGCTGCGCCGCCAGTTTGCCAAAAAGCAAAAGGCTGCCGATCTCAACTGGGCGGCCGTGCAGGCTGGCTACGAGTTCGCAACCAACTCGCTCGTCAAGGCTGACCGCTTCCAGTTGGAGCGCATGCACGCCAACGAAGGCAAAATCATCATTGACGGCAATGCCGCCTGCGCTCTGGGCGCCATATTTGCCGGCGTCACCGTCGTCACCTGGTATCCCATCACGCCATCGTCCTCCGTCGTCGAACAGCTCATCGACTTCCTCAAGAAGTACCGCATCGAGCAGGACGGTAAAGCCAGCTTCGCCGTCGTCCAGGCTGAGGATGAGCTTGCCGCCATCGGCATGGTGCTTGGCGCAGGCTGGGCTGGTGCCCGTTCCATGACCGCGACCTCCGGTCCCGGCATCTCGCTCATGGCCGAGTTCGCCGGTCTCGGCTACTTTGCCGAGCTGCCCGGCGTCATCTTTGACATTCAGCGTGTCGGTCCCTCCACGGGCCTGCCCACGCGCACCGCGCAGGGCGACATTCTCAGCACCGCTGTACTCTCGCATGGCGACTCCAAGCACGTGCTACTGCTGCCCGGCAGCGTGGCCGAGTGCTTCGAGTTCGGCATGGCCGCCTTCGACCTCACCGAGCGCCTCCAGACTCCCATCTTCGTGCTCTCTGATCTCGATCTCGGCATGAACAACTGGATGTCCGATCCCTTCCAGTACCCCGAGAAGCCGCTCGATCGCGGCAAGGTGCTCACCGCTGAAGATCTCAACCGTCTCGGCGAGTTCCATCGCTACAAGGATGTGGACGGCGACGCCATCCCCTACCGCACCCTGCCCGGAACCGACCACCCCAAGGCCGCTTACTTCACCCGCGGCAGCGGCCACAACGAGAGCGCCAAGTACACTGAGCGCGCGGACGATTACCAGAACCTCATGGAGCGTCTCGCCCGCAAGTTCGAGACCGCCCGCACTCTTGTGCCTCATCCTGTCGTCGTGCAGAACGGCAAGTCAAAGGTCGGCATCATCGCCTACGGAACCTCCGACTTTGCCGTGCTCGAAAGCCGCGACCAGCTCAAGAAGGAGCACGGCGTCGAGACGGACTACCTCCGCCTCCGCGCCTATCCCTTCACCAAAGAGATCCACGAGTTTGTCGCATCGCATGATCGCGTCTACATCGTGGAGCAGAACCGCGACGCGCAGATGCTCAGCCTGCTCAAGCTTGATCTCCCGGCCTCTGATGCCGTGAAGCTGCGCAGCATCCGCCACTTCAACGGGCTTCCCATTGACGCCCGCTCCGTCACCGACGAATTCATCCTGCAGGAGGGAATCTAACTCCATGGCCTCGACACCTTCCACTCCCGCCCCCAAGGTCAACCGCCTCGGTCTTCCCATCCTCGACTATCGCGGTGGCAAGACGACGCTTTGCGCCGGCTGCGGCCACAATGCCATCTCCGAGCGCATCATTGATGCCTTCTATGAGATGGGCGTCCAGCCCGAGCGCGTCATGAAGCTCTCCGGCATCGGCTGCTCCTCCAAGAGCCCGGCCTACTTCCTGTCGCGTTCGCACAGCTTCAACAGCGTGCATGGCCGCATGCCGTCGGTTGCCACCGGCGCGCTGCTCGCCAACAAAACCATGCTCGGCCTCGGCGTCTCCGGCGACGGAGACACGGCCTCCATCGGCATGGGCCAGTTCGTCCATCTCATGCGCCGCAATCTGCCGATGATCTACATCATTGAAGACAACGGCGTCTACGGCCTCACCAAGGGCCAGTTCTCGGCCACGGCAGACATCGGCTCCACGCTCAAGACCGGCGTGGTCAACGATCTGCCCGCCATCGACATCTGCTCGCTCGCCATACAGCTCGGAGCCACCTTCGTCGGCCGCTCCTTCTCCGGCGACAAGAAGCAGCTCTCGGCCATGCTCAAGGCGGCCATCGCTCACAAGGGCACCGTGATGCTCGATGTGATCTCGCCCTGCGTCACCTTCAACGACCACGTCGGCTCCACCAAGAGCTACAAGTACATGCAGGAGCATGAAGAGGCCATCAGCGAAGTCGGCTTCGTGCCGTACTTCGATGACATCGCCGTGGACTACGCCGAAGGCTCCACCTACGACGTTGAGCTGCACGACGGCTCGCACCTGCGCCTGCGCAAGCTTCACGAGGACTACAACCCGACCGACCGTGTCGCCGCCGTCAAGGCTCTCATGGAAGCGCATGCCAAGGGCGAAGTCCTCACCGGCGTCTTCTACATCGACACCGAGAAGCCGGCTTTCACTGACCTGCTCAACATGGTCGATGAGCCGTTGGCCACGCTGCCCCAGTCCCGCACCCGCCCGCCAAAGCAGGTGCTCGACGAGGTCATGGCCAAGCTCCAGTAGCTCATTTCTTCTGAAGAGATCGGGTGCCCCGGGTCCGTTTGTTCGGACCCGGGACCGAACAAATCATCCTCTTTTGATATGTCATCCTGAGCGAAGTTCGCGCTGCCGGGTGCCCCACATCTCGTAGAGATGTGGGATCAACGCACAAACCCCACCCACGACGCGTCATTCTGAGCGCAGCGAACCGGGGCCCCCGGGAACAGGTCTTCGTTCCCGGGGTGGGAAGAATCCCGGCGATGCTGCAATCACCTACACCGTCCGAAGTTTCTCCCACTATTCCCATCCTCACGCTCCCAGAAGAGCAAGGGCTTCCACCTCACGGCACCTGCGCCTCAAAGGTCGAGGCAGGCAATCCCGCGCCGTTGTACAGGTTCGCATCGGTATAACTCGCCCATCCATACCGCACCGCCTTCGGAGCGTTCACCCCATCCGCCTTCACCAACACCGATCCGCTATCCAGCCTCGCACTCGCGGCATGCCATGTTCCATCTGCGCTCTCGACCTCAAAGCTGCGCACCGCGCCGCCCTCGGCATGCAGTCCCTTCGCAAAAGTAAAGAAGACGCGCAGCGCATCTCCCTCGCGTGTCACCTGCTCAAACAGCGGACCCTCCCACGTCCCATCCTCGCCATAAGCCAGGTGGTATGCGGCCAGCGCCAGCCGGTGTGAAACCGTCTGCTTGTCTGGCGGATGAATATTATTCCGCAGCCCCTTGTCCAGGCTCACGGCCATGCCCGTGTTCCGCAACGCCAGCGTCAAGCGCTGCGCATTGCGAATCTCACCCCAATGCTCCTGCGGTGAATAGAAGCTTGATATCTGCACATACAAAAACGGCAGCTCGCCCTCATGCCACCGCGTGCGCCAGTCCTCAATCATGGCAGGGAAGAGCCGTCGATAAAGGCTCGGCACCCACGCGTCGTCGCTGTTCGTCTCGCCCTGGTACCAGAGAAATCCACGAATCGTATAGGGAGTCTCCGGCGCAATCATCGCGTTGTAAAGATAGCTCGGGTTCCAGGACTGCTGATCCGGATGCCACGGATGCTCCGGCTTCGGCTTACCCGCCGCAACCGCCTTCGCATCCTCGGCCTTTTCCTGCGCCAGAATGGTCTTCAAATTCGTCTGCTGCGCGGCAAACTCCGCACGTTTCATAAACACCGGCATAAACGCCGCATCTGACGCCAGACTCCTGAGGCTCATCCACGACTCTATCGGAGTTCCGCCCCACGTCGCATCCACAATCCCGATCGGCACATGCAGATGCTGCTCTAAATCCCGCGCAAAAAAATACGCCACCGCGGAAAAAGTCCGTGCCGTCTCCGGCGTGCAATGCGTCCATGTCCCGCCCTGGTCATCCCGTGGATAAGGCGACGACTTCAGCGGCACAAACAGCAGCCGAATCTCCGGATGATTGGCCTGCGCAATCTCTTCCTTCGCGTTCCGAATCACCGCCGAGCCAGGAAAACCAATCAGCGGAATCTGCATATTCGACTGCCCGCTCGCAAACCACACATCGCCGACCAGCAAATCCTGCAGCACGATGGGAGCCTCACCCCGGCTTGCGCTCACCGTCATCTCAAACGGCCCACCCGCTTTTTCAGCCCGAAGCCACAGCTCCCACTGCCCATAGCGATTGGCCGTCGCGCGCTGAGTCTGCCCGTGAAATTGAACCCTCACCGTCTCGCCGGCGTCGCTCCATCCCCACACATGAATCGGCCGTCCGCGCTGCAGCACCGCATGGCTGCTCAGCATGTGGGGCAGGCGCAATTCCGCCCGTCCCGCAGCGGCGCTCATCAGGCAAAACAGAGCAACAGGCAACAGCCGGCAAAGTGAAGCAAACCGTAGACGCATCGTGAACACGTACCTCCTGAAGGCAAAAAAGTTCGGGTCATTCCAGCCGCTGCCAACGATAGCGCACCCAACAAGCGGATGTCGTGCTGCGCCTTCTTCCTCAGCAATGAAGGTTCGGGTGCCTCGGGTCCGTGGGTTCGGGTGAAGTTCGGGTGCCTCGGGTCCGTGGGTTCGGACCCGGGGATAGCCATCTCCCCTTTTGCGTTGCCATCCTCAGCGGAGCTCGCCCAGCGAACGCCGGTCAAAAGCTCCGCGTCCTACTGCCCCTGAAATGGCGCCGAAGGCGCGTGTGCCTGAACGGCCAGTCCTAATCCCCGAAGTGCGTGCGCACAATAAACTTCATCGAGCGAAAGTCGAACGTATAGCTCTTCAACTGGCTCAGCGCATCATCGCCCAGCATTCCATAAAAGCGGTCTTCCTCCGCGCCCGCTGGCTGTGCAAGCACCTCTATGTCGTGCAGCGTGATCGGCATTCCGCCAAAGGTCAGGTGCAGCGTCTCGGCGTGATACGCCGGAATCGGAATCTCCTGCGAAAGCTTGTTCCCCGGCAGCTTCACCAGGTCCATCTGCAAATGTGTAAACTGCGCCAGATGCGTGTCATAGAATCGCGACGAAAACAGGGAACTCGTCGCCGCCGGATTCACCGTATACAACCCGCCCGATCCATCCTTGCCCGCCGCCACAATCAACTGGTCCTCATCGGTAAAAAACGGCGCACCCTCCTGCAGCGGCGGAGCCTCCGAAAACGTCAGGTTCCCGCTTTCTGAAGCCGTTACCTGTCCCAGCAGCGCAAGCAGTGGCTGCCCCAGCACGCCTTCAATCTGGTACTGCCGCGCCTTGTCATACAAATCCAGATCGTCGTAAACCACCGCCGGAACATTGTGAAAGACCGCATCCCCGATTTTCAGCTTGGGAATCACCGTCGCATGCACGTAAATCGGCTGCCCCGTGATGCTTGAGATCGTCAGCGTCTCTTTGCTCAGCTTCAGACCCACCAGCTCCGCCTTCGAGCGCGCAATCATGGTGAAGTTCTCCGCCGGATCAAACAACCACCGCGTCGGATACCCATCCATCCACACCGTCAAATCCGTCAGCCCCAACGGATTCACCTCCGTCGGCACCGTAAATGACCCCGTCAAGTCCAGCGTCTGCGCCGGAGCGCTCTCCAGCTCCGGCAGCAGCTTCGCCGGAATCTCGACCTCGCTCTTCTCCTGCGCCGTCAACTGCTTCTCGCAGCACTTTGCAAGCGCCGCATACTCGGCCGCGGCCTTTTTGTACTGAAAGGTGCGAAAGTAATCGTCGGCCAGCGCCAGCCGCGCCTGCTTCTCCTTCATGCGGTCGCCGCCCGCCGCCAGGCCCGGAATCAGCGGCTCCAGCAGCGCAATGGACCGCTTGAAGTGGTCGCGATGATTTTCCAGCAGCCCACGGTAAAACGCATCGCCGGCATCCTCGCCGTTCTTGCCCAGCGCCTGCTCCAGCGACAGCCAGTTGTGATCGAGCGTGAGTTGTTCGAGCGATGTCTTCTGCTTGCCAAACGCAGACGCGCCCGTCTCCACCTGCGCCTGCGGTGTCTGTGCAGGCTGCTTTGCAGAATTGCTCTGCGTCTGCATCGAAGTCTGGGGTCCGGCCGCCGCAAGTACGGTAGCCAGCAATAAGGGCAATACGGCGGTCATAGGCAACTGAAGACGAGTATAACGGTGCAAATCTTCCTGCCGCGCTCAACACATAAGAGCCCGCGAAAACACAGCCGAAAACGCTACACTGAGAATGCATGAAACGCAGAATGATTGAGCATTACGAACTGGTCCGCAAGCTCGGCTCCGGCGGCAGCGGTGTGGTCTACCTGGCAGAGGACACGCTGCTCATGCGCCCCGTCGTGCTCAAGGTGCTCAAGCGTGGCGCGCTCACCGCCGACCAGATGCGCAAAACCGTTCTGCGCGAGGCCCGCATGGCCTCGGCCATCGAGCACCCCAACGTCTGCGCCATTTACGAGGTCGGTGAGCAGGACGAAGAAGCCTTCATCGCCATGCAGTACGTGCCTGGCCAGTCCCTCGACAAGCTCATCGCCAAGGGCCCGGCCAACGTGCAGCTCACGCTCTCGGTCGGCATTCAGATCGCCGACGGTCTCAGCGCCGCGCACACGCTCGGCATCTTCCACCGCGACCTCAAGCCTGCCAACGTCATGCTCACCGACGGCGGCCTCGTCAAAATCCTCGACTTCGGTCTCGCTCGCCGCCTCACCAAAGAGGACGCGGAGTTCGACCCCGCCAAGCCCACCCCACGGGAAAACGATCCCCTCGCCGCCACCTACACCGCGCGCGGCGGCACCATCGCCTACATGGCGCCCGAACAATTCGTCACCGGCCAGAGCAGCGTGCAGAGCGATCTCTGGGCTCTAGGCGTCATCCTCTACGAACTCGTCAGCGGCCGTCATCCTTTCTCGCGCCCCAATACGGACGAATTCCAGACCATCCGCGCCATCCAGTTCGTCGATCCCGCGCCGCTCAATGAGTGCTGCCCGCAGGTCCCGCCCGAGCTGGCCTCCATCGTCATGCACTGCCTGCAAAAGACGCCGGCCGAGCGCTATGCCAGCGCCGCCGATCTGCGCGAGGCATTGCGCACCCTCATGAAGACGCTGCAATTTGAGACCGGCATCGTCCCCGGCGACGCGGCGGCCAATCTTCTGCCCACCATTCCCGAGCGCGAAAAGCGCGCCACCGGCCTCCTTTCACTGCTTGCCGAGCGCTTCCGCGAGTCGCAGCCTGAGCAGAATACAGACAAGGCCATCCTCGTGCTGCCGTTTCAAAATCTCGGCAGCAAAGACGTCGCGCCCCTCTACGGCTTCGCCCTCGCAGACGCCATCGGCACCCGCCTCGCACGCATGTCCTCGCTCATCGTCCGCCCGTCGAGCGCCTTGCTTCACCTGCCCATCGCTCAGATGGACCCGCTCGCCATCGGCCACCAGCTCATCGTCGATTACGTGCTCACCGGCAGCTTTCTGCGTTCCGAGAGCGGCTTTGACCTCAACTGGCAGTTGCTCGACGTGCAGGGAGAGAGCGTGCGCGGCGGCGGCTCCATCAGCGTCGCATCGTTTGATCTCATCTCCGTCCAGACTGAGATTTGCAACGAAGTCTTCGCCTCGCTCCAGGGCAGCGGACAACTGCGCGACCGCACCGAGCGCCTCACCATGCGTTCTGAGGCGCTCTCCGAGGGCATCTCTGAGCTTTACCTGCAGGCCAGCGCCATGCTGTCGTCGTTCATGCAGCGCACCGGCAGCCGCGCCGACCTTGACCGTGCCCGCGAAATGTTCGAGCAGGTCACCGAGCGCGAACCCGAATACGCTCCTGGCTGGAGCGGCCTCGGCGTCACCCACATGCAGTACACCCGCCACGGCTTTGGCGGACACATGCACATCATGGCCGCGCGCCGCGCCTTTGACAAAGCGCTCCAGATCGATCCCGGCTCGGCCGACGCCAACCTCTACCGCATCTACATGCTGCTGGCACGCGGAGAAAAGGAGAGCGCCCGTCACGGCATCGAAGACATGCTCTCCAAATCCGCCCGCAACTGGAACGTCCACGTTCTCGCCGGCACCATGCTGCGGCTCGATGGCATGTATGACGAAGCGCTCGAGCAGTTCCATCTCGCGCTCAATCTCAACCCCTCCGGCGCGCCTATGATCTACAACCATCGGGCGCGCGTCTATCAGTATCAGAACCAGCTCGACCTCGCCGAAGGCGAACTCCAGAAGGGACTCACCCTTGAGCCGCGCCATCCGCTCCTGCGCACCTCGCTCGCCTACCAGCGCATGCGCCAGGGCCAGCTTGAAGAGGCCATCGCCATGATGGAAGCCGTCCTCAAGGACGACACCAGCCTTCGCATCATCTACCCCACGCTCGCCATGTGCTACGTGCAGATCGGCCAGCGTGAGCGCGGAGCCACGCTCATCGAAGAGTCCTCCATGGCCGCCGCCGAAGCCGACAGTGAAATGGCCTATCGCCTCGCCACCTACTTCGCCGTCGATGGAGACGAGAGCGAAGCCCTTCACTGGCTTCGCCGCGCCATCTACCTCGGCAATGAAAACTATCCGTGGTTCTCCAGAAATCCCGCCTGGAACAAGCTCCGCGGCCACGCCGACTTCGAGCGCATCCTCGATGATCTCAAGCGCAGCTACCGCCGCAATCAGCGCACCTGGAAGCGTCTCTTCGACCAGCTCGGCGAAAACTAGCAGGGGGGCTGGTCGCAGGGAGGCGCTACTCCTCACAGCCTCACGTCACTCCACGTGTGTCATCCCGGCCAAACGAAGTGAGTGGAGGGACCTTCATTTCCATCCCGAACTCCGTCCCCACCCGCGATGCGTCATTCTGAGCGAACCGGGCCCCCGGCGTGCGCAGCACGCTGGGGTGGAAGCGAAGAATCCCGGTAATGCCCCGGCCATTAAACGCCGCCCAAAGTTTCTCCCACCATTTCCACCCTCACGCCACCAAGCCTCACGTTGTTCTGAAGGGTACGGGCTTCAGCCCGTACATCCCCGCCACTAAAAGAAAAGAGGGCTCTAGCCCCTGAGAGAAAACCTCTCAGCAATCGATGCGTCATTCTGAGCGAAGCGAAGCAATCCGGGGCCCCCACGAATGGGTCTTCGTTCTTGGGGTTAAAACCAGACTCCCGAAAACACCTGCCCGCAAAAAAATCCATCAAACCCCTAAAGCCCCGTTCACCCTGGCCGATAACAACGCCAAGGAGGCTTCCCCATGGCCGCTCGCACCATTCCTGCCTTCGCGCCTCGTTCCGTAGCGAAAGCCGCAACACGCGTCTCGCACAGCAAACTCACCGTTCTGCCTGCCAATTCGCATCCGGCTCCCCAACTCGTCACCCCGCTCGAAAACCAGCCCGCCCCGTTTGCGCCCGCCGAAAGCCTCGGAGCCATGCGCGGCCTCGCCGCCGTCATGGTCGCTTATCTGGTCATCGCTGCCGTTGCGGTCGGCGGCATGCTTGCCTGGCACATGCTCCGTTAGACAGCGTTCTGTTTCCACCGTCGCATCGCGCCATCAGGCCCCTCTCAACAGCTCTCTTTTGCTGATAGATTCAAAGCATGCAACTGCTCATCAACGGTCAGCCGCGCACCTTCACAGAGCTGACCCAATCCTCTTCTGTGCTCGATCTTCTTACTCTGCTCGGCCTCAAAGGCGATCGCGTCGCCCTCGAACGCAACGCAGACATCGTCCCACGCTCCTCCTGGGCCGATACCCGCCTTGCGGAAAACGACAAAATCGAAATCGTCCACTTTGTCGGCGGCGGCTGCTGACCATCGCACGCCGGGGCCTGCCGGCGTCTCTCAGAATGCCTGAGGACTATAGCCCCACACTCAGCCGTGTTCTCGGGTCCAGATAATCCCGCAGCGCATCGCCCAGAAAATTGAACGAAAGCACGCAGCACATCACCGCAATAGCAGGGAAGACCACCGTATGCGGCGCGTCAAACAGGTGCGCGCGCGCATCATTCAGCATCGCGCCCCAGCTTGGCGTCGGCGGAGGCACGCCCAGCCCCAGAAAGCTCAACGTCGCTTCGGCCAGCACGGCGCCCGCCATGCCAATGGCCGACTGCACAATCAATGGCTGCATAATATTCGGCAGAATGTGCCGCATAAAGATGCGCAGATCGCTCGCCCCCAGCGCCTTGGCCGCTTCCACAAACTCGCGCTCCCGCGCCGCCAGCACCTGCGCGCGCACCAGCCGCGCATAACCCACCCATCCGCCGATGGCCAGCGCCAGCACCAGGTTGATCAGTCCCGGCCCCAGAAAAGCCACAAACGCAATCGCCAGCAGAATCCCCGGCAGCGCCATGAACGCATTGATCGCAAAAATGTTGATCGTCACATCCAGCGCGCCGCCATAAAAGCCCGCCAGCCCGCCAAAAATCAGCCCCAGCAGCAGCGAAAGCGCCACCACTGAGCTGGCCACTTCCAGCGAGATGCGCGCCCCGTAAATAATCCTCGAGAGAATATCTCGCCCCAGCTCATCGGTGCCAAACCAGTGGCTGCGGCTCGGCCCGGCCAGCCGGTCCATCAGGTCAATGTGGGCGGGATTATAGGGCGCAAGCCAGGGAGCAAACAACGCGCAAATCAGAAACAGCACCACCAGCGCCAGCCCAACGGCGGCGAGCGGCTGCTTCTTCATGCGAGACCATACGGACAATGCAGAGGTTTGTGCCAAATCCGATCATACTGTGGCATGCATCTCATTGCATCAGAATCTCCTTGTGAGGAACCACCCCATGCGCATCCGCAAGCCTCCTGTTCTGCTCGCCATGCTCCTTCTCGCATTCTGCGTCGTGCCGCTGCACGCGCAGCAGGCAAGCCGCAATGCCAACTGGGCGCGGCAGATCTTTCAGGCCACCAATCAGGCACGCGCCCGCCACGGTCTGCCTCCGCTCACCTGGAGCCCGTCGCTCGCCGCTGCCGCCCAGGCGCACCTCAGCGTCATGATTCATCAGCCCGATCTCTCGCATGACTATCCTGGTGAGCCACCGCTGCCAGCCCGCGCCGCCCAGGCTGGCGCACACTTTGAGACGGTCGCTGAAAACATCGCCATGGGCTACAGCGTCCCTGCCATTCAAAACGAATGGATGCACTCGCCCGCGCATCGCGCCAACATCCTCAACCCGCGCCTCAACGCTGCCGGAGTGGCCATCATCAAACGCCGCGGCAACTTCTACGCGGTCGTCGATTTCGCCGCCGCCGTCCAGCAACGCGACGTCTCGCAGTCCACGCAGCAGGTCGCCCGGCTACTGCAGCGCATCGGTATTACCCCCGGCGGCTCCCACGCCGCGGCCGAAGCCGCCTGCGCCCCAGACTACCGCCTTTCAGCCGGAACTCCCGTCCGCCTGCTCGTCCGCTTCACCACATCCGATCTCACTCAGCTTCCGCCGCAGGCTATTTCTCAAATCGAGAGCAGCGGAGCCACGCATGCCGCCGTCGCCATCTGTCCCTCTGACGGCTCCCAGCCCGGCTTCACCACCTACCGCGTCGCACTCCTGCTGTACTGATCCGCCCGGCTCACTTGTGCTGTAGCTTTGCCAAAGCAGGGAGCCGCGCGCTTTCAGCCCACCAACACGTTTCTTCGTTCTACCCGGTTTCTGCTTCGCGGCTTCGCTACTCTCACAGGTAGACCTTCATGAACTGACCTCTACGAGCCGATTCCGATGAGCGAATTCGCAGACCGCATCCGTCCCCATGCTCCCACGCGCGACGACGCCTCCGCGCGCCGCTGGATCTACGTCCCCTACGACCGCCTCACCGACGCCACCGGCCCGCTCACCGAACAGCCCGCAAGCCAGACCGGCATCGTCATGATGGAGGCGCTCGCCAAGGCCCATCGCCGCCCCTATCACAAGAAAAAACTCGCTCTCATCCTCGCCAGCCAGCGTCACTTCGCTTTGAAGCAGGCCCGCCGTGGCATCAAGATCATCTACGAGTTCACGCCCGGCATCTTTGCCGATGGTCTCGAGCAGGCCACGCGCCATCATCGCCTCTCCGCGCTCACCATGATGCAGCCGGCCGAGCGCGAGATGAGCCTCGATGTCGAAGAGGCCCGCGTCCGCGGCATCCCGCTCCAACTCGTCGAAGACACCACATGGTGCTCCACCGAATCCGATTTCGACTCCGTATTCGCCCCCACCACCAAACACTTCCTGATGGACCGCTTCTACCGTCGCATGCGCCAGAAGACCGGCATCCTCATGCAGCCCAATGGCGAACCCATCGGCGGCAAATACTCCTACGACGCTGAGAACCGCAGGCCCTATCGCGGTCAGCCGCCCGTGCCTGAGCGCCCGCGCTTCCATCCCGACAGCATCACACAGGAGGCGCTCCATCTCGTCGCACGCGAATTTCCCAGCCACTTTGGCACCCTCGACGGCTTTGACCTGCCGGTCACACAAGCGCAGGCCGATGAGGCATGGTCCTTCGCGCTCGAGCACCTTCTGCCGCACTTTGGTCCCTTCGAAGACGCCATGGCGCACAATGAGCCCGATCTCTTCCACTCACGCCTCTCCGCGCTCATCAACATCAGCCGCCTGTTGCCACGCCGTCTCATTGACGATGTAGCCCGTGCCGCCCATTCTGAACGCATTCCGCTCGCCAGCGCCGAAGGCTTCATTCGCCAGATCCTCGGCTGGCGAGAATTCATGCGCCATCTCCACCGCCGCACCGACGGCTATCGCCAGCTCCCCGGCC
Organism: Acidobacterium capsulatum ATCC 51196; assembly: GCF_000022565.1. NCBI lineage: Bacteria > Pseudomonadati > Acidobacteriota > Terriglobia > Terriglobales > Acidobacteriaceae > Acidobacterium > Acidobacterium capsulatum. The sequence continues at coordinate 397,114 of NC_012483.1, forward strand.
AACGCAACAACTCCTCATCGGACGACCCCTATGCCGGCGCCGAACCATCCGCGCTCAATGCCCACCGGCCGCTGCCCGCTGCCTTCTGGGGCCGCAGGAGCGGTCTCCACTGCCTCGATACCGTCATCGATCAGGTCTGGCGCGAGGGATGGTCGCATCACATCACGCGCCTCATGGTGCTCAGCAATCTGTCCACGCTCTTGGGCGTCTCGCCGCGCGCCCTCACTGACTGGTTCTGGATCGCCTACATCGATGCCTACGATTGGGTCGTCGAGCCGAACGTGCTCGGCATGTCTACCTTCGCTGACAATGGACTCACCGCCACCAAGCCCTACGTCAGCGGCGCTGCATACATCCATCGCATGAGCGACTACTGCGGCCATTGCCGGTACAACCCGCGCAAAGCTACCGGTGACGCTTCATGTCCCTTCACTTCGCTCTACTGGAGCTTTCTCGACCGCAACGCTGATAATCTGTCATCGAACCCGCGCATGAGTATGCCGTACGTCACTCTGCGCAAAAAGCCAGCTTCAGAATTAAACGAGCTTCGCAAAAGAGCCGCACAGGCCATCGAAGAGCTCTGCCATGCGCAACAAGCATCGCCACAGGAGTAGCGGATTTTATGGATGTCGTCATCGTCGGAGCTGGGGTCGCCGGTCTGCACTGCGCCCGTCTGCTCGAACAGGCCGGGCTCAACGTACTCCTGCTCGAAGCAGCCGACATTCCCGGGGGACGCATCCGTACCGATCTCGTCGAGGGCTTCCGTCTCGACCGTGGCTTTCAGGTCCTGCTCACGGCCTATCCCGAGGCGAAGCGCGCTCTCAACTATCCGGCCCTGCAACTCTGCTCCATGAAGCCCGGCGCGCTCGTTTACAAAAACGAGCGCATGCACTACTTCGCCGACCCCTTCCGCGATCCCGGCGCAGCACTCAAGCTGGTCTTCGATCCCATCGTCTCCCTGCGTGACAAGCTGCTCGTCGCCCGCCTGCGTGGCAAAGTGCAGCAGGGCCCGTGGGAATCGCTCTTCTCCAATCCCGAAACCAGCACTCTCGAATACCTGCGCAGCTACGGCTTCAGCTCTGCCATGATCGAATGCTTCTTCCGCCCGTTCTTCAGCGGAGTCTTTCTCGAGCGCGACCTCGCCACCAGCAGCCGCTACTTTGAGTTCCTCTTCCGCATCTTCGCGCAGGGCCTGGTGGCCGTGCCGGAGCAGGGAATGGGCGTCATCCCCCGTCAGATGGCAGAGAACCTCAAGCCGCGTACCCTCCAGACGCAGGCTCGCGTCCATCGCATCGCGCCTGTGCTCAACGGCATCACGGTTGAGGCAGACGGCGTCGGCTCCATCATGGCCCGCGCCGTGGTGCTGGCCGCCGGACAACCGTCCGAGTCCTTCGGTCTGCCCGCCGCCGCCGCCGCCCCGGCTGTCTGGAACCGCACCACCACCTTCTATTTCGCCGCCGAGCACGCCCCTGTGCAGGAGCCCATTCTCGTCCTCAACGGCAACATGCGCGACGGCCAGCCCGCCACCGGCCCACTCAACCATCTCGCCGTCATGAGCCGCGTCTCGCCGCAATATGCGCCACCCGGCGCCGAACTCATCGCAGCGAACGTCGTCGGCACCGCACCGCAGGACCCGCAGGAACTCAACCGCCTCGCCGAACAGGTCCGCGAACAGTGCCGCCAGTGGTTTGGCGACACCGTGCGCGAGTGGAAGCTCATCGCCAGCTATCCCATCGCCCGCGCCTTGCCGCTCTCGCCTCACGTCGAATGGAACCCGGCTCCAGACGCCTCGCGCCTCTCCTCCGGCGTCTACGCCTGCGGAGACGACCATCTCTTCCCCGGCGTGCAGGGCGCGCTCATCTCGGCGCGCACCACCGCCGAATGCATCCTCCGCGATCTAGGCGCAATCAGCACAAAATAGCCCCACGCTCGCACCTCGTCTATGGGACAGTCGTTCCATAGACGGGAGCACTACTAAGGGAGCACTTGTATCAGGGCACGGCTTTAGCCGTGCCAAAAAGCCACCGAAGAAAACTGGGCTTTAGCCCCTGCGCCTTGGCGGGTGGCCCACTCAAGCCTCTTTTGCTTGAGTGGGGTCATCGATGAGCGGGCACAGTCGGCCAGTGTTTGGCGGCGCGGCGCGGTCAGCAGCAGATGCACATGGTCAGGCATCACAACATATCCATAGATACAGAGCAGGTAGTCCCGGCGGATTCGCTCCCGCGCAGCTTCGAAGATAGATCGCGTCGTTGCATCAGAAAAATTTGACCGGCGATGCCGGCAGGAAAACGTGATGAAATGCGTATGTCCTGAATGGTGGAATCGCTGAACACCGGTTGGCATGGGGCTTAGATTACTCCTGTTCCCCACTCAAGCAAAGAGGCTTGAGTGGGGCACCTGTGATGTTTCAAGAGGTTGTCCATTCGAAATTTCGCGGAGAAGCTGTTTGTGGCGAACAAGCAGAGTCTTCGGAGAGATCGAATGGACATTCACCAGAATGCTCGTCTAACGCCTTACAGTCGAGAGCAGTTGGCGAGAAAAGTTATTTGTACCGGGTGCACGTTGAAGCTGGCCGCGGCCAGCTTCAACGTGAGCGCAAAGACGGCCGGCAAATGGGTGCGCCGGTATCGCGCCGAGGGTTCGGATGGCTTGCGGGACCGCAGCTCGCGTCCGCATCGCAGCCCGCGGCGCTTGCCGGAGGCGTTGCGGCTGAGTGTGATTGAGCTACGGCGGGGTTACATGCCGGGGTATCAGATCGCCCGGCGCAGCGCTGTGAGCGTGTCTTCGGTGAGCCGTATTTTGCGGCGCGCGCGGCTGAGCCGATGGCGCGATCTGAACCCGCCTCCGCCGGTGGTTCGCTATGAGCATGCCGCTCCAGGCGACTTGCTGCATCTGGACATCAAAGGCATGACGCGCTTCGGCGAGGTCTCGCTGCGCGGCGACGGCAGGCTGCGGGGCAAGAAGGAACACCCGGGCTTTTTGGCTCTGCATGTGGCCGTCGACGATCACTCGCGCATGGTCTTCGCCCAGATGCTGGCCGATCAGAAGGCGGAAACCACGATCGGTTTTCTGCACGCGGCGGTTGAGTTTTTCGCCAGCCATGGTATCGGCATCCGCGCGCTGCTGACCGACAACGGCAGCAGCTACCGCTCTCGCCAGTTCCGTCAGGCTTGCCAGCAGATGGCCATCAAACACAGCCGCACTCGGCCCTATACCCCCAGAACCAACGGCAAGGCCGAGCGCTTCATCCAGACAGCCATGCGCGAATGGGCTTACGCCAAACACTGGACCGACTCCAGCCAGAGAGATCAACACTTGCAGTCCTGGATCCACTACTACAACCACGAAAGACCTCATGGTAGCCTCAACTACAAACCACCCATCAGCCGATCCCAAGAAGGAACAACCTCTTGACCTTCTACACCCACCCGCCAAAGAAGGAATAGCAGAATTCGACTCGCCCAATCGCCGTGCCCGTCACGGCCATGCCGACTCGCGGCTAAAAGAACAACAAAAAAACAACTTGACAACCAGCGCTTTCATACATTAAGTCTCATGCCTGCTGCCCATGCGGACCATGGCGGGCATCGCCTTACGATTCTATTGAGCCTGACGAAATAGGGCTGGCCAAAAAATGGGGAAGAATATCTTGACCCAGTTCAGCCCAAGCCGTCTCCCTCGACTCAACTTTCGCCACAGCATTAAGACTATGGCTGCATAAGCGATGCCCAGCAGAATCCCGACTGCCAGCACTGCGACAAGGAACCCGGGCCATTTCAGAAAATCAAAATTTGCGAAGTACCACGTATCTCCACGCCTTACAAAGTGAGCCGTGGCTGTAGTATCCAAAGTATTGCCTTCGTGGTCATTGAAGTGAACCCTAACTGGCACAGAGGCGGTGTCGCCATGGATTACAACTTTTCCTTTGGGAATGAGGCTCAAGTCGTAATTAGGCGTACTCAACCGATGAAGATTACTTTTCCGTTCCGTTGCGGGCAGACTGGGGTCCAGCATCCGTGCAGGTGCTTCTGCGTGATCGGAAAGCCCTGCAATCAGGGTCCGCACCTGATCGGCTCCAGTTTGAGCTCTCGCCGTCGGAGGAAACAGAGACGTCGCCATCGTGAGGACACCAACCATTACCATCAGATTCATTGCACTTTTCCGTTGCTGAAATTGGATCATTGGGGTTGCACCTCAGGCTTCTGAATGGTTGTGGTTGTGGAATTTATATCTCCCTTAACAGAAGCTCCGGCAGTACCCGTAACGCCTCCCCAGCTGACATTGAAGGTCAGCCCCCCGCCATAGCCAAATACCGCCTCCGCTGAAGCCCCGAACCCGCTGGCTCCCAAATTCGCGGAGGCATCCGCTCCTATTCCTACTGCGCCGCTCGCACCTCCCGTTATTGTCACGGGACCCAGCGTGATCGTCTCGGATTGACTCGCCCTGAGAACGTCGGCATTCGCGCCGGCGGAGGCACTGATGCCAACCCCAGATTTACCCCCCAAGCTGACGCCCACACTCGCGCCAGCATTCGCGGTTACGCTGTTCATCTGAGTAGTCGAGTGCGTTCCTTCATGCAAAGTGGCTTCCGCAACCGATGCACTCGCCTTCGCGGAGGAGCTTGTGTTTAAACCGTAGGAAGCTGACGCACTCGCCTGTGCGGTTCCCGCTTTGCCGGTCCCAGAAATGAAGCCGTTACCTGCACTTCCCTGAGCGCCCGACACGCTTGCCGATGCGCTGGCTGAATGGCTTGAACTCAGCCAATTAATGAGCTTCCGGCAGACATCGCATTGAGGAAGATGCCCGTCCGCATCGACTCCTCCCAACGGATTGTTCAGCATGTAGCCGTACAGGTTCAGGCTCTGCGGATCGCCGAGCTTGGCGTAGGGCACGGGCTCGACCTTCGCGGACCAGTCCGGGGACATGAACCTTGCATCATTTTCGGAGTAGTATCTGGCCCCGAAGTAGTCATTGCCACTTTCCTGGTCGTGCTGTTTGCCGGTGAAGTGCTGTTCGTTGGGCGATTGCGGGGAGTTGGTGCAGTTGAGCCCGTCCCCATAGGGCAGGCTGGCGCAGAGTGATTCGAGCACGCCTTCATAGTCAGTCGAAGCACGCCGCGTGCCCAGCCAGTCGTTCAGCAGGAAGTGCAGCCCCTGCGCATCGTAGGTGGCGAAGAGCACTCCGTTGGCGTAGACATTGGTGAAGTTCCACTGCATCACGCCCGTGTCGCTCTTGGTGGTTTCCGTCACCGTCTGGCCAGACTGGTTCAGCACATAATCGGTCTCATAAGCCGAGCTCTCAAAGCCGTTCGTCGTCGGATCGCAGCTCCAGGCCGTGATTGGACCCTTGGCCACGCGATTCCCATCCGCGTCGTACACATAGCCCACCATCGCGCTGATCCCATCCACGGCAGCACCCTTCACCGCGCAGAGCTACAAATCACTCAAGTCAGGCTAAGCCACCACCACCGGCTCCATCTCGAGCGTCACGCCAAACTTCTTATACACGCCCTGCAAGATCTGCGTCGCCAGCACCAGTACATCCGAAGCCTTGGCCTCGCCGCGATTCACAAGCGCCAGCGTGTGCTTGCTTGAAATTCCAGCCGGACCCTCGCCAAATCCCTTGGGAAAACCCGCCTGCTCCACTAGCCACGCCGCCGGCAGCTTCACCTGGCCCTCGCCCGCAGGGTAGCAAGGCACGGGCCCCTCTGACTTCGCCGCAATCCGTTCATACAGCGTGCGCTCAATCACCGGATTCTTGAAGAAGCTCCCAGCGCTCCGGCAATCCGGCTCGCCCGCAACAATCAACATGCCCTTGCCATGCCGAATCTCTCGCACCGTCTCACTTACCTCTGCAAGCGAGGGCTGCGATCCGGCAGGGAAGCGCCGCTGCAGATCGGCATACGCCAGGTGCGGCGCTGCATGCGGCCGCAGCGCATAGGCTACTTCTGTCACCACATAACGGCCACGCTGCACCGTATTGAAAATGCTCTGCCGGTAGGCAAATCCGCATTCTGTCGCCGTCAGAGTGACAAATTGTTCCAGAGTCGTGTCATACGCGCGCACCGAGACGATCGTCTCGGCGACCTCCTGTCCGTAAGCGCCCACATTCTGCACCGGCGTCGCGCCTACCGTGCCTGGAATGCCTGCCAGACATTCCACGCCGCCATAGCCCAGGTTCACGGCATGGCTCACAAACGCGTCCCAGTTCTCGCCTGCAGCCACATGAAACACATCGCCGTCCTGCCGAATGCCGCGCAAGCCCACGCGCAGCACCAGGCCCGCAAAGCCTTGGTCGCTCACCAGCAGATTGCTGCCGCCGCCCAGCACAAAAACAGCAAAGCCGCGTTTACCGGCAAAAGCAAACGCGGCGGTTACATCTTCTTCAGAAGTAGCTTCAGCAAACCAGCGGGCCGGGCCCCCGATGCCAAATGTGGTGTAAGAGGCCAGCGAAACAGACTCAAGAAATTGCATGCTGGCAACAGCATCTCACGTTTCCGTGAGGATGCTCTGTCTCAGGCAGCGGCGATTTTATCCCGATCACTCGACGGTGGCATCTGATCGCGATAACGCACCAGTAGCGGAACCAGCTTGCGCGCCGCCCAGTAGCGGGGCACATAGCGGCCCGGGCTCGACAGGCAGCGCAGCAGCCATCCAAGACCCATCTTGTCAGCCCACACAGGAATACTCACCTGGTCGCCGCTGAGGAACGCGATCGCCGCGCCAATGCAGTGAATGGCCGGCCGGTAGCTCAGGTGGAACTTTAGATACTTGCCCAGCCGCTCTTGTGTGCCGCCCCCCACCGTCACGACGATGTGCTTCGGCTTCAGCTCTTCCAGTCGCTGCAAAAGGGCTTGGTCATCGATGCTGCCGTGGTACATCGGCGCCATGTACACATGCGATTCCGGCACCAGAATGCCCTGCGAGCGCAGCCAGACCAGGTTCCGTGAGGCGCTCTCTTCGCTCGCCATGATCCAGAAGGTGTTGCCGGGGAAACGCGCCTCCGGCCGCTGAAGCATCTCACGCAGGTATTCGAGGCCTGAGACCCGGCGAATCCGGTCCCGGTGCAGCATGTTCCACACCATGACCATCAGCGCGCTGTCCGTGATGACCAGGTCTGCATCGAGCAGGGCCTCGCGATAAGCACTGTGCGTGGGCAGGTCTTTCAGGGCAGGAGCTGCCGGCACAACCAGCAGTCCGCCATTTTCCTGCATCTGAGTTACGCTTTGCTCTGCCGATCCCGTATAGAAGCGAATACCGAGAATTTGCCTGTATAGACTGTTCTGCATAGGTCACCTAGTTCAAGTAGGGGGCCGATTTTTCTACTGTAAGGCCGGTGATTCAGCGGGCAGGAGATATAAGACAGCTTCAGCTTAGCCGAGATTCGATGCGATTGACAATAAAAAAATGTAAATGTTCTAGCCGCTTATCTTGCTGGCGGGGTGAACTTCGAATTGACAGCTCAGATGCACAAGCCACCCACAAAGGCTGCCCGGCTTGAAATCTTTATTCCTGGCCTCGGACTGCTTCTCAATTGCCGTCTAATTTGTGCAATTTACAGGAACAAATAGCCGGATGGCAAAGAATTCATCGCCTGAGCTTGGGCGCGGCTATGAATTCCGGTATATTCCCTACGACAGGCAAATTTGTCTAAAGGAATCAAATAGATGTCTCTCCCGGCTAAATTCGTTCTCGGCCGGGTCTGCAATAAAGGAGCAAAGGTGGGTCCGCTTCCCATCCCCCTTGCAACATGAAAATCTTCCGTGTCTTGCAACTCGTTGTTCTGCTGGCAAACTGCGTCTTTGCCGGCTGGGTATTTCACACCTACGGCATGCCGGTACTCAAGCTGCACAGTTGGCCTCTGACCGTTATGCAGACCAAACTCGTTCTCATCGCGGCGGCATTTCTGCCGGCCTCTTTGCTTTGTCTTTGGGTCCCCGTCAGCGGAGCAGTCGTCCAGTTCGCTCTCGCTTTCATCGGTTCTACATTACGGGCCAGCGCCCCTACACCGATGCTCCATCAGATTGCACGTGAAATCATGATGGCTGCCGGAGCCGTCATCATCGTCTCGGTGATTCACTCCATCACCGGCATCACGCAAGAGGCCTTCGAAGAGCCAGATCCCGACAAGCACTGAGGGACCTCCTCGTCTCATGACTGTCCGCCTGCGTGAATCCTTCAGGCCTGCTTCGCTTCCAGCTCTGCCCAGCGCGCATACAGTGCATCCACCGCCTGTTGCGCGCTTTCCATTTGCGTCAGCGTTTCCTGCAGTCGGCCCGCGTCCGTGGCCACCGAGGCGTCTTCAAGCGCCACTTTGTGCCGCTGCAGTTCGGCCTCCGCCTCCGCAATACGATCTTCAATTCCCGCCCACTCGCGCGCTTCGAGGTAAGAGAGCTTCTTCTTCGCAGGAGCCGCAACTGAAGCCGCCGCCGCTCCTTGCGCCGATTCACTCCGTGCCGCCGCGGCTCTGGCCTGCTGTTCGGCCTTGCGCGCGGCCTCCTGCTCGGCCATCCACTGCTCCCACTGCGCATAATCGGCAAAGCTGGCCGCATGGCCCTGTCCATCCAGCCCAATCACCACGCTCGACACACGATCCAGCAAATACCGGTCGTGCGTCACCAGCAGCACCGCTCCCGGATACTCCAGCAGACTCTCCTCCAGAATCTCCAGCGTCGGAATATCCAGGTCATTCGTCGGCTCGTCCAGAATCAGCAAGTCCGCCGGCTGCAGCATCAGCCGCGCCAGCAGCACGCGTGCCCGCTCGCCGCCCGAGAGCCGCTCTACCGGCTGATTCAACTGCTCGCCCGTGAATAGAAACCGTGACGCCCACGACGCCACATGAATCACGCGATCCCCATACACCACCGAGTCGCTGTCCGGAGCCAGCGCCCGCCGCAGTGTCTGCTCGCCGTCGAGCCTCCGGTTCTGTTCAAAATACGTAATTCGCAGCGCATTGGCGCGCGTGATCTTCCCGCGCTCCGCTTCCAGCTCGCCTGCAATCAGCCGCAGCAGTGTCGTTTTGCCGCTGCCGTTCGGGCCTACAATGCCCACGCGCGCGCCCGCCACAACAGGGAAGTTGAGATTCTCAAACAGCACCCGCCCATCGGCCGAGTACTGCACGCCCTCCATCTCCACCAGCCGCTTCGTCTGCCGGTCCGTCGCCGTGAAGTCGATGCCAGCGGACGCCGTCTTCAACCGGCCACTCAAATCCGCCAGCTCGCCAATCAGTTCATTCGCGCGATCGATACGAGCCTTGGCCTTCGTCGCTCGCGCCTTCGGTCCGCGCCGCAGCCATTCCTTCTCCACGCGCACGCGGTTTTCGAGCGACTCCTGCCGCTTCGTCTCCGCAGCCAGATAAGCTTCCTTTGCTTCCAGAAAGTCCGAATAGGTGCCCTTCGCGCGCAGCAGTCCTGACGGATAAGCCCGGCTCAGCTCCGCAATCTCCTTGGCAAAATTCTCGAGAAAATAGCGGTCATGGCTGATCGCCACCGTTGCAAACTGCGATTGCCGAATCACCTCTTCCAGCCACGCAATCCCCGCCAGGTCCAGATGGTTCGTCGGCTCGTCCAGCAGCAGCAGGTCCGGATTCTGCACCAGCCCCTGCGCAATCGCCAGCCGCTTCTTCCACCCGCCCGAAAGCGTAACCGCTTCGGTGTCAAAATCCGCAAAGCCCGCCTTGCCCAGGGTCGCGCGCAGCCGCGTCTCCCATTCATCTTCGGGAGCCTTCGCCCGGCGCAGTGCCGCTTCCACCACCGAGCGCACCGTCTCGCCCGGCCCAAACTGCGACTCCTGTTCGATGTAGACCATCCGTGCGCCTGAGCGCAGCGTTACCTCGCCGGCATCCGGCTCTATTTCGCCCGCCAGCATGCGCAGCAGCGTGGACTTACCCGAGCCGTTCGGACCAATCACCCCGACGCGGTCGCCCTCGTTCACCGCGAAAGAAATTTCGCGAAACAGGGGCGTCGCGCCAAAGGCTTTGGTAACAGATTGTGCGTTGAGCAGCAGAGCCAAAGGCCGGCTCCGCTAGCGTGCCGCCGCAACGGCGGACTGGTATTCGCTGTACGGCCCCTTGAAGTCTTCAATCGCGCCGCCCTCAAAGTGCCAGATGCGCGTGCCCACTTCATCAATCAGGTCGTGGTCATGCGTCACCAGCAGCACCGTGCCTTCATAGCGCTGCAGCGCCACATTCAGCGCATTGATCGACTCCAGGTCCAGGTGATTCGTCGGCTCGTCCAGAATCAGCACATTCGGCTTCTCCAGCATCAGCTTGCAGAAAAGCAGACGCGCCGTCTCGCCGCCCGACAGGGCATTGGTCGGCTTCAAACCTTCCTCACCGCGAAACAGCATCTGGCCCAGAATGCCGCGAATATCTTCCTGCGTCGCCTTCGGATCAAACTGATGCAGCCACTCTGACACCGTCATGCCGTGCGCGATCAGTCCCGTGTGATCCTGCGGAAAATACCCGATCTGCGCCTCGTGGCCCCACTTGATCGTGCCGCCGTCCAGCACAAATTCCTTGTCCTTCAAATCCGGATCGACCGACAGCAGGCACTTCAGCACGGTCGTCTTGCCCTGCGCATTGCGTCCCATCAGGCAGATCTTTTCGCCGCGCATCACCATGCCACTGAAGCCTTCAATCACCACCTGATCGTCATACACCTTGCGCAGTCCTTCAAACTCGATGGTCTGCTTGCCTGACGGCCGGTTCTGCTCAAAGCGAATGTATGGGCGTTGAATGTTCGACCGCGCCAGCTCGTTTGTCTGCAGCCGTTCCACTTCTTTTCTGCGGCTCGTCACCTGGCTCGAACGCGTACCAGCGGCAAAGCGCGCAATGAACTCATTCAATTGCGCAATCTTCTTCTCACGCTGGGCATTCTCTGACTCCAGCCGTGAGCGCACCTGCGACTTGGCCACCACCATATCGTCATAGCCGCCCGTGTAGGTGATGATCGTCTGGTAGTCGATGTCCGCCGTGTGGGTCGTCACGCTGTTCAAAAAATGGCGGTCGTGCGAAATCGTAATCAGCGTGCCTTCAAACTTCAGCAGAAAATCCTGCAGCCAGTGAATCGAGTCGAGATCCAGGTGGTTCGTCGGCTCGTCCAGCAGCAGCGCCTGCGGCTTGCCAAACAGCGCCTGCGCCAGCAGCACGCGCACCTTCTGGCCGCCCTGCAACTCGCTCATCTTGCGCTCGTGCAGCTCGTCCGGAATATCCAGCCCCTGCAGCAGAATCGCCGCATCGCTCTCCGCCGTGTAGCCGTCTTCCTCGCCCACAATGCCTTCCAGCTCGCCCAGACGCATGCCGTCCGCATCGGTCAGCTCGGCCTTCTCATAAATGCGGTCGCGCTCTTCAAGCGCCGCCCACAGCGGAGCGTTGCCCATAATCACCGTATCGATCACGCGATAGGCGTCAAACGCAAACTGGTCCTGGCGCAGCACGCCGAGCTTCTTCGGCCGCACCACATTGCCTTTTTGCGGCTCCAGCTCGCCGGTCAAAATCTTCATGAACGTCGACTTGCCCGCGCCGTTCGGGCCGGTCAGGCCATAGCGCCGGCCCACGATGAAGGTCACGGTGACGTCTTCAAACAATATCTTCGCGCCGTAGCGCATGCTTACGTTGTTCACTGAAATCATAGGTCTGCTTCTAGTTTACTGTGCCCACGCGTCCGCGCAGAAATCTACGTGATCTTCTGATGTGGTTCTCAGTTTTCAGTTATCAGTCCCCAGTTTCAGTCCATGGTTGCCATGGGGCAGTCCGGGGCCATGCAGGTTCAATCTAAGTTTGAGGGTGCCGACGCACTTCCAGAGTGCTGTGTCTTCGCTCCCACAGGGGCAGGCGCATGATTCTGAGATCGCGCCGAGACGATCAGAAAAAAGGCCACCACGGCGATCAGTCCCAGCAGTGCCGTCACCGTCAGAGCCACCAGATGCTGCCGCATTGCCGTGAGCCTCCAGCCCTTAGCATGAAGAAACCCTGTCGCTCATGCAAGCCCGTGCATTCTCTGGTTCCATACAGCGCCCGCCGGCTTTCTTTGCGCTCTTCGCAATTTTGTGGTCACCTTTCGACGCTCGTCATCCCGACTAAAAGAAGTAAGTGGAGGGACCTGCATTCCCATCCCGAACTCCGCCCCAACCACGACGCGTCATTCTGAGCGTAGCGAACCGGGGTGGGAAGAATCCCGGAGATGCTGCAATCACCTACACCGTCCGAAGTTTCTCCCACCCTCTCAATGGACAACCGACTCCTGGCCACTGCGGACTGGTAACTGGCCACTGACAACTGACCCCTTACCGCATCAGGTGCAAAATCAACTGATTCGTCGCCAGCGCGCCCAGATACGCCAGCACCGTCATGTACGCGAACTGCAGCGCCGGCCACCGCCAGCTATTCGTCTCGCGCCGCACAATCGCCAGAGTCGAGGTGCACTGCATCGCAAAGGCAAAGAACACCAGCAACGCCATTGCGCCGCCCAGCGTCAGGTCATGCCGCAGCGCGGCCTGCAGGTGCAGCGCCTGCGTCGCCGGATCTGCCCCATACAGCGTCCCCAGCGTGCCCACGATCACCTCGCGCGCCACAATCGAGCTGAGAATGCCGATCCCGATCTTCCAGTTAAATCCCAGCGGACGAATCGCCGGCTCAATCCAGTGTCCCAGCCGCCCGATCACACTCTCCGGCAGCGTCGCGTGTACCGGCAGGTGCGCCAGAATCCAAAGCACCACCGTCGCGCCCAGAATGATCGTGCCTGTCTTCTTCGTGAAGAGCTTGCCGCGGTCATACAGCCGCAGCGCCAGTCCGCGCGCCGTCGGCATGCGGTACTGCGGAAGCTCCAGAATGAATGGTGTCGAAGAAGCCTTCAAAATCGACGACTTCAGCAACCGCGCCGTCCCGAGCGCCGCCAGAAAGCCCAGCAGGTACAGGCCTATCATCGCCACGGCCTGCAGTCCCAGCAGATCCCCCAGCACCGGCCGGTTCGGAATGAACGCCGCGATCACCAGAATGTAGATCGGCAGCCGCGCCGAGCATGTCATGAACGGCGTCACCAGAATCGTCGCAAACCGGTCGCGCTTGTTCTCAATTGTGCGCGTCGCCATGATCGCCGGCACTGCGCAAGCATAGGCCGAGAGCAGGGGAATGAACGCCTTGCCATTCAGCCCGATGCCTTTCATGAAGCGATCGGCAATCAGAGCCGCGCGCGCCAGGTAGCCCGAGTCTTCGAGCACTCCAATAAACAAAAACAGCAGCAGAATCTGCGGCAAAAACACCAGCACTGACGCTACGCCGCGCCACGCGCCCTCAATCACAAATGATTTCAGCCAGCCATCGCCCAGAAACCGCCCCACAAAATCGCCCAGCCCATACAGCACATTGCCAAACGCATCGCTCAGCGGATTGCCCAGCGTAAACACCACCTGAAACACCGCAAACACCACCACCAGAAACAGCAGCGGTCCCCACACCCGGTGCAGCAGCACTCCATCCAGCTTTCGCGTCCACTCTGACGACAACGGAGCCTTGTACTTCGTCCGCGAGCTCACGCCCGTCGCCCATTGCCGGTACGAGCGCGCATTGCCCACCACCGGCAGCTCCAGCCGCTGCGGCTGCGTTGTCTCCACGGCCGGCTCGCTGCGCCGGTTTAGAAACTGCGCAATCGCATTCAGCCCGATGCCTTGCGCTCCGCTGATCTTCGCCACCGGAACGCCCAGCTCCTGCGCCAGCGCCAGCGTATCCACCTCACCGCCGCGGCTCTCCATCAGGTCCGTCATGTTCAGCAGCACCAGCGTCGGCAAATTCAGCGCCAGCACCGGAGCCGCCAGCATCAGTTGCCGCCGCAGGTGCAGGGAATCGAGCACCAGCAGCACCGCATCCGGCTGCGGAGTTCCCGGCATTTCGCCGCGCAGCACATCCACCGCCACGCGCGCATCTTCTGAGTAGGAGTCAAAACTATAGATGCCCGGCAGATCAATCAGCACCAGATCCGGTCGTCCAATCCCTTTCATCCGGCCCAGATGCTGCTCCACCGTCACGCCTGGATAATTCGCGACCTTCTGCCGCAATCCCGTCAGGCGATTGAAGAGTGTGGACTTGCCCGAGTTCGGCGGTCCCACCAGCGCTACGGTCTGCAGCTTGCCGGCCACGCGCGGCTGCTGGGGTAGCTCAATGGTTTCTGTGGTGCAGCAACTGCTCATGCGCCCTCTGTCTGGCGAACCAGAATGGATTTCGCGGTCTCGCGCCGCAGCGCGATTTCAAAGCCGTCAATGGCATAAACCGTCGGATCGCCCGCCGGAGCGCGCCGTACCACCATCACCCGCGCCTCCGGCGTAAACCCCATGTGCATCAGGTGATGCTGCATGGCATCGGGCAGGTCCAGATGCTCCACCACTGCTACTTTGCCTACCGCGAGTTCGCTCAATGCTCTCAACGTTTCTGCCGTCCAAGCCTCATCATAACGCAAATAGGACCAAAACGCTCGCATATGAGATCTCAGGCGCATGAGCATTTTCACTGAAGGTGTATCGGAGGCAATACGGGCTCAACGTGGCCGTGCAAAACATCCCTCAGTATCAGTGAAAACGCTTGAACCATAGCAGAATGACAACGGAGGAAATGTGATGGAGAACACGATGACCGTCGATCAACTACGTGCCAGCCTCTCGCAATCCGCTCCGCCGCCGGGCCTTGCGCCGCTTTTGGAAGCTCTCTGGTGGGAGGCTAAAGGCAACTGGCATCGCGCCCACGAAATCGCGCAGGCCATAGACTCCCGCGACGCCGCTCGCGTGCACGCCTACCTGCATCGCCGCGAAGGTGACGCCGGCAACGCCGCTTACTGGTACCGCCGGGCCGGCCTGCCGCCCAGCCACAAGCCGCTCGACGAAGAGTGGCGCGAAATCGCCGCGACGCTGCTTCGATCGGAATCCGGCCCGCGCTCCTGAAACACCAAAGCCGCGGATACATGCCGGAAATCTCCCCTCATTCCCGCTCGGCCGTGGCCGTGCATCCCAATCCGGTAGTTCAGCGGGGCAACCAGTATCAAAGTGTGTAACAAACCGTAGTCGCCTTAGCCCACATCTAAGGCGATACTGGTCTTTTGAGGGAGGATTCCGCAATGAAATCGTGGCTGAAGTGTTTACCCTTTGTGACAAGCGCCCTGCTGCTTGCCGCCGCCCTGCCCGCGCAGGCCCAGACCAGTGTCGGCGTCAGTGCGCTGGGAGCCTTTCCATCCTCGACGTCCAGCAATATGACCGAGCAGAATCCCTACAAACAGGCAGGCTTCATGGTTGAGCTCCGGCACATCTCCAACCCGCTCGTCGGCTTTGATGTCTCCTACGCCTTCCACCGCGCCAATCAGAGTTACCGGGCCCATGTGGTTTGCCCCACCTCGGCGCTGCCTTGCAGTGAACCCACCGCCTCGGTAAGCGCCAATGCCAACGAGCTCGCACTCAACTGGGTCGTCTCTGCGCCGATCCTCGGATTCCGTATCTTCGCCCTCGCCGGTGGCGGATTCGAGAGCTTCAATCCCACCGGAAGCAACGGCGTCAGCACTCAGAGCCAGACCAAGGGCCTTTACGACTACGGCGCAGGTGTTGACTGGACCGTCCTGCCTCACCTCGGCCTGCGCTTCCAGTACCGAGGCAACGTCTACAAAGCGCCCGATCTCGCCACCGCATTCAGCTCCACGGATAAGTTCACCCATGACGCCGAGCCCATGATCGGCGCCTACTTCAACTTCTAGTCGGTCTGGCCGTCCGCGCAACCCAGCAGCGACAACGTACGCTCATCCGGTCGGCCATCAAAAAAGCGCTCCAGCATGCGCTGGAAGATCACTTCTTCCGGCGCAGCCTGGGCAAACAGCGTCATCGATGACCGGAACTTCAGGTCATCCGGATACCCAAAAATCTCCTCCACCCTCTTTCCCTGGATATCCATCACCATCCGCATACACTCCCGCAGCCGTGACCCCAGCACCGGATGCGCCAGATACGCTCGCGCCTCTCCCAGGTCTGAGATCGCAAACCGATCAGCCATCGCGCTATGCCCCAGCCCGCGAAGTTGCGGAAATATAAACCACATCCAATGACTCTTCTTGTGCCCCGCACGCAGCTCCGCGCAAACCTGCGCATACACAGACTCCTGCGCCTCCACAAATCGCTGCAGCCGATAAGTCTCATCTATCATGCATTTCCGCCCCGCAAAAGCAAACGGGTGCCGTTCCTGGGAATCGGCACCCGCCCCATCTCAAGTTCGCTGCTCGTCAGAAGAGCTTCTTGTACCGGGGAATCCACGTGATCTGCACCATCCCCGTCGTATCGCTCTGCTGGCCAGGCTTGTAGATCGGAATCTTCCAGTCCTCATACTGCAGATAGCCGCGCACTTCAATGTCGCGATGAATGCGCTTCACCACCGAAAACTTGAAGTCGTTCTGCGTCGATCCGCCCTCAAAGAATGCCTTGCTGGCCTTGTCCCGGCGGTACATGAACTGCACATCTTCTTCGGGCGAAAGGTGATAAGTCACCCACGCCTGGCCGCCCTTGTTTTCGCGTCCAATCCAGTCGCCATACACAAAGCCCTTGTTGGTATTGCCTTGCCTCTGTACAGTCTCATATTCCATGAACTGGCCGCTCTGCACATGGTTGCTCACCGGGTCGGTCGAGTCCGCTTCCACGCGCAGATCCAGCTTCGGCAGCCCGGGGAAATGCGACAGATAAATCCCGGGCGCAATGGCGGCGCGGCGGGGGGAATCCACCGGGCTCACATCGTCATGTACCAGCGAATCGGCATACAGCGTCACCCATTTGCGCAGGAACGGCAGCCGGTAATTGAAATCAAAGTTGCTGAAGCGCGCGCCCGGGTCCTTGTTCGTCAACTTGGTCCCGTACACATTCTGAAAGCTCTTGAAGCTCTGCCAGAAGGTGCCCAGCGTGACCGGCTCATGTCCCGCGCCGCCCCAGATCACCGTGCGGGCAAAACCCATTTCCAGGTTGCGCGTCGGCTTGAAGCTCAGCTTCTCCATATGGACCCAGGGCGAATTCGGATCCGTATGGCCCTTCAAACTTCCCACAAAAAACTCGTAGCGGAATGGCCCCGTGATGCGCGACACCAGAGGAATCCGGAAGGGATCGACATCATTGATCTGGAAGGCGTAGATGTCCTCGGCATTGTTGCTCCATGACATGGACGCACCCTGATCGGGGCCAAGCCAGTGGTCCATCTTGCCCAGCGAAAACTCATTTCCTATCCAGTGAAACCCGACATTCGCCTCCAGAATTCTGAAGTCGTTCGCTGCCGGAATCGGTCCTGCAGGAATCGTGTCATAGCGGATATTCGGATCGTAGGGAATCGAGTCAACCGTATTCGACAAGTACGAAGCAAGGCTTTCGGAATACCCAGCCGCGCTCGGCGCATGCTGGTACTCCCCGCGGAAGTAGAGCGTCCATCGTCCCGCTTCGCTGCGCGTGCTGAAGCCCGTGTAGTCGTTAAATCCTGACTCGTAGGGCCGCCCATAATCGTTGATGATCGTCTGGCCCAGATGATAGCTGTCTCTCAGCGGAGTGCCGCCGATGCCGCGAAACTGCTGATACGCGCTGTCCAATTCGGTCGAGGGCTGCGTGAGCGTCGTGGGATGCTCCACGTCCGGCTCCACGGTATTCCACAGTGCCTCATAAATCTCGATCGCCTGCGTGTCCTTGTCGCCGTTCAGCGCCAGCCGCTGCGCCGTCTCTTCGAGCATCTGAGCAATCTGCAGCCGCGTCCAGGGCCGAATGCCCATGAAAGCCGTATCCAGATAGCCCAGCGAATGCAGCCGGTCCAGCGCCGGATACATCCAGCTATCCATCGGCACAAACGTCGAGCCTTCCGTATTGGTCACATAAGGGGAGGGCATCACCGACTGGCCCATCGGCCTCGCCGGGGCCGCCCATAGCGTGGATGCGGCAACGCCGGCGAACACGCCGGCTGCAAAAATGCGCGGAAACAGTCTCACTCAGACCTCGTCAGGAGTGTTTTCGTGAAATTCTGCGGCCTCGTACCAGTGGCCGGAACTCGGGTTGACTCTCAGGCTAGTAGAACGCGAAAGGGAACACAACCATACGCGAACGCCGGTGGGGCATGCTCCTGAGATGCGCCACCGGCGGTCAGCATAGAGAAAAATGATCAGGTGCGATCCTGCGCAAACTTATGCCCGCGCCGGATCGCCCTTTTCCGTATCCACTCCAAGGTCGGCAAAAGCCTTCTGCGCTTCCTTGGCGTCGAACTTGCCCTCGCGGGCCAGCCGCGAAAGAGTGGCCGTGGCAATCGACTCGGCATTCACCTCAAAGTGGCTGCGCAGATGCTCGCGGTTGTCGCTGCGCCCGAAGCCATCCGTGCCCAGCGAGATCAGCCGCGTCGGCAGCCACGGAGCCAGTTGGTCCGGGACCACCTTCATATAATCGCTCGCCGCGATGATTGGTCCCTTCGTGCCCTTCAGTGCTTCCAGCAGGTACGGCGTCTTCTCCGCATCGGCCGGATGCAGCCGGTTCCAGCGCTCCACCGCCAGCGCATCGCGGCGCAGCTCGGTATAGCTGGTCACGCTCCACACATCGGTCTGCACGCCATACTTCTCCGCCAGAATCTGCTGCGCCCGCAGCGCCTCGCGCAAGATCGGGCCGCTGCCGAACAGTTGCGCCACGGCCTTGCCCTTCGCTGCCGGGCTCACCTTGTACAGGCCGCGCAGAATGCCTTCTTCCACGCCATCCGGCATCGCCGGCATCGCATAGTCTTCGTTGTACATCGTGATGTAGTAGAAGACGTTCTCGTTGTTCTCATACATGCGGCGCAGCCCATCGCGCAGAATCACGGCCATCTCATACACATAGGCAGGGTCATAGCTCACGCAGGTGGGCACCGTGCTTGAGAGCACATGGCTGTGTCCGTCCTGGTGCTGCAGGCCCTCGCCCAGCATGGTGGTGCGCCCGGCCGTGCCGCCCATCAAAAAGCCCTTGCCGCGCGAATCGGCAAACGCCCACACCATGTCGCCCACACGCTGAAAACCGAACATGGAGTAGTACATGTAGAAGGGAATCGCCGGCACCTTGTAGTTCGCATACGCCGTACCCGCCGCCGTGAACGATGCCATCGATCCGGCTTCCGTGATGCCTTCTTCCAGAATCTGCCCGTCCTTCTCCTCGCGGTAGTAGAGCAGCATGTCCTGATCGTGCGGCGTGTACTTCTGGCCTTCGCTGGCATAAATGCCCACCTGGCGAATCGCCGACTCCAGCCCAAACGTGCGGCCCTCATCCGGCACAATCGGCACAATCAGCTTGCCGATCTGCGAGTCCTTCAGCAGGTGGCGCAGGATGCTCACAAAGCCCATCGTCGTCGAGACTTCGCGTCCGCGCGATCCGCCCGTCCACTCGCCAAAATAATCCAGACCCGGCGTCTTGAACTCGATCTGCGGCGCATTGCGATGCGGCAGGTAGCCGCCCAGCTCCTCGCGCCGTGCATGCATATAGGCCAGCTCCTCGCTGTCCTTCGCGGGGCGGTAAGGCTTGGTCTGCTTCACCAGCTCTTCCGGCACGGAAATGTTGAAGCGCTTCACAAATCCCGCCAGCGCGTCATCGGTCAGCTTCTTTTCCTGGTGAGCGGCATTGCGTGACTGTGTCGTGCCGATGCCGTAGCCCTTCACAGTCTTGGCCAGAATCACCGTCGGCCCGCCCTGATGCTCCAGCGCGCGCTTGTATGCGTTGTAGACCTTTACCGGATCGTGGCCGCCGCGATGCAGGTTTGCCAGCTCGTCGTCTGACATATCCTTCACCAGTTCCAGCAGCTCTGGATACTTGCCGAAGAAGTGCTCGCGCAGATACGCGCCGCCCTTCGCCTTGTAGGCCTGGAAGTCGCCATCCACGCACTCTTCCATGCGCTTCAGTAGCAGGCCCGTGTGGTCGCGCTCAAACAGGCGGTCCCAGTCCGAGCCCCACAATACCTTGATCACATTCCAGCCCGCGCCGTGGAAGATGCCTTCCAGCTCATCCACAATGCGCTTGTTGCCGCGCACCGGGCCATCCAGCCGCTGCAGGTTGCAGTTGATCACAAACACCAGGTTGTCGAGCTTCTCGCGTGTCGCAAGTCCAATCGCGCCGAGCGTATCCACTTCGTCCGTCTCGCCGTCGCCCACAAACGCCCACACCTTGCGCGGCGTTTTCTCAATCAGCTTGCGGTTTTCCAGGTACCGCATAAAGCGCGCCTGATAGATCGCATTCAGCGGACCAATGCCCATTGACACCGTAGGGAAGCGCCAGAAGTTCGGCATCAGCCACGGGTGCGGATACGAAGACAGGCCCGGCTTGTCGCGCAGTTCATGGCGGAAGTTCAGCAGGTTCTCATCCTCAAAGCGGCCTTCGAGATACGCGCGCGCATACACACCCGGCGACGCATGGCCCTGAAAATAGATGAAGTCACCCGGCTGGTCCCCATAGCTCGCGTGGAAGAAATGATTGAAGCCCACTTCCAGCAGCGTCGCCAGTGAAGAATACGTGGCAATGTGCCCGCCGATGCCATCGTCCTTCTTGTTCTGCCCATGCACCATCGCCATCGCGTTCCAGCGAATCAGCGCTTCCACGCGCTCCTCAAGCGCGCGGTTGCCCGGGTAAGGCACTTCCTCATGCTGAGGAATCGTGTTCATGTACGGAGTCGTGATCTGGCTGGGAGCGGCAATGCCGGCTTCACGCGCACGCTGCCGCAGAGCATCCAGCAGTTGTGCGCCCTGATCGGGACCCTCGGCGACCACTACATCGTCAAAGGCCTCAATCCACTCGGAGACTTCCTGGGTGAAGTCGTTCATTACGGGTACGGGTGTCTTCGTCGTCATCGGAATCCTGTCTTCTCCTCGGCCCAGCCGTCCTGCGGCTTATGCAGAAAATGTCGTGTGCTTCGCGCGGCGCGCCGGCGTGCGGGAAACCCGTCCGGCCGCTTGCAAAAACTCTTCAGTGATGCGCGCCCGGTGCCCGGCTTCGAGCAGTCCCTTGCGCGCCAGATGTGCTTCCATGCGGGCGATCGCATTCCCATCGCCCTTTTCCAAACGAATGTCCTTGCAGTCAATCAGCGTCGGGCCGGTGCCCTCGCGCGCCCTCTGCATCATCTCAAACGCCACCCGGTACAGGGCCACCACATCATGCGCATCTACCGGAACGCTGATCACACCCTCGATCGCGGCCTCGCCGCTCCAGTCAAAGGCATCCTCCCCGGTCAGCTTGCGCGGCGAGGGCAGTAGCACATACAGAATCGGCAGCCTATGCCGCGCCGCAAACCGCAGCGCCTCGCGAAACGCCTCCGGAACCAGCCGGTCCGGCGTCGCAAAGGCCAGCACCACCGCACCCGGGTGCTGCAGTTGCTGCGTCAGGGCGATGCCGGTAGCGATGGAGAGGGGAGCTTCGATGGGCTGGGGCAGAAGGGGAGTGGCGGAGTTCTCAATTAGTTGCGCGGCCGGTCCGGGAACAGTGACCGTAATGCGGTCAATTGCCTCAATTCCCGCCAGCATGGCCGCGAATACGGCCTCGTAGCGGCCCTGCGCTCGCGGCTCCCGCGCCGCCAGCCGCACCATCGCCGCATACAGTTCCAGGAGCCGCGCATTGCTGATCAGCGGCGCGCCGTGCTTGCCTGCAACGTCGGCGTCGGCGGCCGATTCCGGGTTCAAAATAGCAGTTTGGCTCATGGCAAAAGGATGGTGCCTGCGACCTTAAATTCTATCGCACCATAGGCATGCCGTGGCACCCGCGTGCGCTCCATCTTCGACGCACGCACAAAAGGGCGGGATGCTTGCCAGCATCCCGCCCTTTATGTCGTCCGGCTTATCTCACGCTGCTTTAGCGCAGGTTAAAGACAAATCCAAACCGCGCCTGGTAGTTGTTCTGCCACTGCCCGTTGTAATCAAACCGCTCGCCCGTCCACTCCGCCGGAACAAACTCCAGCCCGAAGCGAGGCGTCAGGTTCACGTCAAACCCAAGACCGGCCGACGCCGTCGGATTCCACGTAATCCCCGGATGCGTCCTCGTGCCAAACATGTTCCGGCCGATGCCCGTGCGCGTCTCACCCGCTTCGCCAAAGACAAACGGCGTGCCCCGCCAGCGCGGATTCAGCGTATACCGCGGCCCTGCCATCATCGAGAGCTTGTTCTCTACGGGATAAACGCCACTCGTGTAGGAACTCACAAAGTCCGCCTGCAGGCCAAGCCGTTTCGTAAAGTTGATCTCCGGCATCACTCCCCACCCAGCCAGCAACTCGTGGTTCACTCCCGGCGTATCCTGGGTCCATTGCCGCGTGAAGACGCCCGTAAAGGCAACCGACCCGCGCAGCTTGCGGTCCTTTGCCGGCTTCATCGCCATCTGGTTGCTCGATGCTGTCATCTGGGGGGAAGGGGCGCTCTCAGGCCCGTCCTGTGCCACAGCAGCCGTGGCCGTCGAAGCGAGAATCAGCGTAAGCGCAATCATTATGTTTTTCATCGGAATCTACATCTCCTCCAAAGGGTGGCAAGTATGCCAACCCCAGTCCTATCTCTGATGTAGAAGTAGTGAACCGTGTCGCCTCAAAAATACGTCACAGTAGCGGATATTTTTTTCGCTCGAAAAAGCGCCGCTCAGGCAACCCGGCGCGGGACCGCGTCCATCCCGGAAAATGCGTCGCAGACAGCCTTCGATCGCAGGTCTGGCGCGGGCCGGGCGCTCTTCCGCCCTCCTGGTGTGCAGGCGTGCCGCTCCCATCGAGCGCCGGTAAGTAAGAAGGAATGTCCCTGGCGAATTCACAAAAATGAAAAGTTGCCAGACTCGCACGTTCACACGCAAAGCGCAAGAGGAAAACCCACGCGAATTTTCCTCAGAAATGTTGAAATGCCTGTGCATATTCCGGTGTCAATTCCCGAAAGTGCAACAGGCATGCCCACTTCAGCACATTGCACCGCTTCCGGTGCATCGCCTTAAAAAATTTACGTCGAATAATCCGCGTTGATGTGTACGTACTCGCTCGTCAGATCCGTCGTCCAGAAACGGCACTTTCCATCGCCCATTCCCAGCACAATTCTGATCGAGAACTCGCGCTGCTTCAGGTAAGCATGCGCCGCCGCCTCGTCATACAGCGGCGAACGTCCGCCGTAACGGCAGATTTCATGCTCACCAAACCAGATGCCGACCTTCTCCGGCACAATCGCCACACCGGAGTAGCCAATCGCTGCCATCAGCCTTCCCCAGTTCGGATCATTGCCCGCCCAAGCCGTCTTCACCAGCGGCGAATGCGCGATGGTCTTTGCAATCGCCCGCGCATCGGCATCGCTCGCCGCGCCTTCAATCTGCAGCTCCACCACGTGCGTCACGCCTTCGCCGTCATCCACAATCTGCTTCGCCAGTGAGAGGCACACCGCGTTCAGCGCCGCGCCAAAGGCCTCCACTCCGGCCTCTACACGCGCGTCCGCCGTGCTTGAGGCCAGCAGCAGCACCGTGTCATTGGTCGAGGTATCGCCGTCAATCGACACCGAGTTGAAGCTCTGCTCCACCGCGCCCCGCAGATACCCGTCCAGTACCGCCGGCTCCATCACCGCATCGGTGAACACGTACGCCAGCATCGTCGCATGCGGCACCAGTTGCGGACCGATCATGCCCGCGCCCTTGCACGCCCCGGCAATCCGCACCGTCTTGCCGCCGATCGTGCAGGTGGCCGTGGCCACCTTCGGCTTCGTATCCGTCGTCAGAATCGCCCGCGCAAAGGCCGAGAACTGTTCCGCCGTCGCCTGCGCCTGTTCGCGCGCAGCAGGCAGAGCCCGCACCAGAATCTCCGCCGGCAGCGGCACTCCGATAATGCCCGTCGAGGAAGGGAAGACCTCGTGCTCTTCGCAGCCAAACGTCGCCGCCGCGGCGGAGCACACCTCCCGCGCCGCCCGCAGTCCAGCCTCGCCGGTCGCGCAGTTCGCGTTGCCTGAGTTCACGGCCACCACCCGCACGCGGCCGCCGCTCCGGGCCATGTGCTCGCGGTCCACCACCAGGGGAGCGGCCTGCACGCGATTCGCCGTATACAGCGCCGCAGCGGACGCAGGTGCTTCCGCAATCACCAGTGCAAAGTCAGGCTTGCCGCTGGCTTTGATTCCCGCCGTCACGGCGGCAAATTGAAATCCGCCCGGAAGGGCATCGGCAGAGAGAAGCAGGTTATCGTTGGTCATGAGCTTTTATTTTCACCTGAAATCCCTCTTCTTTATGCAATCCATGTACTTCCTCTGTTAACTAAAATCGCTTTTTCTCCGTGCTATCTCTGGAACAGCCTGATAAAAAGGTTGGAGGCAAACCCGACCCCTCTAAGGAAGGTCCATGAGCGCAGAGCCCCATTCCCCCGAGGCACCCTCCGCCGCCAGCGGCAGCACAGCTTTCACCTCACAGGTGGCTGCGCCCCAGACCACGCTTTTTCTTGAAATGCAGCACGTCGATGTCGCCCGCGGCGAAAACATCGTTCTCCATGACGTTTCGCTGCGCATCGCACGTGGCGAGCAGATGGTCATCCTCGGGCCCAACGGCTGCGGCAAATCCACGCTCATCAAGACCATCACGCGCGAGTGCTACCCCATCCCAAAGGATGGCTCCTGCATGCGCCTCTTCGGCTATGACCGCTGGGTCGTCTCCGAGCTGCGCCAATATCTCGGCGTCGTCGAGCAAACGCTTCCTTCCGAACGAACGCCCACCACGCGCGGCCGCGACGTCGTCATCGCCGGCCTGCTGGGCACCGCCACCCTCTGGCCCCACCAGACTGTCACCGCCGAAATGCGCGAACGGGCCGACACCGCTCTCGGCCTCCTGGACGCGCATCACCTTGCAGAAAAGCTTGTCGGCCGCATGTCCGCCGGCGAGCAGCGCCGCGTCCTTATCGCCCGCGCACTCGTCCATGCGCCAGAAATGCTTCTCCTCGACGAGCCTTCCAACGCCCTCGACATGGCCGCACAACAGGAGCTGCGTGAAGTCCTCCGCTCCATCGCCGGCATGGGCATTGGCATCCTGATGGTCACCCACCACCTCGGCGACATCCTCCCCGAGATGGATCGCGTGCTCATGCTCCGCGCCGGCCGCATCTACGCCGACGCCCCCAAGCATGACCTCATCACACCCCAGATCATGGCCGATCTCTTCGGCGCACAGGTCGAGATCGTCGAGCGCAACGGCTACCTGCACGCCTGGTAGCCTACGCCGCTCCCGCAAAGCTGCGTCGTCGCCAGCAAATAACTGCGTCATTCTGAACCGCAAAGCGGTGAAACAGGGTAGGAAGAATCCCGGCGATGCTTCGGTCGCATACACCGCCTCAGGTTTCTCTCGCACTCCCGGCCGGATTCCTGAAAGGGAGCGCGACATCAGCCCCTGCCGCTCCGCCTCAACGCTGGCTCTGCGTCACCGGCTGCGTCTGCACCAGTTGAATCGGATACACATACTTCAAATACATGTAGAAAAAGCCCATCGAGAACGCCAGAATAATCACCCCCAGCGTCGCCGAATGCACCTCAAGCCCAGTGGCGGAAATCTTCAGCGTCGTGCCACTCGGCTCGCTCGCCACCGCTGTGGCCGCGGCTCCATCGCCAGCCGCTGCGGCCGCCGTCAGCGCCGCCGCATGCGCATCCATCACTTCCATGCGCTTGCTGCCCAGCCGCATGCTGTACTGCAGTTGCCAGGCAGCAAAAATGATGCCAGCCACCACCAGCAGGACGCTCACTACAAAAATCACAATGCCTGACCAGTACTGCCACACAAACACATTCCGGGTGTGGTGCCACTGATAAATCAGGTAATTCAACTCCGCCTCTTCCTCCTTTTTCTGCAGTGCTGAAAGCTGCGTATCGCTACTGTGAGCGACCTGATCGGGAACGATCTTGGCGTCTCCCTTGCACGGCACAATCTCGCGTTCGCCGCCCACCATCTGCAGGCTCGGCTTGCAAGGAGGCTGAATGCTCATGCGCTCAACGTATAGATGATGCACCGCTCCGGCCGTCTGCTGCGCGAGGCAGGGAACAGCGCAAAGTAGCAAAAGATACGCCAGTCGTTTCATCGGCTCTGGGACTCGCTGTCGAGAAGATCTTTCAACATGCTTATGCGTTCCGCCAAAATCCTATCCAGTGTCCAGTTTGGGTGTTTCTGCTCGTATCGCAGTTCAGTCTCCACACCTTCCTGAGCGTTTTGAGACGCCTCTCCAATCATGCGCAGAAGCTCTGTATTTTCGGTTTCGTACCAGTTCGCGGAGGGACTGAAGCAACGTACAGCGTTCACGCCTGTATTTCCTACGCCTATTCCCAAATCTGCAGAAATCGCGCTATCGGCTTCTGCTCCCTGCGTCGCATGTTGGGTCGTCTGAGGTTTCGCCGGCCCGGTTCCGGGCTGCGTCTGCGCCGCCACCATTTGCCCGCAAAGCAATAGGCCCACAAAACAGCCGAAGGGATGAGGCAACGTTCGCTTCATGAATTGTCCCTGGAAGGAGATGCCGCAACATTAGGACCGAACCTCAGCGCCGTCAAGAAGATTCGTCCTCCAACCGCCACCGCTCCCCGCCTGTCATGCCGGCCAAAGCTCCGCCCCTAATCCCTTGTCATCCCGACCGAGCGAAGTGAGCGGAGGGACCTGCGCTCCCTCTCGCCCCATAAGACTCAGCCCCTGAAGGGTACGGGCTTTAGCCCGTACATCCACCCCGCAAAAGTGTGAGTGAGCAAGATCTGTGTCACTGGTGGGAGATTACGGGAGACGGCGGGAATCAGCGGGATTGGCGCGGGCGAAACACGCTTTTCCACAAACAAAAGAGCCCACACGGATTCGCACGATCGGTGACACTAAACTCGCGCACTTCCGTTGGATTCAAAGGGTAAGTTGTTGATTTTTCGTTTACAGAGTGCGGAAATCCAACGGAAGTGTTCCGTTGGATCAGAACACAGCCTAACGGCAGATGTGGAAAACTCTTCAAACCCGCGAATCGAGCGGTCGCATCGCCTACCAGCAATCCAACGGAAGTGACCAGAAACCCTCTAAAAAGGAAAATCCAACGGAAGTGAGGCAATATTCCATTTTTGGAATATCACCTCACCCGTCACATCTCAATAAGCCGCCCAGCGGCCCTTCAAATATTCCTGCGCATAGGCGATTTCCTGCGCGCTCAGTACACGGTTGACCACGACGCCTTCCAGGAAAGAGTCAATGGATTGAAAGCCCGCGATCGCGTTCGAGCCACCGAGGATAGCCAGCCGCTGACCGCTGCTGACTGCCGTGTTCGTGCCCAACGTGTCGTTTACCGTGGTCATCGTCTCAGCAGCGCCGTTGAGCGTGATCGATACACCGGCGGCATGCCCCGATCCGTCATACGTTACAGTCGCGATGTATGGATGGCCAGCGGCCAGTACCGTCGCGCCATGCACGTTGATGGCATACGCCTGAGCACCGTTGTAGCTCAAGGCGAAAGTGAAAGTGCCACCGCTCGGCTTGCTACCTCCGACAAACCAGCCCCGAAAGGCAGCTGCCGGGTCCATACAGCTCATGATGGCTTCCCACGAATTGTTGCCGTTGTATGGCGACGCGCCGACGCGTTTGAAAGCGAGCAGAAGGCTGAAGGGTTTGTTGTACTCAAACTGCACAGCAGCAGGCGCTGTAGCTGTGGCGAGTACTTGCGCAGTGGCCGAACTGGACGCGATGCCGGGCAGATTGTTCTGCTCATTTGCCGTCAAGGCCGGCTGCTCCGCACTCGTCGTCTGCACGAGCGCATAAGCGTTGGTCGATTGCCCAAGGAGCTGACTTACAGCGCCGGCCGAAGAAGTTACACCAGCGTCCGCCTTGAGCCATGCGGCGAGATTTGCGCCGAGCATGGAAGGACGCCAATTGAGTGAAAGGCCACCGGCCGAAAAATCGGCGCCACTGAGAATGAGCTGCCTGCCCATGATGTCTCCTTAGAGGACTGGGATTTGGAAGTGAACGCAGCGATTGCGAAGATCGTTGCCGTAAATCGAAGGCGTGGCATCCGAGTCGCACAAGTTTCCGCGCGGCCCTGAGGTTGGCCCTGCGTACGCGGCCGTGCCGCTGGTCGGCGTGGTCCAGGCGTAGGCGAGCTTCGGACTGCCTCCGGTGGAAGGACCCGAGAGCACAATCTCCAGAGTCTCCGGTCCTACGATATTGATGGCGGTGATTGTCGGAGGCGTCGCCGAACCATCGGTAAACTCAAAACCGTACTTACTGCCTGGGAAGTTATCTGGCTCGGTGACATTGACGGTGTCGATCTGCAGAGGAGCCACCGGCACATAGAAGTCAGCGATGATCGAGTTACCACGCATGTAAGCCGAGCGCGGTTCCAGAGGGCGCCAGCTCTTACCCTGCATCACGTAGGCCAGAACTTTGGCAAACTCCTCGCCGTGCCAGCGGTAGCCGATCGCGCTCAGGTGAACGCCCTGGCCGGCCTCGTAAGGCAGATGATACTTCGGCCCTACGCACAGCAGCTTGCCGGGATTCTGATCGCATGCCGCAAGCTGCTGCGGAGGAATGATCGGCGTCGCGTGGCCAGCGTAGATGCCATAGCTGCTGATCTGCGACAGGATCATCGGGATGGTCTCTGTCTGTCCGGTGATCGCCTGGATCGCGCTTTGAAGGTCAGACTGCCACGTCACCAGGTCGGCTTCATAGTTCGGATTGCCCGAGCCAAGCTCATCCTGCTCGCCGTGGATACAGAAGATTGCGCGAACGCCATAGGTCTCCGAAGCCGCGACCGTAATCGCTTTCGCAGCAGTGATGCTTGCGAGCGCGTTGAGATAGGGCTGAGTACCGGGGCCGACTGCGGAATAAGCGTGGCCGCCCCATGCATGAATAGAGCCGAGCAGAGTCGTCTTGCCAAGAGCAGCGTGGCGGCGAACGAAGTGGTTGAAGCAACCGCTCATGACCGTCTCGCCGTAAGTGCCCTCAAACGCGTCCGTGGCTTCTACCATCGGCGTGAAGGATGCGATGTTTGCGGACTGCACCGCGGGATAGCTGCTGGCATTGCCGCTGTCTACGCCGCAGCGCAGACCACTGTTGAACATGATCGAGTCATATGGCTGCGAAGTGGAAAGCGGCGGCACTGCGAGCGCGCCGAGCATGAGCGACTGGCCGACGCCGATGACGTGGCTGACTTCATAGGCATTCGCAAACGGCGATGCTGCGGTGAGCTTCGTGACGCCGTTGCGATCCATTCGGTAGAGCGTGGCGACGCTGCCAGCGCGATCAGAGGCAAACGTGACGGTTTGTCCGTCCTCAGAAAGGGAGACGAAGATGTTATTGCCGGTGGACGTAAGCTTCGCGATGGCTGCAGTGCGAATGTTGGCAGAAAATACCTGGTAGAGCCCGTTCGCATCGGTGCCCGTGTAGAACATCGTCTCGTCGCCATCGAATGCCCCCTTGACGGCGGGATCGAGAGCAAGCGTTCCGAGCACGCGCCCGTCCGCGCGGACTGCGAAGGCGACATTTCCCTTGGGATCTGAGATCGCATAGAGCGCGTTCGGCGGATTGACGCCCAGCTCTACCTCGCTGGACGTGACCATTGCATAGCCGTCTGCGACCAACGAGCCAAGAATGTTGAGCAGTCCGGTGACCGTGAGGTCGCCCCCGATCTTTACCAATGCTCCATTTGGGCCATTCTGCACAGCAAAGCCGATGAATCCAGCGGCGTCGCGGATCACGTAGAGCGCGCCTTCGTAATTGGCGGGAAGGTCCTGCTCGGTCGCGGTTCCCGTGCTCATCGTGTCCACGGTAAGACCGCCTGTAATTGTTGCGCCTGCGCTCGCAGTCAGCGGAGTGGTGACCTGTCCTGAGAGCGCTCCACTTGCTGCGAACAAAACAGCATTTGCGGTATCGGTCGCGCCAAAGGCCGAACCGGAGGTATAAGCAGTCGTCACGACGTAGCTATTGCCGCCCTGGGTAAAGCAATCGTAGGGCGCATATGTTACATCAGGAGCCCACGCGCCTCGAAAGTTGAATCCCTGACCTTGCGGCCCGAGCTGGACGGTGACAAGCGCGGCCAGATTCGGAACGAAGTTGTCGAAGCTCCAGTTCGCGCCAGACGGCTGGATCAGATAGCCGGGACCCAGAGCGCTCTGCGACGTAAGATTGTCGCGCAGCGAGACCTTGTAGCAGACGTTTTTCGGGGACGTGAGCGAAGTGTCAGCGAGTGCGATGTTAAATGCGCCGTTGACGACCTGGGCAGTAACGGGCTCGGAGATTGCCTGACCGGAGCCGTTCACCACAAACGAGATCGCGTTTCCGTTGTTATCGCACGGAGTGAATGTGATGGATCCGCTTGCGAGCGGCGTGCCTGTTGCATCAGTGATTTTTGCAGCGGAGACAGAGGTATAACCGGCGGCCATGATGACATGGTGCCGTGCTCGCGCGTGGAGGAGTGTTCACTCGTGAGTGGAAGAACGCTTCGGCAAGTTCGCATGCGACCGCGTGCATGCGCTGAACCAAGCGGCAAAAGATTTGCGGCTGATGCGCCACTGGCAGGCTCCGCGATCGAGGAGACGGTAGGCGTAGAAGCGGCCTTCTTCGATAAAGTTCACGACCGGACCGCGCGACTCGTAGCCAAGATAGCGGTTGGCATCGACAATGCTCATTGTGTCGCTCAGCGGAAACGGCAGAAGATCTTCGTCGCGATGACGAAAGAGCGAGTTGGACAGCGGCGGCCGCTGCACCGGAATGGAGTGCTTCTTGGCGAGGTAGTCACAGAACTCGACGACCGATTTGTAAAGCACACGCTTCCGCTTTGCGACGCCGAAGGAAAGTACGCGGATCAACGGGCTGCCGGACTCGTCGCAGGTGTCTTCGATCTGATAAACGGTCTTCGGCGTCGTGCCCAGGATCAGACACGTCCGCTCCAGCGTGATCCACTCGCGCTCGGCGAAGGGCAGCAGGATCTGCGAGCCGGGACCGTCCGCGGGCCGCTGGCTCATGCCGGTCTCCTATCTTGCCAGAGCCCCGCGGCCTGGAGCATTCCTTTGAGGGCCCAGCGCACCTTGTTGGCGTCGGCCGTCGTGCGAATGGCGCGATCGCGAGACTTGAGTGGTGAGCGGATGGAGCGGAGCCATGCATCGAACCGCTCACGCGTCCAGCCGAGCCGCTGATACATCTCCTCGATTTGCTCGATGTCCTGGGCGCTCGCGATCTGCGGCTGATCGGCCAGGTCTTTGCCGTCACGGCGGCCATCGCGGCCGCGGCGGTCGGCGTCCGCACGGCTGCGACGCTGCTTGAGAGGTGCGCGATAATTGAGCTGCGCTTGGGCGGCGTCAATGAGGCGGCGCGCCTCGTCTGCCGTGAGGTCTTTGAAGGATTCCACCTTGCGGCCGATACCTTCGGTGGCCCAGAGCAGCCGCTCGTCGCGCGTGTTCTCAATCTGCGTGCGCCGCGCGACCTGGCTGAAAAGCACCTGCAGCCGTTTCATCTGCGGGCTGGTGATTTGCCTGCTCATAGATCAGGCTCCTTTCGTTTTGCCGGGCGTCCGCGTGGACGCCGAAGATTTGCTCCGCAATTCGGACACGTCGCCGGCGTTGCGCTTTGTCTTTGTTCGCGCCGGTCGGCCTCGCGGCACGCGCCGCTGCAGAACCTGGCTGACTTCTCTTTCACGAGCTTGCTGCACCCCGGTCTCTGACATTGCCGCGCCGGCTGAATGGTCACTGCTGTTGGCCCCTTTCGTTGCTCGCATGGTTGCACCCAGAATTCCGTAGCCTGCCATGTCGCGGTACGGTGACTCGCCGAATGCGTCGCGGTCGGTAGCGATGCGCATCTGCTTGTCGAAGATCCTCACCTGCAGGAGCGCGTCGTCGTATTGGTCGGGACGCAACCCCGCTGGGTAGAGCAGGCGCAGGAAATCGCCCGACTTGGCAAAGCTGCTGCCGTAGGCGCGATTCTTCGCCTCGACGAGCGCGCCGATCTCCTGGGCGACGGCGAAAAAGCTTCCCTTCACCGGGTCCTCCGCTTCCGATCGGCAGCGTCACGCTGATGCGGCGTCCGCATGTCACGCGCAGCCTCAATGCCGGAGTTCTTCATGGATGTAACAATGGCCTGAAGCTGGGATCGCAGGCCATCTGGGAGTTTGTAGTCCCCAGAGCACAGCGTGGCGTAGGCAATGCCGCGCAGCTCGCAGATGGCGGCGCTGATCTGATGGGCTGCGGTCCACGACAGACGGTGGCCTGCGAGCGCGTCTTCAAAGCGCTTGAGCTTCCTGCTTTCTTCTATTCGCGATTCGCTCACAGCGCCTCCAGAATCTCGGCTTTGACGGACTGCAACGCGCGGCGCTTGGCCTCGTACGACAGGATGTTCCAGATCGAATCGAGCACTTCCAGACGCGCCATCGCGGCGAGCGTGCCCTGTTCCACGGGCACTTCGACCGGACGGGCAGCCGGGATGCGTTTGGCTGGCTTGACCGTGGTCACACGCTCGACGAACGCCTTCGATTCCCCGCTCTTTGCCGCTTTGCGGATGTAATGGACGCTCACGTCGGATATGCCGTATTTGGCGGCGAGGGATGTGTTGGTGGCCGACGCCGGCTCGCGCAGGATCGCGGCGCGGGTCTCGTCCGGAATCCGCTTGTGCTTGTTCGCTCGCGAGGTTTGCTCAGAAGCCGGACGTTCGGCCACCGGCGGAGATGCCGGAGCTGGAGATCCGATAGGCAGAGCGGGAACGCCAGCTCGCACGGCCTCGGCCGAAGCGCAGGGCCGGCACAGCAGCATTTCCAGAACCGTGTGCGTTGCCTCAGACGTTCGCCCCAATTGTGCGCATTCTTCACACCATTTCTTCATTTGCGTTTGATCCTCCTGATTCGCAGGTGTTCGGGCCTCGGATGGCCGACATGCCAGCCGTGACAGAATCGGCACTGGTAGATGACCAGCTCGCCGGGCTTGAGGTTGTGCGCGCGCATGGTCGAGCGCAGCGCGGCGCGCGCGTTCCACCACTTCTCGTGGCGAACTTTTTCCAGGCAACTGCGGCGCTCGCTGTTCATGCCGACCTCTTCAGGTTGGCGCTGCTGCGCAGGCGGTTGAGCTTAAGCTCGTATCCGGAAGTGTCGAGACCTTCGAGCGCGGCTACGGCGATGATGGCCTGCTGCCGCGCGATGAGATAGAGGCGCGGGCTCATGCCGTATTGCATGTTTTCCCAGCGCGAGGTCACGAGCTGCTGCAGGTCGCGCGGGACCAGGTTCCAGTGCCTGTAGCACATCAGGAAGCGCTCGAAGATCCTCATGCGGCAGCCCGGCGCGGCGCACTCATGCATGCGGGTGCTCATTGATGCTCTCCTTCGTGGACTTCTTCAGTGATGGCGAGTTGCCCGCGCAGCTCGAGGATGGCGCGATCGCCGACCAGGACGCGGGCGCGGTCGAGCAGCTTGAGTGCCTCGTCGATGTAGGGCTGCGCTGTGCTGCGTGCTTCTTCCGGCGTCATGACCAGGTAGTAGCCGCCGTCGACGCCGTCGCGCGACGCCCCTACGGGCAGCCGGAAGTCGGTGACCAGCGACCGCACCAGATCCTTGATGGTGCGCTCGCTGATCTCCAGGCGCTGCCTGATCTCGCTGATGCGGATGGCGCGGTCTCTTCCATAGCGCTTGGAGAGGATGTGCAGCAGCCGGCGCTGCTGCTCGGTGATGCGGAACTGCGACTCGCCGAGCAGCAGTCGGGTGATCTGATCGTCCAGGTGCGCGCGGCGCTCCTGGGCGATCAGTTCGGGCGTGCGCGTTTCAAAGAGGGCGGCTTGCGTCACATGTGCCTCCGGATGAGAATGCCGAGCTGCCGCAGGCAGCTTGTGCTGTCGCAAAGCGTGCGCTCGGGGTTGGCCCAGCGGCAGTTGCGTCCGTTCTTCTCGCGACAGGCATTGAAGTCGGAGCATCCGCAGAACCTGCAAATGCCGGATGGCCAGTAGCCGTCGATCAGGGCCAGGATGCGAGCCCTGCGGCGGTCGTGACGGCTCGTGAGGCGGCGTGCAAAGCAGAAGATGCTCATTGAACGCGTCCTTTCTTTTTGGGCTTGCAGATCGGGCAGAGATCGACCTGCATTCCGGAGCTGCCGCGCGTGCGCAGCCATCCGAGATTTTTCGCAGCCTGACGGAGGTCGCGGTGCGAGAAGATGGCTCCGTCCACCGAGGCGGTCCAAATCTTGCACTGATCGCATTCGAGGAAGGTTTCGGTGCGCATCATGCGGCACCGCCTTCCGCAGGCTGCTCCGGCTCTTCCGCGTCGTCGTCAGACTCGCCGACGAAGGACTCGTAGAACAGATTGAAAGCCTCGATCTTGCAGGCAACATCGAGCGTCTTCCACCACATGTCGATTGCGGCTTCGGAAATGTGAGCTAGCGGGCGCGGGATAGGAAGCGTGATTCGATCGGGACAGGCGCTCGCGAGTTCGCCGTGGAGTTGCATCACCTCTTCCGGGGAGAGTTTGGCTGTGTTCGGGGTCGGCGCGGACGGCTTTGTTGGAGCTTCGCCAGAAAGCGGAGCCGCGTCTGCGACTTTGCAGTAACGCGTTTGCTCTCTCGCGCTCGCCCACGCGCCAAGCTCTGTTGGGCACGCGTTTCCGAGAGGTGCTCTTCCGTTCGCGATCTGATAGAAGCCACCTGCGGGAGTGTGGACACCCGCTACCAGGTGGACCTGTGCCCCCGGAAATCGCATTCTGACGACTTCTTCGTCGGTCATCATGCGACACCCCCTTCGGGGCTGCGAAGCTGGAGGGCCGTCGGCGTCTTGTTGTTGCCAAAACTGGCCTTTAGGCGTTCGGCTGCGTCGCGCCACGCCGACTTTGGCGAAGCGCAGATATCGCTGAGCGCTGGACCTTGAAAGCCTTCGCGGATGAACCAGCATGGCTTGCCTGACTTGCGCAAATATTCGTAATAATCAAGACGCGCACGAGGCTCTGCGGCTTTGACTTGCAGCTTGGGTGTGAGATGGCGAGCCGCTTCTGTGCGCTGTTTCTCGCAGCGATGCCGCTGACCGGTCGCGACGTGTGTGCCGCACAAAGGACAGTCGATCTCCATCCCCTCGACATAAACAGTGCAACCGAAAAGAGAGCCTCTGGCCGACACGATTTGCTCGTCTGTCATCACTCGCCGCCTTTCTTGGCGCGCGACTTCTTTGGCGGCTTGCTGAGATCGAACATCACGACCTTGAGCGACGGCTTCTTCGCCTTGACCTGAATGCAGCGGCCGAAGAGCGAGAGGATCTTCTCGCTGAGACGCTTCGAGACAGACTCCGTGCGCATCACCTGGTCGGCGCCATCGACGACTTCGTACTTCGAGCGCAGGGTGAAGAGGCGCGGGAAGTGATCAGAGCGCTTGTTGGCTTCGAGCGCGGACTTCAGGTCTTCGACGCGGCCATCGTCGATGGTGATGGTGTCGGACTTGGTCAGTGTGAGCTCGGAGTGGCGGCCGGTGAGGCGGCGCGACTTCTCGGCGTGCGGCACGACCACGCCGTAAATGCGCACCATCTCAATGGCTTCTTCTTCGACGGAGGCGAGCGCCTCCTGCGCGCCTTTGACGTGGCGCTTTGCGGCGGACCAGCGCTGGGCGAGCTCGTCGATCTGCTCGGGCGTGGGTTTGGCTGAGGTCTCGGTGATTTCGGGATTCGTGGACATGAATTTCTCCTGGTGAGTGAAGTGGGTTATGCTGCGGAAGCGGCCTGAGCAAAGCCGCCCGCAGACCATTTGTTCAGCACCTTGTGCTGGCAGTCGCTGCCGCAGATATCGAGCAGCACGATGTCTTCGCGTAGAACGTATTTCTCGTCGGCAGGATCCCATTCGGTGAACGGGTCTTTGCTCGCCGCGAAGGCTATGCCCTCGCGTTCGCAGCCTTTGCGCAGCGCGGCATAGCTCCAGCCGGCCGCTCCGTTAGCCTTGACGGCGTTGCAGCCGTTGCAATGGGTGATAAGGGATTCAGCCATGGTTCTGGCCCTCCTGGGCGAAGAGCTCGCCCTGTTTCTTTGCATGGCGCGCGTGCGCCGGGCAATAGTCTTTGTCATTGCCGACGCTGACGGCGCATTCGTCGCAGAGCGGCTCATCGCAGGTGCGCTTGCCGTGCTCCACCGGGTAATCGCAGAGCCGCGTGGACCAGCGTTTGGTGCAGTGGCCGCAGCGGCGGCGGGGACGGCGACCGCGCTTGCATACGAAAACCGTACTGCCGGCGAGAATGTCGATTGTTGGCATCAATGCACCTTCGCTTTCATCGAGACATTCGGCAGAACCGCGTTGAAGGCTCCGGCGAGCATCCCGGACGGCATGCCGCTGAACTTCGCCTGGTTGGCGACGTAAAAGCGCATGGCCCACTGCATAAAGAGGTCAGAGGCGACGGCGCGCTGCAGCTCGTCCAGCTCCGGGTGCTCGATGCGGGACTGGCGATAGAAATAGCTGCGGGTTTCGGAGCGGAATTCCTGAAGGGTCATCACTGCACCTCCGTGGTGGATGGCGCGGCCATCGAGCACCACTCCGCGAGGATTTGATCCTCAATCTCCTGCTCGGTCCAGCATTGAAACTCTGCGCGATGCGTCTGGTAGGTATCGACCCAGGCTGGGATGGACGCCGAGAAACACAGATCAAAGTAGTCCGGCGCGAGATGCGGGTAAATAATCCGCACCGCGCGCTTGACGGCGGTGAGGTAGTCGTTGAGCGTCATCAGCGCACCGCCTGAGCTATGGCGCCGTTGAAGAATGCTGGCAGAATCTCGATCAGCAGCCCGATGGCAGCGGCGATGAGGACGCCGCGCATGACTCGGTCAGCAACCGTGAGGGAGCGGCGCTCGTGAGCGTCGAGGAGGGGCATAGCCTTGCGCTGCACAATCGTTTTCGCTATGCGCTTGAACGCGCGAGCAAGCAGGATCAGAAACAATCTGAATTGACCGACTTGATAAACGCGATGATGTCCGTCAGGCTTCGTTTCAAGAGCCCATCCCTCGCGTACCCAGAGCTTCGATCCGGGCGCGACTTCATGCGTGCGAGGGCCCTCTAAAAGCCAGAATTCGCCTCCGCGACAAATGAATGCCATTTCGCCGGGGTCAACGAAAAGCCTGAACGCCGATGTAATCGAGATCCACGCAGGTCCGTAGTAGATAGCCATCATGCCTCCTTAGCGGCGGCGGCCGCCTTGATCTGTTCAAGCGCGTTGGTCAGCGTGCGCACGTTGATGTAGGTCTTGCCGCGATCAAAGCGGTCCTGCGAGGTCGCCTTGGCGATCAGCTCGGCAACCTGCTTTTCAGCGAGCGACGACTTGACGCGGGCGAGCAGATCGCCGACTTCGCGCTGGATGATGGCGCGGGCCTCGGACTCCAGCAGCCCCGGCAGCTTGACCTTGGCGAGGATCCTTGAGTTCCATTGCTCGAGGTTCCCGGCGAAGCGATCAAAGGTGGTCATGAGATCGTGGCTGCCGGCCAGCAGCAGGGAGAAGTGCGGCGGCTGGTCGAGCAGCTCGCGCACGACCTCAAGCGACTCGAGCGGAAGGTGCTGCGCCTCGTCGATGATGAGGACGACTTGCCGGGTCCGAAATTCAAAACGGATGTTGCTAAACATCCGGTCGATGTCGCCGCTGACCGGGACCCCGCAAGCGATGCAGACGCGGCGCAGCAGGTCGCGCGGCCGGATGCCTTCGCGCGCATAGACGTAATAGGCGCGGCGTCCGTGGCCGTTCTTGGGCAGCTCCTGCTGATTAAACAGCGCGACCTGATTGAGAAGCGCAAAAGTCTTCTGGCTGCCGGGAGCTCCGTAAAGCACATAGGCGACCGCGCGGCGCAGAACGCGCTCGAATGTATCGCGGATGACTCGGACGTTGGCTGTCTCGTAGATCTCGCCCATGGTCTGCGTGGGCGGCAGAACGGGATGAGCGTCCAGAAACTCATTGATGGCAAGACGGATGCGCTCATCGCTGCGACCGACACGCTCATAGCGGTCATTAAGGAATTGCACGAGCGTGGACTCGCCGTATCCGATGCGGCGCGCGAGATCGGGCCGGGTGAGCCCGGTGCGCGCCAGAAAATCGAGAGTTCGTGCGATGGTCTGCTTCCGCTGGGGAGCGGTGATCTGCAGGCCTTCCACGCGCTCATCGCGCGTAAGAGTGTTACTCACTGAGAGCCTCCAAAAAATCGGTTGCGATATCGACCGCCGATGGGGGCGCGACGGTGTTTTGCCCGGCTTTGGGCTTGCGCGCCGTGGGCCGGTCGTTGATGTGTTGCTGGGTTGCGGCCGGGAGCTGGGTGCGCTCCCGGAGGACATCGATCGCAGGCACGTAGCCTGCCTGGTCCGCGCGCTTGCGGATGGTGCGCACGGTTTCGCGAGCGGCCTTTTTGAGGCGCATGCGCTCCGCCATGCTGGCGGCGATGTAAGGCTGCGCAGCGGCGGAGTGGGGCTGGAGCTGGACGCGATGCACGCGGGCGAGCACGCGGCCATCAAGGTCAGTGACGATGGCGGTCTCGGGCGCGATCTCGTTTTCGTCGTAGTGGACAAAAACGTCGTTGCTGCCGTGCGTAAAGAGATTGGCGCTGCCGACCTCATCGCCAACCGCGGGACCATAAAACTCGTTGGCGAGCCGAATGTTGCCAGAGTCGAGCTTGCGCTGCGCGCGCGCCCAGAAGAGATGGTCGAGGTTGCTCAGATCGGGGATATGGCGTGACTCGACCGGATAGCCCCCGTCGTAGACCTCGTTGGGTGAACGGCCGTCCATGCCACGCCCGCGATGAGGCGCGACGGAGTACTCGGTCTCGAGCCACGCGGTGCCGAGCTGGATCAGCTCGCTTGCGCGCAGCAGCGGCGAGGCCTCGGCATGGCCCGACTTGATCGCCCGCTGGTGCGCGACAGCGAGCGCGTTGGTCGCACCCGGACGGCGATAGGCGTTGCCGGTGGTGTAACCGGCAATCACGCGGTCCAGGCGCATGTGCAGCGTGCGGAAAAAACGCTCGATGTGCTTGGATTGCGGATGGTACTTGAGGCAGTGCTGCACCTCGATGCCGAGGCGGCTGAGGACGCCCAGGCTCTCGACCCAGGCCACGTCCGCAACAAACTGCTCGCTGGCCACGCGTTTCCAGACCGGCGCTGCGCCGCGCGCGACGCGCTTGTAGTCCTTGCCGTTATCGACGTAGAGCGTCGATGGCGCGCCGTAGCGCTCGATGCCGCGACGCAACGCCAGCGCGATGGAGCGGGAGCTGCCCTCCACTGTCCAGCAATAGCCCATGGGCTTGCGGCTGCGGTAGTCGATCATCGCCGTAAAGCGCAGGCGGATGGCGGCGTTCGGCGCGGCGCCCTCAAAGCAGTCGTTGCGCACCAGCACGTCGTGGATCATGTGGTCCGAGACCCAGATCTGGTTGGGCGCGATGTCGGTGTAGGCTTTGCGCAAAAACGGCAGGTGCCGCTCTTTGAGGGCGCGCTCGCCTTCGCGAGCCAGCGTGACTACGGGCTCGGGCAGATCGTCTGAGTCGAGCCAGCGCCGGACGGTCGAATAGTGAGGCGCGAGGATGCCGGCCCTGCTGCACCAACGCTGCAATG
This sequence comes from Acidobacterium capsulatum ATCC 51196, assembly GCF_000022565.1. Classification (NCBI taxonomy): domain Bacteria; kingdom Pseudomonadati; phylum Acidobacteriota; class Terriglobia; order Terriglobales; family Acidobacteriaceae; genus Acidobacterium; species Acidobacterium capsulatum. The sequence goes on from NC_012483.1 coordinate 436,586, forward strand.
CCTCATAGGCTGCAATCTTTGATTGCTCCGGCTGCAAATAGGCCGCCGCTGTAACGTCCTTCGCCTCAGGATGCTCCTCAAACCAGCGCGACAGTCCTTTGTCTTGCCGGTTGCGGTCTGCCAGGGCGGCGAGGCCGCCATCGCGCCAGCGCTTGAGCCAGCGCTTCAACGTGCGCGAGTAGACGCCGGAGATCTCGGCCTGGTACTCGAGCATCCGGGTTTGAGAGGTGACCTGCGAGCCGTCCTTGAGCCGCAGCGCGGCGTAGCGGAGTGGGTCTTTGTCAAAGTCCACGATGGGCTGCAGGACGGCCCAGCGCTCCTCTGCCTGGCGTTGAGCGGCCGCGCCGACGGGTAGCGTGTCAGGCGCGGCCTTGGCGGGGAGGGCCACCTGCGAATCGGTAAAGAGCGGCAGGCTGCGCATGGCCGATGCCGCGTTGCTGCAGGCCTCGGCGACGCGGCGCTCGCTGGCAGGCAATGACGATGCCAGATACTCGCGCAACGGCTTGCCGTTGCGGCCGGTGCGGCCCGTGGCGCGCGAGATGATGGAGCCGTGGCGAGCCTGCTCGCGCAGCCAGCGATCCGTCAGGCCGGTGCGGGCAATAGCCTCCTCGGCGGTGAGCCACTCGTGCGCCGCGGCCTGCGGAACAAGATAGAGCTTCGGGGCCGCGCTCATGCCGACGCTCCGCTCTGTGGCGTGTTTGCAGATTCCAGATCGTTGAGCTGTTTTTCCAGCCGGCGGAGGCGCTTATTAGCCCGAATCAGATCGACCTTCACTCTTAAAATCTGGTACTGCAAAAGACTTTTTTCGCTCCAACCGCATTCGGCCAGAACCGAAACAACGCTGGGACGCTTCTTCTTGCGAGGTGCGCTCATAGCCGCACCCCCGAAAGCGCAGACTCCAGGCGTGCGGTGTGTTCCTCCGCGCGCTTGCGGATGAGGTATTGGCGCCCGAGCTCGAGGAGCTGCTCCTCAGCCGGACCGATCAGGCGGAAACCTCCGCGCTCGGCTATGCAATGAAGGAGCTTCCAATCGTGGGTTGCGTGACAAAAGGCGCGCACGTATTGCACCGGAAATCGATGCTGCTCAGCGGCTGCGCTGGAGTAGCTATTGAGCATGCGGACCGTGACGCGATCGCCGGTGAGGCAAGACATTTCCTCGGCAATGACCTCGCGGCTCTTGCCAGAGCGGCGGATTGCGTCGGTGACGAGTGCGCGAATCGTGGTCTCATCCGCGCAGGTGCCGGGGGCGGGCCACCTGTTTGCGTCGCCGAAGAGCGCGGCTTGATCGGGTGGAAAAACTGACGCCGAGTTCTCCAGTGACGAGGGGGACACTCCTGGCGGAGACTGAGCTGGCGATGAATACCTCCCTCTCATGCGGCCCTCCGCTTCGCTTTCTCGGTCCTACGTCTAACCTCGCGCCGCACCTCAGCGCTTACGCGCTTCGACGTGCGCTCTCCCCTCGCAACCTGCCGAACGTGCTGCGGCGTAACGCCCAACTTCCGTGCGACATGGGAATAAATGCCGTAAATTGCAGAGGCGTGGTCGATTTCGGGGATTGCAGGTTTAAACTTGACCGACAAGTTGAACTCCGATCCGGGGAATATGCAGACCACCATAATGCATGCATGCATAAGGGTCAAGGGAAAAGTGTGTCAGGATCAGCGAAACAATTGGACCAGGTAGCGAAGAACATAAAGGCGTTACGCGAGCGGCTTGAAATGAGCCAGCAGCGCTTCGCCCTCGCACTCGGGGTAGATCAGGGGTCCGTCTCGCGCTGGGAGCGCGGCAAGATTCGTCCCACGCCCGAAACGTTCGCCCGAATGGCGAAGCTCTCCGACGACGAGAAAAAGCTTTATTTTCTGGAAGAAGCGGGCGTTCCCGCCTCTTACTTTCTAGGCGAAAAAATGTTGCCGGAGATGCTCTTCGCCGCAAGCGAGGCGGTGGCGAAGTCGCTGGAGGATAGTAACCAAGTCACGGCCACAAAAGGCATCTTTACGCCGCAGGAGTCGCTCTCTATCATCCCCTACGTTCAAGACCCATTGAAGGTAGGTACGAAAGAAGCGATGAGCACATCGAGTAGTATTTTGCAGTTCCCCTCCAGTTGGCTGCCCCTCGAGGGCACCCTCCAAGCCACCCGTTTCCCTAATCCCGGCATTCCTTATATGTCCACGGAGGTCATTGGCATCGTAGACGTGAGCCGCCGAGATCCAGATCGCCTGGTCGGCTGCATCGTAGCCGTAATCGGATACGAGGGGTTGGAAGCAATGGTGCTCCGTCGCGACGGGACCACCTATCTGCTGCTCCCGATAGGTGCCGAAAGCAGCCGTGTGAGAGTTCTGAAGTCTCATGGCGTTGGAAGCATAGCGGGTCGCATCTGCAAATGGATCGGGGATGCTCCGGAGCCGAAGAACAAAAAGGCTTCACGTAGAGTCACCGGCCCCGCGTGATCTCAGAAAACCGCTCATCTACAGAAAGAAGAAATGCGGTTTTGCGCGACTCGATGGGAGATCTGTTAAATTTCAACCGCCAAAGTCGCGAGGTGAACAGGAGAGCCTTAGCGTGAAATGGAGATCAGGTTGTTCCGCGATATTAGGTACGACCCTTTTATTGCTTTCGGGGTGCGCGAACAGGAGCACGCTTGCTGGTGTTGAATCGCGATTGCATTCACCTGACACTCTCCGCGCCACCACGTCATTTCCTGCGCGAGTTGCGTCGGAGAAGGCTTGTGGCATCGCTCCGGACCCCGAAATCCGATGCACACCGGGAAATGTATCATTCGAGGCGCATATTTCGTATGTTCCCGGGAAGCCCAGAAGTGCAAGCAGAACCATACAAATCGAAGTCACCGAGGATTCTTTCAGTGCGCCAGGCGTTCCCGGTACGGTGCGTCGCGCGCAAGCCGTCCTGACGATCTCTGAGTTTAAGGATCTCGCACGATGTCTCAAGCTGTTTGAGTCAGAGGGGCGCGCCGACTTGGCGAAGATACCCGGATCGAGCCCGCAGATCGATTTTGTGTCAGAACAGGGATTCTCCGCTGGCTACTACAAAAGCGACGATGGGTCAGAACGCCTCATCTTCTCCATTGGCGACTCGTCAGCAGACTTTCCGATAAAGGCGATCCCCGCCGTTGAGCGCACGGTTCAGGCGACGATGGCTGACGCCTACACGCGGGTAAATGGCAAGTGAGAGGGAGGGACGAGCAGCATGGCTAAATGCGAAATCTGCGGGAAGTGGGCTGGCGTCGGACGGAAGCGGCATGACTTCTGCCAGGAAGACTCTTTGATTCCAGCAGCGCCCAGGTCAACCGTCACGGCACCGGCAACAATGTGGACGATCGCCTTCGGCGTGTTCTGGGGTATCGTGCTCTTCAGCGCGGCGATCACGTTCCTCGCGCTGATATTTTTCCTGTTCCGCCTTCTCATCGGGACATAAGGGAGTCGTCGCGCTCCCTCACGGCCCGCGATTGCGGGCCGTTTTTCATTTGATGTTTCCGCGCCGCGCGATGTTTGCGGATCGGTCCCTGTAGGGATGGGCGCGCCTCTACGCTCGATCTATCTCCGGTGAGGAGTGGGAATCCGCGCATTGCGACTTTGATTTGAAAGGAGCTTCGCGGAGTGCCAGAGCCAGGAGCCCCCGGCGCGGGCTTACCCCTTTCGCTTCGCGCGGAAGCCGCGCCGGCCCTCCTGACACTCCGGGAGCGAGGGCGCGATGAATGCTCAAGAGAGCGACTTTCTGAAACTGGTGGTTCCGGCGGCGCAGAGCGCGATGCGGAAGTATGGCGTGCCCGCGTCGGTGACGATTGCGCAGGCGATTCTGGAGAGCGGCTGGGGCAAGAGCTCCCTGGCGCGGCAGTGCAACAACTTTTTCGGCATCAAGGCTGTGGCCAGCGCGCAGCCGGGCAGCTACCAGGAGTTTCCGACCTCGGAGTTCGTGGACGGACGCCGCGTGCAGGAGATGGCGCGCTTCGCGAAGTATCCCACGCCGGCCGCAGGCTTTGAGGCGCACGCGCTGCTGCTCTCAACCGCGGTGCGGTATCGGCCGTTCATGGCGATGTGCCAAGTGCGCAAGGTGGGCTCAGCCTGCAGCGAGCTGAAGACGTGCGGCTACTCTACGAACCCCGACTATGACGACCTGCTGTTCGAGCTGATCGACGAGTTTGACCTGCAGCAGTACGACATCTGGCCGACGCCGCCGGCGCAGGCTGCGGAGGCGGTGGCATGACGCGCAAAGAGATTCTTGAGCTGGCTGGTTCGATTGTTACGGTGGTGCTGGTCGCGCTGTTCGCGGTCATTTGGCTGCGGCAGCATGATGCGCAGCTCAAGGCGCAGGCGACCGCGCAGGCCCAGCGGCAGGTGATTCAGGCCCAGCAGCAGCAGATTGATGCGGCCAAGGCCGACATTGCGAGCACGGCGGCGACCTTGAAGCAGCAGCTCGCGACGATTGCCGTGGAGCGGGCGCAGGCGGCGAGCATCACGCCGCAGCAGTTTATCCAGGCCGTGCCGAAGGTGATCCAGATCCCGGTTCCGCTGACGTTGACGCAACCGGCGCCGCAGACAGAGACGGTGAACGGAAAGGCGGTATCGATTCCGGCTGCGCCCGAGGTGCAGATTCCAGCGGCGGACCTGCCAGCGTTTGAGACTTACAAGCTGGACTGCGACGCGGCGAACGCGAAGCTGTCGGCCTGCTCGAAGACGAGCGCGGACCAGGCGGCGCAGGTGACGGCTCTGCAGGCACAGCTCGCCGCCGAGAAGAAGACGGCGGACGGCTACCGGAATGCTGCCCGAGGCGGATCGGTGCTGCAGCGGATAGCGCGCGGGGCGAAGTGTCTGGCGATTCAGGGCGCGGCGGCCTATGGTGGCGCGAGCATCGATAAGCGCCAGCCGGGCGTAGGCGCGGCGATCGGGACGGTGGCTGGAGGGCTGGGATGCCAGATCTTCTGAAGCCCGAGCAGGCCGGGAGCTGGGCGCGGCCGTTTCTGCGCTCGATGCTGAGCGAGGACGATGGCGCGGTGAGCAGCTCGCGGGTCTGCGTGGCGCTGGTGATCGTCTTCGTGCTGGGCTTTTTGACGGCGCTCTTGGCGAAGATCCACGCGCCGGTCACGGTCGAGGAGTTTTGCCGGGCAGTGGAGTCGCTCGGAATGTTTACCGGAGGCGTGACCGGGACGCTTTACGGGATCAATCGGGCCGGAAACGTGTTTGAGAAGCGGGCCGACAGGCCCTAGGAGGTAGTGATGACGACGCTGATTTTGATGCTGTTGGCATTTGGGCTGGGCGTGCTGGTGAGCGTGGCGCGCCACGGGCAGCTGGTCGATGGCGTGAAGACGTGGGGCGAAAAGCTGCTGGGCGGCGTTGAAAACCGGCTCTGGACCCTGATGCGGGAGAGCTGGACCGACGCCAACCAACATATCCAGGAAGCGGAGTCCAGGTTGAAGGCGGACGTGGCCGCGATTGAGGCGAAGGTGGATATGCTGCTGCGCCGTACGGGCATTTCTCCGGAGAGCCTGGCGGCTGCCGCGCAGCCGGTGGCCGCAGCGAACCAGCCGGACCCCACGCCATCCGCGAAGCCGGAAGAGGCGCAAAGTTCCAGCGCGGGCCAGTAGGGCCGCACCAAGATACACCAACGTAGCGACGAACGAAACCCGGCGGCTCCGTGGTCAACCAGCTACCGAGCCGCCGGGAAGTAGGAATGAGAGAGGCAGACGATGGACGAGAACAAGAAAGAGATGTGGGCGCTCGTTGAGCTTTTCGGGCACAACCGTATTGCCGGCCGCGTCTCGGAAGCCGAGATCGGCGCTGGAAGTCTGATCCGCGTTGACGTGCCGCAAATCGGGGAGCGCGCGCCGCTGACCAAGTATTACAACGTGAAGTCGATCTATGGAATCACGCCCGTCGACGAGGAGACCGCTCTTCGCATGGCTAAGGATTTGAGGCCTGAGCCAGTGAGCGAGTTCAGCCTTACGCGAGAACTCGACCGGATGCGACGCCTGAGCAGCGGTTCGGCCGAGGACGATGGCGATGACGGACCGGATTTCGGATGACGAAGAGGCGACCTTCGCCAGTGGAGCTGGCCAAGGAGAGAGTGAGGAGCGACATGAGCGCATCTGCATGTCAGCACGGTTACCCACCCTGCAGGGAGTGCCTCCGGGCAGCCGAAAAGTCGCGGCGGATTTCCCGGGACTGGGGCCGGATCTCGACCGAGGTTTCCGAGATCGTCCGTGCGTCCCGGCCGGCGCTTTTGCCGCCGATGCCGAAAACGCCGGAAATGCCCCCAGGAGCTTCGGGGGGGGGTGTAATCCCCCACGCGGAAATTCCGTGTGCGCAGGAGAATTTTCTAGGGCGCTTTACGGGGCACCAGGGAAAACTTTCTGACCCTCGAAAGCGGCTTTGAGGGGGCCGGAAGCCGTGAGCGGGTTTTCAGGGGTTGTTTTGGGAGTGGTCTGGGAGGGGCGGTAGAGGTGTTGGGAAACGGTCGGCATGCGGATGTGAAAATCGGGTTCCGGTACGGATGGCTTCGGTCGGTGGCCGTGGGCCTGGGCGGGGCGAGCGTGGCGGCCATCGTGATGGGCGGCTACAAGATTCTGGAAACGCAGCCGTCGGAAGCCTTCGCGCTGCTGCGGAGCTGGGGACCGAATCCGCTGATCGAGATCTCGGTCGTGGTGGTCTTCGGGACGTTGCTGCAGCAGTTCGTGGAAATTGCCAAGCAGGGCGTGGAGGCGCAGCGCGACATGGCCGAGGCGATGACGAAGATCGCCGAGAAGGACGACCGGCAGTTGCAGGAGATTCAGACGCTCTCGGCTTACACGGCCACCCAGGCCGAGCGCATGCACCGCAGGACGGACCGCATGAGCAACCTGCTGGCGCAGATTGCCGAGAGCATGAAGATTCCGGTGCAGAACGCCGGCGATGAAGAGGACTGATGATGGATGACCTGACTCCGAAGAAAGCGCGGCGCATGCGCGGGCAGATTCTGCTGCTGCTGCGCTCGCGCCACAACGTGCAGGGCAGCCGCTTTGACTCCGTCGCCCTGACGCGCACGCTGCAGGACCTGGCCTTTGACGTGAACCTGATCGACGTGCTGACGCTGCTGCAGGATCTGCAGGACCGCCGCTACGTGCGCTTCACGGCACGGCACAATTCACTGACGGGGCGCCAGTATTTCGAGAAGATCGAGCTCACCGCCGCGGGACGCGACCAGGTCGAAGAGAACGTTGCGACCGATCCGGCCCTGGAGTTTTGAACCGTGGCCGCCCGCAGACCCCGGACCGGCGAGCGCCGGCGCACGCAGCAGCCGCTCAAGATCGACCGCCTGATCGAGGCAATGCCCGAGCTGCGCCAGACGCTGCAGAAGCTGAAGAACAGCGACGGGCTCACCTGGCAGGAGATCGAAGAGCGGTCAGCGCTCCCAAAAGCCCAGGGCGGATTCATCGAGTGGGACGAGCTGCCCACCTCTGTTCTCGAGCTCTTCCCGGACATGCGGCTGCCGCACAGCAACCTGCACCGCTGGTATGACCTGCGCGTGCAACAGGTGGTGAGCGAGACGCTGGCGCGGTCTGCCCAGGCGCGGGAAATTGCCGAAGCGTTTGCGCGCTCGACGGTGGATGGCTCGGACGAAGCCGTGCTGAATGCGGCGCGCGACCAGATCATGTCGATTCTCTCGGAGGACGCCACCACGAAGGGACGCATGGGCGCGGCGAAGGCTCTGATTGTACTCGCGGAGATATTGCAGCAGCGGCGGACGAATGAGCTGCGTGAGCGCCAGGTGGCCGTAAACGAAAAGAAAGTGCAGGCGCTGCTGAAGCGCGAGGCGCTGACGCGCCGCAAGCTGGAAGCAGAAACCGAGCGGCTGCAGAAGAAGGCCAGCAAGGGGCAAGTCACGGAAGCCGACCTCGCGCGGCTGAAACAGCGCGTCTTCGGAATCGCGCCCAGGGAAGAGTCCGAGGGCGCTCATGGGTAAAAAGCTGCTGGCAGCAACGCTGGCGCTCGCTTCGGTCGTGCCAGGTGCGGTTCCGGTGCGGCCGGAGGTGCCGCCGGCGCTTGCCCTGCGGCCCTACCAGGTGCGATGGGTGCAGGATGAAGCGCGATTCAAGATCGCGGTCAAGTCTGCACGCATCGGCTTTTCTTTCGCGACCGCGCTTGAGGCTGCGCTTGATTGCCTCGCGCATCCAAACACGACCTGGACGGTATTGAGCGCCAGCAAGGCGCAATCGGTCGAGTTCATCGAGACATGTCATCGCCTGATCGAGGTGATGACCGGCACGGCCGAGCTCTACCACGACGAAGACTGGTATGACGAGCTGGGCCACATTGAGGCGATCCAGCAGCGGATTACCTTTGCCAACGGCGCGCGCATCATCGCGCTGCCGGCGAATCCCCGCACGGCCCGCGGCTATCCCGGCAACGCGATTCTGGACGAATTTGCGCATCACGAGGAGAGCTACGCCATCTGGGCTGCGATTACGCGCCAGGTAGCCCTCGGCCACAAGGTGCGCGTGCTATCGACGCCGAACGGCGAACAGGGCAAGTTCTACGACTTGTGCAAGGAACTGGGACTTACCGATGGCGTGGCTCCTGAGAATAACTTCAAGATCGTGAAGGGGTGGTCGATTCACTGGATCGACGCTCCGATGGCGATTGCCGATGGCTGCCCGATCAACATGGATGAGATGCGCCAGCTCATCCAGGACGCGGACATCGTTAATCAGGAGTTCTACTGCGTCTTCCTGAAGTCTGGCGGCGCGTGGATCCCGCTCGATCTGATTCAGCGGGCCGAGAGCGAGACGGCAACGGTGGAATGGCCTGGCGGTTACGCGCCACGCGGGCGGCTCTTTGGCGGCATCGACGTGGGACGCTTCTCGAACCGGACCACCTTCTGGGTCAAAGAAGACCTGGGCGACGTGCTGGTGACGCGCATGGCGATGGCGATTCACGAGATGCCGTTCCCGGACCAGGCGAATCTGATTGCGCCGTGGATGAAGATGACGCAGGTGACGGCGATCGACTCCACGGGCATGGGCATTGGTCTATTCGACGACCTGAACAAGCTGTGCCCCGGGCGTGTGATGGGCGTCAATTTTGCCGGATCGAGCCGCGTGCGCGACGAGCAGAAGAAAAAGCACGCGGCCACGTCGAACGTAGCCGATGGTGCAGTGCGGCTCAAGGTGGATCTGGCAGTGAAGCTCAAGAAGTCGTTCGAGTCCGGGCGCGAGCGCATTCCGTATTCGCTTGACATCCGGACGGAGATCCAGGGCGTCAAGCGCGTGGCCACGGCCAGCGGCGTGACCTTTGACGCACCACAGGTGGCGATTGAGACCGGAGTTGCCGGCGGCAAGAAAACCAAGGCGCGCGCGCACGCTGACCACTTCTGGGGATGCGCGCTGGCGACCTACGCGGCGCAGTCAAACGTGCTGGCGCTCGGGATGCAGACATCGAGCAAGCGGCCGTCGTACTCGATGACAGGAGGCTTTCAGTAATGGCAGCAGATAACGAGATCCCGGCGGTACCGCCGAAGGGACAGATTGTCAGCACCCAGGCGCTCTATCTCACGCAGATTTCGCAGTACCGCAATTCGCTGGGCTTCGGCGGGACGCGCAGTCCCACGGCGATCTGGCAGGAGATGAAGCTCTTCCAGCCCTCGACGATGGCTTATTACCGGGAGCTGGAGGAGAAAGATGAGGACGTTGCCAACGCTCTCGACACGCTGAAGCTGAGCGTGCTCGAGCGCGACCGCAATGTGCTGCCGGCGAACAAGGAAGACTCCAAGGCTGCGGACGTTGCCCAGTTTGTGAAGGAACAGCTCGACGGGCTCGATTTTCACGCCGTTCTGGATTGCGTGCTGGATGCGGCCGGCTACGGATTCAGCGTGCAGGAGCTGGTGTTCGACGTCTCGATGGGGCAGGCGTCGCTGCAGTCGATCGACGATTGCCCGCAGGAGCTATTCCTCTTCGGCGACCGCTACTATCCGCAGGTCGGCCCGCTGCAGATGCTGGACTCGCCCTGGGCGTCCAGTGGCAATCCGGTCCCGGAAGAGAAGTTCCTGGTGATGTCGTACCGCATGCGCGGGCGCAGCCGGATCGGTCAGCCGCTGTTGAAGGCGATCTTCTGGCCGAGCTGGTTCAAACGCAACGTGCAGCGACTCTGGCTGCAGTTCGCCGAGAAGGGGCCCGGCACGGCCGTGGTGCGCTACAACGACGCGAACAATGCCGAGGAGCGGCAGAACGCGGTCAACATCGCGCAGGCCATCGTGGACGGCACGGCCATCGCAGTGCCCGCCAATTTCGATTATGACCAGGAGCTGCTCAAGATTGCGCGCTCGCAGGATCCGGCGGTCTACGAGCATTTCTTTCAGGCGATGCAGTACTCGATCGTACGCCGCGTGCTGGGCGAGACGCTGACGAGCTTTGGCAATGAAGGTGGAACGGGATCAAAGGCGCTCGGCACTACGCATGCAGACACGCTCGAGAAACGCAGCGTCGAACTTTGCCGTGCGCTTGAGTCGATGATCAACCGGCAGCTTGTGCGCCGGCTCGTGCTCTGGAACTTCGGGCCCGATGCGCCGATGCCAAAATGGTCGTTTGACCTGGCCGAGGAAGAAGATCTGAGCACACGCCTTGCAATTGATAGCGGCCTGCAGGGACTGGGCAAAAAGATCACGGTCGGCTACGTCGTGGAGCGCTACGACATGCCGCTGGCTCCGGGCGAGAATCCGGACGACGTACTCGTGCCCAACGTCAACGCGCCGAAGGTGCAGGAGCAGTTGCGGTCGACCGAGTCGGCGGCCTTCAGCGAGTCAGAAGAAGCGGCCAAGGCGGAGATGGCCGAGGTGGACGAGCTGCTGGCGCGCATGAAAGCCGACGCGGAGCAGGTGATGAAGGAGCGGGTGCGCGAGATCGCTGACCAGACCGTTCCGGTGGTCAAGCCCTGATGCTGGTGCGTGCTCACCTGCCGAGGGTCGGAGACGGCGGGTACCAGCGCCGCCTGGGCGATCTGCTTGCGCACCATCTCGCGCACGCGGATCTCGCCGGGCGGCTGCACATCCTGCGGCATGCTCACCGCAAGACGGGCAAGCTGATGCCGCTCGCGATGACGTCGCGTACGGTGCTCTTTGCCGATGACAAGGATGCGGAGCGAGCCGCCGGAGACATCGCGACCGTCTCCCTGGGCGCGAACTTCGGCTTTCCGGATACGACAAGCTCCAGCTACATTCGCGAGCTGACGCCGGTCACGCGCGCCGTCTTCGACGGGCTCAGCTCGCGCTACAAGCGTGATGCTTTCACCCTCGCCGGAACCAGCGACGTGCGCATGATCGAGAAGATCCGCAACGAGCTGGCCGACGTGGCCGAAAAAGGCGGCACGCCGCGCGACTTCAGGAAAGCTGTCGCCGCGCTCAAGGAAGAGTCGGATGTCAAAGCGCTGAATGCCTTCTCGCTTGACACGGCCTTCAATACCGCGATGCAGAAGGCTTACAGCGCGGGACGCCTGGAGCAGATGCTGGAGCCGCATATCGTCGAGGCGCTGCCTTATTGGCAGTACTGGACGATGGAAGATGATCGCGTGCGGCCGGAGCACGCGGTGCTGGACCAGTTCCTTGCGCGAGCGATTGACCCGGTGTGGCATAAGATCTATCCACCGTGCGGATTTAATTGCCGGTGCTCGGTTGCACCGTTGACCGAAGAAGAAGCGCTCGAGCTCAATCCCAAGGCGAATGAAGGCGGGATGGAACGTCTGCCGGCACTCGCTGTCGAGCTGGTTCCGCAGCCTGGATTCCGCAGCCTGATGGCGGCATAATCTTTCCGCGCCGCTACACGTAAGCGAACTGATGCCGCAGTTGCGCCGCGCCGTTGAATGATTGCGTCAGTGGCAAACCCAACCAAGACCGTCGATGGCAAAGCGCTTCCGCGCACGGAGTTCGCATATGTAGGCGACCCTGAGAAGATTGCAACCTGGCATCTTCCGATCGACAAGGAACACATTCAGGCCGCGCTCGATCTCTTCGGGCACGAGACGCACGTCCCGGCAGACAAGAAAACCGAGGTTGCACGCCGCATCGCGGCGCGCGCCCGCTCACTCGGAATCGACGCGAAGAATTTCGAGAGGAAGTACTGCGGTCTGGAGCACGCGGACTTTAGCGGTGGATGGGTTGAAATCTTCCGCGCCGGCGACTACGGCAGCAAGGGCGTTTACACGGCGGACGATCTTGACCGCATCGTGGCGAGCTACGATCCGCGCTTCCATGAGGCCCCGGCCGTCATCGGCCATCCGAAGCACGACATGCCGGCGTATGGCTGGACCGATCGCCTGATGCGCCAGGGCGATGTGCTGCTGGCAAAGTTTCGCGAGGTTGACCCTGCGTTTGAGGAGGCTGTAAAAAGCGGCCGATTCAAAAAGCGCTCGGCGGCTTTTTACCTGGGCGAAGACGGCAAGATCTCTGGCCTTCGCCATGTGGGCTTTCTCGGCGCGCAGCCGCCTGAGGTGAAGGGGCTCAAGAATCTCAATTTTGACGATGCCGGACGTGAGTTCACTGAACTCGAGTTTGGCCAGGAGGAACCGATGGCGGAACAGCAGGTGGACAAGAAGACGCTGATCGATGCGATCTCAGAGTTCTTTACCGAGCGCTTTGGCAGCAAGCAGGGAGCGCAGCCAGTCTTCAGCGAGAAGGACGCGCGCGATCTCGTCGATGCGGCCGTTGAGCGCGCCACGAAGCCGCTGGTGGACCAGATCACACAGATGAAGCAGGACGCCGAAGCGCAGACGCGGAAGTTTGCCGAGCGCGAGGCATCTCTGACGCAGGGCGATCGCAAGCGCCGCGCGGCCGAGGCCATCAATGGCCTGAAGGCGAAGGGCTCCTGGGTTCCGGCGTTTGATCGTATCGGCGGCGCGGTGCTGTTCGAGGAGCTGGCCGGGATGTCCGGGACCATCGAGTTTGGCGAGGCCGACAAGGACGGCAAGAAGCCGCAGAAGTCGCCGCTGGAAGTGATGGTCGCCTTTATGGAAGGTCTCGGGAAGATCGTGCCCGGCGGCCGGATCGTCGAGGCGCAGGCGTCGCGGAGCAGCTCCAGCTCCAGCTCCGGCAACGCGCATCCCGCAGTTGTCGCCGCGCGCGAGTATCAGAAGGCCAACCAGGGCGTGACTTTTGAGGAGGCGATGATCAAAGTCGTTTCCGAGAATCCGGCGCTCGAGAATCCGGAAGCCGCTGCCGCTGGCGCGGTCTAGATGTCGCTTTAGATCGCTGCATCTTGCGGCGCAGATTTCAAACTGGGAGAAAAAGTCGTGGCAAACATCTACACCGAAGGCAAAGGGCCGAAGGGGATCACCGTCAAGGAATCCCTGCTGCCCAACGCGGTCGCGGGCTACTCCCGCGGTCTGGCTGTGAGCTATGGCGCGGACTCGAGCCACTGCGTGCTCCTGCAGCCGGGAGTGCAGGCGCTTGGTCTTCTCGAAGAGGACGCAATTGACGCCGGCCAGGCGTGCGCGGTGATTGAGTTCGGTCAGGCGGTCGCTCAGATCGGCGCGAACATCACAGCGCAGCAGCCGCTTACGACGAACGCGGCCGGGCAGCTCGTTCCCGCGCAGCCGGGGCAGCCCATCGCGGCGATTGCGCTCGAGACGCAGGTCTACGTGGCCCCTGGCAGCTTTGCCACGGTTTTCGTGGTCGCGGCGCTCAATATCTCGATGCCGGGCGATGCGGTGACGCACTACGTCGCGGCCGGCGCAATTCCGGTCGCCGAGGGTGCAGCCGGCCTGGGCGGTGGTGCGGCTCTCGCGATGACGCTTGCGCTGCCGACCGAGGCGCAGGACGGAACCAAGATTTTTATCACTGCGGAGTCTTCGGAGGCTCACACGGTGACCACGGCCGCCAACGGAATCAACGGCGCGAAGCATGTTGTGACGTTTGCGACGCGCGGCGATGGGGTCGTGCTGGAGGCCATGGGCGGCGTCTGGAATGTGCGTTCGCTCGTTGGCGGAGCGGCTATCGCTTAACAGATGAAAGGCGCCAAGGCGCCTCTCAATTGACGCCCTTGCGGGCAGGAGGTTGTTTATGGGTGGCTATGTTGGTCCGGCGCCGGTTGGGTTCCCCAACGTTGCGCTCGCGCAGCTCGCCAAGGAGTTCAACGATGACCAGGTGCCTCTGGTCGGCGATCTGATTTGTCCGAACGTGCCGGTTGAGCGCCAGTCGTTCCCCTATCTGGTCTGGGATCGCAGCAATTTGAAGCTGCCCGACACCACGCTGCGCGCGCCCGGCGACTCGGGGCAACTGATTCGTCGCAGCTTCTCGGAAGACACCTACTTCTGCCGCTCGCACGCGCTCGAGACGAATATCCCCTTCGAGTCCGAAGCCTACGCGGCTGGTTTGGGCTTCTCGGAGCGAGCACATGCGACAAAGGACCTGATCGGCCGCATCCGCCTGAAGCGCGAAGCCGAGATTGCGACGTTGGCTCTTTCGGCGCAGAATTTTCCGAACAACCTGACGCTCGCGGGCACGGACATGTGGGATGCGTATATCACGAACCCCGCCACCGATACCTCGAATCCGCTGGTCGACGTCGAGAATGCGAAGGAGCAGCTTCGGCGCGCTGCGGTTCCTGACAAGCTGATGGTCTTGGTTCTTTCGAGCCCCCTTGTCAAGGTGCTCGTGAATCACCCGGTTATCGTGGAGCGCTTCAAATACACGAACACGATGGGGATCGTTGACATCGACAAGTTGTCTTCGGTCTTTGGCGTGACGTGCGTCAAGGCCGCGGCTCAGATTGCGACGCTGAACGGCGAGCTGCAGTGGGTTTGGGGCAACGACGCGTTCCTTGGCTACGCGCAGAAGACCCCTTCGCGCGAGGACGTGAGCTGCATGAAGACGTTCACCTGGGCTGGCGGCAAGGGTCCCGGACCGAACGGCACGCCCATGGATTATCCGGGCGCTCCGGGAACCGTTGACGGTTATGGCGTGCTGGAGTGGATCGATCCGCACCTGTCGAAGAAGACCTACTGGCAGTCCGTGGACTGGTACTACGACACGAAGGTGACTGCGCAGGAGACGGGCTTCCCGATCCTGAACGCGGTCTCCGGCGACTCGGCGCTCTATCTGCCGAACCAGATCGAGGGCTAGCGGTAACTCTTAAGAACGGGCCGCGCTTCGCCGCGCGGCCTCTTTGCAGCACCAAGGCTCAGGAGGGCTGAAATGGCGAAGGAGCAGGTTGTAAACAGTGGGCCGTCGAAGCGCTTTGTTGCGCTGCGCACGCTGAAATATGGCGGCAAGTACTACGTCAAGGGCCGCGAGTTCCAGGTGCTGGTCTCAGACGTGGAGAAACTTCAGAAGCTCAAGGTGATCGGCGAAAGCCCGGTATCGAAGGCTGCCGAATCCGCCGCGGAGAAGGGCGAAAAGTAACTGATGGCTTACGCTGTCCAGTCCGATCTGGTCCCGCTGCGCATCACGCAGCAGGAGGCCACGCAGCTCACGGTGGACGTGCCGAGCGGCAACGCTCAGACAGACGCCGCCGTGACTGCGCAGATCATCACCGCCGCGCTCGAAGAGGCGTCGGGGATGGTGGACAGCTATTGCCGCCAGCGCTATGCCACGCCCCTGCAGCAGTCGGACGATGTGAAAGGCAAGACGCTCGATATCGCAGTGTTTCTTCTCTTCAGCCGTCGGCGCCAGACGAAGATCAGCGAGACGGTTTCGCAGCGCTACAACGCCGCGATCCAGTTTCTGCAGGCCGTGAGCGCAGGTAAAGCCGTGCTGGACCAGCCGGCGAATGCCACGCCCCAGTCTGCCCTCGGCTCGGCGCAGGGTTCGGAGCGCGATCAGTGCCTGCGCTTCCGCGACTGCAATATTCAGGGGTTCGTATGAGCGCCGAGATTGTCCAGGTCCAGAACGGCCGCGTGATGCTGGCGCTCAGCCGCTGGCGTCTGTCGTTCCGGGAGAATCAGGAACTCATGGGCATCCTGGGCGCCTCGATGATCCGCTCGATCTACCGGACTTTCCGGGAAGAGGGATCGCCTGCGGGATCGTGGCCCGCGCTTTCGCCCAGCACGATCCGGAGTAATCCAAAGATATATACGGCTGGACATAAGCTCCTGGTGATCTCGGGACTGTTGAGGAATTCGATCAAGTGGTCCGCGTCCCCGGGCGTGGTCGAGATCGGCACCTCCGTGGTCTATGCGGCCGTGCAGAACTTTGGCTCGCGCGATCGCAGTTTCGGTATTGGGCCGAAGACACTGGAGCAGGAGGCCGCCACGGTAGAGGTTCCGGAGCACTCCCGAAGCTTGATCGAAAAACGGAGTCTTGGTCTCGCGGACACTACGGATAAGAATGGCCGTCACCGGCGAGTCTGGAGAAAGACGGAAGGGCCTTTGAATGCGCGCCAGATACTCGTTCGGCACCACCAGCGGCACCAGAATATTCCGCGGCGGCCGTTTATGGTGCTTCGCCCTGAAGACCCCGAGCGACTGCGCGGATTGACGCGCGGCTGGGTGCTGAAGCAGGCGCAGGAGGCGGGCCTGTGAGCGCTCCCTTTCGCATTGATTACATCGAGGCCGCGCTGATCGGGCTGCTGACGAATGTGATCTCAGGGCATTACGGCCAGCCAGTGGACGTCCAGTCCCTGGGTAAGCGGGACTTCGATCAGGACGGAACGCTGATTCTGCAGCCGCCTTGCTTGCGCGTGCTCTTCCTGGGCGCGCCCTACCAGCCGCTGCGCGACAACCAGCGGCTGACCTATCAGCGCGTGGCGCGGTTTGAGGTTCTGTCGTTTGCCGAGTCCTTGCGCAGCCCTGAAGATCAGCGGCTGCAGAGCCTGCAGCTCGTCGCAGTGGTGGAAGACCAGCTCGCGGGCGCGAGGCTGACGCTGGCGGATCAGAGCGTGACGATGCCGATCACGCTGGAGCAGACGCAGATCGTCGAATTCGCCTCGGGGCCAGTCACCGAGTGCTACAGCACCATTGTCGCCGTCGAGGCGATTGCGCAGTTCAGCGGAGCGAATGCATGAGCGAGAAGCCTTCTGATTTTGTCGAGATCCAGCTTACGGCCGCAGCCGCGAAGCTCGCGCCGGTACGCGTGGCCACGGGCCGCTGGAGCTACCTCTTTGAAGCTGGCAAGACCCAGCGCGTGCTGACCAGCGAATGGAGCCGCGTGCTCTCGAAAGAGCGCGTGGGCGGCGAACTGGCCTTTGAGCTGGCCCCGGCGTCCGCTTCCGTTCCACAGAACATTCCCGCGGCGACCCTCGCCGCCGATCACGAGCCGGAGCCTGAAGAGGCTGCCAGCGTCGAGCAGAAAGGAAAGTAGCCCATGGCCGGTCCTTACAATTTCAATTCGCAGTGGAAAAGCGCACGCAACCTCGTCCTGGCCGCGGCGTCGCAGGCGGCCTGGAACGGCGCTCTTGCGGATGCTTCACTCACGCGGCGCCAGCGCTTCGACGGATCCGCGATCCTCGATCTGACGACGACCCGGCGCTCGGATGAGGCCTATGCCGGCAAGGGCACCGCGTTTGCCACGGACGGCCAGGTGACGAGCTATGACTCGAAGTTCAGCGGCTTCAAGGCTGAGCTGGACTCCTGGCTCGCCGGCTACCTGTTCGCCTTCCTGATGGGCAAGGACACGGTGACGGGCGCGGCCGCGCCTTACACGCATGCCTTCGCGTTCGACGAGTCGACGCGCACCGCGGTGCCGACCACCATCTACATGGAAGACACCGAGGACGTCCACTACAAGTGTCCGGACATGTGCATGAACGACATCACGCTGACGATCCCCGACATCGGGTCGGTCACAGCCGAGATGACGATGATGGGGACCGGACGCCAGACAATCGGCTCGATGGCCGCGCTGCCCGCGCTGCCCACGAACAGCTATCTGCTCGGCTCCGATGCTTCGTTGACGCTGAATGCCAACGCGCTGATCGGCCGCCACATGAGTACAACGCTGAAGCTCGAAAATCAGCTCGAAGTCCACAAGGCTCCCGGCGGTGGACTCTACGCGATCTTCGTCCGCAAGGGCGCGCCGAAGTTCTCGATCTCCACGCAGATTGCGGCCAAGGACGTGGATGACACCTACACGCTGTTCCAGAACGACACGCCGGTCGACTTCGTGCTGAATGTCAACTCGGGCGCGGCCGCGCAGCTGCAGGTGACGATTCCCGTGGCCCACTTCAAGACCACAAAGCTGGGCTTTGACAAGGACATGGTGGTCTGGCAGCTCGAAGCCGACGAGACGACTTGCTATGCGCAGGGCGGCAATCCGCCGATCACCGTGCAGGTGATCAACTCCGTTGCGAGCTATCTGACGGCCGCATAACCTCAACGGGCGGCGTTCGCGCCGCCCAGCCCCTCCGTAGTGCCCGCTGCACGTCTCCGCAGCGGTTGAAGATCCGCATGGGCTGCGCGGACTTCCTGCAGGACGCGGTTCCTCACCGCGAGCGAAGACAAACTCCCGACGAAGGAAGCAGCCTATGCCTATTGAGCTCAATGCCAACCGCGTGATCGTGATCCACGATCGCAAGCACTCTTACAAGCTGGAATTCGCCAAGATCACGCGGCCCATGTGGGAGCGCTACTTCGGGCGCATCGTGCATCTGACCGAGTACCAGAAGGGCAAGAGCGTCACATCGTTTGACTCTTCTGGCGCGCGCGTCGCCCTGGTGGAAGAGGCGATTCTTTCCGCCGAGGGTTATGCCTCGAGCGGCGAGGATCTCGCGTCGATCGCGGGCTGGAAGAGTCTGCTCCCGATCAGCCACCGTCTGACGGCCGGAAACTCTCTGACCTCGGTCGCGCCGGTCCAGGACGACGAAGGTGACGACGATTCACCGCTGGCTCTCGGCGTTGAATCCGTGACGCTGCGTGCGATCTGGACGGCGGACGAGGACGGCCAGATGGTGATGCAGGAAGGGTTGAAGCATCACTTCCGGACGCCGACACATGAGCAGCAGCGCCGCTACAGCCGCGATTCCGCCCGCTCGCGGGTGGTGAGCAACAGCCGGAGCTCGAAGACGGAGTGGCTGGGCGCCCAGGCGACGCTGATGGCTCTTTACGACGAGCTGATCGAGCGAGTCGAGGGCTACACCGTGAACGGCAGCGAGGATCTGAGCAAAGAGACGATCGCCGAGTTCATGGACGGATACCACAAGGTAGCCGCGATGGAGTCGATCTTCTCTCCGGCCCAAGTGCGAGTGGATCAGGACGAAACTCAGGAGCAGGATTGATCGATGTTGTCCGTGACCGGGAAGGCGTGCGCATGGCCCTCGAAGTTCTCTTTGAGGAAGACTTCGCGCGCGCGCTTCTCGATCGCCGCTCTCCCAATGCGAGCGACCGCGAGCGGGCGCGCATGGAATCCGCCATTCCGGCTCGCGTGCTCTCGCCCGGCTATTTCCGCTGGGCCGAACATCTGCTGCGTCTTGACGCCGAGCGCGAAGCCGGGATCCCGCTCGATGCCGCCAAGCTCACTGCCTACGAGACAGATGGGCTGCTCGACGTCAAGCGGATGCGTCAAGAGTTCCAGCACCGACATCCGGCCTGCGGGAGTTGCGGAGAGCGGCTGGAAAGCCGCCTGCAGCCGGAATGCCATCAATGTCACGCGAAGTTCCGGAGGAATTGACGATGCCCGCTGATGGAACTCCAGTAGTCATCCGGATCGAGGTGATGGACGGCAACTCCGGAACGGTGGTGGCTTCGCTTGAGAAGGCGTTCCAGAATCTTGGACGCGCTGGATCGAGCGCCGGGCAGCAGATCGCCCAGGGGATGGCTGCCGGCAATGCCGGCATTAACCAGGCCGCGAAGCAAGCCATGGCGCAGATGCGCGAAGGCGCATACAACCTTTGGCCAAAAGGCAATCTCAACGCTCCGGGGGGAATCAACCCGCAGCAGGTCCCTCCACCCTTAACGCATTGGCAGCGTGCGCGTCTCGATGAAGCGCGAGCCGCCGACAAAGCTGCGCGGTCGGAAGAAGCCCTCAATGCGGCGATGCTTGAGCAAGCCGATATCTACAGCGGACTCACGGCTGCTGCGGAACGCCTGACAGCCGTGCGCGCGCGAGCTGGCGGCGATTGGCGCAGTTACGCCGGCCTGGGCGTCCCCGGCGGCTACAAGGGCAACACCAGCGTCAACACGGCAGCGCAGGATGAAGCGCGAGCCGCCGACAAAGCTGCGCGGTCGGAAGAAGCCCTCAATGCGGCGATGCTTGAGCAAGCCGATATCTACAGCGGACTCACGGCTGCTGCGGAACGCCTGACAGCCGTGCGCGCGCGAGCTGGCGGCGATTGGCGCAGTTACGCCGGCCTGGGCGTCCCCGGCGGCTACAAGGGCAACACCAGCGTCAACACGGCAGCGCAGGATGCCGAAGCTGCAGCTATCGCTGAGCAGGCAGCATCGACCGAGCGCCACGCGAAGGCTATGGCCGCTTATGAGGCGGCTGCGAAAAAGGCTGCTGATGGCGGCGCAGCGCTTGCAGCGGCTTTCGACGCAGCGACAGCGGAGGGTCTGAGCTTTGAGGCCGCGATGGAGAAAGCTGTCGCGGTCACCCAGGAAGTGGGAACGAGCACGCGGGGGGCTGCTCGGGCCACGATGGGCATGCGCACTTCCTTTGCCGAAACTGAAGTGATCGCCAGCGCGATGGGCGGCTCGATGCGCGGCATGGAATACGGCCTGGCGCGCATGGTCGCCAGCACGCGCGTGCTCGGGCCGCTGATGGAAGCAGCGTTTGCTCCTACGCTGATTTTTGCCGGGGTTGCGATGCTTTGGCAGCTTGGCGAAAGCATCCACGGCGCATACCAGAAATATGTGGAGCTCGATGTCGCGGTCAACAAATACGCGGAGGACGCGCAAAAGGCCGCGCAGCAGAAACTGTTCGATACGGCGTCGTTGGAGACGGCAAATTTCCTTCTTCAGCAGGCTAACGCCCAAATCGAACAAATGCAGCAGTTGCGGCAGGAATCGCAAACTCTGCAGATGGGCGACACTGCTACTCAGATTGCCGGAGCCATGGGCGGAGGCTACGGACCGCTCGATCAGTACGGGGTGACCACAAAACGGTTTACTCCCGAGGATGACAAGCGTCTCGCTGCCGCCTATGTGGCACGCGACAAGGCGCGCCAAGCGCAGGCACAAAAAGAGCACCAGCTCGCAGTAGACGCGCTGCGAACTCAGGCGACGATCAATGAGACCGGCCTTCGCGGCTCCGCGTTGATTGTCCAAAGAAGAAGAGACGCAGTTGCAGCCGCCAAGCAGGAGTACGAGTGGACGCAGCGTCAAGAGCAAATGCTGGCGAAGATCGCGAACGACACGCGCAAAATGCAGATTGCGAACGGAGTCGATCCTTCCAAGCTGTTGCCGCTCTACTCGCCGGACAAGAATGCGGGGAAAGCGCAGTTTGACGCGGCGGTTGCCCAGGCGAGCGCTGCCGCGAAGCAATCGGAGTCTCAGCTTCAGCGCGAAATTTTTCAGCGCATCGATGCCATCCGTGAACAGGCCGCAGAGGCTGGTTTGCACGGTCCGAAGCTGTACGCGCAGCAGGAAGCTTATCAGATCAAAAAGACCGAGCAGGCCGGGATCTCGGCTTCGGCCGTCAGGCAGTCCCTGAACAAGATCACCCACGAAAAGGTGATGGCCTACTACCGCGAGGAGGCGCAGGCACTCACTGATCTGCAGATGCAGGCAGAGATGGTTGGCGCTGGCGGCGTGAGCCGTCTGCAGATCCAGGAGCAGATGGATATCAACCGCGTGAACGGCGACACGAACCTGGACGCGGACACGAAGCAGAAAGAGCGCGTAGCAATTCATGAGCGCACGCAGGCTCAGATATTGCAGAGCGAGCGCGACTTCGCGGAGCAGGTCCGTCAGATTCAGAATCAGGCTGCGTCGGAGCAGCTCACCGGCTATGCCCGCATGGAGGCCGACGCCCAGCAGCAGAAGCAGGAGCAGCAGAAGCAGTTCGACCAGACGTGGAAGCATGCAAATCTCTCGGAGCCGGGCGTCTCGCAGGCGCATGCGAATAGCCTTGCGGCGCTACGTGCTGGCAACTCGGCCATCGACGCAGGTCTGAACCAACGCGTCCGCGAGATGGTCAAACAGCAGCAGGATCAGGCTGCGCAGACGCAGGCGCAGGCCCAGGCGCAGATACTCTCGGCCGAAGGTAACCTGACGGGCGCGCTGGAAGTGCAATATGAGGCTCGCACGAGCCGGTTCAAGGAGCAGCTCGACGAGCAGCTCAAGGCTGCCGGCACGAATGATCAACTGATTGCGGCGGCGCACGAAGAGTACAACGCCAAGATGATGGCGGCCGACGAGAGCTATGCGGCGCGACAGATGGAGCTGCAGCGGCGTCTGCGCGACCGCATGGCGGGGCAGCTCTCGGAGTTCTTCCGCAATCCGCTGCGGTCGGTGCAGGAGTTTGGCGCGCACGAGGCCGGGATGGCTGCGGCGTCGATACTGCAGGGAGCGGAAAACCACTTAGGGATCCATCCGGAAGCGACGATGCAGAACTTCTGGAATCGCATCTCGTTTGGCCAGTCGCCGCACCACCCCTTGAATATGGCGGCGCAGGCGATGGGCCAGACGCACGCGCAGACGCTCATCAGGACCTTTACCGGCGCGGGCAAAGGCAGCATGACGCTGCGCAGCGCAACGATTTATGTAGAGAGCGCGACGTTCCCGGGTTCTGCCGGCGGCTCGCGGATCTCGGGATCATCGGGAGGTTCCGCGATTTCAGGGCCTGGTGGCGCGTCGCTGACGCCTGCGGTTCTTTCCGGCGCGGCCGGATCTTCGATCGGCTCCGGTGCCGTCTCGGGACTTTCGATTGCCTCTGACGCCGCAGGCACCGCAAAGAACCTCTCGCAGTTGATTCATCCGGCGGCTGCCGCGTCGTTGCAGACGACCAGCATGGAGCCGACAGCGCTGCTCGATTCTGCGGGGAACGTGGCGCAGATGAAGGGGATGCCATCGTTCCTGCAGTCGAGCAAGTTTTCAGGAACGCTGGCGGCCGGAAGCGCAGGCCTCGGGTTATTTGCCGCGCACAAACAAGGTGGCCTTGGCGGCACGTTCAACGGCGCAATGAGTGGAGCGAAGCTCGGCGCGATGCTCGGTGGCCCGGCTGGCGCGGCCGTGGGTGCGATTGCCGGCGCGGCGATCGGCTTCTTTGGTGGCGGCGAGCAGGCGCGCGTCTGGTGGATCAAACAAGGTCGCCCACGCTTGAATAACGATCTGGACGGCTTTAACCAGGGCACGATGGATTACCTGTCGGCCTACATGGATATTGAGGCTTTGCGCACGGAAGCAAAGCACACGCTGAACGCGATGGGCTTCGCGGGCAAACACTATCTGGAGAGCACGGTCGACCCCGCACTGAGCCAAGCCGAACAAAAACTGACGCGCGAGCAGAAAGCCGGCCGCAGTGCATATGCCATGAGCACCGCGCAGTTTGATGTGGGCTCAGACTCGGTGCCTCGCGACGGCTACGCCTTTATCCACCAGCGCGAACGGATCATCCCCAGCGATCAGAACGAACGCATCACGCGCGCACTCGAGGGCGGTGGGCCCAGCGTGCCCACCGAGGGAAGCGGAGGCGATATGCACTTCCACCTGCACACGCTCGATACCTCGACGGCCGAAGACTGGCTGATGAGCCGGGGCAGCGCGATACGCGCCTCGCTGAACGCAGATTACGCGTCATACGGAGGCATGTCAGATGTCTGAGCGTGACGTGCTGAACCCCACACCAGCGTGGCAGGAAGATATCAATGACTCGATGAGTCCGGACTACGGGTTCGGCAACAATCGGGTCTCGACAGTTGCCACGTTGCAGGCAGTCAGCGGACGGCCTTACGACCGCCAGGTGGGCGTGCGCGGGCATTCGTTCACGTTCACCTGGAGCAACCGCTCTTATCAATGCGCCCAGCGCATCCGGCAGTTCTTTGAGCAGCATGAACGCGGCTATTTCACGATCATCGATCAGGACGGTGGCGGTCGCCACTACGTGGGGCGCTTCACGGGACAACTGCAGATCAGCCCGGTTGGCAATGACATGTGGACCGTGAGCGGATTGCAGTTCGTGGAGATCCCGGGCGCGCCAATGCTGCAGTATCCAAGCGACTGGGATAACGACAGCGTGTGGGAGCTTCCAATTGATGACGCCGGAGATCAGCAGCTCGCGATTCAGGGAAACTGGACGCAGACGCAGCATCCGGTTGTGAGCAACGGCGTCCAGGTCGAGCGCTACTCGTTCGATAATCCCGGCACAAACGCTGTGGACTGGGCGCAGTATGAGTATCGCGGATACGGCTTCCAGCTTCAGCTGCTCTGCGGCCCCGCACAAGGGCAGGCTGACGTTTACCTCGATGGCACGCTGCTTCAGACTGTCGATTGCTATCTCGAGACGGCCAGCGCCGTGCCTCAGACAGTGCTCACGAAGGTGAATGTCCCGCTGGATCTGCACAGAGTCAAAGTCATCACGAAGAACGCGAAGAATGCGGCCTCGACCGCTCCTGCCGTCTCCTGGTGGGCGCTCAGGGTGATGCGATGATCCCTTATTCCCAGGCGTTGCAATCGGTCATCGGAACGCGCAGCGGCATTGCGGCGGTGCATCTGCTCGACGTGCAGGATCCGAATGGAAACTGCTACTACTGGGCATCTCAGGCGATCAGCGCGCCCAGCGTGATCACCCCGAATGGACAGCCCGCGACGAACGCTTATGTGCCGTGGGTGCTCGGCGTTCCGAAGCTGCAGTTTCACCGCTCCCAGAGGGCAGACACGATCACGCTTGTGCTGCAAAATCTCAGCGGCGACACGTTGCAAACCGACTTCGAGCGGATCGTAACCAAGAATGCGCTCACGGGATCGCTGATTTGTTACCGGCGCTGGCATGCGGCGGCCGAGGACAGCAGCCGCGAGTTTCACGCAAAGATCGAGAGTCTGGTCGGGGTGAAAAAAGTCACGATTACCGCAGGCCCGATCGACAACGAAAGCGAAGACATTACGCCTCAGTACCAACTTGGCGAGATATGCCAGTGGCGCTGGTCGAGTCCGCAGTGCGGCTCGACGCAGCCCACGCCTTGCCAGCAGAGCTTTCCGACGTGCCAGGTACTTTCTCGCTTTTCAGGGATCACCAATAACTTCGAGAAGAACTTCGGCGAAGCGCTCGCCCAGGTGCAGACCAAAACCATGCAGAGGATCCGCGAGTACTGATGCCCAGCGCAAACACCACAGCCGTTGTCGACAGCGCCACCACGCCGGGCTCCATCCTGCCACTTGCTTACGGCTACGTATGGGTGACCGGGCGCAGAGCTGCATATTTTGAGCTGCAGAACACGGGCAACACGCAGCTCGATTTCACTCGGATCGGCTTCTGGATCCTTGGCGAGGGCGAGTGGGACGGCTGCCACGAGCAGTGGATCAACAATCAGCTCATCTGGACCTCGGAATGGGACGATCCAACGCAGTTTCACTTCCACCGCGGCTGCGATGCGCCGCTGACCGCCGGTCTTTATCCGAACAGCTCGGGTCCCGATCAAAACTGCGATTCGTTCTGGTCGTGGTTTCCGGCCGGCACGCAGCCGTTCTGTTTTTCGCGTATGGCCTATTACGCGATCTTCCGCAAGCAGTGGATCCAGAACCCTGTCAGCGACCATCAGAATGATCCGTCGAACTTTGCGGACCTGAATCCGATCGGCCTCTGGCGTAGCCTCAAGGTGCGCATCTTCGACGACCAGGGCAATCAGACTGGCTATGCGTTTTCGACGAATCCCGTATGGCAGCTTGTCGATTTGCGCCTGCGGAGAAAGCTCTTCCCGGAATACAACATCGATTTGAACACAGGCATCGATCCGATTCCTGCTGCGGTCAAGAGTCACTTCTCATGGGGAGATATCTGGAACACCGCGCAGTACTGCGATCAGCTCCTCGCCAACGGCCGCAGACGTTTCGAGTCCAATTGTGCCTTCGCTTCGCAGACCTCACGCGCGGCTATCCAGGAGCAGATACTCAAGTCGTTCCGTGGCTACACCCGCAAATATGGCTCGCAGTGGTCTGTGCTTTGCGATATGCCGCGCAGCTCGGTCTTCACTGTTACGCGCTCGCATATCATCCCGGGCTCTTTCAAGGTCGATACGAAGACAGTCTCGAAGGCCGCGAATCACTATGTGGGGCAGTTCCGCGATTTGCTCGTACCTGCGGTTGCCAACATCGCTGGAATCACATGTGCCGACCACCAGAACCCTATTCTTGAGACTGCTACCCCGCACCCCCTCGCTCAAGGGGATCGCATTGCGATTGGTGGGACAGACACGATCTATGACGGTCAATGGACGGTTTCCTCCGTGCCTTCCGGCAGCTCTGTAACATCGGCAACCCTCGTTTCCAAAGGGTCGAATTATCCCGCCAATGTTGGTGCAGGCGGATCGGTCGGGCTCCTCCAGGCGCGCTTTGAGAAGCGTGCGCCGACGTTCATGCACCAGAGCAGTCAGATGGCGCGTGGTCCAGTTGGTATCGGGCTGCCGCGCTACCTCAACCGCGTGCCGGTCACGCTCGACCTGGCGACGGGCACGTTTGACCAGGTGAGCCGCGTGTGCCGGTATGAGCGGGACAAGGCTTTAGGGCTCGACGTCACGCCGTATGTGGAACCGGTTGCCATCTCGCTTCGTGTACCGCTGTTTGCGTCCGACGCCGCCGGATCAGGTGCGGTCGCAGCGCAGATTGAGCCGGGCGATCTTGTGACGATCGACGAGTATGCGAGCTTTGCGTACCAGGGGACTTATGAGGTGCTCGATCCTGACGAGGCCGACTATGCTCCGTCGGGCGATCCAGCGCTCACTTTTAGCATTGATCCGTCGAGCGGCACGAAGGGGTTCACGCTTGGCCCTTACGCTGGCCCTTATATGTATGACGCGACTGATCCTAACTCCGCGACTTACTCGAACGTGCCTGGCAGCGACCCTGGCAATGATGCGCAGTTTACTGCGATCGACCTTGTCGATAACGGCAAGCTCGCGTTTCTGACCGGCTCGGCTGCAAGCGGCGCGGTTTTCGATCTGCCTTCGACCGGATTTTCCCCGCAGAATCTGCTCGCGATTGCATCACCTCAGGGTTACATCGAGAAGGGCCACGTCATGCATGTGATCGAGGAGTGTGACGTCGATGCCAATAGGCTTGTGACGCTGAACTACGAGGACGGCGAGGGCAACATCTGGAACGGGGACGCAAACCTTGCGGCCGTGACTTGGCTGGGAGATAGTACCGCTGCATCCACTTATGCCGGCTCTGATGGCATGAACTGGGTGCTGCTGGAATTGGCCGGCGGCGAGCAGATCTGTATCGGCGTCGGCGTTCTGGCTGACTCGGCGCAGATTTCTTTGCCCGCAGGCTTTTTGTGGTCGCAGGCCTTCGCGCTTTGCTCACCACACGACGGTTATCCCAACGGCAATCAGGCCCATGGTTACGGGGCTTATGTAGATGCCGGCGGCAAAGTTCACTGCGTTTTTCAGGATGGGTCGGCTAATAGCTGGACCACAAATGCCAAGGCGCTTGTCTTCGCCTGGAAGAATAACTCGGGCAACGTGACCACGCAGACCACTGGCGGCGCGAGCTGGATCAACTACACGACGTCCACGGGCTTTGTGCTTGGTGTCGGCCTTGGGACATTCGCCGACGGCACTACGATCGGGCTGCCGTCCACAGCAGGCGCGGCGAGCTCGCTGCAGATTTTTCCAACGGTTCATAGCTTCGCGATGGAGTCGAATCCCGCACATGGTGTGGGTGCTTGTTATGTGGATGCGAATCTTGTCGCTCATTGCTATTTCGAAGATGGCGAGGGGCATATCTGGTCTGCTGATCTCGATGCGTTTCTGCTTTATTACGAGCCCTCCGGGGCTTCTGGCACTTCTGTGGGTGGCATCTCTGTGAGTGTCTCGCCATCAGGCGTTTCTGTCCCGCTGGGTGCGACGCAGCAGTTCACCGCCTATGTGTCTGGCACTTCTAACACCGCCGTGACCTGGGAGGTTGACGGTGTAGCAGGCGGCAACGCGACAGTGGGGACGATCGACGCGACGGGTCTTTATACGGCGCCGAGCACTGCGGGCACACACACCATCAGCGCGATAAGCGCTGCAAATGCCGGCGCGGTGGGCACTCAATATGTTTCGGTCGGTACCGGCTCGGCGACAGGTGGAGGGAGTACGGCTCAGATTGTGGTCACGCCCCTTGGGCCTTCGATCCTTGCGTCAGCTACTCAGCAGTTCAGTGCTTCTGTTTCGGGGCTGTCTAACACGGCTGTGACGTGGCTCGTGGACGGGATAGTAGGCGGCAACGCGACCGTAGGCACAATTGATGCGACAGGGCTTTATGCGGCGCCGTCTACTACAAGCAGCCACACGATCACGGCACAGTCGCAGGCTTCGCCTGGCGTGGCGGGGAGTGCGACTGTCTACATTGGCCAGGTATCAGCCACCGGACCTGCTTTCGGCGGATCAGGACCGGCTCGGCCAGTGCTCGCGTGATATATGAAAAATGGAATGGGCGAATTATTTGCCACCACTGGTGTCATCGATCGTGCTTATTGGTGTCATCGATCGCGCGCAGCCACAAAAAGACACCGGGCTTCAGCCCCTGAGGGAATCCGCTCTCATCTCCAGCACCCGCACAAAGCAGCGTCATTCTGAGCCGCGCAACGGTGAAGAATCCCGGCGTCTCATCCAACCCACACGCCGCCTCCGGTTTCTCCCACCATGCCGCCACCGAGGAATCCATATCAGGGCGCGGCTTCAGCCCCCGAAGACACCCGCGGCTGCGTACCCGTTTTGATTCCCTCACACTTTCTCCGTCCCCACCCCTTGACCCGCCGCCCGCCCGGTTCTACGGTGTGGGTACACGGGAAAGGAGGTTGATCCATATCTATGGAAAATTCTGAAGGTAGTTGTTGCAACACAACACGTGAGGTGACTGAGGCTTAGAGCACCCTTTGCTCTAGACCTGGCGTTTTTAGCGTTATCCGCGCCGAGGCCCATCCGGCAGTCAAGGGTGCCTCAGGTCAAACTCAACAGCTCACCGGCGAAACCAGGGCCCGGCTGCATCCCGCAACCGGGCCTTTCGCATCCCCCGC
The DNA here is from genome assembly GCF_000022565.1 of Acidobacterium capsulatum ATCC 51196. Taxonomy (NCBI): domain Bacteria; kingdom Pseudomonadati; phylum Acidobacteriota; class Terriglobia; order Terriglobales; family Acidobacteriaceae; genus Acidobacterium; species Acidobacterium capsulatum. Next base: position 465,646 of record NC_012483.1, read on the forward strand.
TTGCCGGAAATTCATCCCCTACGCGATACCATAAAAATGGGGCGGGATGCTCGATCTGCCGATCCCTCGCTTTTTTGAAATGTGAATCCGGAATCACATTCTCCATGAAGATATAACCTGTTCATTATAAACATGTTAACCCTGAGGAACATGCGCCTTCGAGTCCTGCAAAAATAAAATGGAAAAAAGTGAATTTACATTCACATATTCCGCAAGTGGCTTAAGAAAGAGCAATATAGGTCAGGTTTTCAGCCATTTTCCCCTCTAAAATGCGAATTCCGATTCACATTTCCGCATGGCCCTGCGCTAACTCACTGTCCCCCAGCCGCTTACAGGCCGCCTCCCGCCGCCGCCCATCCACTCCCCCGTTCCGTGCGAAACTAAGAAGTCATGCAAGCCGAGTCACCCTTCACCGATGTCCCCGGAGCCCTGGCCGAATTCCGCGCCGGGCGAATGATCGTCGTCGTCGATGACGAGGACCGCGAAAACGAGGGCGACCTCACCCTCGCCGCCGAGTTCGTCACCCCCGAGGCCATCAACTTCATGGCCCGCCACGGCCGCGGCCTCATCTGCCTCACCCTCACCGAGGAGCGCGCCGACTACCTGCGCCTCAACCCCATGGTGCAGCAGAACTCCTCCAAGTTCGGCACCGCCTTCACTGAGAGCATCGAGGCGCGCGAGGGCGTCACCACCGGCATCTCCGCGCATGACCGCGCCCACACCATTAAGGTGGCCATTCATCCCGGCTCCACGGCGCATGACCTCGCCCGTCCCGGTCACGTCTTCCCGCTGCGCGCGCGCAAGGGCGGCGTGCTGGTCCGCGCCGGGCAAACCGAGGCCTCGGTCGATCTCGCCCGCATGGCCGGCCTCATTCCCGCCGGGGTTATCTGCGAAATCATGAAAGACGACGGCAGCATGGCCCGCGTCCCCGACCTCATCCCGTTCTGCCAGCAGCACGGCCTCAAGATGCTCACCGTCGCCGAGCTGATCCGCTACCGCCTGCAGAACGAGCGCTATATCTATCGCGTCGCCGAGGGCACGCTGCCCACAGCCCATGGCGAATTCAAAATGATTGCTTATGAGAGTGAAGTCGGCGGCGGAGAAAGCCATCTCGCTTTGGTGATGGGCGATCTCGGCTCAGGCGCGGATGCCGGCCATGAGCCCGTACTGGTTCGCGTCCACTCGCATTGCCTGGCGGGAGACGTCTTCGGCTCGCCCGTCTGCGACTGCCACTCCATCCTGCAGGAATCGCTGCGCATCATCGCCCAGGCGGGCCGCGGCGCGCTCCTTTACCTGCACAACACCAGCCGGGGATTTGACATCGACCGCCGCGCCGAAGTGCCGCGCATCCTCTTCCACACCGAGCGCCGAATGCGCGAGAGCCATCCGGAAGGGAACAGCGACCGCCATCAGCGCATCCTGCGCCAGGTTGGTCTGGGAGGCCAGATTCTCGCCGATTTAGGCATCCGCAAGATACGTCTGCTCTCGAACACCCCCACCCACGTGCCCGCGCTTCAAGGCTTCGATGTGGAGATCGTCGAACAGCTATCCGTGCCCGGCAAGCCGTCGGCCGTCACCCGCTCCTGACCGTCGGTAGGCTCAGGAGGGTCGCCCGGCAGAGGCCAGCCCGCCAGCAGGTCGCGCGTCTCCAGCTCGTGCCGCAACTGCGCCACGTTCCGGAACTGAATGGCGTGCAGCCCCACTTCCGCCGCGGCCTTCACATTCTCCGGCTTGTCGTCGATAAATAATGCTTCGTCCGGAGCCACGCTCATCTTCTCGCACGTCCACGTGTAGATCGCCGGGTCGGGTTTGGCAATCTGCAGCTCGCAAGACCACGTGTGATGGGTAAAGTGCTTCAGCCACGCGAACTCCTGCCGCATGTAGCGCAACAGCTCCTCGCCCATGTTTGAGAGAATCGCCGTGCGCATGCCCCGGTCCTGCAGGGCCGCAGCCCAGGCCAGCATCTCTTCATTGAGTGAGGCCCACATCAACACATCATTCTCCACCAGCTCTTCCAGTTGCTCGGCCGTGAAGCTCAGCCCGGCATCGGAGGCAATCTTCCGCCAGTAAGCCACGCCGTTCAGGTTGCCGAGGTCATACTGGTGCCGGTGCCGCCAGTAGTGCTCCTCAAACGCGGCGCGCTCCAATCCCGTAATTTCGCGCAGCCGCGTATGGGCCGCCGGGTCCTGCGCGGTGCTCAGCACCATTCCATAGTCGAAAATGACACCGCGAATCGGCATGCACACTCCTGGGTCGGGGATACTTCCTGCTTCCATTATGACGGCGCACGGCCCGGCGCGCTGTGGGAAATGGAAGACGAGGAATCAACAAGTTGCACCCCCGGCGCAAAATGCTCAGGGCAAAATGGAAGGTATGCCCGTCTCCTTCGCCAGCCGAACTGCCTGGGACCTCAGCGAATCCCCCTCCAGCCGCGCGCTCCAGGAACGCCGCCGCGCCGGCCTGCCCGTCTATGACCTCACCGTCTCCAATCCCACCCAGGCTGGCTTTGACTATGATCCGGAGGCGATTCTGTCTCCGCTCGCCGCCCCCGGCGCGCTGGCCTATGACCCGGACCCGCGCGGCATGCTCGTCGCCCGGCAGGCCGTCTGCGCCTACTACGCCGATGCGGCGGCTACGCTGCAGCCGGAGCAGCTCGTGCTCACCACCAGCACCAGCGAGGCTTACAGCTTTCTCTTTCGCCTGCTCTGCAATCCCGGCGACGAGGTGTTGCTGGCCCAGCCCAGCTATCCGCTCTTTGAGTTTCTGGCTCAGATCGATGACGTGCGTCTGACCTCTTTCCCACTCTTCTACGACCACGGCTGGCAGATGGATCTGCAGAGTCTTGAGGAGCGCATCACCCCGCGCACCCGGGCCATCGCGCTCGTCCATCCCAATAATCCGACCGGGCACTTCACCTCGCCAGCCGACCGGGCCGCCCTGGAACGCATCTGCGCCGCCCACGGCCTCGCTCTCATCGTCGATGAAGTTTTTCTCGATTACCCGCTCGCGTCCGCCCCCATGCATGCCAGCTTAGCGGCCGGGGAGCATCCGGTGCTGACCTTCGTCTTGAGCGGTCTCAGCAAGATCGCCGCCCTGCCGCAAATGAAAGCCGCCTGGATCGCCGCCTGCGGCCCCGAAAGGGAAGTTCAGGAAGCTCTCCACCGCCTCGAAGTCATCGCCGACACTTTTCTGTCGATGAACGCCCCCATCCAGCATGCGCTACCTCGCTGGCTTTCTCACCGGCAGGCGATCCAGCAGCAGGTCCGCGACCGCACCCAGGCCAACCTCGACGCGCTGGACGCCGTCCTGGCCAGCCAGTCCCTGGTCTCCCGGCTCGCAGTCGAAGCTGGCTGGTACGCGGTGCTCCGTGTGCCGGCCCTCGAAAGCGACGAAGACCTCGCGGTTCGGCTTCTCCAGCAGGCTGGAGTCTACGCCCATCCCGGTCACTTCTTTGGATTCTCCGGCTCCGGCTGGCTCGTCCTGAGCCTGTTGATTCCTTTGGAGACTTTTCAGTACGGAATCAAGACTATCTGCAAAATAATCAATGACTTGAACTCTGGCATTTAATGTTCTGTTGCACTTCTTGATTCCGCTAAAGCAGCAAGTTAAGAACAATCACCTATTCGCATGATTTTGCGAGAGTTGAGCCCGGTTCAAGTGCTGCTTTAACGCAGGAATGGATTGCTCTCCCGCTCCTCGCCGATCGTCGTCACGGGTCCGTGCCCGGGAACTACCCTGAGATCATCGGGCAGTGGCAGCAGGCGGTCGTGAATAGAGCGCAGAATCTGTTCCGAATCCCCGCCGGGCAAGTCGGTTCTACCGATCGATCCGGCAAAGAGCGTATCGCCCGCCAGCAGCAGGTTATCTTTCTTAAAGAGCAGGCAGATGCTGCCCGGCGTATGGCCCGGCGTATGCAGTACCTCGGCCGGATGCGCGGCCAGGCCAACAATCATTCCATGTTCTGCCGAGGCATCGGGCGGTGCCACCTCAGGCGGCTCAATGCCGAGCCAGCCCGCCTGCACGTCCATCATCTTCAACAGCGGCAGGTCGTTCGCGTTGAGCAAAATGGGAGCCCCGGTCGCGCGTTTGAGCGCGAGCGCGCCGCCCACGTGGTCAATGTGCGCGTGCGTCACCACAATTTGTTTCAGCACGAGCCCGTGGGCCTTGAGCCGGGCAAGAATCTGCGGAATGTTGTCGCCCGGATCAATCACCATCGCCTCGTGCGAGGTCTCATCGCCAATCAGGGTGCAATTGCACTGCAGCATGCCGACAGGGAAGGTCTCAAGGATCATAAGACCATTGTGCGCCTCCCGCCGCCCTTCGTGCCCAGGGTCTCTCACACAACCTCGCCCGCGCCGTTACACTACCTGTATGGCAGTGCGCAAAGAGTGGACTGAATGGCACCTGACGCCACGCGGATGGGAGCGTGGATCAACCCGGGTGCAGGGCAAAGGCAATGACTGGGCCGCCGAGCCGGAAGATCGCGTAGCCAGTTGGGTGTACACCGAGACCGAGACCAGCGCCGGCGTGCAGACGGGCGGCGAGTCTACCTGGGACAACAAGAATCCCGCGGAAGTCGAGGAGCTGTTGCGCCGCTTCGGGCCTTGCCCGCAAAAGCTCTAGGCCGGCCTGCTTACGAGGCCGCCATCTCTGCTGCCTCGCGGGCAGCCGGGGCCTGCGTCAGCCCGAACCACAGCATCATCGCCAGCAGCACCAGCGACGCGGCAAACGGCACCAGAAGGCCGATCCGGAGCGAGTGGGTGCCCGTGGATAAAACCCCTGTCATCCAGGGCATCACGGCGCCGCCAAAGCCTGAGAGCATGAAGACCCATCCCGTATGCTTTGACTCCCCGGCCCGCGCCATGAAGAGCGAGAGCACCAGCGGAAAGATGGGCGCGAGCGCCAGACCGGTCAAAACGGTCCCCGCCAGCAGCAGCCAGGCCGAGTGCGCGGCCACCAGCATGCCTAGCCCGGCCATCAGGGCCAGCACCGCCAGGCGGAAGAGCTTCACTTCGCGGATGCCCTCCAGTACCAGAGGGGTAAGGCCACGCCCGGCCAGAACAGCGCCCCAGAAGCAGGCAGCCGTCAGGCTGCTGCGGGCATAGCTCCAGGCCACCGTGCGCAGCGCAAAGGTGGTGAGCCATCCGCCCACGGCGCTTTCTATACCCACATAAATAAAGCCGGCAATCGCGAACAGAGCCAGCGTGCGAAAGGATCGATCCAGCCCCCGTCCCGGCGTGGACGGCTGGGTTTTCGCCTGCAGGCCACCCAGCAGCGGCAGCGCCGCGAAGGGAAGAGCCGTGACCGCCACGGCCACCCCCAATGCGGCTGGCGAAAGATGATTGGGAGCGCGCGCAATCAGCAGCGGGCAGAGCGTGGAGCCGATGCTCCAGCAGAAGTTCAGAAATGACAGCGCCGCTCCTCGCTTCTGAGGGAAGAGACGGCCTACCAGCATGCTGGTAGAGGTCATCGCCATTCCCAGGCCTACCCCATACAAGAAGATGGCAGGCACCGCTAGTAGTCGCGGGGCTGCCATCCAGAGCAGGCCCGAAGCTGGAACTAGCAGGTAGCCATAGGTAAGCGTGCGCTGAAAATGCTTCCGGACAAAGAGCGCGCCGAGCGAACTGCCCGCAAATAGTGTCATGAGCAGCGTGCCCGACTGGGTGTCGGTGAGATGCCAGACCGCTGCCACCTTGGGCAGAACCACGCCCAGCAGCACGGTCAGGGCGCCGGTGACCAGAAATCCGAGATAGAGCAGAATAATCGAGGGCCGAAGCTGATATTTCGTAGCAAACGTCACGAGGGAATTAGACAACAGGCGAGGCAGGCCTGGCTTTCTTTCGCGTGGAAACCGGTTCCGGCCCCTGCGCCGGACCTGTCGATTCACGAGCCATCAATTGTGGTTTGACGGCTATTTGCGGTGGAGGCATCTTGCCGGTCTTGATTTGATCAAGAAGCGTCTTGGCCGCCAGCTTGCCCATGTCATGCAGCGGCTGACGGATGGTCGTCAGGCTGGGCGTATGAAATGCCGCATGCTCGACATCATCAAAGCCCACCACGGAAACATCGTCTGGCACGCGAAACCCCGCGTCATGCAGCGCGCGCATGGCGCCGATGGCGGCCATGTCATTGAACGAGAGCAGTGCCGTAAAAGGCCGCCCTTGGCTAAGCAGCTTGCGGACCGGAGGATAACCCAGCTCAGGAGAGCTGATGTCCTGATCGAGTTGCACAGTCAGTTCGGGGCGAATCTGCAGGCCCAGTTTGGCCGCCACCGCCATGGTGCTCTCCCAGCGAATGCCCGAGTCGGAGCTGTATGGCTGCCCGCGCATGAAGGCTATCTCGCGGTGACCGAGCTGATAGAGATGCTTGAGCGCCAGCTCAGCCGCGCGATGATGATCGAGCACCACATTCGTGATGCCGGGCATCGTGCGGTGCCCGGCCACGGCCACGGCGGGCACGGGCAGATCATGCTCCAGGTGCGTGTCAATGGCGATGATGCCTTCGGCGCCACGGCCCAGCAGCATGCGCGGATACTGCTCAATCAAATCAGGCCGATGACGGTGATGCGCGATGAAATAGAAGTACTCCTGCTCAAGCAGATAATCGCCAATGCCGCTCATCACCTCGGTGTGATAGCCCTCGGCCAGCACCGGCACCAGAATGCCGATGGTCATGGTGCGGCGGTTGCGCAATGAGCGGGCGACGAAACTCGGCTGATACTTGAATTTGCGCGCCGCTTCGCGAATGCGCTCGCGCGTGGGCTCCGGAATGGAGCGCCCGGGAACATCATTCAAAACTACCGATATAGTCGCTGGGTTCAGCTTGAGATAGGCGGCCAGCGACTTGAGCGTAACGGGTTGCTCCGGCAGTGAATTCTCTTTTTTTGTCTTGGCCATCGCTGCCGAAACGGTCCCTCTCTTTGTGCCGCAGGTTATCGCGCCATAGTATACGGTGCGAAACAGGGAATGAAAGAGGTTTCTGGAAAACTGCTTGTGAGCGGATTGTTGCGGCTTGCGGAGATGGGATGACAGCAAGCCCTCAGAGGTGTAGGAAAATCGCGACTCCCTAGATCACGAGTTGCCCGGTCGCGGTTTGCAGGAGGCCGTTACTTCCAATCATCCACAGCCCGTAATAATTCGACACGACATGACCCGGGTTCGCCAAATGCGTGCTCATTGACGTGCATTTTCAACGCGAGGGTTTCTTTTGGATTAGGGTCATGAAACAGGCAGGGTGACAGTAAACCTCGCGCCCCTTCCTGCCAGATTCTGGACATCGATACTGCCGCGGTGGGCAGTGACTACGGCTCGGCAAATTGCCAGTCCCAGGCCGGTGCCGGAGATGCGGCCGCGGAAGCGCTGACCGCGGTAAAAGCGCTCAAACAGCATTTCTTTTTCCTCCGGGTCAATGCCTGGCCCATCATCTGTAATCGATATGGATACATGATTGTCACAGCGAGCCGCGACTATTTGGATTGGGCTGCCTGGGGGCGAATACTTGGCCGCATTGAGTAGCAGATTGGCGATGGCACGCTCGATCCAAATGGCGTCAGCCAGCACCGGTGGGCAGTCGTGCGCGATGGACGACTCCAATGGGTGGCCGGCCAGCGAGAAGGTCGAAGACCGCACCGCGTCTGCTATCAAATCCTCCACCCGGCAGGCGGCGAACTCCATCCGCATGCTGCTCGCCTCAAGCTGTCCCATCTGCGTGGCCTGCGCGATCAGACGGTTGAGCCGGTCGCTCTCCTCATCGATCACAACAAGCATATCCTTGCGATTCTCCGGACTGATGTTGCCGCCTGAGAGCAGCGCGGTGGCCGAAGCCTTAATGGCGGTGAGGGGAGTCCGCAGCTCATGCGTGATGGAGTCCAGCAGCACCATGCGCAGCCGTTCGCTTTCCTTGGCAGCCTCGCTGCGCGCGGCGTCTTCGAGAGCCTCAGCACGATCGATCCCGATTGAGACCAGCCTCGCCAGCGATTCCAGTGTTTCTCGCGAGGCCGAGATGCCGCGCATCACCAGAACGCCGCGCGGCCGGATGCCGCTGCGCACCGGCAGAATTGTCCAGCCGCTGCTGCCGGCCACGCGTACCTCCGTCAGATGTACGGCCGCCCGCACATCCAGGCCTTGGAGGTCTGCAACCGCCGCATCCTGCGTGTGAAACATTTGCGCGCCGCGTTCCACATAGAGAAGAACGGCCGGCGTCCCCGTGGCTGAGGCTATGCATTCGGGAATAGCCTCCAGAAGTTCGGCGACCTTATCGGTCTGCAGCAGCGACCGGCTGAGCTCAAAGAGCATGCCCAGCTCTCGCTCACGCTCCTTCGCCTGGCGCGCCTCCTGCTGAATGCGGCTTGACAGGTGGCTGGCGACAATCGCGCTGCCCAGGAAGGCAAACAGCGCCACCCAGTTTTGCGTATCGGCAATCGTAAAAGTGCCAACCGGCGGCAGAAAAAAGAAGTTGAAGCAGGCTGCCGCCGCAATGGATGCTACAACGGCATAGCGCAGTCCCCAGCGCGCAGCCAGCACTAGAATGTAGAGCAGCAGGGTGAGCGCCACCGTGGTCGGACTGCTATGCGCCAGCAGCCGGCAGAGTTCGACAATGACCGCCAGCCCAACGCCGGCGAGCAGCATGCGATATCCCGTGATGGCAAACGTCCTGTTCACGGATAGGATTGTACGGGAACCCGCTGCCGCGGAACGGGAGAAGCGCCGTTGAGAATTCTGGTGGTCGATGACGAACCGCAAATTGTGCGCGTGCTGCGCGCTGCACTGCAGAGTAACGATTACGAGATCTTTACCGCATCGAACGGTGCAGAAGCATTGCAGGTATATCTGGAGGTGAATCCGGCACTCGTCATCACCGATCTTGCCATGCCGGAGATGGACGGCGTCGCCCTGACACGCGAGATTCGGCAACGCGCCTCCACCCCGGTCATCGTCGTCTCCGTTCGCAATCAGGAGCGGGAAAAGATTCGCGCCCTCGATGAGGGAGCCGACGACTACATCACCAAGCCGTTCGCCATTCAGGAACTCCTGGCGCGCGTGCGCGTGCAACTGCGGCGTGCGTCCGAACGCGAGTCCGAGGTTGATTACGCGCGGCCCTTCATCACCGCTGGCGACTTTGAGATCAACACGGAGCGCCATATCGTGCGGCTGCGCGGCGAAGAGATTCGCCTTACGCCCAAGGAGTTTGATCTTCTGCTGCAATTTGCGCGCAACCCCGAGCGGGTGCTCACCCACAAGACATTGCTCAAGGCCATCTGGGGACCGGCCGGCATCGACCAGCAGGAGAGCCTGCGCGTCCTCGTCGGACAATTGCGCAAAAAAATTGAGCGCGGTCCTGGCACACCGCAATATATCCAGACGGAACCCTGGATCGGCTATCGCTTTGTGCCGGTGGCCCAGTAGCGGCAGAATTCACTCTTCCTTCATCCTTACGAGATTTTTACGCCGTGATTACTGATTCCTTAGCGCGCCCTCGGTTTTCATGAGGAGGGGCAAAGGCTCAAATCATGTCGCGTGTGTGGATTCTGATTATCGGGGCGGTCACGATCAGTTTTCTGCTGATCTGCCTGGTCGGCTTTGTGCGCGATGGGCAGCGCAGGCGCTCGAAGAGAGATCGGAATCCGTGGGAGTAATGCGCTCGTCCGCTATCGTGCTGGCGCTCCTCGCTCCGACCGTGTCCCGGAGGTTCAGTGTTTCTGCTTAGGGAAATTCCGCATCATTCAGGATGTATCTCGCCCACTCTCCCGCTCGTGATGGCATGCCGGGCTCCAGGCAGCACGGCGCCGAATCTCGCAATTGCAACAGAGCGCTCAGTAGAAGGAGTAACTTCCAGCGACGCGGAAGCGCTACGTCAAAGACTATTGCCATTACTGCCATTAACGTGTGCGGTGTGTTTGAAGGATTCCATGGGAGCGTGGCAATGCCGCTTTGCCGATGACACGCGCTGCTTATGTTTTTCTTATGCGGCTTTCGCTGATTTTTTAGCCAGCACAGTGATGCACTGAAAGGGGATTCACGACGATGTGGGATGTTTTAGCGGTTGGATTCACCATTGGTTGCTTTGCGCTCGGGCTGCTGTATACGCGCGCCTGCGACAAGCTGGCGAAGAAGAGGGGTTGAGATGCTTGAAAACCTGGTTCTGCTGGTGCTTGCTACGGGCTTGATGATCTATCTGGTCATCACTCTGCTCTGGCCGGAGAAATTCTAATGACAGTGAATGGCTGGCTTCAGATTGGCATTTTCATAGCCGCGGTTCTGCTTGGCGCAAAGCCTCTCGGCGTATACATGGCGGCCGTCTTCGAGAGACGGCACACGTGGCTCGATCCGGTGCTGGTGCCGGTAGAGAAGTTGCTTTACCGTCTGACCGCAGTCAAGGCCGAAGAGGAAATGCACTGGACGGCCTATTGCGCTTCGATGTTGATCTTCAGCGCCGCGACCATGCTGCTCACCTACCTCATCGAGCGCGTGCAGCAGTTTCTGCCGCTCAATCCGCAGCACCTCGGAGGGGTGCCTGCTCAGCTTGCGTGGAACACGGCGATTTCCTTTACCACCAACACAAATTGGCAGGCCTACACGCCCGAAAGCACCATGAGCTATCTCACGCAGATGGTTGGGCTGGCCACTCACAACTTCTGGTCAGCAGCCGTGGGCATCGCGCTTGCAATTGCTTTTATCCGCGGCATTGCGCGTAAAGAGATGAAGACCCTGGGCAATTTCTGGGTGGACATGACGCGCGCCATCCTCTGGGTGCTGCTGCCTATCTGCGTAGTATTTGCGTTGGTGTTGACGTCACAGGGCGTGATCCAAAATCTGAAGTCCTACACGGTCGCCCATGTCGTACAGCCACAGTCGCAAACGCAGACCGTGAACGGGAAAACGGTCACGACAACTGATTCGACGCAAACCATTGCGCAGGGGCCAGTCGCTTCGCAGGAAGCGATCAAGATGCTTGGCACGAATGGCGGTGGATTCTTCAATGCAAACAGTTCACATCCATTTGAGAATCCGACGCCATTGAGCAACATGCTCGAGATGATTTCCATCTTTCTCATTCCCGCAGGGCTCACGGTAACACTGGGGCAGATGACCGGCTCGCCCCGGCATGGCTGGGCGGTGCTGGGGGCGATGTTGATCCTCTGGTTTGCCGGTGTTGCCACGTGTTACTGGGCCGAGGCACAGCCGAATCCGCTTTTCCACGGAGTCAATCAGCAGGCCACCGCGCTGCAGGCAGGCGGCAACATGGAAGGCAAGGAAGTACGTTTCGGCATTGCCGACTCAGCGCTCTTTGCCACGGTCACCACAGATGCCAGCTGTGGAGCTGTCAATGCCATGCATGACTCGTTTATGCCGTTGGGCGGTATGGTGCCGCTGACGAACATCATGCTAGGTGAGATCGTCTTCGGTGGCGTGGGCGCGGGACTCTACGGCATGCTGGTCTTTGTGATCGTCGCGGTTTTCATCGCCGGTCTCATGGTGGGCCGCACGCCCGAATATCTGGGCAACAAGATACAGGCCTATGACGTACAAATGGCGATGCTGTATCTTCTGATTTTCCCGCTGATCATCCTGGGCTTCTCGGCGGTCGCAGTGCTTACGCCACATTTAGGGTTGCCCAGCATCAGCAATCCTGGCCCTCACGGACTCACACAGATCCTCTATGCGTACAGCTCGGCTACGGGCAACAACGGCTCGGCCTTCGCGGGCCTCAACGCCAACACTTCCTGGTACAACCTGTCGCTCGGATTCGCCATGTTTATCGGGCGCTTTCTGATGATTGTTCCCATGCTTGCGTTGGCAGGCAATCTTGCGCAAAAGAAGAATGTTCCCGAGACACTGGGCACGTTCCCGGTCACCACACCACTCTTCACGGTGCTTCTGACCAGCGTGATTATTGTGGTCGGCGCGCTTACGTTTCTTCCCGCGCTGAGCCTTGGCCCCATTCTTGAACACCTGCTGTTACAAGCAGGCCGCACCTTTTAATCAGGAGCAAGATGAGTCACGAATCCCGTCCTGCAAAAAAGGACCGCGCTTTACTGAACGGCCCAATCGCGCGCCGCGCCGCACTCGACGCGTTGCTGAAACTGAATCCCGCGCGCATGGTGCGCAACCCTGTCATGTTTGTCGTGGAAGTGGGCAGCATTCTCACGACGGTGCTGCTGTTCACTCCCAAGGGGCATGCTCACGGCCATTTCTCTTTTGACCTTCAGGTCACGCTCTGGCTCTGGTTTACCGTGCTGTTTGCCAACTTTGCCGAGGCGATGGCTGAGGGGCGGGGCAAGGCGCAGGCGGATGCGCTTCGCAAGGCCAAGGCGGAGACCACAGCCTTTCGGCTCACCAGCTCTGGCATAGAAGAAGTGATGAGCTCGCATCTGCGCGCCGATGATCGCGTCCGCGTATCCGCAGGCCAGGTGATTCCTGGGGACGGCGAGGTGATCGAAGGCATCGCGTCGGTCGACGAATCGGCCATCACGGGCGAATCCGCGCCAGTCATTCGCGAGGCCGGCGGCGATATGTCAGCCGTGACCGGCGGCACACGTGTGCTCAGCGATGAAATCATCGTGCGGATTACCTCCAATCCCGGCGAGACGTTTCTTGATCGTATGATCGCGCTGGTCGAAGGAACGCAACGGCAGAAGACGCCCAACGAAATCGCCCTGAACATCCTGCTGGCTGGGCTCACGATCATCTTTCTGCTTGCCACTGTCACGCTGCAGCCCTTTGCCATCTACTCCGGTGCTCCGCAGTCGGTCTTTGTACTGGTTTCTCTGCTGGTATGCCTCATTCCCACCACCATTGGCGGCCTGCTCTCGGCCATCGGCATCGCGGGCATGGACCGCCTGGTGCAGCACAACGTGCTGGCGACTTCGGGCCGCGCCGTCGAGGCGGCTGGCGACGTTGACACGCTGCTGCTCGACAAGACCGGAACCATCACCATCGGAAACCGGCAAGCCGCCGAGTTCATCCCCGCGCCTGCCATCTCGGCCGAGCGGCTCGCCGATGCCGCGCAACTCTCCTCACTCTCTGACGAAACTCCCGAGGGCCGCTCGATCGTGGTGCTGGCCAAGGAACGCTATGGGCTCCGTGGCCGTGATCTCGCCTACCAGAACGCCGAGTTCGTCCCCTTTAGCGCGACCACGCGCATGTCCGGCGTCAATCTCGATGGACGCTTTATCCGCAAAGGTGCTGTCGACGCCATCGTGCAGCACCTCAAGGAGCATGGCAACGGTATGCCGACTGAGGTGCGGCAGGCGGTTGACCGGGTTGCGCGCAGTGGAGGCACTCCTCTGGTGGTGGCCGAGAACGGTCACGCGCTGGGCGTCATCTACCTCAAAGACATTGTGAAGGGAGGTATGCGCGAGCGCTTTCAGCAACTCCGCGCCATGGGCATCCGCACTATCATGATCACGGGCGACAACCCGCTCACCGCCGCCGCCATTGCCCGCGAGGCCGGCGTTGATGACTTTCTCGCCGAGGCTCGTCCCAAGGACAAGATGGATCTGATCCGGCGCGAGCAGGCCGAGGGCAAACTGGTGGCCATGACCGGGGACGGCACCAACGACGCCCCGGCGCTCGCGCAGGCGGACGTGGGCGTGGCCATGAGCAGCGGCACGCAAGCGGCCAAGGAGGCGGGCAACATGATCGATCTCGACTCCAACCCCACCAAACTGATTGAGATTGTTGCCATCGGCAAACAACTGCTGATGACTCGCGGGGCTCTGACCACGTTCTCCATCGCCAACGACATCGCGAAGTACTTCGCGATTCTCCCCGCCATGTTCGCCGGGGCCTTTCCAGTGCTGGCGGCGCTCAATATCATGCGCCTGCATTCGCCTCAATCGGCGGTGCTCTCGGCGGTCATCTTCAACGCCATCATCATTGTTGCGCTGATTCCGCTGGCGCTGCGCGGCGTCAAATATCGTCCCGTTTCGGCTGCAGCGTTGCTGCAGCGCAACCTGCTTATCTACGGGGTGGGCGGCGTGATCGTGCCGTTCATCGGCATCAAGCTCATCGATCTCGCCATCACCGCTTTGAGGATCCTATGAATCACCTCCGTACCGCCGTGCTGTACACGATCATCTCTGCCGTGTTTCTGGGCCTGGGCTATCCGCTCATCATGACAGGGCTCGCTCAATGGATATTCCCAAGGCAGGCCAACGGAAGTCTCATTGTGCGCAACGGTCAAGTGATCGGTTCAAAACTGATCGGCCAGACGTTCAGTGGAGCTGGCTACTTCCATAGCCGTCCTTCTGCCGCTGGCAACGGATACGATGCCGAATCGTCCGGCGGCTCGAATCTTGCGCCGACGAATCACGCGCTCATTCAGCAGGTGGAACAACGCGCGGCTGCTGAGCAGGTAGGCGCAACGAAAGTCCCGGTTGATCTCGTGACTGCCTCTGCCTCTGGTCTCGACCCTGACATTACGCCTGCAGCCGCCTACTATCAGGCGCCCCGCATCGCAAAGGCTCGGCACCTGCCGCTGGCGGCGGTTCGTAAGCTAATTGCCGAGCAGACTACAGCAAGACAATTCGGGCTTCTGGGAGAACCACGCGTGAATGTTCTTGCAATCAATCTGAAGCTGGATCAAATGCACTAAGTCGGTTGTTACGTTCATGATTCCGAACCTATTGCGCTTGATGGCGGGCATTTTCTTTCCGCGAGCCTGTTGTGATTGCAAGCAAGATCACCCGCTTCTGTGGCGCGGCGGAAGCGCAACTGCAAACATCCGCAGCGACAATAACGGTTTCCTGAAGCCTGTCCTGAACGGCGAGATAGGTCTGTGCGGGTTCAGGGCCGCCGGCCGGCGGAACCTGCGCCTGCAGCTACTGATATTTGCGCATCGATCTCCCCAACATCTTTGTGGGCCGGCAGAAAAAGGCTCAGGATCACAGCGGCGAAGGCAACGACCGCGAGGTAGACGATGAAGCGGGGCCGGTAGAGTCCCCCGGCGACATCATACATATGCCCGATCCAGAGTGGGCCGGTAGCGCCGCCGATGGCATAGGCCGTCCAGGTGAGTCCGTAGAGAACCGAGAAGTGCCGCCGCCCAAAATAGCGGGCCAGCAGGTAGGGCATCACATCAGCCTCACTGCCCAGGCCGACGCCGAGCACCGCTGCGCCGATCCAGGAAACCGCTCCAGTGCCGGCGAAGGCCAGGATGAGCGTGCCTGCCGCGGCAAGCGCCAGCACAAAGGTCTGGATGCGCTGCGGCGAAACGCGATCGATGGCAAAGCCGATGAATAGCCGGCCGACGATTCCGGCTCCTCCACGCAGAGAGAGCGCGAGAGCCGCGCTCGTCGCGATGACGCCATGCTGCGTGAGAATGGCGGCGAGGTTGGTGACCAGTCCGTTCTCGCTGAAGGCCGAGAGGATGGTGATGACAGCGAGGATCCAGAACGCCGCGGTACGAAGCGCTCCAGCAACACTCATGCCCGTGGCTGGCGCATGGGCCCGCGCTCGTGGCGTCTCTGGCTTGTTGCGCACCAGCATTGCCGTGAGCGGCAAGCCCAAAAGCGCAATGCCGCCCAGCATCAGCCAGGCGTCGCGCCAGCCATGATGCTGAATCACCCACTCCGTCAGCGGCGGAATCACGATGGAACCGATGCCGCTGCCGGTGAGCAGCAGTGCCAGCGCCAGTCCGCGATGCTTTGAGAACCATGTGAGCACCGTTCGGGTGTAGGCAAACTGAGCTGTTCCATTGGCCGCGAGGCCAAGGATGAAAAACGTGAAGTAGAACTGCCAGATGTGAGCAGTCAACCGGCTGAGAGAAGCAAGCGCGAGGGCGAAGACAAAGATAGCCGGAAGGATGATGCGGCGGGGAGGGAAGCGGTCGAGCAGAAGGCCAATGGCCGGCGAGACCACGGCGACCGTGATCGCGGCAAGAGCAAAGGCTCCGCCCATGGCCTCCCGCTTCCATCCGAAGGCGGCATGGAGCGGATTGAGAAAAAGGCTGAAGGTATAGGGAACAATCGGGGCGAAGCTCACCATCACGCCAGTGAAAGCGGCTGTGAGAACTCCCCAGCCAGCATAGCGGCGCGCGTCTTCTTCGGAGCGCTGCATGAGCATCAGATTCATTTCTGGCCTGTCCTTTGCGCCATGGTCTGGAGCAGCTTGGGCCGCACGGAGGGCCGCGTCCAGGGGCACTCGGCAATGCAGATGCCGCAGGAGGCCGCCTCGGCGAAGAAGGGGATGCACTTGTCGAAGTCCACATACCAGCGCTCGACGCCGCGCACCATCTGCTTCTGCGGTGTGATGGCTCCAGGCGGGCAGGCATGCGTGCATATCTGACAGGTGGCGCAGAACTCATCGGCTCCAAAGCGCCGCGGCTCGGTGGGGACGAGTGGCATATCCGTGGAGACACCAGCCAGGCGCACGCCCGACCCAAAGCGCGGGCTGATCATCGATCCGTGCTTGCCGAGCTCGCCAAGGCCCGCGGCGATGGCCGGCGGAATGAGCAGCAGCGCCCCGGCAGAGGGACCCGGGTAAGGATCGGCATGGTATCCCTGGGAGCGAATCCAGTTCGCCAGCGCGTAAGAGGACCGTGTGCCGCGCGCGTATTGATCGCCAACATCGCAGACGCCCACACCGTTGGTTTCGTCGGAGGGCACTTCGCGCAGGCGCTCGTAATCGTGAGCCAGCGCCAGAATGATCACCCATGGATGCTCGACGGTATAGCCCTCGAAGACGTAGAGAGGGTCCATACGAGCGATGCCTATATCGTCAGCTTCGTGGGAGAGCGCAAAACGGCTCACCTGTTGACTCAATTCTTCGGCAGTGCGGGGGTTGCGCACAGGGGCGACCGGCTGCAGTTCGGGATAGTTGTAAGCTGCCTGAAAGGCTTCCGTAGAGCCCGGGCAACTGCGGGAACTCTGGCGCGCCACAATCTGAAGATCGCCCCACGGATGCTGATCGGGCGAATGCCAGAAGAATGGGGAGGGCCGGCGCGCAGCGGTCTCGCCGAGGCCATTGATGGGATTGCCGGAGACGCGCAGCAGCGCCGTGGTCTCCGGCTTTGGCTTCCATGTGCCGCGCCGAGGCCGGCGCGGATGGGTGGGTTGGCTCATGGCTGACCTTCCAGTCCGTTGGGGTAGGGAGAGGAGAGCCCGAAGGCATTGGCGATGCGGTTAAATGCCGCGAAGAGTGCGGTGATGTGCACGGCCTCAGCGATCTGCGCTTCATTCCATCCGGCCTTTCGGGCGCGCTCCATGTCGGCGGGTCTTACGGAGTGCGAGTCGCCATTCACTCGGGAGCAGAGCCGCAACAACTCCTGTTCAGCAGGAGTGAACTGCGGCGAATCAGTTTCTGCTTTACGCAGGGCGCAGAGCAGCTCGGTTGATCCACCCTCTGCGCGAAACAGGTAGCTGTGACTGTCGGCACAGTATGGGCATGCATTTTGCACGGAAACAAAGGTGGCGATCATCTCCTTCTGTCTTCGCGTCAGGTGCGTATCGACGAAGAGCAGGCCCTCGGCAATCTCAAGCATGCCGCGCAGCATGGGCGCGTGCGTGGCAAAGCAGAGCACGATGCCCGGCAGATCGTTGCGGCCAAACGTTTCGCGGTACTTGCCGAACAGCGCGCGCACTTCTTCCGAGGCCGAGTCCTCCTCGACGAGAGGTAAGTTGCTGGAGGACGGAACGGCCCGATGCTGCTGTTGCGTTTCCTGTTGCGGCGAGTTGGTTGCGAATTCTGAAGTCATCCATCCCTGCTTCTGGCGTGAGTGAAGGCTATGCGTCGCGGGCGGTGTTGGCTTCTCACCGTCCGCGACGCTGGAGACTGGCGCGCTAATACATAAACTTCAGCGCAAACTGCACCTGACGCGGAGCCTCGGCCGCCAGGATATGGTTAAAGGTCGGCGAACTAATGTCGCAGTCCGGGAATCGGAAGTTTGTGCGGTTCAGGATATTGAACATCTCCGCTCGAAATTGAAGCTGCATCGACCTTGCCACGTTGAAATTCTTCAATGCTGCAAAGTCCCAGTCCGCATAGCCGGGGCCTTGATTGACGTTGCGGCCTTCAGTGCCAAACTGGCCCGCGTTGGCTACCGGATCGAGCCTGTGAAACGCGCTTGCGTTGAGCCACGCATTCACCGTTCGCGGTCCAGGGTTGGGGTTGCCGACCAGATCGGGCCGCTGCGCGGAGAATCCGGTGATCTCCGGCGCAGTGCCCTGGGCGGCGACGTCATTTGAGTCGAAGACGGTGAACGGAGTGCCGCTCATCAGCGTGGCAATGCCATCCAGTTGCCATCCGCCAACGACATCGTGATACCAGGTGGCCTCGTCGTTCCAGAAGGGAAGCGCCCATTCATAACTGGCCACAAAACGATTGCGCGCGTCGAAGAGAGAACGGCCGCGTTCGGCTGCCAGATTGAACGGATCTTGTGCCAGGTCATTTTCGCCGGCCACCGGCTTGGCCGCCGAACCGCTGATGTTGAGGGACGAAACGTCATCGATCGTCTTCGACCAGGTGTACGACAGCAGAAATGCCATCCCGTGGCTGAAGCGCTTGCGCAGAGAGGCTTCAAGCGCATTGTAGGAGGAGTTGGCAATGCCCGCGATCTCGCCGGTGGACGAGAATTTGCAACTGCTGGGTGCATCGGCCAGCGTGCAGCCGGAGTAGAGCCGCCGCTGATCAGCGTTGCTCGAGTTGGAGATAGGCTGCCCGTTGACGGTGCCGGGAACAAAGACAGCCGGATTGGCTTCGATGAAGCGCGGCAGATGTGTACCTTTGGTGCCGACGTATCCGATCTCAAAGAGCCAGTTGGAGCCGAGGGATCGTTGCAGGTTCATGTCCCAGTCCTGCGTGTAGGGCAACGTCAGGTTCGGCGACAGGGTCAGGTTGGTGAGCGGCGTGGAAAAGGTTCCCGGTGCCGGCGGATGGCCCTGGAAGGGATTGGCGAAGTTCGGCAGGCTCACCTGCGGCGTTCCCAGGAAAGGAGGCGCACTGAGCGGCGCCTGCAAAGGGCCGCCCTCGCCCGTGTAGTAGGGCTCATAGAAGATGCCGTAAGCCGCCGTCACCAGCCACTGGCCCTTGCCGTCCGGATCCCAGGCGATGCCAAAGCGCGGTGCAAAGGCCTTGGTATCGGCGGGAATCAGACCCGCGGGCACCCCTGGATCGCCAGGATAAAGCAACCCCGCCGGCGCATTGGGCATGACCACTGACTTTCTTCCCGGCTCAAATAACGAGAGCCGGTTGTGAATCTCGGTGTAGGGCTTGGGCAGATCGTAGCGGAGTCCGGCATTGATTGTGAGCCGTGAGGAGACTTTATAGGTGTCCTGCACGTAGGCATTCGCGCTCATGCCTCGGATGCCCCGCGAGAAATTGCCGATTCCCTGCAGGAAAACAACCGGTTGCCCGGTGAGAAAGCTGGCAAACGCATCGGTCACCGGAAATGGCGAGAAGACGAAGAATCCGTTGGTGGCAATGCCTTGCAGCACATTGATGCCCTGATGCTGGTAGCCACCGCCAAACTTGAACTGATGCCTGCCATGCACCCAGGTCAGCGATCCGGAGTAGTCAAAAACATCTTCGTACGTGTTGCGCGGCCCGGTGATTGGGTCGCCGACCGTCGAATAGCCGTTCACCTGGATAAACGGCGGCCCCACGGCAACATCGAGGCTGGGCGTGTACTGAAAACCAAGAGTGGAAGGTGCCTGGTGGTTTTCATGCTCGCCAAAGAGGAACTTGTTACGCAGGAAAGAGAATCGCGCGACGGCGACCAGGTTCGGCGAGAAGGTGTGTGTCTCCTGCGCGACAAAGTTCTGCGCGCGCTGATCTTCGCCCACGGGAAAGCCCGGAACGCTAGCCCCGCCCGGCGAGAGGGGATCGACCTGCGAGAGCTGGTTGAACATGTAGCGAAAATTGAGCGTGTCGCGCGGATTGAGATAGTGATCCACCTTGATGCCGAACTGGTTGCTGTTATTGCTCAGAGTCTGCGTGGTGGAAAAGAGATTCGTCCCCGCGTTGGGAAGAGGGAAGAAGCTCAACAGGTTTTTGGAGATGGGGTTGATCTGGTTGCTGGGAACCTGATTGTTCGGGTAGGGAGCGTTCGCGAAAACGTTGAAGAGCTGGTGCGACGGATTGTTGCAGAAGCCGGCAGTGAAGCCCTCGGGGCAAAGCTGGGAGAAGTCGCCGCTACGCTCCGGCACAGACGGCACGGTGGTCAGCGCGGTCTCGCCCTGCCGGTTGCGGAAGCCCTCGTAGTACCCGAAATAGAAGGTCTTGTTCTTCCGGATCGGACCGCCCATGGTTGCACCAAACTGGTTTTGCTTCAGTGGCTCCTTCACCTGGGCGAAATAGTTGTTAGCATCGACGGCATCGTTGCGCAGGAACTCCCACACCGTACCGTGGATATGGTTGGTGCCCGAGCGCGTGATGATGTTCGTCGTCGAGCCCAGCGCGCCCCCGAATTCGGCATTCGCGTTGAGCGTGAGAATGCGAAATTCGGCAATCGCATCGACGGGTGGCTTCAGAATGAATCCTCCATCTACGCCATTGAAGTTATTCGCGCCGTCGATGAGGAAGTTGTTCGACTCAGGGCGCTGGCCGTTCACGGCGTAAGCCTGTCCGCTGCGCAGCGAGCCGCCGGCTTCGGCAATGCCGGGCGTAAGGGGAACCACGCCTGGTTGCAAAAGCCCGAGCTGTGAGAAGTTGCGCCCATTCAGCGGCAGATCGGTGAGTTCGCGCTCTCCGACCACTTTGCCCAGGGCGGTGACGGTGGGCTCAATCAGCTTTGCATTCGCCCGCACCACCACCTGCTGCTGCTCCGATCCGACGACCAGGCGCGGCGAGATGGAAGCCGTCTCGTTCACGTTGAGCGTAATGCCATTCTGCACATAGAGCCGGAAACCCCTCGCCGCAACCTCCAGCCGGTAGTGGCCCACCGGCAGCTCCAGCAGAACGTAGTTGCCATTGCGATCGCTGATGGTCTTGCGCGTGAGACCTGTCTCGGTCTGGCGTACGGTCACCGTGGCTTCGCGCACCACCGCGCCGCTCGGGTCCTTCACTGTTCCACGGATATTTCCGGTGATCTGCTGGGCAGAGAGGCTGAGAGAGGGAATCAGTAGCAACGCCAGGAGATGCCAGACCAGCTTTATGCTCTTGCGGGTTTTTCCGCGAAGTACGGCACTGCGGTCAGAACCAGGCTCGTGCTGCACCATGCACGCTGAGGACACGGGTCCGTGTGTGCGCCAAAAAATGTGCCACATCGTCAAAGGCTCCAAAATCAAAAAAGTTCTGGTGGGGAATACCAGTCAGCGGCATCTCTGCAGGATCGTGGGAGAAATTTGCCTGGGAGTTGCTCGGAGGAACAGTATTTGGAATGCCAAAGAGATGTCTTGCATCGGCAGATGGAGATTCTCATCCATCCTTAGGTGGAGTATTGAGTTGGAGGGCCGGGCTCACGGCCAGGGCACATTCGCACCGGCTGCGGCCCTCGAGTGTGCCCTGGCGGTGAAGAGATCTCAGGAGGGAACGCGCCAGAGATGGCGTGGCCGCTGGCTCTGGCGCTGAGCGCGTGCGGAGTTATCGCGAGGATTTCAAATAACCATGCTCGGCGAGCTGACGGCCCATCCCCATGTACATGGACTCCTCCCGAGGCTGCCAGGTGCCGAGCCCATCCACGTAGCGGTTATACATGCAAAAGGCCGCGGCAATCAGAACGGTATCGTGGATCTCCATGTCAGTGGCTCCTTCGGCCCGCGCCGCGGCGATGTCCCCGGCCGTAACCTGCTTGCCACCCTGTTGCACCTTGCCTGCAATCGCCAGCAGCGCCTTCAGCTTGGGCGTGACCGGCGCGCTCTGTGGATCTGTCTTCACCTGCTCCACAATCTCATTGCCGCCAAGGTGACAAGCGGCCGCCGCGCCATGACTGGTTTGGCAGAAGTAGCAGTCATTCCGGGTAGACACATAAGTCGCAATCAGTTCCCGTTCGCCGGGCGTGAGGCTGTTGGGCTCATGCAGCAGAAGATGCGCAAGCTCTCGCATGGGTTTCGCGGTCTCGGGGCGAAAGGCAAATCCCGCGCTGATTCCGGGCAGCCCTTCTGGCAAGGCAATGTGTGGCATTCAGTTCTCCTCAGTGAGCGGCGGCTTCCGCCGGCAGATAATCTTTGCTTCCCTCCACGTATCCCTTCTGAGCCACCATCTTGCCTCGCTCGCGATACATGGCTTCGTCCAGAGGCTGCGTGGTTCCCAGCCCGTCCACATAGCGGTTGTACATACAGAAGGCGGCCGCGATCAGCACCGTGTCGTGAATCTCCGTATCCGTCGCGCCGAGGGTCCGAGCATGCTCCACGTCTGCCCGGGTCACATGCTTGCCTCCCCGCTGTACCTTGCTCGCAATTAACAGCAGCGCCTTCAGCTTTTGCGAGATGGCCGCGTGTTGAAAGTCCGCTTTCACCCGCTTCACAAGATCTTCGTCTCCGTCCAGATGAGCGGCAGCAACTGCGCCATGAATGCTCTGGCAGAAGTGGCAATCATTCAGATGAGATACATACGTAGCGATCAGCTCCCGTTCTCCCGGAGCCAGGCTGTTCGGCCCGAAGAGCAGAACCTCAGCCAGTTCGTTCAGCGGTTTTGCGGTGGCGGGACGAAATGCCAAAGCGCCGCGAATTCCTGGTAGTCCTTCAGGAAGCGCAATGTGGGGCATGATGGGTTGTCCTTTCAAGCTGACTTCAAAGCTGAATATCCTGGAGTCAACCCTGGTGGAATAATGCGGGCAGATTCGCAGGATTCACAGAAGGGCTGAAGATAGCAGTCCGGCGAGAGGAAACACCACCTCCGCAAGATGGATATCGGACCCAATCCAAAGTTGGAGGTCGGCCCCGGAAAGATGGCATAAAAGTCCGTGAAACTCCATGGACCAAACACCTCGACCGGCAAATAGGCTCTGCGGCTGAAACGAACTAATCGAGGCTTGGCGTGAACTGGCCGCCACCCAGGTATCGGGCAGTTCGAAGCTCAACTGTTGCTTTCAGGGCAAGCCACTCACGCAGCTCGTGTTGCCGTTCGACCCGAAGAGGTGTCAAGGAAGCAAGGGCCATGGAGGATTTGGGAGGGGGCGTAAGTCGTGGAAAAGAATTGGCTCCTCAGGTAGGACTCGAACCTACAACCCTTCGGTTAACAGTTGAAAATTCGCCCCTTTCAGTATTGCTCAGAATTGCCCTATGTCACCCATTATCAATGCCTTACTGGCGACGACAAATTTTTGCATACTGTGGGGACTACCCACAATTTCGCACTTTTTTGAAGGAGTATACCCACAAAATTACCCACATTTTTTGCGAGCGATCTTGCGCTCATTGAGAGCAGCATGTCTGCAGATCCCCGAATGCGCGCTCAATGCTCAGTACTATTGCCGGATAGTAGCGCTCGAAAAAGCAAGTTGTCCTAGCGTATCGGGCCCAAGGGCGTAAGGGCACGTCACCTCCGCCACGGCCTTACCAAGTCCAACGGCTCTCCTTCTCTCCTGGAATGGAAAAGCGCGTAATTTCAGAAAGGTTTCTGAGCCTCGCCGCGCAGCCTTGCGCGTCGCATTACCGGAGTTGATGGGCGAGAGTTCGAGCAGATCGTAATCAAGAACATCCAAGAGTGATCGCGTATCGAAACTCAGCACCAGGCGCTGCCGTCCTCGGGCAAGACGAGCGGCGAGATACTTCTCCAATCGCGCTTGCGTTGGCCAGAAGAAAACTCTTCGATTGAGCGATTCGTACCATTCTCGTGGAGTGAAATCGATCAGGCATTTCCTGAGTGGCGCTTCGCTCATGGGAGCCTGATCGTTGATCAGAAACTTCCCATGAAAGGGATGACTGATTGAAACGACGTGGGTACGCTGGCAGCTTTCGATCTGCGATCTGTTTTCCCCCTCATATCCGCAGAGATCGAGTAGAGCAGTTGTGCTGAGCAATCCATGGTTCAGAATTTGGTCAACATCTCTGGCAAGTGAGACGTGAAACAGCTTCGGATACGAGAGTGCGAATTCATTCGTGCTAATAGGCACCGCGTTGAATGGCTCCTCGCTCCCTTTAGAGATTAGCGCAGTTGCAGCTTAGTGAGCGATGCGAGTCCGAGGTTCTCCATAAGGCCGTTCTGGATCGGGGCAACAGCCGCATTGACTGCATCGGAGCCAAACGGTATACCCACGACAATACGATCCGGACGCTGACCCGCAGGTGTCGCTATCACGGTGTCGATAGCATTGGCGATGTCCTCTGGATTCGGAGCAGCTTTGCCCTGAAAAAGGTCGGAGAATGTTTGCAGGATCTTCGCTGGAATTTGCGCAACATTTCCATACTCGCTAGCGCGGTCAGAATCAACGGGCTGCTGGGCTGCCGCATACATGTTGGTCGGGTACGCGCTTGGCTGAATCAGCACCACGTCCACGCCCAATTGCGAAAGCTCATACCGGTAACTGTCGGTCAAGGCTTCAATCGCCGCCTTGGAGGCGCCATACAGACCAAAGAACGGCAAGGTCACTCGACCCAGGATTGAACCAATGTTGATCACGAGTCCGGAATGCTGCGCGCGAAACGTTGGCAGCGTGGCGCGAAGAACCCGCTGTACCCCAACAATGTTGACGTCAAACAGATCGCGTACCTGTTCCGCGGTAAACGTCTCAGAGACTCCAGCAGAGGCAATGCCTGCATTATTGATCACAACGTCCAGCTTGCCACCTGACTGTTTCAACACTTCAGAGACACCGCTATCGACACTGGACTGGTCTGTCACGTCCAGCTCCACGACATGAATGCCTTTGGCTCTTAGTCCGTCAGCCACCTGGATTCTTGCACCAACAGAACGGAACCCCGCGAATACGCGATGACCGGAAGCAGCAAGCTTTTCTGCAGTGAGACGGCCGAAACCACTGGATGCGCCTGTAATCAGAAGCGTGTGAGACATAATTCTCCCTCTTCCTGGATGCTGACCTTTTCCGCAATTGCTTTCGGAACTCGGTCGAATGATTGATTAGGAAGGATGCGTATCGTCCTTCCTCTATTACCGAGCTCAGAGCTTTGCCGGAACTTCCCATTCCGCAAAGACAAACTCATCGAGTGGTTTGCGGGAGCGTGCTGCCAGCTCGCGCTGCCTCAGCCGCTCTGGCAGGGCATCAGGGTCGCCAAGATACCCAATGGCCCAGCAGGCACCTATTTCGAAATCCGCTGGAATGTCGAAGTGTGCACGGGCTTTGTCACGGTCAAAACCTCCGACGCCGTGCGCATATAGTCCTAATGCGGATGTCTGAAGCGCGAGAAACGCGGAGGCTGCCCCGGTATCGTGGAGCGCATAAGGATTGTGCTGGCCGGTGTAAGGGCCGGGCGAAAATGTACTCTTGCCCACAGAGAGCAGGAGCACTGGTGCATGCCTGGCCCACGTCTGATTGGCTTCGGCCATGGAATCGAGAATCTTCCCGTATGTCGGGTCGCCGTTTCGCCCGAATAGAAACCGCCAGGGCTGTTCGTTTGTTGAGGATGCGGCCCACGAAGCCGCGGCGAATATCTTATGCAAATCTTCAGTCGAAACAGGTTGGCCGGTGAAGGCGCGGGGCGACCAGCGGTTGGCGATGATATCCAGGATGCCAGTGGATGAAGGAGCACGCTTGATCTCAGCAAGAGTTGGCATAACGGTTTTCCTAGTCGGTGGTTGAGTCGAGGACATTAACAGCAATTAGCAGACGATTTCTGCTCAAGAGCAGAGGTTTGAGAAGAGACTCTCAAGATCTTATGTTGACCAGCACTTTTCCCATGGGCCCCTCCCCCAAGCGTTTGAATGCTTGCGGCAATTGTTCGAACGAAAACGCACGATCTACTATCGGACGCGCCCCAGACCTGGCCATCACGCTCAAGAGTTCTTCCCATACAGTTCGGGTTTCCTCCGGTGTGTAGTAGCCCAGCGCCATCGCGCCAATCCGTAGTCGACGAGAGAAGAGCGTACCCGTGTCGAAATTCGGCACCGGCCCCGCAAGCTCACCTACGAGGCTGATTCTTCCCAACTCGGCCATGGTGTCGATCACCTCCGGCAGCAGCTTGCCTCCGATGTTGTCGACTGCGAGATTCACTCTGCGTGAGTTCAATGCTGCCTTCAGTTCCGTTCGCCACTGCGCATCGTTGGGGTTGAATGCGAATGCGGCCCCCAGTTCCTTTAGCCGCGCTTGCTTTTCCTCGCTCCGCGAGAGAGCGACGACGGTGTGGCCCATCGCTGCGGCCAATTGCACCGCTGCGACCCCAACCCCACCCGATGCGCCCGTGACCAATACCACCGACTTCGGTTTGAGTGGCTCCCACATGGTGAGTGCGCGATAAGCTGCCATGTAAACAAGGGTGGCGCACGAGGATTCCTCTTCGGTCCAGCCGGCAGGAATTTCCACCAGGTTGACTGCTCCCACAGACACTCGCTCAGCTAAAGTGCCCCACCGGAAAACTCCCACATCGCCGCGCAGAACGGCGCGCCGGTCGCCCACGCGCACACCTTTGACACCTTCACCAACCTGAATGACTGTTCCCACACCATCTCGCCCGAGCACGTGCGGAAGAGGGGGATTGACCGGATACGGATATCGCCTTTCAGCCAGATACCGGTCAGCGGGATTTAAGGCTGCATAGTGGACTTCCATAACGACGTCGCCCTCTTTCGCGACTGGGTCCGGCGCCTCGACCAGGCGCAAATGGTCAAGCCCCTGTAACCCATCCCAAAGCCACGCCCTCATACTTTCTCTCCCTTCTTTTGCTGCGTGCTCGCTCGACTCGTTATCGATGACAAGTATTTGTTGTCACGCATCCGCCGTGATTGAAGCATTCGAATATTAGTAGTTCTCTTAGTCGATTCGTTGGAGCGTTCAGACGGCGAAGGTCGTCTTGATCTCGCTGGCTACCGTGCGCAAGTTCTCATCCAGAACAAAATGCCCTGCATCAAGCCAGACGAGTTTGGCGTTGGGCAGATCCCGCAAGTACGCTTCAGCGCCAGCTGGAATAAAGAACGGATCCTTCTTGCCCCACACAATCAATGTCCCAGGTTGATGGGCGCGGAATGCTGCTTGCCAGCTCTCATAGGACGCGACATTGGTTTTGTAGTTCTCGAGCAGATCGATCTGATAGGTTTGGGTGCCTGGTCTGTCAAGAAGGGCCTGATCCAAAACCCAGTTGTCGGGATTAATGTTTTCCTCGTTCTTTGCGCCAACCGTCCAGTGGAACTTCGTTGAAGGCAGACTCAGGAATTCCTTTGCCGGCTTTTCAGTCTCGGCGTTCCGATTGTTCCAGAGCGGGCCAAGTGCTTGTTTGGGAAGATCGCCGACGCCTTCGAAGTAGGCGTTGGCATTCTGTATGATGAAGCCCTCCACCTGTTCCGGATTCTCTGCGAAGAGTCGGAACCCTATTGGCCCACCGTAATCCTGCATATAGAGGATGTAGGATCTGACGCCAAGTTGTGCGAGCAGTCCACGAACATGTGCTGCGAGGTTGTCGAAGGTGTAGGTGAATTCCTGGCGAGAAGGAGCTTCCGAATGGCCGAAGCCAATGTAGTCGGGGGCGATCAGGTGGAACTGGTCAGCCAGCGTTGGAATGAGTTCCCGGAACATCTGGCTGCTGGTCGGTAGGCCGTGCAGCAGCACGATCGTCGGCGAACTCGGATCACCTGCCTCGCGATAGAACACTTTGCGCCCATTTACGGTCGCCGTGCGATGGTGAGTGGGCTCTTGCTTCTTGAGTGTGGACGTTGCCATAGTGTGTCTCCGAGTTTGGCGTCGAAATCAGACTGGTTGTGATTGTTAGGATTGGGTTGAACGGAGCAGTTGGAATTACCACTTTCCGGAATGCGCTCCGCCATCCACATGCAAGATCTCTCCAGTAATTGACGGGGCCTCAGCCAGAAACACCACCGCGTCGGCAATCTCCTGCGGTGCAGAAATAACGCCCATAGGCGAACGCGCAACCAGAAACTCACGAGGACGCTGTGCGTGGAGTGGTGTGTCGACTACTCCGGGGGCTACGGCATTGAACCGAATGCCTTGTTTGGCATATTCCATGGCCAGGCTCCGGGTGATTGTGTTTAGACCGCCCTTGGTAATCATCGGAACCGATGCAGGAGCGCCCGAGATCGGGTTGTCAGCCAAAGCCGCACTGATCGAAGTCACGCTGCCACCGCGCCCCTGATGAAGCATCTGTCTCACCGCAGCCTGCGTGACAAAAATGAAACCATCCAGGTTGGTGGAAACCAGGCGATGGAAGTCTTCCATGCTGTAGTCGACGAAGGGCTTGGAAAAGAACGTCCCGGCATTATTGATCACGTGGTCGATGGATCCGAATTGTGACATCGCAGCGGATACGATGCGGTGAGCAGTTTCTGCTGCGCCTACGTCGCCTTCGACCAACGCCAGATTTGCAGCGGGGGTAAGCTCGCTCCTCGCAAAACTACGGGAGTTCGCGACTACGTTGTAGCCACGGCCCAGAAAAGCCGTCACCACAGCAAACCCAATTCCTTGGGCCGCTCCCGTTACGATAGCGGTTTGCTTTTGTTGCATTGTGCCCCTTCACTGCAGTCAGCTCATGATTGAAGCCAGCTTGAATGTGCAATGTATGGAACCGTTTCCGTGATCCGGCACCTCTGGTTCCACACACCCTACCTGCCCACTGTAGAGTCGCAAGCTCCCGGCCGCCATTAGACGAAGGTATCGATCGATACTTTCGTCGCAGATTTGAGGAAAGGTGTCGGCGTCGACGGAGGTTTTTGACGCGTACCAGCGCTTCGAAGGCGTTAGGGGATGGTGGTCCGTACCTACATCAACTATGGCAGCTGCGACGAGCCGCCTGACGTAAAGGGGTACTCAGTAAATCCGTGTTATCCAACTGGCTGAATTGGCTCTGGCTTGTCGGTTTGGAATCGCTATTTGATGACGGGAGGCGTCGCGCGACAGCCGAAGCGGCTCAAGCTGGATCTGACAGCGCGCTCTTGTACAAATGCGTGAGCCTCGTCAGCCGTTCTCTCCCCAAAGCATAACTCGTCCGGCAATTTCAGATACGGATTGGACCAAGGAATCGAGAATTTCACTGATATCTGTAGATTTGGCAAGGTTTGCACTCTGACCGGACCACATGGGAATTAACTCATCGTGTCCGGAACTCTCGGCGATCGAAGTGAGGTTTCGGATGAGTTGCCGCTGGAGAGGGTAAGGCAAAATCGAAGTCTCCGGGGCATTGAGCTCGACCATCAACTGATTCTCGATCCCCCGAGCCAGACGGCCTGTGAATCCGCGAGTCAATGCCGTTACAGCAGCACCCCCGCTCAAGATTGCGTACCTGTGTCTTTCGCTTGCGCCGGATTCCTTGCATGGAAGGAAAATCGTTCCCATCTGAACTCCTTCCGCTCCCAACGCAAGTGCAGCAACGATCCCGCGGCCATCAGCAATTCCTCCAGCCGCAATAACTGGGAGGCTGATGGCGTCACTCACCTGGGGCACCAATGCCATAGTTCCATTCAGCGAGTCATCGGAACAACGAAGAAATGATCCACGATGGCCACCCGCCTCGAATCCGGAGGCAACGACCAGGTCAACTCCGGCATCAGCCAGTGCCTTAGCTTCATCTACGGTGGTCGCACCCCCAATCAGGATAATTCCCATCCGACGGCATTCATCAAGAATTTCGTTTGGCGGCAATCCGTAAATGAAACTGAAAACGGGGACTTTCTCATCGATAATGACCCTTGCCTGATCTTCAAACCGGATCGCAGAATAGGGGGTAAACACGGGCGGTTTTCCGCCCAGAGTTGTGATGTGACCGGAAATATGAGCGAGACTCCGCTCAAAGGCCTTCGCATCGCTGACAAACGCTCCATCGTCCTCCATCGAGACCCAAAGATTGATCGCGAATGGTTTATCTGTAATGGAACGAAGCTCCCCAATAACTTCCCGAATTGCCTGAGGCTTCAAACCATGGGCACCGAACGAACCGAGCCCGCCATAGTTGGAAACTGCAGCAGTGAGGCGCTGAGAAGCCAACCCACCGAGGGGCCCCTGAACTATCGGGTACTTGATACCCAATCGAGAAGTCACCCTATTCTTGTTCCAAGGCATCGCCAGCACCTCCCGTGTGATAGTTTCCCGTCAAATGACAGAGCTCTGCGACGTGATAGCTGGCCAATCGTGTTAGCCCATTTTTTGTCGGCCGGCGGTATCTTTCAGCAGAAGCGTGTCAACGGATTCAAGCATCGGTTCCTTCCTGCCGGCTTGAAAGACATGTAAGTGAACCAGGAAGGATGCGACTATTACGATTATGCATCCGCTTTGACTTGCGCTGATGGATCGCATGAGTTGGCAATGTTGCGGTCTCTGGTCTGTAGAGTGCCTATGGAATGCGGTCCACATTCCTTGATGACTTTCAGGTTTCTAAGCTTGCGTCTTGCGCGATGTAGCCGGGTCTTTGCGGCGGATTGCGTAATTTCCAAAGCCTGCGCAATCTCTCCGATGGAGCATCCTTCGGCAAGACCAGTTCGCATAACCGAGCGCAAAGTCGGTTCAAGCCGTTCAATAGCGCTCATTGTTTTCTGCAGCCGCTGGCGCAAATCGCAAATCTGCTCAGGGTTGAGTGCGTTGTCCCGGACCTCAAACGTTAATGGCTCATCTTCAGGTCCCGCTGTCCTCTCCATCGCGATTTCGGCCTGATGGCGCCGTTGTCGGACTTTCATAAGTGCCGAATTGATCGCAATTCTGTTCAACCATGTGTAGAACTGAGACCGGCCTTCGAAAGACTGGAGCTTGACGAATGCACGAAGAAACGTGTCTTGCAAGGCATCTTCGGCATCCTCTCGATTGCCGGTGATGGCGACTATCTGCCTAAAAATCCGATGTCTATAAAGCAATTGAAGCTGATCGAATGCGGCGTGCGATCCTTGCTGCGCAGCCAGGACGAGGGTACTGATAGACTGCGGCGGGTCGTCTGTGCTGGCTGATTCAGAAAATGGTTTGTCAAACCGGGCCGGAATAGCATGGCGGCCAACGTCGTGGAATTCACGTTGCATTCCAGTGCTCCAGATGCTGGATGTTCTCCAGATGCAGCTTGATTAGGCCAGAGCCGTGGAGTCCAAACCATCAGACAAAGGTATCGATATACACCTTGGTATCGGATGATCTGAACCAGACCACATTGCCGGCAAAGCTCGGGTTCGCGGTAGGAGCAACCTGGATATCTGCTAGAATCGGGCTTACTCGCGGCTATCAGCGATCTTCGTTTGGACACATCGCTTTCTTGCGGGTGGATCATTCATAATCTCGCTACGGCTCGAAGGGCCAAACCGTCCAGGATGGCCTGCAATTCAGCGTAGGCTTTCTTGTTGCGTGGTGCCCCATGCGGTCGGGAGGCATCCGTTGGTACAAATCCGCCAAAACAATCTATCGCCGCTTACTTCGGAGCCGGACCCGGGATCGGGAAGCCGCGCAGCAGAGAGGATTGCAGAGCTTGAGCAGGTGAACGAGGTCCTCAGAACTGAAATCGCCGCACTGAAAGATGTCGAGAGCCGCCTGCGGGCAAGCGAAGAGTCTCTGAAACAATCTGAGGTCAAACTCCGCCAGGTGATCGATACTATCCCCACGCTTGTCTGGTGCAATCTCCCCGATGGTCCGAATGAATTCCTTAACAAGAAATGGCTAGACTACACGGGGCTTTCCCGCGAAGAGGCAAGCGGGTGGGGCTGGCAGGCATCTTTCCATCCGGATGATCTTGGGCCTTTGATGAAGCGTTGGCAAGAGCTGCTCATCACGGAAGAGCCTGGGGAGATCGAGTCACGGATTCGCCAACACGACGGAGCATGGCGGTGGTTCCTTATCCGAGTGGAGCCATTCCGCGATGAAAGCGGCAAGGTCGTGCGTTGGTATGGCACGAGCACAGATATCCATGACCGCAAGCGTACCGAAGAAGCGCTCAGGCAAAGTGAGGAAAAATACCGAGTTGTAATTGAAGCGGCGCATGACTCCGTCATCAGTATTGATGAGCGCGGTGTCGTTGTATTTGCAAATCCAGTTGTAGAAATGACCTTCGGCTACGCGTCTGCCGAACTTGTAGAAAAATCAATCTCACTACTGATGCCGAAATTTA
Source organism: Acidobacterium capsulatum ATCC 51196 (assembly GCF_000022565.1). Lineage (NCBI taxonomy): Bacteria > Pseudomonadati > Acidobacteriota > Terriglobia > Terriglobales > Acidobacteriaceae > Acidobacterium > Acidobacterium capsulatum. Next base: position 497,717 of record NC_012483.1, read on the forward strand.
TCAGTAGGCTCCGCGAAGATTGCAATGAGCAACAAGCAGAGGCTTGCGAACAACACCTGAACTGGAAAGATGTTGAATTCACTGCTATCCATGCCAACGGAAGCGAATTTCCAGTTGAAGTGTCTATGGGAGAGGTAAGAACAGGCGAGCAGAGGATATTTACTTGTCTCATCCGCGATGTATCTGAAAGAAGACTTAGCGAAGAGGCTCTGAGGCAAAGCGCACGGAGTTTGCGGTCTCTGGTCGATACAATTCCCGGCCTTGTATGCACACTTTCGCCTGACATGAGGCTGGAATTTTCCAACCATACCTTGCTGGACTTCTTTGGAAAGACGGTTGAGGAACTTCAGAACTGGGAGTTCATAGGTGTTGTCCACCCGGATGATCTTGAAAGAACTATTACCAAGTCCCGTCGTGCAGCCGAAACCGGCGAGGCCTACGACATTGAGCACAGATGTCTTCGGCACGACGGTGTCTTCCGCTGGTTTCAAGTCCGCGCTCTGCCAGTGCGAGGCAACGAAGAGCAGATTGTGCGCTGGTGTGTGTTGCTTACTGATATTGAGGATAGAAAGCTCGCAGAGGATGCGCTCCTGGCAAGTGAGCGAAAGCTGAGCCTCATCATCAATACGATGCCGGCTCTGGCATGGTCTACGCAACCAGACGGCTCAGCTGATTTCTTTAATCAAACTTGGATTGACTACACTGGCTTGTCAAGAGACCAAGCCCACGGATGGGGTTGGCGTAATGTGGTTCATCCAGAGGATGCATCACGGTTGATCGGTTATTGGCAGAGATTAATCCGGGAAGGCGGAAAGGGTGAAATAGAGGCGCGCTTTCGACGTTTTGACGGAGAATTTCGATGGTTCCTCTTTCGAGCTAACCCCCTGCTGGACGAATCGGGGAAGATCATCAAGTGGTATGGCACGAATACCGATATACATGATCGGAAGCTGGTTGAAGAGAAGGTCCGTCTGAGCGAAGCATTTCTCGCCGATGCTCAGCGCCTTGCCCATGTCGGAAGTTTTTCGTGGAGATTGCCGGCAAACCAAATCGAGTGGTCCGAAGAACTTTACCGGATATTCGAGTTTGAACCGGGTACCCCGATTACGTTTGATTTGATCGGAAGCCGCATACACCCGGAAGATCTGCCTTTGATGTACGACAAGATGGGGAAGGGGCAAGATGGCGTAAGCAACATCGAATACGAAGAGCGTTTGCTGATGCCAAACGGCTCGATAAAACACCTACATCTCACCGCATACCTTACACAAGATGAGAACAACACTTTGCGCTACATCGGAACGGTTCACGACATTACACAGCGCAAGGCGGCTGAAGATGCCCTCGCTGAAGCGAGGGCTGAGTTAGCGGAGGTTGCACGAGTTTCAAGTCTGGGAATGCTAACGGCCTCCATCGCACACGAGGTCAATCAGCCGCTCTCGGGGATCATCACAAATGCGAGCACTTGTCTTCGCATGCTGAGTACTGATCCTCCTGATGTTCAAGGCGCCATTGAAACCGCACGTCGCACTATCCGCGATGGAAACCGCGCAGCGGACGTGATATCGCATCTTCGCTCGCTTTTTGGCCGGAGACAGAAGACTGCAGAAAAGGTGGATGTCGCAGAAGCAATTCGGGAAGTGATCGCAATCTCTTTAAGCGACATCCAGCGGAATCGGATCATCATTCAAGAGAGCCTCGCAGTGGGCCTTCCGCCTATAAAGGGAGATCGTGTGCAACTGCAGCAAGTCATCTTGAATCTTCTTCGGAATGCATGCGAAGCGATGCGCACCGTACAGGACCGCCCTCGTCGCATCATCATCAAAACGGAATATGACAGGGAGAGTATCCGCCTATCCATGGAAGACAGTGGGGTCGGTTTCAAAGAGGAGCTCGCCGACCGCCTGTTCGCGTCTTTTTTCACGACCAAGCACAACGGGATGGGTATCGGGTTGGCTGTGAGTCGTTCGATTATCCAGGCCCATGGCGGTGACATCTGGGCGAAACCAAATGAGGGACCGGGCGCCACGTTTGGCTTCTGGATTCCGCGTTCGCTCGAAGCGGAAGGGCTCTCTGGGACGTAGAACTACTGCAGAAACCCAAGCGCTCAATACCAAAGCATCATAGACTGCCCGACGTAAATGTATGAAGATGGATTTCGAACTTCGCAAAAACGGCTCCCTATGAGGAAAGCCTCAGTTGGGGCGGTGAATAAATTCCGATTTAGGGTCATGGATGACGGGTGGCTATCTGACTCGTGTCCAATCAAAAATGCGAGGGCCTATCCGCCGACCGTGAATGGTTTTCAATGCCATCTGAGATATGCACGATGAACAAAGGTCTGCTCGTGTCGGTTGTCGATGACGATCCGTCAGTGCGCGAATCTCTGCCGGATCTACTGCGGATCTTCGGGCTTGATGTCCGCACCTTCGCCTCCGCGGAGGACTTCCTATCCTCCGACAGTGTCTCGCGAACGAATTGTCTGATTCTGGACGTCACAATGCCGAGGATGCCGGGGACAGAACTTCAGACTGAGCTGGCACGCCGAGATGAGCAGATCCCCATCATCTTCATCACGGCTCATCGGGATGATTCAGTCCGTTCTCGCCTGCTGGAACTGGGAGCCGTCGATTGTCTCTTCAAGCCTTTCAGTGATACCGCGTTATTCGACGCGCTCAAGTGCGCCTTGGGATCCAAATGACACTCTCCTGTGACACTCCGAATACAATGGACACAGCGGGAGCAAATCGTTCCGAGATGAAGCCTGTCGCCACCACTCAGCCTCAATCGACCGTGTTTGTTGTCGATGATGATCTCTCAGTGCGCGAATCACTTGAGCTTCTTCTTCGCCACGAGGGCTTTGTGGTCGAGACGTTCACTTCGGCCGAAGGTTTCTTTGCTCGTACCAGCCCTAGAATGGCCAGTTGCGTCGTTCTCGATATCTCCCTTCCAGGGTTGAACGGTCTGGACATTCAGAAGCGGCTGGCCGTCGAACGTCCGGATATGCCGATTCTCTTCATCACCGGTCACGGGGATATCCCTACGACTGTGCAGGCTATGAAGGCAGGTGCTGTGGAGTTTCTCACGAAACCATTCAGCGATAGCACTCTCCTGAGCGCCATTCATGCGGCTGTGGAACGCAGCAAGAAATTATTGGCCCGTGAAACTGAATTGAACGAACTGAGAAGCCGGTACGCGGATCTCACGCCACGCGAACGAGAAGTGATGGCGCTGGTTGCTTGTGGGTTCGCCAACAAGGCAGTCGGCAGCGAACTTGGAATAAGCGAGATCACAGTCAAAGCACATCGCGGAAGCGTAATGCGAAAAATGAAAGCAGATTCTCTCGCCGCTCTTATCTGGATGGCTGGACGTCTTCGTCTCCCGCGAACAATCAATACAGGCTCATTCAGATGAGTGCCTGATTTCACAAGAATAGACAGTGAACCTCTTCATTTTGGAATAGGATGTTGTCTCTCACCCAACTTGATCGGGCCATACCTCCTGACGTGACCCCTTCGTTGAGACAGCTCTGTTGCTAGATTCGCAGTGCCCCTGATGGGAGGAGTCCAAGGTGGGGAGGCTTTCGGGGGACGGAACGCCGTTTGAGTCTCGTTTTTCTTGTGCCCTTTTAGCATTCTGCGTATTCGGTGTGATGAACCGTAGTGTAGGAGCATATAGCTCTGCCTGAGTTTTGCCGTGTGTTTGGGCTTCGAACTCTTCCGGCGTTCGGTATCCAAGCGCGGAATGTAGTCGTTTCTGGTTATAGTAGCCGTCGATGAACTCTTCTATGTGGCTGCGCAAATCCTGAAGGTCGCGGTATTTGTTGGCGTAGATCTCCTCGCGCTTGAGCGTCTTGATGAAGCTCTCACAACTGGCGTTGTCGTAGGGGTTCGCCGGCCGGCTCATGCTCTGAACCATCCCGTGCAGTTTGAGTATCGCGACATATTCTGGCGACGTGTACTGCACTCCGCGGTCGGAGTGGTGCACTACTCCCGGCCGGGGGCGTCGCAGTTTGATCGCGCCGTCGAGCGCATTGACTGCCAGGCGGGAGGTGAGGGAACGATCCAGTTTCCAGCCTACGACTTTACGCGAATAGCCGTCTAAGATGACCGCCAGATAAACGAACTCAGTTTGCACTCGGATATAGGTAATGTCTGCCACCCACAGCTGATCGACCCAATTCAGCTGCATGCGCCGCGATAGGTTCAGATAGACTTCCAGCGGTTCATTGGAATCCGTGGTGGTCGCAAATTCCTTCGGCTGCAGCGCGAGAAGGTTATCCTCACGCATGATCCGCGCTACTCGCTTATGGTTCACCTTCATACCACGGCGCTTGAGCTCCGCAGTAACACGGCGGTAGCCATAGCGACGGCGGTGCTGGAGTGCCACCTGCTGAATGGCCGACCGTACCTCTGTTTCCTCTTCGCTTGGAACCTGAGCTTTTAAGAACCTATAGAATCCTGCCCGGCTCACTCCCGCCAACAGGCACATTCGCTCGATACTTAGGCTGCCTTGCAACGGCATCAATTCCCGGATCTGGTCGTAGATGCCGTACCGCCAGAGCGCTTGCTGCACTGGCGTCGAGCCTCCACTTTTTGCAAGGCGCCTCTGAAAAAATCCACTTCAAGAGTTTTCTCCGCGAGCACTCGCTGCAACTCACACACCAGTTTGCGGAGCTCGCGGACCGGAGAGGTAACCCTGGCGCTTGACTCGCTGGTATGCTCAAGCTGACGCTGCCACTGATATAAATTGCTGCGGTCGATGCCCAGCTCTTTCGCCAGAGCAGACACGCTGGGACAATCCCTCATCCGCTCCACTGCCATCTGCCGGAACGACAGAGGGTATTTGCCGACTCGTCTCTTTGCCACACGCAGTTCCTTTCACTGCAATAGGTTGCAAAGAATACTCTCTCATTTCGTAAAGTGTTGGAAACACAATTGTCTCACTTCAGGGGGTCAGTCCACGAGCATTTTTGAGGGTCATCGGGGAGTTGGGAGGGGGCGTAAGTCATTGAAAAGAATTGGCTCCTCAGGTAGGACTCGAACCTACAACCCTTCGGTTAACAGCCGAATGCTCTGCCATTGAGCTACTGAGGAGTGTCTTGGCGGGAGCAGGATTTGTGTCCTGCTGAAGTAGTTGTATCAAAAGCGTCGTTCATCGTCAAAGGGGATGGCGGAGAAGTCTCGACGATGGCTCTGAAGGTCTGGAGCCGGTACGCTGGAAGCATGCATGCCGCTCCCGTTGGGATTAGACAGACGCTTTTGATCGACGCCGATGACACGCTATGGCAGAACAATGTGTACTTTGAGCAGGCCATCGCGAACTTTATCTCTTTTCTGGATCATCGTACGCTCAGCCCTTCGGAAGTGCGTGCTGCACTGAATGAGGTGGAGCACGAAAATATACAAAGGCATGGCTATGGAGTAGCCAGCTTTCATCGCGCCCTGGTGACCTGCTTTGAGAGGCTCTCACATGAGCCGGTCACGGAAGACCATCACCGGGAGATGGAGCGTTTTGCGGTATCCATTCTGGCAAAAGAGATCGAACTCCTGGAAGACGTGGCGACTGTATTGCCGCAGTTGGCTGAACGCCACAGCATGATCCTGATGACCAAAGGCAATCCGGTGGAGCAGGCCGACAAGGTCCAGCGCTCCGGCATCGCGCACTATTTTGCGGCCATTGAGATTCCCGCGGAGAAGCATCCGGAAGCATATCTCGAAGTTTGCGAGAGGCGTGATCTCGATCTGTCTCAGACCTGGATGATCGGAAATAGCCCGAAGTCTGACATCAATCCGGCACTTGCGGCCGGATTGCATGCCGTCTATATCCATCATCCCTCCACATGGGTCCTGGAGCATGCGGTCCTCGATAAGCCGAGAGAAGGGCGGCGACTGGTCGAAATTTCCCGCTTTGGAGAGTTACTCCATTGGTTCTGAGTGGTTCTGGGCCTGCGGCCAAGCCTCGCTGTTCTGAGCCATCATGGGCATTTGCATCGCTTCTGACAGAGCGAGCAAAATCCTTCCGCGCAAGGGTTTACGGTTTGCTATACTCCTCAAAGAAGAGATTCACCCGAGTGCGGAAGTGGTGAAATTGGCAGACACACCATCTTGAGGGGGTGGCGCCGAGAGGCATGGGGGTTCAAGTCCCCCCTTCCGCACCAAATTGAATCATTCTCCTCATGCTGCGCTACGGTTTACCGAAGTCGCTGCCGAAAGCGATACGATGATTTATCTGGTTGCAACCATTCATGTTCTCGTCTCTCTGTTTTTGATCGTGGTCATTCTGCTGCAGCAGGGAAGCAGTGCCGATCTTGCAGGTGCCTTTGGTGGTCAAGGTTCACAGACAGCTTTTGGTCCTCGCTCCGCGTCTACCGTTTTGACCAAGGCTACAGCCTGGGCGGCAGCGATCTTCATGCTGACCTCGCTCACGTTGACGATCCTGATGATGCGGCAATCGACGCAGCAGCACTCGGTGCTGGCTGGAACGACAACCTCGGCCCCAGCACATAAATAAGTTACGACTTAGTTACTTTTCGTATAGGGCGAGCTGACAAGCTCGCCCTATTGCCGTTTTTAGCCGAATGACCATGTATGGAGTCATGTAGTAAAAGGTTCGCTGAGGAGTTTACTGACTGAAGGAATGACGGAGATGCAAACCTCCGCCCGGTTCGCGATGAAGAGAGAGCTAAGGCCATGGGCCGCAGCAGGACTCTTACTATTACTGCACGCGGTTCTTCTCCAGTGGCGTGATTCACGGGTCGCAGCCTCCGACCTGGTCCTGTTGGCATGCGCCATTCTGGCCTGTGCAGGCTGCATATGGCGTGCCTCGCGCATGCGCTGGAATGCAGTGGCATTGCAGTGGTGGCTGGCCGGCGGAGGCATTGCTCTCTGGGCTGTCGGACAGGCGGTTTATACCTACTTTGACGTTCGGCATTTCCCCGAAACAACCGCGCTGAGCTCTGACCTTTATTTCTTCCTGTTCGGCGTTCCTTTCCTGCTGGCTATCTGTTCGGTTGAGGGGCAGCAGCATACCAAGGCTCTGCTGTTGATTGATTCCTTGCAGGCAATCATTGTCTGCTGGCTGGTACAGGCGGAACTGTTCCCCGCCAATGAGGCCATGCGGGCCATTTCAGTGGCTCACGTCAGCACAGCCTACAATCTTGAAAACCTGGTGTTGACAGGGGCTGTGGGTCTTCGCCTGCTAGCGGGCGCCAAGGGGGAACAGCGGCATTTCTATCGCCTCGTCTTCGTCTTCCTGGCTTTGTACACCACAGTTGCGTTTCCATTGAACTATCTCAATTTTGAAAAGGGACTCCCCACAGGCACTTATTTTGATCTGCTCTGGGACCTCCCGTTTCTGCTCTTTGCAACGTTGAGTCTGGCGAGCAATGTGCGAAAAGACTCATCTTCTTCGGTGGTCATATCCCGGTTCCAGCAGGTTCTCGTCCATTCCATGCCCGTGCTGATCACCGCGGTGGTTCTGGTGATGGGAACGATATTGGTCCGCAATTATTTTGAGGCCGGACTGATCTCGGTTCTCATCGGCCTGGCTGGATACTCGATCCGAAATACTCTGCTTGAAATGCGCTATGTAGACACTCAAACCCGTCTAAGCCAGAGTGAGACCGCATTGCAGCAGGCCATGCAGCGATTTCAGGAGCTCTCCTACATTGATCCGCTCACCAAGGTGGCAAACCGGCGGCAATTTGAAGAGACCATGACGACGGAATGGTATCGCGCCATGCGCCGCACCGCACCACTGTCTCTGCTCATGCTAGATCTCGATCACTTCAAGCTGCTCAATGACACCTACGGACATTTGCGAGGAGACGATTGCCTGATGATCTCCGCGCAGACCTTGAGCAGCCGCCTCAAACGGGCTGGCGAACTCCTGGCCCGCTATGGCGGAGAAGAGTTCGCTGCGGTGCTGCCAGACGTGAAACTGGAAGATGCTATGCAGGTCGCCGAAACCCTGCGCAGCGCCATTGAATCGATGGACATTGCCAACAGCCAATCACCCAACGGAGGACGGCTGACGATCAGCGTGGGCGTGGCAGTCTGCTACCCCACCGCCAATCTCTCCATCGAGCAGCTTGTCGATACCGCCGATCAGGCACTCTATGCAGCCAAACAGGCCGGGCGCAACCGGGTGCATTCTGCCAGCCTGGTTGATCCTCGAGTGCAAAGCATTGTGCAGCAGATCAATGAGGCGGCCATCGAGATCGAGCAGGATCCGCAGAATGATTAAGACGTTATAGTCCGAAGACCAGGAAAGCAAAGAGCCCCAGCCAGAGCACGCCCATGGCTTGCCAATACCAGGCCGTGCAATCAATCAGAATCTGCCGCCACAGCACTTTGCGCAGCAAAAAGAGTCCTGCCACAGAGCACGCTAGTGCCGTAATACCGAGGCCAATATGCAGAGATTCGGTCTCGGTGAGCAGAAAGAAGAAATGGCTATTGATGCTGGTGGCATACCGCACGCCCTCCGCCTTGAGCTGTGTCCATGCCATCCACTGGCCTGCAAGAAACAACAGACCGAGCATGCAAGTGAGCGTGAGCCATGGTAGCGACCGGCGCGCGGCTGGCCGCCCCATGCCGAGCCATTCTTCCATCACTTCAATTTCTGAGAAAAGTGGCTGCCGTGCCTTCTCCATTGTGATGATCGAAAGCAAAAGCAGGGCAGTGTTGATCCAGAGAATGGGCGGCAACGCGAATGCTTTATCGGGAAGCAGTGTGTGCCCAGGGTATGCCTGCTGAATGCCGCGTCCCGCCATGAAAGTGCCAACCATCACCAGGAAGAACATCAGGTCCACGCTCAGCGCAAAAAGCAGAGTAAGCCGGTAGCTGCTGATCAAGTAACGGGGGCCGCGCCGCCTTGAGGAGTGCCCATCCCAGTCATCTCCTCCACCGCCGCCGCCAGTTGGTCGCTGGTCCAGAGGCGGTTTCCCGCCCATCCCGGTATCTTTCCGTTCTACGTCGACGGAGCTTCGGGTGAAAGTGGCAGGCATGGCCAACACTCCCTGAGTGACAGCTTACTCCCGTTTAGTCGTGCTCTTCTATCCCCGGAATCCGCCTCCGGGAGCTTCCACCGTCCGGCGCTCACAAGGTGAAGACTTCAGGCACATTTCTGAGCGTAGCGGCTTGCCCAGGAGCATTTCCACCGGCTGCTTGCGGTGGAAATCGGCCCCATCACGGCAAAGATATCGAGCGCTGGCTAAAAGTGAGCGCAATCTATTGGATGCAGTGATTGGTCGGAAGGGTCACAGGAGAAAGTCCGATCTCAGGTTATGGAATTACTGCAGGGTAATAGAGGCCAGCCTGAGATTCGGAGCGGGCGCAATCCTTTAGCGGGATGCGCTGCGAAACGACCGCACCTTCTCGACGAAATAGCGATGCACGCGCCGGTCGGCTGATAGCTCTGGATGAAAGGTAGCCGCGAGCAAATGGTTTTGCTCCACGAGCACCGGAGAACCGCCTCGGTCGGCAAGGGCGGTCACGCCCTCGCCAATGCTCGCAATGCGAGGGGCGCGGATGTAGACCATCTCGAGCGGCCCGCCGGGCAGGGAAGTCTCTGCCGTCACGATGCTGCTGTCGATCTGCCGTCCGTAAGCATTTCTTTCCACCGCTACATTCAGCACGCCAAGGCTCTCCTGTGACGGACGCAGCACTTCGCGTGCCAGCAGGATGCATCCGGCGCAGGTGCCAAAAGTCGGCTTGCTGGCAACGAAGGCGCGCAAGCTCTCCAGAAAGCCATCACGCTCAAGAAATTTGAGAAATGTCGTGGACTCGCCACCCGGCAGAATCAATCCATCCAGCCCCGCAAGTTGCTCCGGCTTGCGCACTAACACCGGCTCCGCGCCGGCCTCGCGCAAAGCAACTGCATGCGCATCATAGTCGCCCTGTATGGCAAGGACTCCAATACGAGGAGAAACTGCGGAAGTCTGCGCGCTTTCAGTCATGACAAATCCTATCCGTTTGTGAGGTCAAACGATGCCCTTGCGCTGTCCTCTAAGCAAAGAGGTGCTTTTGCATGCAGCACACAAAAGCACCTCTTGACTACTGATGATTCCGATAGCAGGGAAGAGCCGGGCTACCAGCCTCTTGTTTGCAGCATTTGCGCCTGATCCATGGTGGCTACTGCAAGCCCCTTCATGGCGCCGGTGCATTCTTCGCTGCATTCCGCCAAAATCTTGGCGTCGTCAAAGTGCGTGGTGGCGCGAACAATCGCACGCGCACGGATGGTGGCTTCTTCCGGTTCAGCAAAGGTGAAGCTGTCTTTCATGAAGATGCCCGAACCCACAAACACTGCTTCCGCGCCAAGCTGGCGCACCAGGGCCGCGTCAGCGGGGGTCGCAATGCCGCCGGCGGAGAAGTTCGGCACGGGCAGCTTGCCGCTCTTGGCCACCATGCGAATCAGTTCGTAAGGTGCGCGAAATTCTTTCGCCGCAGCGTAGAGCTCTTCTTCGCCGAGCACGGTCAGCGAACGGATGTCCTTCACAATCTGCCGCATGTGCTTTACAGCGTGTACCACGTCGCCGGTGCCGGCCTCGCCTTTGGTACGAATCATTGCCGCGCCTTCCGCGATGCGCCGCAGGGCCTCGCCCAGATCGCGCGCGCCGCACACGAAGGGAGTTGTGAAGGCGTGCTTGTCGATGTGGTGGACTTCGTCGGCCGGAGTCAGTACCTCTGATTCGTCAATGAAGTCGACACCCAGCTCCTGCAGCACCTGAGCTTCCGTAAAGTGGCCGATTCGCGCCTTGGCCATCACGGGAATGGAGGTGGAGGCCATGATTTCCTTGATCTTTTTAGGGGAGGCCATGCGAGCAACTCCGCCCTCGGCGCGAATCTGCGCGGGTACGCGCTCCAGCGCCATCACCGCGACGGCACCGGCCTTTTCTGCAATCTCAGCCTGCTGCGCATCGGTGACGTCCATGATGACGCCGCCTTTCAGCATTTCAGCGAGTCCGGTTTTCAAGCGCAGTCCGGTGGAAGCATTGGAAGTAAAGCCGTTGGAAGTGTGGTTGCCGTTCGAAGTATGGTCTGCCATGGGAGTTCTCCGTGTTCGCAAGCGATGGGAGGGCAACAGTGCCTCGGCCGCTTTGCGGAAATTGCCTCAACGTCTTAGTTTAGCAGTGGATAAGCTAAGGCATGCATCTTAGCCCTGAAGCAGCCTTCAGTCAGCATGTGGAGATCGAAAAACAGCCCGCAGCCTGTCACTGAGACCACAATCACCCGCGGGAAAGGACTCGGCAAAGTGGACGCAGCGCCAGATCAAGCAACACATTTTGTCCCTCATAGCGGTTTGCGTCGCATGGCAGCCTGGATCGAACGGGTAGAACTGCGCCGCGTGGTGGATGCCGTCGTCCTTGGCATCGTCGGTGCCGCCGCTGCCCTTGCATTCCATTGGATGCTGCAGTTCTGCTCCTGGCTTTTCCTGCGGCACATTGCAGGCTATCTGCCGCCAGACATTGCAGGCTCCATAGCGCCGCACTCCGTTGCCGTACCTCACTGGAACTGGTGGATTCCGGTAGCGACCACGGTAGGCGGCCTCATCTCTGGTGCGCTTGTTTTCACCTTTGCGCCGGAAGCGGAAGGTCACGGCACTGACACGGTAGTCAATGCCTTCCATCGCAAAGCGGGCGTCATTCGTGCTCGTGTGGCTCCGCTGAAGATGGTTGCCTCTGCCATCACGATCGGCTCAGGTGGCTCCGCCGGCCGCGAGGGGCCCACGGCGCTGATCGCCGCAGGCTTCGGCACGCTCTATGCAAAGCTTTTCAAACGCTCCGATCAGGAGCGCCGCTTTCTCATATTGGTTGGTATGGCAGCGGGTTTGTCCGCCGTCTTTCGCTCTCCCATAGGCACGGCTATTTTTGCCGTTGAGGTGCTGTACAGCGCCATGGAATTCGAGAGCCACATCCTCATCTACACACTGCTCGCATCGGTCGTGGCTTATGCCGTCAACGGCATCTTCTTCGGCCTGCAGCCCCTGTTTCACGTGCCGGCCCACCTACTGCAGCCGGACTACCGCGCATATCCCTGGTATGTATTCCTGGGGCTGGCCAGCGGCATCGTGGCGGCCATTCTTCCCATGGTCTTTTACGGCATGCGCGATCTCTTCCATGCAATTCCATGTCCCCGCATCTTCAAACCGGCCATCGGTGGCCTCTGCGTGGGGCTGATCGCGCTTTATTGGCCACAGGTGCTCGGCGGTGGCTATGGCTGGATGCAAATGAGCATCGGCGGCTTTCTGCCGCTCGACATTCTGATTGCGCTGCTTTTCCTGAAGATGCTGAGCCTGTCATTTACGGTTTCGTCCGGCGGCTCGGGCGGCGTCTTTGCTCCCAGTCTGTTCATCGGCGCGATGCTGGGCGGAATCCTGGCGGCCGCTTTTCATGAGCCTGCGGCAGGCTTTGCCATCGTCGGCATGGCCGCGGTCTTTGGAGCCGCCGCGCGCGTACCCATGGCGACCATCCTGATGGTCTGTGAGATGACCGGCGGCTATCAATTGCTGGTTCCCGCGGGGCTCGCGGTGATTCTTGCATTCCTGCTGCAAAGCTGGCTCACACGCCATCTGCGCTACCACAGCCTCTATGAGGCTCAGGTGCAGAGCTATGCCCAGTCGCCAGCCCACTACGTCGAAGAAATGAACTATGCCATCGACCTGATTCGATCGCATCGTATTTCCAGCGCCAAGTCATTGCGTGAAATGGACATCATCTCCCTCATGCAATCGGGCATTCCCGTCACCCTGCACTCGGGCGAGCGCATGCTGCTGGGCGAGGTTCAAAAGAACAGCCCGGTGGCGAACCAGCCGCTATCCTCCATTGCGAACTGCATTCCCGACAAGTGCCTCAAGGTTCTGGCCATCTTCCGCGAAAACGAAGTCCTGCTTCCTCACAACGATTCCATCCTCAAGGAAGGGGATAGGCTTCTGCTGATCTGTGAGCCTGAGACAGAGGCCCTGTTGAAAGAAAAACTGCTGCTGCCTCGGGGTGTTCCGGGACCGAGCCCTGCTGCCGTCCCCATCTAGACTTCAGGATTTCATGGCCCGCATCGACGGCTTTGACGCCTGAAAGCGTGCCGGGTCAATCGCAATGAAAAGAGCTTTGCCCGTCGCCAGCAGCTCACCGGCGGCATTGCGCAGCTCAGCGGCACAATGGTGCTTGCGCCCTTCCACAGACAAGTGCCTCGCCGTCAGTTGAAGTGTTGTCCTCAAGGGAACAGGCCGTAGGTAATCCACTTCCATATGCCTTGTCATGGCCACAATGTTCTGGGCGCGATTCGTCTTGCTCATAGCCTCATCGAGCAGCGTCGCCACAATGCCTCCATGAGCGTGCCCGGGAGGCCCCTCAAATCGCCCCGCCAGCCGGACCGTAGACAAAATTTGCCCCGTGTCATCGACATAAAAGCGCAGCCGAAGCCCCGTCCGGTTGTGCTGCCCGCAGCCGAAACAGCCGTGTAGCGCGGTATGCGTTAAAGGCTCGCCTTTATCAAGTTTTGAAGATGGCACGGTCCTTTGCCCTTCTTTTGTCCTGATCAACAAACGTGCAGGAAATCCAAGAGTAACTTTTCCGATCGAAAGGGAATTGCGGAGAATGCCTGGCGGCATGGCATACTACACATAATTTTCATACAGATAAGGGTAACCCACTCGTTCATGTCCATGCGGCAGCTACTCTTCGGGTACGCTCTGGCGCTGGCCGTCTTTCTGGCCGGTACCTACGTCGTTGAGCGAGGGGGGTATACCGTGCGCGGTCTGCGCCGGTTGCGCGCTGGACTGGGGTTGGGAATCTTTGCCCTATGCCTGCTCGGTGCGCGGGACTGGATTCCATTATTCCTTCTCTCGCTGGTGGCTCAACCGGCGCTCGTGCTGGCCTTCTCCTTCATGCATAGGGCGCTGGCTGAGGTCATACATCGGCCGCCAAGGCTAAAGTGGTATTTCCTCACCGTTTTCCCGGTTTATCTCGCAGGGCAGTGGTACTTCACCTTCGTTCATCCCAGCCTTCAGGGGCGCGATCTGGTGGCAACAAGCGGCGTCGCCCTGGTGTTTGTGGTGACCCTGCTGATTCTGCAAGGCGTGACCTCACCAGCCCTGCAAAGCCACAAACGAATCATGGATGGTCTGCTGATCGTCATGATTCTGCTCAGAGTTCTCAGAATCATCCGGGCCGTTTACGCCCCTCCTGTGAATCGCGCCCAGACCCTGACCCCGGTAGACTCACTGCTCATCTATCTCAGCCTGATCACGGGACTTGCCTTCATTGCCGCCATCATGTGGCTCAGCCTTTCTGCTCAGCGCGACGAGTTGCGGCTCATGGCCGAGACGGACGGATTGACCGGGCTGCTCAACCGCCGTGCCTTCGAAGAAATACTGCGGCACGAGCTACGTTCCCTTGACGGTAGTAAAGCCGACACCGCGCTCTTGCTGCTCGATATCGATCAGTTCAAGACGATTAATGACGATCTCGGGCATCTTGCCGGCGACGAGGTGATTCGCCGCGTCAGTACAGCTATAAAGACGGCGGCTCGGCCATCCGACGTTCTTGCGCGCTTCGGCGGAGACGAATTTGTCGTGCTCTTGCGGCACCTCAATGGTTTGCAGGCCATGGCTGTGGCCGAACGCTTTCGCTTTGAGATAGCTGCCTTGCAGGGACTTCCCAACCATCTCACCATTACCGCCAGCGTTGGCCTTGCATTTCTACACGGAATGGATTCGCCTTATTCTCTGATTGGACGGGCGGATGAGGCCTTGTATCGCTCCAAGTCGAATGGCCGCAACAGAGTGTCTGTGGGAGACGATTTTGAACCAGGGGAAGCAGGCAGTTCCGCCACGACACTGGTATCCCTTTAGCGCGTCTGCTCTATACTCTTAGCAGCGATGGCGCAGCAGAACACCAATCCGTATTCCAGTGGCAAGACGTTCTATCTTGAGACGTTTGGCTGTCAGATGAACGTTCATGACTCCGAAAAAGTCATTGGAACGCTGCAACAGCAAGGCTACACGCAGGTAGAAGAGGAAGCCGCGGCAGACCTGATCCTCTACAACACATGCTCCATCCGCGACAAGGCCGAGCAGAAAGTCTTCAACCGGCTGAACGACTACAAAAAGCTGCATGCCCAGGGCAAGCGATTTGGTGTGTTGGGCTGCGTCGCTCAACAAGAGGGCGAGAAGATTTTTGAGCGGGCACCCTATGTCTCGCTCGTCTCAGGCTCAGCCTCTTATCGCAAGCTGCCCGAGATGCTGGTTCAGCTCGAAGCAGGCGCCAGCCGGATCACTGGGCTCGACGACCGCCAGACCGAAGAGACCTTCGAGACCGAATTTACGGCTCGCTCCAATGCGCATCGCGGTTACATCACGATCATTGAGGGGTGCGACAAGTTCTGCGCCTATTGCGTGGTGCCTTACACCCGCGGCAAAGAGCGCAGCCGCAAGTCCAGCTCCGTGCTTGCGGAAGCCCGTCGCATGGCCGAGGCTGGCTACACTGAGATTCAACTGCTGGGGCAGAATGTAAATTCCTATCACGATCCGGAAGGGAAGAAGAGCTTCGCCGAACTGCTGGCTGCCGTGGGCGAAGTCCCAGGGATTGTCCGCGTGCGTTTTACGACTTCGCATCCGCGTGATTTCACGCGGGACATCGTCGAAGCGATTGATGCCGTGCCCGCACTTTGCGACCATGTGCACCTGCCCATTCAAAGCGGTTCCTCGCGGGTTTTGCAACTCATGCAGCGCGAATACACGCGCGAGCAATACCTTGAGAAGATTTCGTGGATCAAGACGGCGCGCCGTCCTATCAGCATGACCACCGACATGATTGTGGGTTTTCCCGGAGAAACCCCGGACGATTTTGAAGAGACCATTACATTGGCCGCGGAGGTGCAGTACGACGGCATCTTTGCTTTCAAATACTCCCCCCGCCCCAACACTCCGGCCATTCACATGTCCGATTCAATTCCTGAAGAAGAGAAGTCCATGCGATTGCAGATTCTTCTGGATCGGCAGCGGGAGATTCAACGCATCAACTACGCTCGTCATGTCGGCGAAGTCATGGATGTAATGGTGGAGGGGCACAATCATGCGCGAGGACAGGTGATTGGGCGAACGTCACAAAACAAAACGCTCAACTTCACCACTTCGCAACCGATTCTTCCGGCCCCAGGCAGCTATCTGAAAGTACGCGTGACCCGCAGCTTGCCGAACAGCCTGGTCGGCGAAGCCGTCTCCTAGCATTGCAAACACAAGGGAATTGATCCTGGGAGAATTGAGCCGTGCAGATTGAGATGAAAATTCGGGGGCTGATGGTGGATCCCTCCACCAACATGCCTATCGTCATCCTGAAGGATGCGAATAGCGAGGCGCTGCTGCCGATCTGGGTTGGCCTTTTTGAAGCGCGCGCCATTGCCATGGAAATTGAGAAGGCGTCAGGACCCCGGCCCATGACTCACGACCTGCTCAAGAACATTGTCGATGGCCTCAATGGCCGCCTGCAGCGCATTGTTGTGTCAGAGTTGCGTGACGACACGTTCTATGCCGTCGTCTGGATGGAGCAGGACGGGGAAGCCGTGGCCGTCGATGCACGCCCCTCCGATGCGCTCGCCCTGGCGCTTCGTGCTGATTGTCCTATCTTTGTCGAAGAAGAGGTCCTGCGCACCGCCAAGGTGCTACCCAACCCTGCTGAGGCCGCCGCCGAGTCACCCGAACTGCGCCGCTGGCTTGAGGGCCTTGGGGATGAGGACCTCGGCAAATACAAGATGTAAATGATGGAAACCGGCTCTGCTTGTTTCGATTCCTGTCAGGGCGCCTTCCGCTCCTGCTACTGATCCCGCAATATTTCACCCTAGGTAGATAGGTCCAATGAGCCTCGCAAGAGTCGGCAAACAATTCCTTGCAATGAATACGTCACAGTTGGTCACGATTCTGACGCAACTTTTGACTGTCCCGGTTTTCCTGCACGCCTATGGGATTTCGTTGTATGGACAATGGCTTGCGATGGCCGCGGCTCTTGCTCATCTGTCCACGCTCAATTATGGGTTGCAGACATACACAACCAATGAGATTGCGATTCTCTATAACCGGGGTGAGATACAGGAATGCAGGATCGTACAGTCTTCCGGTCTTAGAATGCTGCTGGCTCTGGCTGGACTCGTGGCGGCCGGTTTGCTCATTGTCTTCTTTATCCCCGTCACGCAGCTGCTCCATCAGACGATCCCACTTTCTGAAGCACAGTTCACGCTCTATTGGCTAGGACTTCAATTTCCCATCAATGCCCTGGTGGGGTTTGTGGGCGCTCACTACATGGCTATCGGCCGGCCACATCGCGGGACCCAATACGGTAACGTGATGAATATTGTTGGGCTGGCCACCTTGCTGGCGCTTGCGATGTTTCATTCGTCGTTTCCGGTTCTGGCCGCTTCTCGCTGCGTGGTAATGGCGATTTTTGGCTTGTTGATGCTTCTCGATTTACGCCGGCTCGCGCCTGACATCACTCCGACCATTCGGTATTGGCGCAAAGGCATTCTTGTTTCGATCCTCAAGCCCAGCTTTCAATACATGCTGCTGATGGGCTCGAACGTCCTCATCTACCAATTGCCACTGTTGCTGATGCAAATTATTCTTGGGCCTGTCAGCGTTGTGCTCTTTTCCGTTACTCGCACGGTCTACTCCATGACGCGACGGCTGTTGACTCTGGTTACCAACACCATCGGCCCTGAAATTACAATCACCATCGGTGAGAGGAACTTCACAAAACTTCGCCGTCTTTATGAGCTCTCAGAGCGCATCGTCCTGCTGCTGACCATCCCCATCACCTTCGGTTCGATGGTTGCCACACCTTTCCTCCTGCAAGTCTGGCTGCACAAAGGCACGCTCTTTGATCCCATCGTCTGTATCCTGCTTGGGCTCACGATTTCAGTTCAAGGACTCAAAGAGCACAAATACCAGTTTCAGTTCTCCAGCAACCAGGTCAGGGAAATGTCCTATGCCGGCATCGGCGTCTATACCCTGATGCTGCTGCTTTCCATTCCCGCCCTAAAGTACTTCCAGCTTCCGGGATATCTGGTTGTGTGGTGTCTGGCAGAGAGCGTACTGCTCTTCTATGTGCTTCATTTGAACCGGGCTCTCTTCCGGGGAGAATTTGAAGTAGACGAAAAGCCCGCCTATCAGATGTACGCTTTTCTGCTAGTGGGCATTGCGCTGTCTTACTTTCCGATGATGCACATGGCGCAGCTTTCATATCCCTTGCAACTGGCACTTGCCGTGGTGGTCACACTTATCACGGGAGCGCTTTCCTACTGGATATTCAATGTGGAAGACTTGCGCGCCTACCTATGGGGCAAGGTCAGCAGCAAGATTCCGATGCTTGCTCGATCCAGATGAGGTCATGCTCTCATCCAGGCCGGGCACTCACGACGACAGCTTTTTGATAAGTCCTTCCCATAAACTGCCATAATGTTCCCAGCCGCCCAGGTGTTGCACGCGCGCCAGCGCGGCGGCCCTCATCTGTTGTTGCAGCAGCGGGTCGTCCGCTAATTTCTGCAGCCGATCGGCAATGATCTGGGGAGAGCGGATCGGAACCAGAAAGCCTTCCACTCCCTCGTCAAATAAATCTTCTCCCCCTGTATGGTAAGAGCTGATCAGGGGGCACCCGCACGCCATTGCTTGACCTTGGACGAGGGCCAGGCCTTCTTCGATTGAAGGCAGGACCATCACGTGGCTCGTGCTCATATAGCGAGCCAATTCTTGCTGCGGCAGCCGGCCAATCACCTCTATCCCGTCCATTTTGTGATTGGCGAAGATGGACTTCGTCTCCGGTAGAACTGGGCCCACAATCCGCAGTTTCTTATTTGGATGCCTTAGTAACTGAAATGCCTCAAGGAGATCACCGACTCCTTTGCGCAGTCCTACAGTGCCTGCAAACAACACATGAAAAGCATCTCGGGACGGTTCTCCTGAGGGTTGAAAGCGCTCTAGGCGAACTCCGTAGGGAATCCGATGCAGCTTTTCTTCGGGTACTCCCATTTCAACAAAGCTGCGATAAGCAAACCCGGATGGCACAGTGATGGCATCGGACTGTTCGTATTCTCGCTCTTCACGGTCAATAAAATAGGGATCCACGGCGATCCGCGGGACACCCCAGCGGGCATATTCTTCCGCCAGAATTTGATCCTGGTATCGGATGTGAGAAGATCCTCGATCGCAAATGTAGAGTGCTCCACGTTGCTGGGCTTTGTAACCACTGAGAACACCGGCCCCAGATAAAGCAACATATACATCACATGTGGGCAGTGTGCGTGCTACATAGGCATCAAGCCCTGAGCGTACCCGGCGATCTATTTGCTTATTGAGTCCCGCCGGAACTCGCATAACCTGTTGCATTCCATGCTGCGTTAGATGCAGAACATAATGTGTTTTTAGATATGCACGATCCAAGCCTTCACGCTTTAACCGGCTCCAGGGAAAGGTGGAGTAGATCCTCTCCAGCATGCCGCGTTTGGCAAGCTCATGAGCTAGTTCAAAGTGATGAAAAACACCATTAACGGCCAGGACAACACGAAGAGAGGATTCAGTAGTCGCCACGCAAGTTCAGTCTAGCAGAGGGGTCTTTTCCCTGAGAAATGCAGAATATTCATTATCAGACGTATGCAGTAGTGCTACAGCGTCTGCCGTTCAAGTGTTCTTACGCCTGCAACAGCGGCTCCGCTTCTCCCGGGAAATCTGCGCCTCAGATGTGGTAATGGCCTTCAGCCTTGCCCCGGAACATCCAGTAGGAGGTCACGAAATACCCTCCAGCCAAAGCCATACCGATGATCCACCAGATCAGACCGACATGAAGTGTGTACGGTCCTGCCTGCGAATTGGCAATGGTCAGGTCCGTCTGAGGCGAACTCGAAGACGGCAGCAGGATCGGATAAAGCCCGGCAGCTGCGCCCACCAGCATGAAGATCAGATAAGCGCACGATGCCAGAAATGCCTGCAGCAATTTCTCCATCCTCCGGAATATTTCGACTCCCCCGAGCGAAAGCACCACTGCGGCCGGAACGATATCCAGCGCTGGCCATGACCGATAGTTATGCAACGACAAGGGCTGCACTGCAATCGTGGCCACCAGGCTCACGAGTGTGATGACGCAGACCGCTATCCACGCAATGCCTGCCGCCTGGCTGGCGCGCCTGCTCAGATCGCCTGTGGTCTTCAACGCTACCCACAACCCTCCATGCATCGCGAGAGCCACCAAGGCGACCACACCGCCGATCACGGTATACCAGTCGAGGATGCCCGGATGCGGCCCCACCTGCCAGTTTGTCCACAAGGGCAGAAAGAAATTATGCTGCGCATCGAGCGGCACACCGCGAATGACATTTGCCAGCGCCGCTCCGTAAAAGACTGCCAGCAGGATGCTCGAAATCGTAAAGAGTCCGCCGAAAAGCGTGCGCCACAGATCATTCTCAATGTGGCCTCGCAGCTCGATTCCCAACCCACGCATGATCAGCAGCCACAGCACAATGATCAGCGGCAGATAAAAGCCGCTGAAAGAGGAAGCATAGAGCTGCGGAAACGCAAAAAACAGCGTACCGCCTCCGGCCAGCAGCCACACTTCATTGCCGTCCCACACCGGACCGATCGACTGAATCAGTGTTGCCCGATCCTGCTCGCTTCTACCAAGAAATGGGTACAAAATTCCCACGCCAAGATCAAAACCGTCGAAAACAACATATGCGGCAATCATGACCGCAACAATCCAGAACCAAATAAATCCCATCATGTTCGCTCTGCTCCTCGCTGTATGCGTTTTGTTAGGCCGTGATTGACTCTGGATGCGTATGCGATGAAGGCGCCGAAGGGCCAGCCGCCACCAGGCGATAAACAATCACAATCCAGAGAATGGCGAGCAAACCGTACATGCCTAGAAATCCCAGCAGCGTGAATAGACCGTTTCCGGCAGAAACTTGCGGTGAAAAGCCCTGAGATGTTCTCAGCAGCCCATAGACCAGCCAAGGCTGGCGTCCAATTTCAGCGGTCATCCATCCCGCCGTATTTGCAATGTACGGCAACGGAAAGCTGAGCATCAGTAGCCAAAGCACCCAACGCGATTGATACAGTTTGTCCCGCCACAGCAGAAAAGCAGCCAGCACCATCAGAGCAACAAAGTACGTCCCCAGCCCTGCCATGATGTGGTAGCTGTAATACAGCAGAGGCAGCGTCGTGGGCCAATCCTTTTGCGGAAAGCTGTCGAGCCCCTGCACCTCAGCTTCAGTGGTGCCGTAAATCAGAAAGCTCAATACCTTATTCGCCGCAATGGGATTGTCGATCGTCTGATGCTCCACGTCCGGCTGGCCCATAATTACGATCGGAGCTCCCTTCTCCGAGTGGAAGAGGCCCTCCATGCCGGCCATCGCGGCGGGCTGCGTCCGGGCGACGTACTTCCCTTGCATATCCCCTGTCGGAAACACCTGCAGCAGACATGACAGCAGCCCAGCAATCACGCCAACTTTAACGAAGAGCTTCCCTGCCTCTTCATCGCGGCGATCGAGCAGATAATAGGCACCTGTGGCGGCCATCACAAACGCTGCTGTTACCACAGCGCCGCACATCGTATGTGCATATTGCCGCCATGCCCAGGGATTCAGTACTAATCCCCAGAAGCTGTTCATTTGATAGGTTCCGTTCGGCAGCACCTGATAAGCGACGGGATGCTGCATCCATGCATCCGTCACAATGATGAAGAATCCGGAGATCCAGGAGCCCAGAAAGACCATCGCGGCCGATCCGAAGTGAGCGAGCCTCGAGAGCCGCTTCTCCCCAAACAGGAATAGCCCGAGGAAGGTCGACTCCAGGAAAAATGAGAACACACCCTCCATCGCCAGGGGCTGCCCGATCACGCCTCCGGTAATCTTGGAAAAATCCGCCCAATTTGTTCCGAACTGAAACTCCATCGGAATGCCGGTCACGACGCCCAGCACGAAGTTCACGGCAAACAGTTTCGCCCAGAACCTCGCGGCCTGATCATAGCGTTCATTGTGAGTTCTGAGCGCAATCCCCTTCAGAACCACAATCAAAAGCGCAAGCCCCATCGTCAGCTGCGGAAAGAGGTAATGAAAGGTTACGGTGAATGCAAACTGGAGCCGGTCGAGAACCAATGCGTTCATATCCTAGAACCTACACTTTCATCTGTAGAGCCGATGTGACTCCTGTCACAAGGTTAATCCTCGCAAGCCTATGCATCTTGGCCGGTGTCATGCATCTGTGTGCGGTAAATTGTCGCGGAACTTTGTGTGCTGGCTTACGAGACCCTACCGGCATGCGCGGTACGCCCCGCATGCAGAGCCAGATAGCGCTCTTCGCCCGCAAAGAAAAATAGCTTCAATCCCACCAGGCACAAATATCCCGCGATCCATCCCAGGGCAGTGCGGTCATCCATCGTATGGATCAGTCCTGCAATCCATCCTGTCAGTAAAATGGATGCAATCCCGAAAAATCCCATCAGTAAGCTATCCCAGTGAATCTTCCGCATGCGAAACGCGCCCCGCAAGGCCAGAGCGCCAAACAGCAGACCATGAGCGATAGTGAGCAAAAGTAAAACCCGCAGGGTGCCAGAAGCGGTAAAGCCTAGAAAAGCCCCCGCAGCGACGAACGATAAGCCGGCCAATGTATAGAGAAGGATCTGTTGCAGGCTTCGGCGGTTCGTTTCCACAGCGGCAAACCAGTCGGCCACGCCGGCAAGAGCCAGCGCCGCGCCGCAAAGCACCAGCGCGACGACCACAGCAATTGCTGAGAAGAAAGGATTGCTCGACAACTCCCGCAAATAAAAAAGTGTGCCGCCTGCCAGCAGGGCGAGCACACCGTGGATGAAGAAAAAATAAGCTCGAACGCGCGAGCGCTTTAACACGGCTCTGCGACCTCCTTTGCGAGTGCTGCTAACGGCATCCGCAAAGTGGATGGTACACAGAGAACAGGACAATTGACTGCAGAAATTACCTGCAGCACCGTAGAAGATTCAAAATGCTGCCCAGTCAACTCCTCTGCAGGCGAACCCAGCACTACCAGATCGGCACGTGCTTTAGCGGCTTCGCGCACAATCACGTCAGCCGCATCCCCGGTCGTCACTACGTGCTCCACCGGTACAGTGTGCGACTCGTTCAAGGGCGCAAGAAAACGAAGGCGCTCCAGGCAGGTCTCACACTCGTGCTGCTCCAGGCACGGCTCCGCATGCACAATTGTCAGAACATTGAGCGTAATGCGGTGCGCAAAATCCAAAGCCTCAAGACTGGCGACGGAAAAATCGGTCGCAATCAGCACACTTTGCCAGCAGCCCGAATGTGGCAGATGCTCAATCATCTCTTTTGAGACCGTAAGCACTGGGCACGGGGTCCGCGCCAATACCTGCCGCGCCACGGTGCCGAGCGCCGCGCGGCCCGCCTTGCCCTTCGCTCGGGTTCCCAAAATCAAGAGGTCGGCATGCATCTCTTTGACTGACTGCAAAATGCGATCGCAAATCATGCCCGTCTGCACCTGCGAATGCACAGGAATTCCCTGCCGCCTGGTCTCTTCTTCCAGGGTCTGAATCTCCTGCCGCTCCTTCTCTCCAAAATCAAGCGATGCCGGAATGCCGTCCGGAAAAGCGTAGCTGGCCGGGTCGATCACATGCGTAATCACAATCCGAGCCCTGTGTGCACGAGCCAGCGCCTGCGCATACTGCAAAGCGGCCGAGGCGCTTTCTCCAAAATCGGTTGCAACCAGGATTGTCTGGAATCGATATTTCATTGCTTCATTCATCTCAACACCTGCAGATTTCTCCGGGAGGATAAGTTGCCGCGAAGCCCTATCCTCCCGGTCAGCGTCAGAAGGCCTCCGCGGACTTTGACGCCGGAACGGATATCACATCGCGGATAGGGAAATAATTCGAAATTGGCTGCGCGTGCGGAATACTCTCTCGGCGCCGAACTTGTTGTCCTGCCGGTCGCCACGTCTCCACCACATAAAATCGCGAGCATTCTGCGCAGAGCCAGATCATTTGCATTCGCGGCAACTGCTCCTCACCATCCAAAGAGGTTGCGTCTACCCAGTGCAGGCTGCCACTACGAAAATAGAGAGCTTCTGCATTACAAATTGGATTCGCGCAACGCATACCGGCTCCTTTCGAACAATCGTCAGTGGGTTGCGGCAGATGTCTCTTTCTGCCCCGCCGCTTCCGCTGCCATTGTTTTTCCCGGGTGCGGAAGAGTCAGCACTGGAATGAACGCAGACGCCATAACCCGGTACACGGCATTTTCAGCCAGCGTGCCATGACGATGCTTTTCGTTCCAGCCCATCAGTATCCAATCCGCGTCAAAGCGTGACGCGCTTTCCAAAATCTCTTCCACAACTTCGCCGCATGCTACATGGGTACGCAGCTCCACGGTCATCGTAGTTTTATCTGGAATCAATCCATCCAGCAGAACCTTTGCCTCTTCGATGTCCATTGCCAGCCGCCCATCCTGCTCAGACTCGGGGCCGACCACGTGCATCAATATCAACGACGCCCCGTATCCTTCGGCCAGTTTGCGCGCCGCATCGGCATCAGCCAGATCTTGCTCCCGATCCTTTAATGCCACGGCAAACAAGATGCGCTTCGGCTCCGCGACCAGGCGAGGCGTTTTCACCTTCGGCCCCACCGCAAACATTGGTACAAAAACGGTGCGGAGCAGACTCTTGGCCACCGAACCCAAAACAAGCTGCCCCATGCGGCCTCGCCCATGGGTCCCTATGATGAGCCGGTCCGCATCCAGACGATGCATTTCATCTCGTACAACCTCTGCCGCTGAAACGCCATGCCGTACCACCGAATCGCAGGTCACTCCCTCGCTGCGGGCCTTCTGCACCAGTTCCGCCAGAATTCGCTCAGCAAACTCTTCCGCGTCCATTCCGCCATCCGGCGGCACCATGGCTTCCGCGGTCCAAGGGGTCATCAGGCTTGTCAGCAGGGCATGCACCAGAGTGAGTTGAGCATGATTGCTTTTTGCCTGTGCGATGGCCAGGGGTAACAGAATGTCTGCGTCGCAAAGGTCGGTCGCCATCACAATTTGCGCAGGGTGAAGCAGGCTTTCCGAAGTGGGATGAATCATTTCCTGCATAGCCGATCCTCCTGAGGTCCCTTTTAGCATCGCGCGCCTTTTCATCCCGAAATGTGCCAGCGATTACAGCACAGAGTGACGGCCGTCACAGCGGAACCCTATCGAACGAGCTACTCGGCCATCTCCGAAGAAAGTCTTCCCGCACTTCCCTTCCAACTTCACTGGAGCGTCATGAGGAGTGCGCGGCATCACCCGATGACGATATTTCGTCATTTGACGATGATTCGTCATCGTCACCATGCCTCCTGAGCTCCACAAAGCCAGGCCGGAGCTATCCGCAAGTGATAGACATCACTGGACCTATGTGCTGTTCGTCACTCTCTCGGCCCTTTGGCACAGCAATTGCCTTTACCTGTGCAGAGAGCAAACGCAGCGTGTTGAAATTATCCGTAAAAAATGATCCCGAAGCTCTCCATCTTTATTTGGAAGGCCGCGTGGTGCCCCCGTGGACCGATGAGTTGGAAAAGCTCTGGCACCAGACGGCCGGCCATCTGGCCGATAAAAAGCTCTTCCTCAATCTTTGCGGAACTACGTTCGTCGATCGAAACGGCATGCGCATTCTTCGCCAAATCGTTCAGGCGCACAACCCCATCATCCTCGCGGACTCGCCGTTGACGCGGCAGTTTGCAGAACAGGCGCGACAGGCAGAAGGTTGAATGCCCGCCATTCAGGAGTTTTGAGATGAGCACCCATAACGGAAATCACGAACCCTTGCACTGCGAGAACTGCCAGATTCGTTCCGCAGGCATGTTCTGCAACCTGCCTGCGGGCGCGGCGGCAGCGTTCACGGCAAACAAGCACACGTCTACCTTTCCGGCCGGCACCTTTCTTTTTTTCGAGCGGGAGTCAAATCGCGGCGTTTACATTGTCTGCTCCGGCCAGATCAAACTCTCCGTCAGTTCCAGCTCCGGCAAAACACTCATTCTAAAAATTGCTCGCCCCGGTGACATTCTGGGGCTCAGCTCTTCGCTCACCGGCGCGGCTTATGAGGCGACGGCCGAGGTGCTGCAGACCGCTCGCGTCACCTATCTCCGCACGGACGAGCTGCGAACCATCATGCTGCAGTACCCAGACGTCTACGCCAGCATCATCCGCCAGCTCAACTTGCAATATGAGACCGCCTGCGAACAACTGCGAACCATCGCCCTCTGCAACTCCACCACGGAGAAGGTAGCGCGGCTGCTTCTGCAATGGTCCCGCCAGGGCCGGCAGACACCTGAAGGAACGCAGTTCACGGTTCCGCTCACGCACGAACAGATTGCCGAATGCGTGGGAGCAACCCGGGAAACGATTACGCGGACCCTCAGCGACTTCCGCAACAAGCACCTGATTGCCCTGCACGGGGCAAATATGGTGATCCCAGACCGGCACGCGCTGGCCATGGTCTGCGGAGCCTGATCGCACAAATCTATTCAGATACCTGATGAGGAGGGGGAAGCTTTTTGCTTCCCCTTGCTATTGCGGGTAACCTGCTGCAAACTTTTGGTGGTATGAAAGTTGACCTGCAGGTTACCTCGGGAAATAACGCCGCAGAAAGTTCTGAATTGCTGCGCGCCGTCTTTGAGCGTGCGCCCGACGCTATCCTCATCGTGGATACGCGTGGCCGGATTACCGGAGCCAATGAGACGGCGGAGCGTACCTTTGGCTACCAACGGGACGAACTCGTTGGTCAGTCGATCGAAGTCCTGATCCCGGCTCGATTTCGCAAAGATCACCCCGCACACCTGCAGGGCTATCAGGCGGCTCCGCATACCCGTCCGATGGGGGCGGATCTCAAACTTTTTGGACTTCGCCGCGATGGAACCGAATTTCCGGTCGACGTCATGCTCAGTCCCCTGCCGACCGAAAGCCAGACGCTCTCGCTGGCCGTTGTTCGCGATATCACCCAGCGCAGATCCATTGAGCAGAAATTGGAACAGACCCAGCAGCATTTCCGCGCCATCGTTGAGGGCGCGCGGGACTATGCCATCTTCATGCTTGATCCTCAGGGGTGCGTCATCACCTGGAATCCCGGCGCCGGCCAAATCCACGGTTACCGCACCGAAGAGATTACCGGCCAGCACTTCTCGCTCTTCTTTCTTCAGGAAGATCGTGAGCGCGGAAAACCGGAGCACGAACTCTCCATTGCCTCTGCGGAAGGCCGTTACGAAGATGAGGGATGGCGCATTCGCAAGGATGGCTCACGTTTCTGGGCAAATGTGCTCATCACTGCTCTTTATGATCAGCAACGGCAGATCATCGGCTATTCCAAGCTCACACGCGACCTCACAGAACGCCGCCGCGCTGAAGAGGCGCTGTTGGCCGAACTGAGCGTCTCTGTTTTGCCAGGCCTCAAGATTCAGCAGATGCTGCATGCCGTTGCCTCCAGCATGCAACGCATCGTCGCGCATGACTATGCCAGCATCACCCTGCTTGATCAAAGCAAGAACGTGCTCCACAGCTATATTCTCAGCGCTGCAGGCGACAGCGGCCCGGAGATGGAACTAAGCGTGGCACCTGAGTCATCCCCTGAAGCAGCCGTGTTGCATACTCACGAGGCGCTGTTCCTACCCTCGCTGCAAGACAGCAGTTTCCCTCAGGACGCTTTACGGCACGCGCTCTCCTCGGGCATTCACGCAGCCTGGTGGTTGCCGCTGGTGCATGAAGGTAGGGTTGCCGGAGCGCTTTGTATCGGCGTGCGAAATCCGAAAACTCTCGAGCACGTGAGCCGCCACACACTCACCCAGATGGCCGCCCAGATCGCGCTGACCATTCAGGGCATCAATGCAGCCCGGCAGCTCTCTGCGCAGACGCAAAAACTGAAAGAAGAAAAGCGATATCTCGAAGAAGAACTCCGAACCGAATACAGCTTCGAAGAGATTGTCGGCAACGGAGAGAGCCTGCGGCGAGTTCTCAAACAGGTGGAAACAGTTGCCCCTACAGATGCCACCACTCTCATTCTGGGAGAGACTGGCACGGGCAAAGAGCTCATTGCTCGCGCCATCCATAACCTCAGCGCGCGCGACGGCCATACCTTCGTCAAGGTGAACTGCTCCTCCATCCCTACGGGCCTGCTTGAAAGCGAACTGTTTGGCCATGAAAAGGGCGCGTTCACCGGCGCAATTCAACAGCGCATCGGGCGGCTGGAACTCGCCCATCAGGGCACACTTTTCCTCGATGAAATCGGCGATCTTCCTCTGGACTTGCAGCCGAAGTTGCTGCGCGCACTGCAGGAAAAAGAGATTGAGCGTCTCGGCGGCCGGCGCACCATCCCGGTCGATTTTCGCTTGCTGGCCGCTACTCATCGCGACCTTGCCCGCATGGTCAAAGACGGTCAGTTCCGCAGCGATCTCTACTATCGCCTCAAGGTCTTCCCCATTCTTTTGCCGCCATTGCGTCAGCGTCGCGAAGATATCCCCGAACTTGTGAATTATTTTGTCGCCAAGCATGCCCGGCGCATGAACAAGC
This sequence comes from Acidobacterium capsulatum ATCC 51196, assembly GCF_000022565.1. Lineage (NCBI taxonomy): Bacteria > Pseudomonadati > Acidobacteriota > Terriglobia > Terriglobales > Acidobacteriaceae > Acidobacterium > Acidobacterium capsulatum. The sequence goes on from NC_012483.1 coordinate 526,270, forward strand.
ACATTGAAGAGATTCCCGAGCCCGTCATGTCCGCGCTCGTGCGCTGGCACTGGCCCGGCAACATTCGCGAGCTTGAGAACTTTTTGGAGCGCGCTGTCATTCTGACCCGGGGGCCACTGCTGCGCGCCCCCTTGTCAGAGCTACAGGAGTTGAATATTGAAACGGACGAACCCCAGTCGACTCTTGAAGCTGCGGAGCGCGCTCATATTCTCCAGGTGCTGCGAGATTGTGACGGCGTAATCGCCGGAGCAGGTGGCGCTGCGGAACGGCTCGGGCTCAAGCGCACCACCCTCAACTCCCGCATGAAAAAGCTGGGCATCGAACGCCGGGAATACCTCTGATTCCCGGCGCTTGATGCCGCTCTCGTCTTACTGTGTCATGCCGAGTTCTGCCAGTGGCTTGGGATTCGGGTCTCCCATCGCCACAATGTTGTGACAGACGGTGCAATCGTTCGTCAGCGCAGTTCCGCCGGTTGTGACGTGATTGCCGTCATGACAGCGGAAGCAACCCGGGCTCGCCATATGCCCGATGTTGTTCGGGTGTGTGCCCCAGGTCACCTTCATGAAAGGAAAGACATTCTGCTCATAGAGTGCGACGAGTTCCTGCCCTGCCTGCTTCACCTCAGAGGATTGCCCGCTCCAGATCGCTGGATAATTCGTACGGTAGTACGCCTCCAGCGCCTTGGGAATCTTGGTCGCGGCCTCACCCTGCGATACATAATTAGCCTGAATCAAAGCCATGCCTTCCTTATGCAGATAGGGTAAGGAAGCAGGCAGCGCGCCGCCGGCCATCGCGCGATCCATGGCATCACCGGGGGATGCAAAGGAGTGCGCCGCGCGGTTATGGCAATCAATGCAACCCATGACCCTTGGCTTCTGATTGGCGGCAGGATGGAATCCGGCAACGGCATAGACCGTTTTCGTTCCATCAGGATGAATCACTGCCACCCAGGGAATCGTCTGATCGCTCGCGTCGGTGGCTATGTATTCAATCTTCTCTTTGTAGTGCGAGCCGTGAATACCGGAGTAGACGCCCGCGGCATTTCTTCCGCCCACATGCATCACGAGCACAGTGTGCGTCAGCGTATTCTTCTCGTCATCGCCAAAGGTATTCTTCACTACGAGCTGATCGCCGGCATAGCGGGTCGGCGAATGACACCGCTCGCAGGTCACAGTCGGAGGCGGAAGTTTGTTGTCCGCCATAATGGGCCGCGGATAGCTATGGAACAAAACCATCAAAAGCTGCTTCGTTCCATTGGTCTTGGCATGTATGTACCCCGGAATCCCAGGCGCAACATGACACTCCACGCAGGCAACGTTCGTATGAAACTGCGAGTGATGATAAGCCACCCACTCCGGCTGCATCACATGGCAGGACGTTCCGCAGAACGAGGCTTGATCCATGTAAGCCACGCCACGGTAGCTTGCCGTGCCCACAATGACAAAATTAATGAAGGTGGCCACAACCACAAAGTCCACCGCGTGCCGGAACTTCGGATCGCGAAAATCAACCTGCGGATAGACCGAAGGAATCTGTCCGGCTCGATAAAGGCTCCGCCGTCGCCATCCCATGCCAATAGGGATGAGCACGAGGCCAAACACAAACAAAGCCGGCAGCAGAAAATCAAAGATGATGCCGGTGTATGGATTCGCGGATCCACCGTGGCCGATCAGAGTCACGACCCAGTAGCCCAGCAGCACAAATGCGGCGGCGGTCGTAATAGCGCCGCCGATCAGACTGATCCAATTGTTGCCGTAGAAGAGGAATGGCCGCAGCCACTCCTCTTCCCATTGCTTCAGGCGACCCATAGTTTCCTCGACGGACTACTTCTTTTGCAGGGTGCGAATATACGCAACCAGTTCTTTGACCTGCGTGCCTGAAAGCTGCGACTTGTAGGCAGGCATCTTTCCTTTGCCGTCTTCAACAATTGCCGTGAGCGCTGCGTTCGTCTGCTTCTTGCTTGCGGCAGAATCAAACGACGGCACGCCCATCATTTTCGCTACGGGAGTCGCGGCTTTCCCGTCAGCCCCGTGGCACATGGCGCACTTTGAGCCGTAGAGGCTGGCTGCCGGCCCCTGCGCAAAGACTGCGGGCACAGTAAGAACAGCAGCGGTGAGTACAACAAGAGAGCGGGTAAATTTCACAATGGCCTCCTCATGGACCGGTTATATGTGCTCAGAACTCGTAGTGCATCCCAAGCGTGACAACATTAGCATGAAAGTTCCTGGGGGCAGTCTCTCCCGCAGGAGAAATCGTCATCCCTGTCTGCAATCCCGCCAGCGCTGTCGAGTTGCAAGGAACCACCGCGGCCGGCGAGCCTGGGGTAGGATTCGTCGTGCTGCAGTATTGCGCTCCAGAAGGACCGCCTTCTCCATAGCCGTAGTACTTATACTCCGCACTCCAGACCCACCCCTTGTGTACCGTCCACGCTGCATGCACGTAGGGCGTCTGATAGGTAGAGACCAGCGATCCGGCAACATCCCGGGCATCGTTATAGAAACGGCTGCCATCCGTGGACGTAATCATGTATCCAAGCCGCGTCTGCAGGCGGCGTACAGGATGAAAACTGATGGCCGCAAAGCCGTACTGCGTTGGGGCATCCTCAAAGTCTTTCGTGGGGCCATACTCGTAATAGGACACGCCTCTCACCGTCGCGCCCGGGCAAGCCGTTCCGCTTGCCGTGGCTGCTCCCGGAAGAGTCGGGCTCGCCGCGGCGTCATAGCAGATATTCGTTGAAGTGTAGACGTCGCTGTAGGTGTAATTGAACTCCAGTTGATAAGTATCGTTGGGAGCCACCACCGCGCCCAGACTTCCGGTGCGGCTGTACGCCACATGGTTGATCGGGCCGGCATAGGTCACATCGCCTGCTGCCACGGCGGCCTGGTTGTTATTGGTGTTATTGTGCCGCTCCATGTCGTTGTACACACCGGTAATGGTCAGCCAGGGCCTTGGCCTGTACAACGTGTGCAAGCGGTAATGCTGAGTTTCACGAGCGTCCACGGGAGTAAACGCATTGTCCGCATACCGTACCGCGAGGCTGCCATCGACATTCCAGTCCTTGGCCGGGCGCAGGGCAACTACCACCTTGGCGCCATTCTCATGAATGGTTACCGTGCCGTTAGCGTCGCTCCCCACGGCAAGCGGGCTATCGTGCGGAATCCCTTGTGCAATCTGATGGAAGCGATAGGTATAGGTCAGTGAAATCGTCGCGCGTTGCAGACCATCCCAACTCACCGTGGCATTGTTCGTAAGCCATTTCTGCCCAAAGTAGCCATAGAGAGGCGTTCCGTTCGGACTCCCCTCGACGGTAGCATTGCTGCCTGGCGTCAAGGCTCCCGAATAGTTAATCGTTTCGTAGGGATTAGCCGGCGTCTGCTCCGTTACCCCGGCCGAAATGTCTGACATTCCCGGTTGTTGCACACCGGAGTACACAACCTGGTCCGACAACGAAATATTCTTCGTCGCGTTCCAGACCAACCCATAGTCCACCGCCGTCACATCCCGGCGGGCATTTGCGTTTCCGGTAAAAGTCGTTGTCCGCACGCGCCCATTCAGGCCCTGGAAGTTCTCATAGTAGTTCGGCAGATGCATGTTCGCGTGCGTGTACCGCACATCGCCATTCATCTGGATGTTCCGGATACTGGAGCTCTGGAAGCGGAAGATCTCGGTCGGATAGATGATCCGCGTAGGCTGCGAACGCAGGTAGCTCGTAATCACATCGCACGCAGGGTTAATGATCGGCTTTCCTCCGGGCGTCTGCGGCGCCGAGAAAATTGTGTAGTTGGTCGGGCTCGTGTATCCACTTCCCATGCTGCCCGTGTTGCAATAATTTGCAACGCCGCCGGATCCATAAGGCGTCACGCTGTCCCAGTTGCCCAGTGCGACCGGCGTTCCATCCGCCTCCTGTGCAATGTACTGGCTCGGAGCTACCACAAAGTAGGAGTCGCCCTTGTAATGATCCACAACCTCTTCATAGCTCAGCGTGGTGGCTGGCACCGGCTTCCAGTCAATCTCGCCGTCAAAATCATCGCTGCTGTTCCGCTGGTACTGCTCAAGCAGAGCGTCAAATGCACCCAGCGAAGGATCGAAGTACTTGCTACCCGCGCCCGGGCTCAACGACGGCCCTTCAAAGACGTTCTGGGAATACTCCACTCGGTACGAGACCCGCGACACCGGAAAAATCCGCAGGCTCACGTCCGTCATTCTCCGCACCGTGTTGTAGAGAAACGGCGATTGCGTTACCTGAGGCCATGGAATCGATCCGGTCGGAGCATTCGATGGACCGATCGGCATCGTCTGGCCGGCAGGAATATTCGGATTCGCCAGCAAATCATAATCAAAGTACTGGCGGTCGCGGCGGAAGTTGCCGGAAAACTCATACAACTTCCCTTTGTAGAAATCCAGCCGCGCATAGTTATAAGGATCACCACCAAATCCGCTGCTGAAAGCGCTCATCGAGTCGAAAAGTGGGTGTTTGTTCGTCGAGAGCGGATGAAGTTCAAATGCCTCGCCCAGTACTCGCGGTCCCGACTGCAGGTTCACCATCGTGGAGTACATCGCCCCGCTGCCGGTCACATCGGTCATGTGTCCGCCCAGGTCCACCTGCTCCTTTAATGCATACCCCGCAGGAGCCTTGGGCGTGGACAGGCTCGCCTGGCTGGTCTGGGCAAGCGCCGGGTAGGGCGCAAGGCTGGCGGCGGCCATGGCCGCGCAGCATGCAATGGCTTGAGCAATTCCGCCGTGAAATAGTTGCGGCCTGCCAGTTCTCTTCGTCATAGGTCACCTCAATCAATGAGCCTCGCCACATCGCTGCTCTTGCTTTGTCTCGGGCCGCGCAAAACCATGTGGCTGGCTGCGCGGCCCGGGCCTCTACTTGAGGAACGCCTGGTTCAGGTTTGATCCGTGAATCATCGTGTGACAGCTCGTGCAGGGCGTCAGCTCTGCAGAGCCGGCGTTCATGCTATGGAACGTGCCGGCCGCAACCGGGCTGTGGCACTGGTTGCACAGCGTGTTGATCGACGCCATGTTCAGCATGCGAGGATTCTCAGATCCATGCGGACTGTGGCATCCCAGGCAGCCAACACCCTTCACGGCCGCGTGCTCAAACACAAACGGTCCACGCGTATCGGTATGGCAGCGTGTGCAGATGCGATTCTGATCCGCCGTAGAGCGCAGATTGTTCGCATTGAAGGTGCCATGGGCATCGTGGCAATCGGAGCACTTCACGACGCCTTCTTCCACCGGATGATGGAACGGCATTGAGAACTGGCCCTTCACGTCGCTATGGCAGCCAAAGCAAAGCTGAGGCTGTGAGGCCATCAGCAGGTGCTGCTCGGTCTTGGCATGATGCACGCTGTGGCAACTGATGCAGCTCAGCCCGGCGCGCGCATGAGGCGAGCGTTCAAAGTTCGGGTGCGCCCCGGCATGGCAGCTCAGGCATTTGGCATTCACCTGCTGCGCAGAGGCTTTGTCAAAGCGGAAGATCTTCGTCACGTCTCCGCCCCCGGCCACGTGCGCTTCGCCCGGCCCGTGGCAGTTTTCACAGGTCAGGCCCTTGTCGCCGTGCATCATCACCATCTTGCTATGGGGGTTGTCCGCAAAGCCGTGCGCAATCTCAGCATGGCAGGTAGCGCACATCTGCGAACCCACATAGCCGGCTGGCAACGCCTGCGCCGTCGGCGTTTCGTTCTGGTTGTTCTGTGTCCCCGAGTGTCCACTGGCCGCAAAGACAGCCGGATGCTGATACATCACGAGACAGAGAAGAAAGGTGAACGTACAGAACAGCAAAATTCGTCTCATGTGCTACCACCTTTGGCAATTGCTCCACGCGTCAGCACCTGTTTGAGAACTAACGGCTGCGGAACTGTTTGATCCTAGCCAGCACCACGCAAGAGAAACTGTGACAGTCATCACAGGTCATTGCAGGAAATGAGTTTGCGGGTAACTTTCGAGGTTACAAACGCGCGGAAAAAGCAAAGGCCAGGGCATATCTGCCCTGGCCAGGCAATTCTTTGCTGCCTCTCATTAAAGAGCCGCTGACGCCACAATCCGCAGCGCAGACAACGATGACCCTGCGCGCTTCGGCATGAGGCTCTGCGCGATGAGGATTTCGCCGTCATAGCGGCTCAGCAAGTCTTCCAGCAGTCCCAACGTCCGCTCCGGATCAAACAGCGAAGGCCCATCCAGCACGATCAGGTCTGCATCCTCCGTCTGCGCAATCTCAGCAATCAATGATCCGCTCATCACGTCCGCTGCAATCCACCGTGCGCCAGGCTTCAGCCCCAGCGGGCAATCCACCGCGCAGTGTCCCGTGATTCTCGTGGCATCCCGCTCTCCCCTGCCCTCGTGCAGCACCAGCAACTCCGCGTGCAGATACTTCACCAGATCATGCACCAGACGGCCGTGTTCAGGCTCACCGGTGACCGGATAAAGAACTCTCCTGGAAGCACCATTTCCCGCACGAGGCTGCCCTTGTCCCGGCCTTACGCAGCTCACCGGAATCCACTGATGGCTCAAAAGCTGCCGCGCCGTCCGTCCCAGTCGTCCCGCCGTCTCCTGCGCGTGGGAGCAATTGCCGAGGATGAGCCGTCCCGCGGCCTTCTCCTGAACCACCTCATCGACCACATCCCGCACCGCTCCGTGCCGCACGATCGTGGTGCAGGCGAGCCCGCGCGCGCGAATATGGCGCGCCAGCACCTCCAGAGTCAGCCGCGCATCGCGATCGGCCTTCAACGGATTGTAGTAAGTCGCCTTCACCGGCAGCTCGTCGGGAACAACCGCATGCACAAAAATCAACTCGGCATGAGCCGCCTGCGCCTGCGCAATCGCCGCGGGCGTCAGATATTCCAGATCAGTAAGTGCGGTGGCAACCACAATGCAGTCGGGCGCGGCAAAACTGCTCTGCGCAAAAAGCTCTTCAGCGCTGGTGGACATACGGTATCTCCTCCTCGAAGCATCGCGCTTCCGCCGCCCCGCGACTGTGTTCAGTCGCACCGTGACCTGTGACGCAAATCACAGCCTGCCGCCCATCGCGGCATGCAAAAGCCCTCGGCACATCCGCACCGAGGGCCAATGATCATGCCGCATACAGGCTTATCTGACTCCGCCATCGCGCGCCAACAGTGCTGCGATAGCGCATGAAACCACGCGCGAACGCGGAGGGTCCGCCCGGCTCGTCAGGATCACAGGCACCTTCGCTCCCAGCACAATTCCCGCCAGTTGCGCCCCTCCCAGATACTCCAGTTGCTTGGCCAGCATATTGCCCGACTCAAGATCCGGCACCAGCAATATGTCCGCCTTCCCGGCCACTTCCGAACGCAACTGTTTCACCTCCGCCGCCTGCGCGCTCACCGCCGTATCCAGAGCCAGCGGACCATCCAGAATGCCTCCCGTGATCTGGCCACGGTCCGCCATCTTGCACAGGGCCGCCGCATCCAGGGTCGAGGTAATCTTCGAGCACACCGTCTCTGCCGCTGAAAGAATCGCCACGCGCGGAGCGGCCACCCCAAGCCTCCGCGCCAGATCAATAGCGTTCTGCGCGATATCCACCTTGTCGTCGAGCGTGGGATAGATATTGATCGCCGCATCGGTAATGAAAAGCGTGCGGTTATACAACGGAGCATCCATCACAAAAACGTGGCTCACGCGCCTGGTGGTGCGCAGGCCCGAGTCCCGCGCCAGCACCGCGTGCATCAGCACATCGGTGTGCAGGCTGCCTTTCATCAAAGCTCCGGCTTCTCCGCTGCGGCACAACTCCGCGCTCACCCGCGCGGCTTCGTGCTCGTTCGCGGCTTCTATTACCTTGAAGTTTCTGAGTGACAGCCGCGCCTCTTCGGCCACCTTCGCCAGCAGTTGCGCTGGCGCTACAAGAATCGGCTCAATCACTCCGGCTTCGGCTGCATCCAGTGCTCCGGCCAGTGCAAACGCGCTGCACGGCCAACAGACCGCCGTGGGTAGCGGAGAACGCCGGGCCTCATCCTCCATCAACGCGTCCAGTACCGATGGAATGGCAGCGCCCGGCAGCAGCGCATCGTCAAAATCTGAAATCCACTGTCCCATACCTCTCGTGCTCCCTGTAGCCGATTTTGGTTGTATTCTGGCGTGGAACATATAGAACCTGCGGTGATGCCTGTCACAACTTCAGCGCACGCCAGCATATGGCCCTTTCGGGTCCTTGTCTGTGCTCTTTTCCCCATGTCTTCGTCCATCACTTCAGGTCATCTTGGAGCAAGCACTTGAAAATCTCTCGCATCGTTTCTCTTGTCGCCATTGCGGCCATCTCCGCGTCTGGGTTGCACGCCCAAACTGCCGCCCAGCCGGATGTCACTCGTGCCACGCTGGCCAATGGCGCTCAGGTGGTCATCATCCGCAACACTCTGGCGCCTGTCGTCACGGTAGAAGCTAACTTCAAGGTCGGTGGCAATGAAACCCCCGCCGGCTTTCCCGGCATGGCGCACGCGCAGGAGCACATGGCCTTCCGGGGATGCGCCGGCATGTCCGCCGATCAGACCGCCGCGATCTACGCCTTGCTTGGCGGCGACAATGATGCAGATACCCAGCAGAACATCACTCAGTACTTTGCCACCGTGCCCGCCGCCGATGTGGACGTAGCCCTGCAAGCTCAGGCCGCCTGCCTCAAAGGCGTCGATGATGCTCAGGCGCAATGGGACCAGGAGCGTGGCGCCATCGAGCAGGAGGTCGCGCAGGATCTCTCTTTCCCCGTCGACAAGTTCTTCTTTCGCATGAACGAGCTCATGTTCGCCGGCACCCCCTATGCGCATAGCCCCCTCGGCACCAAGCCATCGTTTGATAAAACCACCGGCGCCATGCTCAAGGACTTCTATCGGAAGTGGTACACGCCCTCGAACATGATTCTGGTGGTTGTGGGCGACGTCAATCCGCAGCAGACACTCGCAAAAATCAAGTCGCTCTTCGGCGATCTTCCCAGCCGTCCCGTGCCCTCGCATCCGGCCATTGACATCAAGCCTTTTGAATCCCAGACACTCACCATCCCGAGCAATCTGCCCTATCAGCTTGGCTTCATCGCCTATCGCATGCCTGGCACCGATTCGCCCGATTACGCAGCCGTCCAGATTCTCTCCGACGTGCTGTCGAGCCAGCGCGGCAATCTCTATGCGATGGTGCCGCAGGGCAAAGCTCTCTTCACCCAGTTCGCTCTGGCGGAGACCTACCGCAAGGCCAGCGTCGCCTTTGGCGTAGTCGGCCTGCCCGCCAGCCAGGACACGAAAGACGCCATCGCCGAAATGCGCAGCATCATCGCGGCTTACGCGAAAAACGGAGTTCCGGCCGATCTGGTCGAAGCCGCGAAGAAGAGTGAACTGGCCCAGGCTGAGTTTCAACGCAACTCCATTCCCGGTCTCGCCGACGTGTGGTCCAATGCGCTCGCCGCCGAAGGCCGCACCTCTCCTGAAGAAGACATCGACGCCATCAAGAAAGTCACGGTCGCTGACGTCAATCGTGTAGCCCGTCAATATCTGCTCAATGCCAGCACCATCACCGCCACCTTGAAGCCTTCCGCCTCTGGCGGCCCGGTCGCCAGCAAAGGCTTCGGCGGCGCGGAGAAAGTCACCGCCGCACCCACCAAGCCAGTCACACTGCCCACGTGGGCGCAAGTTCAGCTAGCTAAACTCCAGGTACCGACCAAGGCGCTTCCGGTCACTGACACCAGGCTGCCCAACGGCATCCGTCTCATTGTCCGCACTGACCGCACCAGTCCCACGGTTACCGTCGTGGGTGAAATCAAGCACAACTCCAAGCTGCAAACGCCCAAGGGCCTGGACGGCGTCTCCGATGTGTTAGACGGCCTCTACTCCTACGGCACAACCTCTCTGGATCGCATTGCCTTCCAGAAGGCGCTCGATGATATCGCCGCCAACGAGAGTGCGGGATATCAATTCTCACTGAGCGTTCTCAAGCAGTACTTCTCACGTGGCGTTCAACTGCTCGCCGACAACGAACTGAATCCCGCGCTGCCGCCGCAGGCATTCGCCATTACAAAAATGCAGACCGCCCGCTTCGTGGCCGGCAATCTGCAAAGTCCCGGCTACCGCACCGGCCGCGCGCTCAGCACGGCCCTCTTGCCAGCCGGAGACCCCGAGCTGCGTCAGACCGCTCCGCAAACCGTTGCAAAGCTCACGCTCGACGAGGTCAAGCAATACCACGCGGAAACGGTACGGCCCGATCTCACGACGATCGTCGTCATCGGCGACGTCACGCCTCAGCAGGCTCGCACCGTCATTGAGAAGTGGTTTGGCTCCTGGAAGGCCAACGGTCCCAGGCCGAAGACCACCCTTCCGCCCGTGCCGTTGAATAAGCCTTCTGCCGCCCTGGTGCCCGATGCCCAGCGCGTGCAGGATGCCGTCATTCTCGCCGAGCAGCTCAAACTCAACCGCTTCAGCCCCGACTACTATCCGCTGCAGTTGGGCAATCACGTCCTCGGCGGCGGCTTCTATGCCACGCGGCTCTATCACGATCTGCGCCAGACCACCGGCCTCGTCTACTTCGTCGGCGTCGGCATGGACGCAACCCGCACGCGAGCCAGCTACTCCATCCAGTACGGCTGCGATCCGGGCAATGTTTCCAAGGCCCGCGCGCTCATCGTTCGCGATCTTGACCAGATGCGCACGCAAGAGGTTTCACCCTCTGAGCTGCATCAGGCCAAGTCACTGCTGCTCCGTCAGATTCCTCTCAGCGAAGCCAGCGAAACGGCGGTCGCCGAGGGGCTCCTGGGCCGCGCCGTCATCGGTTTGCCCTTGGACGAGCCATTGATCGCCGCAAAGAAATACAACGCACTCACCGCCGCCCAGGTTCGCGCGGCTTTTGCGCGTGACCTTGATCCCAACAATCTGGTGCAGGTGGTGCGCGGCCCGGCGCCCAAATAAACCAGAGTTGTACTCATCGATAAACGCGGCCTTCCTTTTTTAGGAAGGCCGCCTTTTTTGCAGAGTGCGCAAGCCCGGGAAAATAGCTCCCGATATCACTTGCCCAACCAGCCCTCTCTCGCTTGCGCAATCCATCCTCAATGCATTCCGGCCCGAAAATCCACCGCACAAGGTTGCCACCTTGCCTCACTCTTGCTACATTAAAAAAGGTTCGTCGTTGTACGGTTTGCGCCCATAGCTCAGTTGGATAGAGCGATTGACTACGAATCAATAGGTCGGAGGTTCGAATCCTTCTGGGCGCACCATTCCTCTCTTTTTCTCCCTTCCAAACGAACCGCTCTCCCTCCTCCGCAACCGGGTCTTAAATCGTCTATCCTTCCCAAAGAGGACTCTCATGCGATCTTCCATGTCTCGCCTTTGGCTTGCGGCGGCCGCTATCGTCTGCCTTCTTTCGGTAATGAGCCAGACGGCTCGCGCTCAAGCCATCCCCGGCAGCGCCCGCCTTCAGCCGGCCGCGCTTGCAGCCATGATTCATTCCGCGCACCCGCCTATGGTGCTGCAGGTTGGCTCGCACACGCTCTTTGAAGAGGCACACATTCCCGCAGCCATCTATGCTGGACCCGCCAGCACGCCAGAGGGCCTGCAACTGCTTCGGCAAACCGTCGCTACCCTCGATAAAAGCACGCCCATCATCATCTACTGCGGCTGCTGCCCCTGGACGCACTGCCCGAATATCCGCCCTGCCTTCCAGGAGTTGCACCATCTCGGCTTCACGCATGTCAAAGCCCTCTATCTGGCACACAATTTCGGCGCGGACTGGGTCCAGGCCGGCTACCCCGTAACGCATGGAGACACGAAGTGAAGACCCTCACCCTGCTTGCCGCTCTGCTGCTCCTCCCTCTGGCTCCAAACGCCGCACAGGCACAGCAGCCCGCGCACTCTCTCAACGGGCATCCGGCTCCCCGCTTCCAGCTCAAGGGACTCAATGGGCAGCCCGTATCTCTGGCCGCATACAAAGGCAAGGTCGTGCTGCTCAACTTCTGGGCCTCGTGGTGCGCACCCTGCCAGGCAGAGATGCCTACCTTTGAGCAGTGGCAGCGCAGCTACGGTCCCGCAAAGTTCCAGGTCATCGGTGTTTCCATGGACGACGGCGCGGCGCAGGCCGCGGCAGCCGTGAAAAAGCTCCATGTCACCTATCCCGTCGCTGTCGGCAATGCGCATCTGGGCAATCTCTACGGCGGCATCGACGGATTGCCCGTTACCTTCCTTATCGACCGTCAGGGCCGCATTCGCGCCGAATACGCCGGTGGCAATGACCAGAAAGCCATCCACGCGGAAATCGACCACCTGCTCGCCCGCTGATCCTCGCGCTCTAGTGGAACTCCTCGCATACCTTTTCTGTTGATGCGGCCAACAATTTGCCGCATCATTTCTTCTTAATCGGTATCGAGGAGTTCAATCCCGTTCTACCGGCCCTCCCGGCGGAACATACGAGGCAGATCATGGCCTTCGCTGCTCTCTCCACGAGTCCAACCCATCATCTCGACACTTTCTTTCGCGATTACCGGCAGGCCCCCTTCGTTCTGAGCACTCCCGAGTGGGAGTGGCGCTCCTCGCGCGACCATCCCCCCTCCTTCACTCTGCGCATCGCGCACCCGGCCACGCTGAACGCTCTGCTGCATCACCCCAATGAAATCACGCTCGGCGAAGCCTTCATTCACGGCGCAATCGATGTGGAAGGGGATCTCTACTCGGCACTCCGCATGGCCGATTACGTCTTCCATCATCCCCTGGCAATCTCCGCTGGCAGCCTCATGCTGGTCGATCAGGCCTTCTCCGGCATGACCGATTGGCTTCTGCACGGGCGCGAACACTCACGCCGCCGTGACCGTTCCGCCATCTCGTTTCACTATGACAAGCCGCCCGAGTTCTTCCTGCCCTGGCTCGGTTCCACCATGGTCTACAGTTGCGCCTACTTCCGCGACCCTCAGCAGAGTCTTGACGCCGCTCAGTCGGCAAAGCTCGACCTCATTTGCCGCAAGCTCAGCCTCCAACCCGGCGAGCAGTTTCTTGACATTGGCTGCGGCTGGGGAACTCTTCTGTTGCACGCCGTCCAGCACTACCAGGTGAAGGGCCGCGGCATCACCCTCAGCCATGAGCAGGCCCGCTTTGCCGCGCACCGCATCGACCAATCGGGAGCTGCAGACTCCTGCTCCGTCGAACTGCAGGACTACCGTGATCTTCCCAGCCGCGCCGCCCGCTACGACAAGCTGGCCAGCGTTGGCATGGTCGAGCACGTCGGCCTCGAAAAGTTGAAAGAGTACTTCCATATCGCCTACAAGCTGCTCAAGCCGGGCGGACTCTTCCTCAACCACGGCATCGGGCGAGCCTTTCATGCGCCCACTCCCCGCGACTCGTTCATTCACAAGTACGTCTTTCCCAACGGAGAGCTCGTGCCGCTGCATCAGACCATCGCCTGCGCGGAAGAAGCCGGCTTCGAGGTGCGCGACGTTGAAAATCTGCGCGAACACTATGCGCAAACGCTGCGCCTCTGGGTCGCGGCGCTCCAGCAGAACGCACAAGCGATTCTCTCCATCGTGCCCGAAATCACCTATCGCATCTGGCTGCTTTATATGGCCGGGTCCGCCGTCGCGTTCGATCGTGGCGATATCTTTGTCGATCAGGTGCTGCTGCGCCGCGTCAACCGCACCACTTGCGCCATGCCCGCCACCCGCGAAGGCTGGTACCAGGATTCCCCTTCCTCGTACCTCCACCTCATGCACTGAGAAGCCTTGCCTGCGTACCATCCAGAGATACACCATTCATCAAACAGAAAGGCCGGAAGCACTCCCGCTCCCGGCCTTTCTGCTTGTCCTGCTTGTCTTGTCCGGCTTACGGTTTCAACGCCTCCCCGGCCACGACTCCACCCAGCTTCTGGCTGGCAATGGCGTGATCAAAAGCCGCCACATCCACCGACAGATAGCTATCGAATGCCTGCAAGGCGGTCTGATATTCCGCATCCAGACGCTTCTTCTGCGCCAGTAGTACGGCGGTCGGTGCCGAATCCTCGCCTTCCAGATTCCCCGCCAGCCCGCTCAGCTTTTCGTGAATCTCATCCGGCACGCGCAGCACGCCTTCTTCCGCGCCCGCATTGCTGGTCAGCTTCAGCCGCGTCGCCTTGGTCTGCTTCCGCAGCGTCTCAATCGCCTTGGTGATGGCCGCTTCCTGCGGCTCACCCTTTACGGCCGTCTCCAGGGCATTCAGTTGCATGTCGATCGCGTGCAGCCGGTTCAGAGCTACATCCACTTGCGATAGCTCATGCAGCACCGCCTCTTCGGTCGCATAGCGCTCCTGCATTCCAGCCAGCGGAGCTTTCGACGCAGGATCGTCCGCCACCGTAAACTTCTTCGATTCGCTATGCCCGCCAATCGTCAGCGTCGCTGTGTAAGTTCCCGGCGGCAGCATCGCGCCTGACTTCGGCCCGCGCAAAAACTCCGGCGCAGAAGTCCACCGAACCGGCCCCTCCGCCCTCAAATCCCAGTAGATGCGGTGCAAACCCGCTTCCGCGGGCACCCACGGAACCTCGCTCTTCGCGCTCTCGCCGTGGCCCTTCTTTCCAGCCTTGGCGTGGGCCGCCGCATTCTCGGCTTCCGGAGTCATCCTCACCGGCGCGCCCTTGTGCATTCCCTTCAAGGTCCGCACCACCTTGCCCGCCGCATCCCTGATCGTTAATTCGCCGGGCCCGTCCGCGCTCTGCGCCAGATAGTAATCAAACGCCGCGCCAAAATGCGGATTCTCTCCCTTGAAGCTCTGGTCTCCCGGAGCTTCCAGCTCTGGCCACGCCCAGTAACGCACGGCCGTCTCCGGCGCAAACAGTGTCAGCGGCGCATCCCCCACCTGCGGGCTGAACTTCTGGAACGGTGTCAGGTCATCCAGCACCCAGACCGAACGCCCATGCGTCGCCAGCACCAGCGAATTGTTGTGGGCATTCAACGCCATGTCGTAGACCGCCACATCCGGCAGTCCCAGCCCAAACAGGTACCAGTTCTTACCCGCATCCCACGAGACGTACAAGCCATTCTCGAGGCCGGCGTAGTACAGGTTTGGATTCTTCAGATCCCGCCGCACCACGTGCGCATAAACATCACCCGGCAGATTGCCGCTTACGCTCGTCCACGTCGCGCCGTAGTCGGTCGTGTGAAAGAGATATGGTTTGAAGTCGCCGCTGAAGTGCCGGTCCACCGCAATCAACACATCGCCTGGATCGGTCGGCGAAATATCAATCGACTCCACGCGTCCCCACGGCGCCAGCCCGCTCAGGTGCGAGGACACATTCGTCCAGCTCTGTCCGCCGTTCCGTGTCACCTGCACTTGTCCATCGTCAGTCCCGGCCCAAATCACCTTGGGGTTTGACTTCGCAACAGCAATCCGCAGAATCGCGTCATAAACCTCCGCGCCCGAATTGTCCTTGATCACCGGACCGCCTGAAGATCCCTGCTTCGCCTTGTCGTTGCGCGTCAGATCGGGGCTGACCACCTTCCACGTGCGCCCTCGGTCCTCACTCTGAAAGACCACATTGCCGCCTGCATAGAGCACCTTCGGATTGTCAGGCGAAACCGCAAACGCCGCATCCCAGGCAAACCGGTACTTCAGGTCTGCGACGCCCTTGCCAACAAAGTCCACCGAATACGGCTCAATGTTCTCCGCCTGCTTCGACTCGCGATGAAACACCATCAGAAACTGGTTCTGCGTCGAGTTATAAATCAGGTTTGGATTATCCGCCGCCGGCACCGCATAGATGCCGTCGCCGCCATTCAACACAAACCAGTCGCGATCCAGAATCCCCTGCGGATTCCTGTTCTGTACCGGCCCGCACCATCCGCTGTTGTCCTGCAGCCCGCCGCAAACCATCGGGAAGGCCTGCTCTGTCGTGGCCACATGGTAGAGTTGCCCGATCGCAAGGTTGTGAATGAAGTTCCAGCGCTTGCCATTGTCCATCGAGAGCGCCAGTCCGCCATCCTCACCCACCAGAATGCGCCCGCTGCCCGCCGGATCAATCCACATCGTGTGGTAATCCACGTGAATGCTCTTCGCAATTTGGTGAAAGGTGTGCCCGCCGTCCGTCGACTCTTCCAGGTTGTTTGAGATCGCAAAAACGTGATCCGGATTCTTCGTGTCCACCGCAAGGTGCGAGAAATAAAACGGCCGCGAATCCACTTCCTGATCCTTGCTCACCAGTGTCCAGTGCTCGCCCGAGTCATCCGAGCGCCACAGCACGCCCTCCTTCGAACCGATCACCGCATACACCACATCTGGCGAACTTGGCGCAATGGCCAGCCCGATGCGCGTCACCGGATCTTCCGGCAGTCCATGGCCGCTCAGCCGCTTCCAGGTCACGCCGCCATCGGTCGACTTGTAAATCGCGTCCTCCGGCCCGCCCTCGGAATATCCCCACGGCGTCCGGCGAAAGCGATACGTCGCCGCAAACACGATCTCAGGATTCTTCGGGTCCATCGCCAGGTCGCTGATACCTACCTGAGGACCCTCGTAGAGCACTTTCTGCCAGCTCTTGCCGCCGTCCGTGGTCCGGTACACACCGCGATCGGCATTGTCCTGCCATGGGCTGCCCATCGCCGCCACCAGCACCGTGTCCGGGTGCAGCGGATTCACCACGATCCGCGAAATCTGAAAGGTATGGTCCAGCCCCATGTGCTTCCAGTGATGACCAGCATCGGTGGACCTCCACACGCCGTCCCCATACGAGATATCGTTGCGGACATTCGCCTCGCCCGTCCCGATCCACACCACAGACGAGTTCTGCGGATCCACCGCCAGCGCGCCCACCGATGCTACCGGCTCATGCTGAAACTCCGCGGTCCACGTCGTGCCGCCGTCATTCGTTCGGAAGACGCCGCCATCCGCGGCTCCGGCGTAATAAATATCCGGATTCCCCGCTACTCCGGCCACCGCCGTCACGCGTCCGCCGCTGATCGCCGGCCCGATCGAGCGAAAGTGAATGTTGCTGCTCACCTTCATCGGCAGTTCGGTGCGTCCCTGGCTGTTCTCCTGTTGAGGACCAGCCTGCTGGGCGGCCAATGCGAGAGGAAGGCTGAAGACAAGGCAAAAGGCCGCGGCGGCCCGGAGGGAAACAGATGTCATAGTGTCGTCTCGATAACGTGCAGAAAATGAAGGCACAGTCTAGCACGTCCGGCGTGACCGGAAGGCTTCCTGCTACCTCATCAAAATTCGTTATACAGAGACGAATGGCACACGAATCCATACGCAGCCTCGCAGCCGCACCTGGATTTCAGCAATCAGCCCACGCAGAGACTCGCAGTGCGCCGCCCTCAGTACAGATGGAAATCGACTTCCACAATGATCGACACCGGCACAGGACGCCCGTGATACATCGCCGGTTTGAAGCGATATTTCTGCACCGCTTCGATGGCCTTCTGGTCCAGCCCCATTCCGAGGTGCCGCACCACCTGAATATTCTCCGGCAACCCCTTCGTATCGACCACAATCTGCAACGCCACCACACCCTGATACTTGGCGCGCCGGGCTTCGTCTGAGAACTCGGGATCAACCTCATAAATCGGCACCGGAGCCGAAACCCCGTTGCCCACCGAGTACACCCCGCCGCCATAATTGGCTCCGCTGCCCGGCCCCGCTCCCGCACCATTACCTGAGCCCACACCCGTCGCCTTGCCTGAGCCAATTCCCGCGCCGCCGCCCGTGCCATTCGACGCGAGCTTCACCTGCGGCGATTGCGGCACACCCAGATTGGGCAGATTCGGATCCGGAATCTTCGTCTGCATGATCACCGTCGGTGGAACCGGAATCTTCGGATGATCCACCTTGATCACCGTCGGGGGCGTAATCTGCAGCTTCGCAATCTTCGGCAGGTGGCCCTTGCTGGCCTCCACCACATCATGCGAACCGCCGCCCCCGCCGCCGCCCATCACCTTGGGCATGGGCGCGGTGATCGGAATATACGGCTTGATGTTCGTGGCTTCCGCCGTGATCGGCTTCACTTTCACTTCGTGCCGGGCTTCCAGCGCAAACAGCAGAATCAGTCCAATCACCGCCGCGTGCGCCACAAACGACACAATGCTCGACTTCGTATCCCGCTTCACCGCCAGCGGATCTTTCACCGCGACCGGCTGCGACGTCAGCACCAGCGGGGGCAGCTTCTTCGGGAAAAACGTGTCCTGCAGGTTCTGCCACAGGTCTTTCCAGAGCGGCTCCTGCGGAACAGCGTCCTGCACCGCAACCGGCTGCGAGGTCAGCTCCAGCGGCGGCAGTTTTTTGCTTGAAAAAGCATCGCGAAGATTCGAGATCAACGATGACCAGATACTGCGGTCATTCTCAAGCAGCACGCTCGCCGTATCCTGTGACGGTTGGCTGTTCTGTGCTTGGCTCGTCTGCGGCTTTGCGGATTCCTGATCTGGAGTCAATACTGAATTGCCCATAAACACGTGACCGGCGGCCGAAGCCCCGGCATCCCCTCAATTATGGACGACCTGTTGCCGCATTGTCTTGTTTTCACAACCGTCGTCCGGGCGAAGTTATTTGAGGTCGCGTCTTCCTGATGGCCAGTCACGGAAATCGCCGGTTCCTGTCTCTGTTCTACCTCGCCACAATCGCCCCGGCAAGAGCCGCTCGCCGTTTCCGCCAGATAGAATGGAGTTTCATCTTCATTTACGACTCACGACGGAGAAACGATGTCCTCAGCGCCCGAACTCAAGGCGACGCTCACGCTGCCCCAGACCGACTTCCCCATGAAGGCCAACCTGCCGCAGAATGAACCACTTCGCCTGCAGGCATGGCAAAGCTCCGGCCTCTATGAGCAGATTCGCGCCGCCCGCGCCGGCCGCCCGCGCTACGTCCTGCACGATGGACCTCCCTACGCCAACGGGCCCATCCACCTCGGCCACGCGCTCAACAAGTGCCTCAAAGACTTCATCGTCAAATCGAAGACCATGGCCGGCTTTGATTCCCCCTACGTGCCCGGCTTTGACTGCCACGGTCTCCCCATCGAGATCAAGGTCGATGAGCAGCTTGGCCGCAAAAAACTCTCCATGCCTCCGGCCGAGTTTCTCTCCGCCTGCCGCGCCTACGCGCAAAAGTACATCGATCTCCAGACCAGCCAGTTCGTGCGCCTCGGCGTCTTCGGCCGCTGGGACCGTCCCTACTCCACCATGTCCCGCGAGTACGAGGCGAGCATCCTTGAGACCTTCTACCAGTTCTTCGAGCAGGGCTTCGTCTACAAGGGCCTCAAGCCGGTTTACTGGTGCATCCACGACCGCACGGCACTGGCCGATGCTGAAATCGAATACGAGATGCACACCAGCCCCAGCGTCTACGTGCGTTACACGCTGACCAGCGCGCCCGAGAGCATCGACGCCGCGCTCGCCGGGCGCACCGTCCACACTATCATCTGGACCACCACTCCCTGGACGCTGCCCGCCTCGCTCGCCGTGGCCTTCCATCCTGACTTCACCTACGTCGCCCTCGAGCAGGACGGCCACGTCTACATCGTCGCCGAGGCTCTTGCCGCCGCCGTGCGTGAGGCCTGCAAGCTTCAGAGCGCCGTCGAGATCGCCCGCTTCGCCGGGGCAAAGCT
Organism: Acidobacterium capsulatum ATCC 51196; assembly: GCF_000022565.1. NCBI lineage: Bacteria > Pseudomonadati > Acidobacteriota > Terriglobia > Terriglobales > Acidobacteriaceae > Acidobacterium > Acidobacterium capsulatum. Next base: position 545,797 of record NC_012483.1, read on the forward strand.
CGAGCGCACGACCTATCAGCATCCTTTCCTCGACCGCTCCATCCTCGGCGTCCTCGCCGATTACGTCACCACCGAGCAAGGCACCGGCGCCGTCCACACCGCTCCGGCCCACGGCGCGGACGACTTCCACACCGGCACGCGCTACCAGCTCGACCAGACCTGCAACGTGGACAACGAGGGCCGCCTGCGCAACGGCCTGCCCGAGTACGAAGGCAAGACCGTCTTTCAGGCCAACGAGCCCATCATCGAACTCCTCACCGCGCGCGGCGTGCTCATGGGCCGCAATGACATCTACCACTCCTACCCGCACTGCTGGCGCTGCCACAAGCCGGTCATCTTCCGCGCCACCGAGCAGTGGTTCATCAACATCGACACCCCCATGCAGACCGCCGGCGGCAAGCCAACCGTCTTCCGCCAGCGCGCCCTCGAAGAGATTCGCAACAGCATCCGCTGGGACCCCGCCTGGGGCGAAGAGCGCATCGCCAACATGATCGCCACCCGGCCCGACTGGTGCATCTCGCGCCAGCGCGTATGGGGCGTGCCCATCGCGGTCTTTCTCTGCAACAAATGCCATGAGCCGCTGCAAAACCCGGCCGTCAACCGCGCCATCGTCGATCTCTTCGCCAAAGAGGGTGCGGAGATATGGCACCAGCGCGAAGCTGCCGGGCTTCTGCCTGCGGGCACGGCCTGCGCCTGCGGCAGCTCCGATTTCCGCAAAGAGAATGACATCCTCGACGTCTGGTTTGACTCCGGCGCAAGCTGGAAGGCCGTGCTCGACGCCGAACCCGGCCTCGAATCCCCCGCCGATCTCTACTTCGAGGGCGGCGACCAATACCGCGGCTGGTTCCACACCTCGCTGCTCACCTCGGTCGGCATCGGCGCGCAGCATGCCTCGCCCTACCGCATGGTCGGCACCGCCGGCTGGACGCTCGACGAGCAGGGCCGCGCCATGTCCAAGTCCCTCAACAACGGCGTCGATCCCGTCGATATCGCCAATCGCATGGGCGCTGAAATCGTCCGCCTCTGGGTCGCCAGCGTCGACTTTCGCGAAGACGTGCGCGGCAGCGAAAACCTCATGCAGCGCGTCGCCGAAAACTACCGCAAGCTGCGCAACACCTTCCGCTTCCTGCTCGGCAATCTGCACGAATTCAACCCGGCCACGGATTCCGTGCCCGAGGCCAACCTGCTGCCGCTCGACCGTTACATGCTGCAGCGCATGCGCGAACTGACCGAAAAGCTGCGCGGCTGGTATGACGCCTTCCAGTTCCACCGCGTCTATCACGATGTGATTGAGTTCTGCGTCGTCGATCTCAGCGCCGTCTATCTCGATGTACTCAAAGACCGCATGTACACCTTCGCGCCAAAGAGCGAGGCACGCCGCTCCGCGCAGACGGTCATCTACACCATCGCGCACGCGCTCGCCCGGCTCGTCGCGCCCATCCTCAGCTTCACCGCCGATGAAGTCTGGCAATACCTGCCTCAGGTCGCAGGCCATCTCCCGAGCGTCCATCTGGCGGAGTTCCCCACGCCGGAAGAAATCGCCGTCACTGCCGACCCGGCGCTGCTCGCCGACTGGTCCACGCTCTTTGCCGTCCGCGAAGAAGCCATGAAGAGTCTCGAAGAAGCCCGCAAGGAAAAACGCATCGGCAAGGGTCTCGAAGCCAGACTCCGTATCGAAGCCGATGCATCCGTTTTCGCGCTACTCACGAAATACTCTGCCGGCCTCAAGGAATTCTTCAACGTCTCTCAGGTAGAAATCGCCGCTCGCACTGCAGAAGGCTTCACGCCCGAGGCGCTTCCCGCCGACGGCTCCAAGTGCAACCGCTGCTGGAACTACCGCACCGACGTCACCGACTTCCTCACATGGCAGGGCGTCTGCGGCCGCTGTCAGGATGCGCTCCAGCAAATGGGTTACGGAGTCCACGCATGAGCGACGCCCCCAAGCCCCGCCAGCCCGATTGGCGCATTCCCTTCCTCGGCATCTCTTTCCTCGTCATCGCGCTCGATCGCCTGAGCAAGATGTGGGTGCAGCAAAACGTTCCTGAGGAAGGCGGCATCACCGTCATCCCGCACGTCTTTCGCATCTCGCACGTGCTCAATCCCGGCGCGGCCTTCAGCCTCTTCACCAACTCGGCCGACCCCAAGCGCACGCACCTGCTGCTCACCGGCTTCTCGCTGTTCGCCATCATCATCGTGCTCGGCGTGCTCCTCAAGATCGGCCGCCGCTTCACCATGACCGGCCTCGCGCTCGCCCTCATCCTCGGCGGAGCCATCGGCAACGTCTGGGACCGCATCGTCTACAAGGAGGTCACCGACTTCCTCGCCGTCACGATCATCCACTACCACTGGCCCGACTTCAATCTGGCTGACTCCGCCATCGTCATCGGTGGATGCCTCCTGCTCCTCGACGCTCTCCTCGGCAAAAAGCACCAGGAATCCGAACCCGCCCCCTGAGGCCACGGAACCACCGGCCGGAATTCCACTCTTCCCGGTGGTCTACAATCGACCTTGACCATGGCGTATCAGGTTCTCGCTCGCAAGTATCGTCCCCAGCGCTTCAGTGATGTCGCCGGGCAGGAGCATGTCACCCGCACCCTGCTCAACGCGCTCGCTCAGGGCCGCATCGCGCACGGCTACATCTTCTCTGGCCATCGCGGTATCGGCAAGACCACCATCGCCCGCATCCTCGCGATGGCGCTCAACTGCCGCACACCCATCGGATCGACGACCGGCTCGCCCCAGCGTCCCACGCCCGAGCCCTGCGGTGTCTGCGAGTCCTGCGAAGAGATTCGCTTGAGCAACGCCGTCGATGTGCTCGAAATCGACGCCGCCACCAATCGCGGCATCGATGAGATTCGCGAGCTGCGCGAGGCCGCCCGTTACCGCCCCTCCCGCGACCGCTACAAAATCTACATCCTCGATGAGGCGCACCAGATCACCGATGCCGCCTTCAACGCGCTCCTCAAGACGCTCGAAGAGCCGCCCGATCACGTCGTTTTCATGATGGCCACCACCGAGCCGGAGAATATTCCGCAGACCATCCGCTCGCGCTGCCAGCACTTCAGCTTCCACGCCGTCAAGTTTGACGACATTCTCGCGCAGCTCCGCGCCATCGCCACGCAGGAGAACATCGTCGCGGAAGACGCCGCGTTGGCCCTGCTGGCCGAGGCCGGCGACGGCTCCATGCGCGACGCGCTCTCCATCATGGATCAGGCCATCGCCTCCGCGCGCCTTGAAAATGGACAGCCGCACCTCGATGCCGAAGCCATCCGCGAACTCATGGGCAGCGTGCCCAACACCGTCTTCGAGCGCCTGCTCGAAGCCATCAGCGAAAACCAATCCGCCGCCGTACTCGAAGAGCTGAACCGCCTGCTCAACGCCGGCAACAGCCCCGTGCAGCTCGCCCGCCAGTTTGTGCGCTATCTGCGCAACACCATCATGGCTAAAATCGGCGGCGAACAAACCGATCTGCTCCAGATCTCGCCCGACGAGCGAGCCCGCGTCGGTCGCTCCGCGCTGCTGTTCTCAGAGGAAGACCTCACGCGCTTCCTCCAGATCATGCTCCGCACCTTCGACGAGCTCAACTACCGTCAGGAGCAGCGCTTCCATCTGGAACTCGGCCTCATCAAACTCGTTCACCTCCAGCGGCTGCTGCCTGTCGAGGAATTCCTCAGCCAGCTCCCGCCCGGAACCGGCGCAGCGCGCTCCATTTCCAGCGCAACCTCCAGCCCGGCCGCATCGCGCCCATCCCCCGCTGCCACCGCGCCTCCCGTGCGTGCCACCCCGCCGCCGCGCCCCGCGCCCGCAGCGCCAGCCTCTACGCCGGAACCCTCCCGCCCGGCATTCTCTCCTTTTGAGGCTGACCGCCAGCGCAAGATCACCAGCGAAGACACCGCACCCGCGCCCGTCGCGGCTCCCAGCGCGCCCTCCATCGAGGCCGCCACCCCGGCACCTTCTGTCACTACCCCGTCTGTCAATTCGGTGCCGGTCACATCACTGCCCATCGCTCCGCCAGCGGAACCGGTACCCGCGCCCATGGCTGCGCAGCCTGCTCCTGCCGCGCCCAGCATCCCCGAGCCCGTCGCGGCGTCACGCCCGCTCACCCCGCTCGAAGCAGCCTCCCGCGCCGTCGAAGCCGCGCCCGCCAAACCCTCCATGCGAGTAGGCGTCGCCGAGCCGGAGCGCACCGAAGGCGCACTCGCGCTCGCCTCCGCCCCGGCCGCCGAGGCCGATCTCGACCACATCGCACAGGCTGTCTGTTCGGCCCTCGAACGCGAAGGCCACGGCACCGCATCCGTCCTGCTCTCGAGCGGCAACTGGACCCAGCAGGGCGATACCATTCAGGTCGAGGTCGCCATCAAGCGCATGATGCTCAGCCTCACCATGAATGCCGAGGCCGAAAAAATTTGCAAGAACGCCATGCGCTCCATCGGCGCGACGCAAAAGCTGGTCTTCGTGCCCGGCGAGGGCAATCGCGCCGCTGGCTCCAAACCGGCCATCGCCATCACCGGCAGCATCCAGTCGGCGGCGCTTGAAAATCCCCTGGTGCAGAAGGCTAAGGAGTTATTTCGCGGCGAGATTCGCAGCGTCCTTGACCTACGGGACAAGTAACCGCCGCAGTCACAATAGCGTTGATTCAGATGCAACACAGTTACAGAAGCAGAACTCAGGCAGGAATCCCATGAACCCATTCAAAATGCAGCAGATGCTCTCTCAGGCCAAGGAAATGCAGGAGCAGATGCAGGAAAAGCTGGCCGCCACGGTCGTCGAAGCCTCCTCAGGAGGCGGTGCGGTGAGCGTCAAAATGAACGGCAAAAAAGAGCTTCTCAAGCTCACCATCGATCCCGCCGCCGTCCTCAGCCTCTCCGGCGCAAACCCCGATGTCGAAATGCTCGAAGACCTCATCACTGCAGCCATCAATGAGGCTGGCCGCCGCGCCGAAGAGATTCTCAAGAGCAGCATGCAGGGTCTTTTGGGTGGGCTCAATCTTCCTCCCGGCCTTTTCTGATCAGGGCTCTTCTGATCTTCCCGTCCGTCTCCCCATGCGCAGCGCAGACAAAAAGCCCCGGTCTCCCGGGGCTTTGTCTTTGTTCATCGCGGAATTCACATCGAAAATCGAATCCCGTCAGCTCCGCAGCCGAGCCAGCAAATCCTGCGGATGCACCGGCTTGGCCAGAATCTCAAACTCATGCCCCTGCCCGCGGGCGCGATCCAGCAGGTCGGCCGTGGCTGCCTGGCCTGAAAACAGCAGAATCTTGCACGACGGCAACAGGCTTCTGATCTTGATGGCCGCGTCAATTCCATTCAAATCGGTCATGATCACGTCACTGATCAGCATGTCGGGCTGCCAGTTCCCGGCTGCTTCCACAGCCTTTTCGCCACTGTAGACCGCCATGGCCTCAAATCCGCTCTGGTTCAGAATAATCGCCAGAGTATCGGCGATCACACGTTCGTCATCGGCCACCAGCACCTTGGGTTTCACTTGTTGTTCGCTCATTCTTTCCTTCTATGGACGGGTGACGTTTCTATAAAAATTGCACAAAATCGGCTACGAAACCGGCAACTGCCCGGAATCGAGCCCTTCAGCAAAGAATAATGACAGATAAGATGATACGCTGGCCTTGAGAGATGCTTCCTCTCATCCACTGAGCAGCTTAACTTACAGAAACGATTCACGAACTGGTCGCGGTGGACGATCCCTGCCCGCGACCCGGAGCAGAGTGCGAAATGACGGAGCCCATCATTCGCGCGAGACAGGTGGAAAAGTTCTACGCGCAGCCCAGCGAGAACCGCATCCAGGTGATCTCTCCGACCGACCTCGCCATCTATCCCGGCGAGATCGTCGCCCTGCTCGGCCCCTCCGGCTCGGGCAAGTCCACCCTGCTCCGCATGCTGGCCGGCCTCTCGCAGCCCTCCGGCGGCGACGTCTTCTGGCATGAAAAGCCTATCGCGGCCGCCGACATCAATGTCTCCATCGTCTTCCAGAGCTTCGCGCTCTTCCCCTGGCTCACGGTCCTGCAGAACGTAGAGGCCCCGCTGAAGGCCCGCGGCATGGCCGCCCAGGAGCGCCAGAAGCGCAGCATCAAGATCCTCGACACCGTCGGTCTCGACGGCTTTGAGGGCGCCTATCCCAAGGAGCTCTCCGGCGGCATGCGCCAGCGCGTCGGCTTTGCCCGCGCCCTGGTCGTCGAGCCCGAAGTCCTCTTCATGGACGAGCCCTTTTCCGCCCTCGATGTGCTCACGGCTGAGAACCTGCGCAGCGAACTCCTCGAGCTCTGGCAGAACAAGACCATCCCCACCCGCTCCATCTTCATCGTCACGCACAACATTGAAGAGGCCGTGCTGCTGGCCGACCGCATCATCGTGCTCGGCCGCAATCCCGGCCACGTGCGCACCGATTTCAAGGTCACCCTCCAGCATCCACGTGACCGCAAAGGCGCACCCTTCACCGCGCTGGTCGATTACATCTACAAAGTACTCACCCGCCCTGACGTCATGCCGGCGGAAATGCCCGTGCTCGCCAGCGGGCGGCCCATCCGCGATCAGCGTCAGATGCACTATGAAATGCTGCCCCACGCCCGCCCCGGCGGCATCGCCGGCCTGCTTGAGATTCTTCTCGATCTCGGCGGCAAGGCAGACATCTACAAGCTGGCCGACGAGCTGGCCTTTGAGATTGACGATCTCTTCCCCATCGTCGATGCCGCGCAGCTTCTCGGCTTCCTTAAAGTGGAAGAGGGCGACGTCAGCATTACGCCCACCGGCACCGATTTTGCCAACTCCGAAATTCTCCGCCAGAAGGAGCTCTTCCGCGAGGCCGCGCTTCAAAATGTCCTGCTGCTGCGTCAGATCACCCGCGCCCTGCGCAGCAAGAGCGACCACACCGTCCCCGAAGACTTCTTCCTCGATATGCTTGACGAGCAGTTCAGCGACGACGAAACCCAGCGCCAGTTGGAGACGGCCATCAACTGGGGCCGCTACGCCGAGCTCTTCGATTTCGACGCCGGCCGCCGCCGCTTCAAGCTGCCCGAAGCCGAAGAAGAGGAAGCGCTCGCCAGCGGAGAGACCATCGAATGAGCCTCCGCACTCCCCTGTCCACGTCGTTTTCTCGCGCACAGGTCATGGAGCGCACCTGGCCCTTCATTCTCGACCTTGGCGTCGCCGGCAGCCTGCTCGCTCTGTTCTACGTGGTGCTCTGGGTGGCGCGCTCCTGGCTGCATTCCGCCGTTCCTGAAGTCACCATCTACCGCTCGCCTTCGCACCTGCCCATGTATGCGCTCGAGTCCACCGTGCGCATCTTTGTCGCCTACATCCTCAGCCTCATCTTTGCCATTGTGTACGGCTACATCGCCGCCTACAACCGCTGGCTTGAGGCGCTGATGATCGCCACGCTCGACATTCTGCAGTCGATCCCGGTGCTCAGCTTCCTGCCTGGCGTCATGCTGGCCATGATGTCGCTGTTTCCCAACCGGCAAATCGGCATCGAACTCGGCGCCATCCTGCTCATCTTCACCGGCGAAGTCTGGAACATGGCCTTCAGCTTCTACAGCTCACTCAAAAGCATTCCCAAAGAGCTGATGGAAGCCTGCACCATCAACCGCTTCTCGCGCTGGCAGCGACTCATCCAGTTGGAGCTTCCCTTCTCGGCCATCGGCCTCATCTGGAACTCCATGGTCTCGGTGGCCAGCGGCTGGTTCTTCCTCATGGTCTGCGAGATGTTCCCGGTCGGCAGCCGCAACTTCCGCCTGCCCGGACTCGGCTCCTATCTGCAGACAGCCGCCTCCAATGGAGATGTGGTGGCCATCATCTGGGGCCTGCTCACCATGATGCTCATCATCGTTCTCACCGACCAGTTGCTCTGGCGTCCCATCATCGCCTGGTCTGACAAGTTCAAGTTTGAAAACGTAGAGAGCGCGGAACGCATCACCTCGCCCATCCTCCACCTCATCCGCAACAGCAACATGTTGCAGTACGTTTCGCGCCGCGCCGTCACGCCTATCTCTGAGGCTTTTTACACTCGCGTCGCCCGGGGCGGCCCAACGCGCCGCCGCCTTCCCGCCGCCGACGAAACACGCCGCTCATCCCGCGGACGCACGCTCACCTACGCCCTCATCGTCACCGCCGCGGTGCTCGGCATCGGCACGCTGGCCTTCCACGCGATGGTGCTACTGCGCGAGGCCTCCACGCATGAATTTCTCGTCCTGCTCGGCGCGGCCGGCATGACCTTTCTGCGCGTCAATGCCTCGCTGCTCATCGCCAGTCTCTGGACTATCCCGGTCGGCGTTGCCATCGGTTTTCATCCCCGCCTCGCCAACATCGCGCAACCGATCGCGCAGATCGCCGCGTCCTTTCCCGCCACCGCGCTCTTCCCGCTCATTGTCATCGGCCTTATGAGGCTTGGCATGGGCCTCGGCATCGGCTCCATCGCACTCATGCTGCTCGGCACGCAATGGTACATCCTCTTCAACGTCATTGCGGGAGCCATGGCCATCCCCTCTGACCTTCGCGAGGTCGCCGGTCTCTTCCGCTTCGGCAATCTCCAACGCTGGACGACCCTGATCCTGCCCGGCATCTTCCCCTATCTGGTCACCGGGCTCATCACCGCGAGCGGCGGCGCATGGAACGCCTCCATCGTGGCCGAGTACTTCAAGATTCAGGGCAAGACCATGCAGACTATCGGCCTCGGTGCGCAGATCAGCGCCGCCAGCGACCATGGCGACTTTCCCCGCCTCCTGCTGGCCACCATCATCATGGCCCTCATGGTCGTGACCATCAACCGCCTCGTCTGGCGGCGGCTCTACCATCTCGGAGAAACCCGCTTCCGTCTCGACGCCTGATCTGCGTCCAAGGCGTCCGCTTGCGTTGCCCGGCGGCCAAATTGTTATATTTCATGCACCTGCATCTATGCGAAAACCCGCTCCGGCGCATCTCAGTTTGAAAGCCATGAAACCATCTCCGGGAAGAGCGCTCACCTATGCCCTTCTGAGCGCCGCCATTCTTGCTGTGGGCGTGAATACATGGCTGGCCATTCGCGCAGTCGGCGTCATGGCCCGCAGCGAAGCATGGGTCGCGCGCACCTGGCAGGTCACGCACGCCGCGCAGACCGTCGTTACATCGATGCTGTCAGCCGAGAGCGGCGACCGTGGCTACCTCCTCACCGGAGACTCCCGCTACCTCGCCGCCTACGAAAAAGCCCGCCAGGTTCTGCCCGCCCAGATCAGCCATTTACAAGCACTGATGCCGCAGGATGCTGCGCAGCAGCAGCGTTTCGCCGAGATTCGCGCCCTGGTCGAAACTCGCATCGCCCTGCTGCAACAAGGCATCGAGCTTCGCCGCGAGGGCCAGGAAACAGGCTTGCAGGCCATCGTCGTCACCGGCACCGGTCAGGTGGAGATGGATCATCTCAGCGCCCTCATTGACTCCATCCAGACTGAAGAGAATCATCTGCTCGCCGGACGCGTTGCGCGCTCCCATCTGGCCCGCAGAAACGCCATCCTGACCATCTCGATTGCGAGCCTGCTCAACCTGATTCTCATTCTGCTTGCGGTCTGGCGTTTCCAGCGCGAGCGTCTTCTGCGTGAATCTTCAGAGCTTTCCGCGCGCCGTCTGCAACGCCTGCAGGCCGTGGGAGAGGTGGGCCTCAGCCGCCTCACCGTCGCCGAACTCACCCAGGCGCTCATGCACCGGCTCCATTGGATCGTCGATGCCGATGTGGCGCTGCTCTGCCGCTACAACAACTGCTGCATTGAGGTCACCGCTACCAACGGATTCGACCTTCGCGACCCGGGCCCGTTTCCTCTTCCCGAGGATAGTCCGCTACGCCAGGCTGCCGAGCAGCAGCAGCCCGTGCAACTGGCCGAAGACTCCATTGACCTGCACCCTTTTACCGAACTGCACGGCAAGCTTCAGGCTCTGCAGGTTCTGCCGCTCTCCATCTCCGGCAATACCGGCGCGCTCTTTCTTGTGGGCCGCACCACGCTGGCGAACCGTCAGCCGTTTGATCAGGAGCTGCTCTCCGTCATCGCCGACCGCATCGCGCTTGCGATGGATAGAGCCCGCGCCTATGAGGCCGAACACGATGCCCGCCGCGCCGCCGAACAAAAGGCCGAAGAGGTCCGCATTCTCAACGAAGAGCTGGAAGAGCGCGTGCGCCAGCGCACCGCCGAGCTTGAGGCTGCCAATCGCGAGCTGGAAGCCTTCAGCTACTCCGTCTCGCACGATCTTCGCGCCCCGCTCCGCAGCGTCGATGGCTTCAGCCTGGCGCTCGTCGAGGACTACGGCTCCTCGCTCGACGCTGACGGGCGTGATTATGTGCAGCGCATCCGCAAAGGCGTGCAGCGCATGGGCCAATTGATTGATTCCCTGCTGCAGCTCTCGCGCATCACCCGGGCCGATCTTGCCCGCGAAACCTTTGACCTCAGCGAACTCGCCGAAGACGTGCTCGCCGATCTACGCGCCGCCCATCCCGAACGCAACATCATCACCGAGGTGCAGCCGGGCCTGACGATCGAGGCGGATCCTCGCCTGCTGCGCGTCGCACTTGAAAATCTCTTCGGCAACGCCATCAAATTCAGCGCGCGCGTGCCCGAAGCCCGCATCGAGTTCGGCCAGGCAGCATCGGGGGAATACTACGTCCGTGACAACGGAGCAGGCTTTGACATGCAGTACGTCTCGAAGCTCTTCAATGCCTTCCAGCGTCTCCACGGAGATCGCGAATTTCTCGGTTCCGGCATCGGCCTCGCCACCGTTGCCCGCGTTATTCGCCGCCACGGCGGCAGCATTCGAGCCGAGGGCGAAATTGGCAAAGGCGCTGTCTTCTCGTTTACCTTAGGAGGAACATCGTATGCCTGACTCCGCACGAATCATATTGCTGGTAGAAGACGATCCCGATCACGAGTTGCTGACCATTCGCGCGCTCAAGAAGGCGAATGTCAACAACGCCATCCACGTCGCCCACGACGGCGAAGAGGCCACACGCTTTCTCTTCGGCCTCGATGGTGCCGAGCCCGAGCCGCTGCCGCAGGTCGTTCTGCTTGACCTTAAACTCCCCCGGGTCGACGGGCTTGAAGTCCTCCGCCGCATTCGCGAACATGAACGCACGCGTCTGCTTCCCGTTGTCGTTCTCACCTCTTCGGATGAAGAGAGCGATATCGTCCGCAGCTACAAACTCGGAGTGAACAGTTACATTCGCAAGCCCGTCAACTTCAACGACTTTGCTGAAGCCACCCGGCAGCTTGGAATGTACTGGCTGGTGCTCAACGAATGTCCCCCGAGCTTCTGAACAAAACCCGCATTCGCGTGCTGCTCGTCGAAGACAGCGAAGACGACGCTTTCCTGTTGCAGCGCCATCTGGCCCGCGTCGGCTTTGAGGCCAAGGTTCACCGTGTGGAAACCTTCGAGGGCATGCGCGCCGCGCTCACCGGGCCGCATCCGGCCTGGGATATCATTCTGGCCGATTACAACCTTCCCTCTTTCAGCGCGCCCGAGGCGTTGCGCCTCGTTCATAGCTTCGATCTTGACATTCCCTTCATCGTGCTCTCGGGCATTATCAGTGAAGAGACCGCCGTCACCGCCATGCGAGCCGGGGCCAACGACTACGTTTCCAAGCAGAATCTCGCCCGTCTCGGCCCAGCCATCCAGCGCGAACTGCGCGAGGCCATCCAGCGTCGCGAGCGCCGTGCGGCCGAGTCCGCCCTGCGCATCAGCGAGCGCCGCTTCCATCGCCTCGTCGAGGCCATGCCACTGGCCCTGCTCATCGCCGACGCCTCAGGCCGCGTGAGCTACTGCAATGCCAGTGTAGAAAAGCTCCTCGGATACTCCGAGCAGGAACTCCGCTCCGGCCGCATCACCATTGATGACATCTTTCCCCGCACCACCGAGATGACCATGCATCTGCTGCAGATGATCGCCTCTGGTCCTGAAGACACCATCGAGATCGAAGGCATCCGCAAAGACGGCGCGCCCGTGCCCATTCTGCTCGGTGCCGCCCTGCTCAATCCGGAGTCGCCGGCTGCCGAGCAGCAGATGGCCGCCTTTCTCGCCGATCTCACCGAGCAGAAGCACAGCCACGAAATCATGAAGCAGACCGAGAAACTCGCGGCCGCCGGCCGCCTCGCTGCTTCCATCGCGCATGAGATCAACAATCCGCTCGAAGCCGTCACCAACTGCCTCTATCTGCTGCAGCGCACCCGCCTCGAAGACCACGCCCGCGAATACATCACCCTGGCGCAAAACGAGCTGGAGCGCGTCGTTCACATCACCACGCAGACACTGCGCTTCTACCGCCAGAGCACGCGCCCCGTCGAGATCGACATCGAAGAGCTCTTCGAGACCGTCCTGGCTCTCTATGACATCCGCATGCGGGCGCACAATGTGCAGGTCACGCGCGACTTCCGCGCCACCCGCTCCATCGTCGGCAATGATGGCGAAATCCGCCAGGTGCTCGCCAATCTCGTCAGCAACGCCATCGATGCCATGATGCAGCAGGAGAATGGCCGCCTGCTGCTGCGCACCACCGAGACCCGCCACTGGTCCACCGGCCGCGAAGGCATCGCCATCACCGTTGCCGACAACGGCAGCGGCATGGACCCCGTCGTCGCGCGCCGAATCTTCGAGCCGTTCTACTCCACCAAGGGCATCACCGGCACCGGCCTCGGCCTTTGGGTCAGCCGTGAAATCATCACCAAGCATCACGGCGTCATTCAGCTCCACTCCCGCACCACCCCGCCCTCCGGCACGGTCTTCCGTCTCTTTCTACCCTTCGACACCGGCCTGCAACACAACTTCACCGCCAGCCAGAGCACCCAAACGGCATCCTCCTGAGGAACTCTCGTCCCGGCATAAGCGCCGCCCTCACGCGCTCCCGATAGCTTCCCATTGCACAACATTGCAATCTCGTCATACACAGAGCAAGCGGCGGCCATTTACTATGAATGCACTATGTCCGAACAGATTCGCGTCGGAGTTGTCGGTTTTGGTTTAGCGGGCCGCATATTTCATACAGCGGTCATCGACGCTACCCCGGGCTTCAAGCTTCAGGGAATCGTCAAACCCACCGGAGACGAGGCAAAAGCCGCCTATCCCGGTGTGCCTTGCTATCGCACCATCGAAGAGATGTTCGCAGACACCAGCATTCGCCTGGTCGTGGTTGCGACTCCCAGTCACACTCACTTTGAAATCGCACAACGGTGTCTGCGCGAGCAGCGCCATGTGATCATCGACAAGCCCTTCACGCTCACCTCGCAGGAAGCCTCCACCCTCATCGAGATGGCGCGCGAACGCAACCTCCTGCTCAGCGCCTATCAGAATCGCCGCTGGGATGGTGATTTCAAGACCGTCCAGCAGATTGTTGCCGGCGGCGAACTCGGTCGCATCGTCAGCTACGCCTCCCACTTTGATCGCTTTCGCCCTGAGCCTCGACCTGGCGTCTGGCGCGAGAGCGGCGGCCCTGGCAGCGGCATCCTCTTTGACCTGGGAACACACCTGGTCGACCAGGCCACCACGCTCTTCGGCACACCCTCGCTCATCGACGCCACCGTTCGCATTGAGCGTGACGAAGGCCAGGCGGACGACTTCTTTGACATTCGTCTCACCTACCAGCAGCATCACTGCCTCGTTGTTCGGCTCAGTGCCTCCACGCTGGCCCGTACGCCGGGTCCCCGCTTCCATCTCAACGGCACGCGCGGCAGCTTCGTCAAATACGGCCTCGATCCGCAGGAGGATCAGCTCAAAAGCGGCCTGCGCTTTGACGCTCCCGGCTTCGGTGAAGATCCCGAGTCTGCATGGGGCACCTTGCAGATTCTGGACGAGGCTCCACGCCGTATCGCCACCGAGCGGGGCGACTACCGGGCCTACTATGAGAATGTCAGGGATGCTTTGACTGGAAAAGCGCTGCTGGCAGTCACGCCGGTACAGGCCTGGCGCACGACCCGCCTGATTGAACTGGCGCGTAAGTCCAGCGCCGAACAACGCACCATCGCCGTCGACCTGCACGGCCAGCCCGAATAACCTTCACGGCCGGCCGCGGCCAGGTTCCAGTTACATGCCGCGGCTGGCTGAGGAGTGACGGCGCGAGCTGATGCCCAGCCCATGCAGTCGAACACGAGCCTGGCTCGCTTCCGGCGTCTGCGGATAGCGCGCAATCAAAGCCTTCAGATCGTGCACGCCCGATTCCCGCTCACCCAGCGCCAGCTCGGCATAGGCCTTGTGCAGCCGCGACGCCGGAGCCTTCGAGTTTCCCGCAAAATTCTGCAGCACATTCTCATAAGCCTTGATGGCGTCATGGTACTTGTGCAGACGATAGTTCGACTCGCCGATATAAAACTGCGCGCTGCCTGACAGCTCATCCAGCGGATAGTCCTTCACCACGTCGCCAAACTCGCTGGCGGCCAGCTTGTACCGGCCCCCCTCGTAATCGCTGAGAGCGACCTGATAAAGCTGCTTGATCGGCGGAAAAGCAGGCTGCTGCATCGCAGCCTGCGGTTGAGGTGTGGCATTGCCGCTATCGGTACCCGGTGCAGCCTGTCCCTGTCCGGCCGCCTGACCATCCGGGCTTGCGCCACTGCCCGGCGCCGCCGCGGGCTGCTGCACATTCTGCAGTTGCGACTCGACCTGGTCCATCTGGTGGCTCAGCTTCTCGATGCGTGTCCGCAGCTCATCCACCGAGTCGTTCAGGCTCTGAATCTGGGTGGAGACCTGCTGAATCGCTCCGCCGCCCGATTGCTGCTGCGCCTGCAACTGGTTCTGCAGAGCAGAGATCGTCTGGTTCATCTGAATGACCGTGTTCGAGGTCTGCTGCACGATGTTCTGAATCGCGCCCATCTGCTCGGCGTCTGTCTGCTGCAGATGCTGCACGGCGTTTTGCAGAGCCTGCACCTGCACCTGCAATTGAATGATTTCCTTTGAAACCGCGTGGGCCTTGGGGGCCGGCAAAAGCAGTCCGGCCACGGCCACCGCCGCGAGAACTTTCAGGCTCTTTCTCATTGGGCTACCCCGCGCGCAGAAGCGCTCTTTCGTCTGAGTATCGAAGAAAAAAGCAGTACCCGTCGAACCGGCGGGCGCGCAACTTCGCGCATCCCGGCCAGTCCGGCGGATACTGCCTGTTCATGCTCGTTCCTACTGGTCCAGCGTGAACTGTGCGCGGCGGTTCGACTGCCAGCACGATTCGTTCTGTTCCGTGCAGAACTGCTTCTCTTTGCCGTAGCTCACCGTGCGCAGCCGGTCGGGGCTGACACCGGCACTCACCAGGGCCTGCTTGGCTGCGTTGGCGCGATTCTCGCCAAGAGCCAGGTTATATTCCACCGAGCCGCGGTCATCGCAATAGCCGCCGATCACCACGTGCAGATTCGGATGCTGAATCAGGTAGTTCGCATCCTGCTGGATGATCGCCTGAGCATCGGGACGGACCGAGTAGCTGTCAAAGTTGTAGAAGACCGGCTTCACATTGGCTTCAAAGGTCGCTTCGTCGATATTCGACTCTGCAACCGTCGCCGCCTGCGGCTGGGTCACCGTGACCTGAACGGTCGCATCCGTGGAGCCGCCCTGGCCGGTCGCCACCAGGTGATAGCTCGTCGACTGGGTCGGCGTCACCGTCTGCGTGCCCGAGGTTTCCACCTGGCCGATGCCGTCGATCGAAACGTTCGTTGCGTTGGTGGTCTGCCAGGTCAGAACCACCGGATTGCCGGCGGTTACCGTCTGCGGGTTGGCGCTGATAGTGGCGGTTGGAGCGGGAATCATCGCCGGCGGAGGAGCCGACACGGGGGCGGTAGCGACCTTCTTGTGACAGCCCGCGATGGTCAGCATGGCCACAAGACCTGCGCTTAACAGGAACGACTTGCGATATGCGTGCTTCATGGTTCTCTCTCTCTCCTACAACTCAATCTAACGGTCTTTTGACCGTACTTTTTGGTACCAAAGCAGTAAAAAATAACTTCTCAGTCAATCAACTTCCAAAAGGGGAACTACTTCCAGCTCCAGTCCGGCATCGTGCTGGAACCGTTGTGCGTCAACTGCTCTTGTTGCTGTCCATTCGCCAGCATGGACCAGATATCCGTACGCCCGCCTTCCGTTCTCTGGAAGACGATGTGCCGGCCATCGGGAGCCCATGATGGGAAGTCGTTCACGCCCTGCCCGTGAGTCAACTGCACCCAGCGATGCGTGGTGATATCCATAATGTAGATGTCTTCGCCGCCCGGCGCACCCGGGCCGTAGTGACGGTCCCAGGCAAAGGCCAGAAACTGCCCATTCGGCGACCATGATGGAGAAACCGCATACCCTCCATCGGTCAGGCGCGACACGTTCGATCCATCCGCATCCATCGTGTAGATCTGCGGCAGGCTCGTCATGCCGCTCTCCCACGCAATCTGGGCCCCGGTCTTCGGGTTCCACACCGGCTGCGCATTCGGCCCGCGGAAGGCCGTGATGCGATGGCGGTTCATGCCGTTCGCATCCGAAACATAAATGTCCGGGTTCCCCGCGCCTGAAGAGGAGTAGGCCAGATGAATCCCATCCGGCGACCAGGACGGGCTGATCGTCGTTCCGCCCGGAGAAACAAAGTGCAGGTAGCGATGCAGCAGCAAGGAGTAGATGCGAATCTGCATGCCGTACTTGCCGAAGGTCTCAAAGGCCAGCTTTGAGTTATCAGGCGAAACAGCCGGAGCCATGGAGTCGGAACCAAGGTGCGTCACCTGCTGCTTGTTCGCGCCGTCATAGTCCATCACCCAGATCTCTTTGTGCATGCCGCGGCCCACGACGTAATAAATCTTCGTCTGGGCAATGCCCGGAATTCCGCCAAGCCGCAGAATGATCTCATCGGCGAAGCGATGGGCAATATCGCGCGCGTCAGACTCATTCGCCTGCGCCGAGTACTGCTTGCCCAGCACCTGCGGAGTGTCTGCATTCTTCGTGTCGTAGAGGTAGCCCTGCACCGTCAACTGTCCGCCGCTCACGCCCAGGGTGCCAAAGGCGACCATCTGCGCGTTCGAGGGCGGCTGCGACCACTGCGAAAGCACCAGCTCTTTCGGGCTGCCCGGCATCGCCGGGGGCGCCATGCTCTTTGAAACCATGTCAAAGATGCCGGCATTCTCCAGATCGCTGTAGAGAACCTGGTCAAAGATGCTCTTCAGCACAAACGTCTGCGAATCATTGGTGCCCGGCTTGAAGCCCGCCACCGCCAGCCGGATGCGCTGCACTCCCAGATTGGTTCCGGTACGGACCCAGTCCTGAGCCCGCAGCTTTGACGCCGGAGCAAGAATGAAAAGTAACGCAAGAACAAGGAGAAGCGGGGAGGATAGGTGCCGTGAAATGCGCGGGCTTGTCTTCATGCGGCTGTTGTCACCATGACGCTGGTTGTACTGCATAGACTCGTGTCCGGCCCCTCTTATTGCGTAGGCCGGCTATAGGTGAAAGTGTACTCTACGGAAACAGAAGAACCCTTGTAGGCATAGGGCAGCGGGCCAAACGACTCCACGCGCTCCACCGCCCGCACCGCCGAGCTGTTCAGCGTCGGCGAATTGCTGGGCTGGTCGATGCGAATATCACTCACCGATCCGTCGCGTGCGATCACAAACGTCACACTCACCTTGCTGCCATAGGGCGTGCTCGGGTCAATCTCCTGCCGGTACCAGGCTCCGCTTACCTTTGCCGTGATCAGGTTCACGTAATAAGGAAAACGCGACGAAAAATTTCCGCCGTTCACGGAGACGGTGTTGTTCGGCGTCGGGTTGCCTGTCACCGAGTGCGGAATCTGGGTCGCCCGCTGCTCGCCATAGTTTGCCCGGTGCTGTCTGGGCTTCTCTTGGACGCGCTGCGGCGCATTCTGGTGAGGCTTTTTCTTCTTCGGATGCTTGATTTTTCTCTTGACCGGAATGGGAATCGCGTTCGGCGGCGGAATCGTCTCGGTCTTCTTCGATGGAATCGCGGGAGCCTCACTGGGCGTCTGCGTCGCGAGCACGTTGTTGTTCGGCGTGTGATCCTGCGGCAGCGGAATCGTCGGGGCCGAGCTCACCAGTTGCGCCTGAATCGCGCCCGATGGTGCATTGTTGCCCCACTCCTCGCCATGAAACATCCCCATAAAATAAATGAGCAGCGTGATGCCGCCGAGCACGCCCACGTGCAGCAGCAGCGACAGTGCCATGGGCCTGCCGAGCCGTTCCCGTTCCTGCTTTTCAAAGAGTCTCGGCATACCCTACTGTGCGTTTGTGGCCGGAGAATTCTGAATCGGTTGCGTCACAATGCTGATGTTGCTGATGCCCGCCTGCTTGACCGCGTCCATCACCGAGGCAAATGCGCCGAACGGAACCCGCTCGTCGGCCCGCAGATAGATCACCTCGGTCGCCGGATCTTCTCCCGGCTTGCGCAGCAGCGTCGGCAGGTCGGCCAGGTTCACCGGCTTGTCGCCCAGGTAAACCTCCTGGCTTTTCGTGATGGTGAGCACCATGCGCGGCTGCGTCACCTCATGCACCGTTTTGGTCTGCGGCACCTTCACCTGAATGCCCGACTGCAACACCGGAGCCGTCAGCATGAAGATCACCAGCAGCACCAGCACCACGTCCACCAGCGGCGTGATGTTGATGTCTGAGAGAGAGCTTTGCGTGCGTCCGTTGTTACTTGTGAAGGCCACGTCCGGCCTCCCCTGTCTCTCCCTGTGGCTGCGCCGGGCGCTGCAGGGCGACCTCTTCCATGCTGTTGATCAGCTCGCGGGTAAAGTCGTCGATGCGCGAGCCAAATTCCCTGATCTTCGCGGTGAACTGGTTGTACGCCACCACCGCCGGAACCGCCACAATCAGGCCCGCCGCCGTGGTAATCAGCGCTTCCGACACGCCCGGAGCCACGGCCCGCAGCGTGGCCGCGCCCGCCGTGCCCAGCCCGTGAAAGGCATCCACAATGCCCATGATGGTGCCGAAGAGGCCCACAAAGGGCGCAACCGCCCCGATGGTCGCGAGCCACGACATGCGCTCTTCGAGGATCGTCAGCGACTCGCTCGAAGCCGACATCGCCGCGCGTTCGAGCGTCGTAATGTTGCGCGGAGGGCCAAAGCCGCCGGTCTGCCGCTTATAGGTCTCATACACGTCGTCAAAGACGTTGACGAGCGGGCTGGGCTTGAACTGCTCGCTGACAGCCGCGATGTCCTGCAGCCGCGTCGCCTTGCGAAAGGCACGCAGGAAGCGCCGGCTCTGCATATTCGCCCGCCGCAGCGCCGAGCTTTTGGCAAAAATGATCACCCATGACCAGATGCTCGCAATCAGCAGCAGAACCAGTACGGCAATCGCAGTGCCGCTGCTGCGCCCAATCATCTGCAGCAGCTCATTGCCGTGATCGACGGGCACCGGGCCCGACGCGCTGTCAGCGCCGGACTGGAACAGGAACATAGCCAATGTCAAAGAAAAATGTGTCATCGCCTGCAATGGTGTCGCATTTCCTCAGATTAAAGTTAGCAGAGAGCAGAGGCGGCAACCACTCGCGGTGGTTTACTTTAGAGGGTCCCCCGCGCGCCATTCCCAAAACCGGTAGGATGCATTCACGCCGCCCGTCGAAATCTCATCCTTCCCCCTGTCCTCCTCGCCCTGCCGTGCCTCATAATCGTGACAACGCAAGGCGAAAGAAAACCCCTCTATGCTGCTCGAACTGCGCGCGGAAAACTACGCCGTCATCGACCACGCCATCGCGGTCTTCGGCCCCGGCCTCAACCTGCTCACCGGCGAAACCGGAGCGGGCAAGTCCATTCTTGTCGATGCCCTCGCCCTGCTGATGGGCGCCAAAGCCTCCGCTGATCTCGTCCGTCACGGCGCAGAGCGCGCCGTCGTGGCATGCGTCTTTGAGAGCACGGCCGGTGCCGAAGCCGTTCTGGAAGCCAATGGCATCGACGCCCAGGGCGAAGAGATCATTCTGCGCCGCGAAATCTCGGAGAGCGGCAAGGGCCGCGTCTTTATTAACAATCAGCCGGCCACGGTCACCGTGCTGCGCCAGCTCGCGCCTGAGCTGGCCCTGGTCCACGCGCAGAGTGAAACCCTCGGCAGCTTTGACCACGCGCAGCAGCGCGGCCTGCTCGACCGCTTTGCCAACCTCTTCACCGCCCAGGCCGCCACCGCCTATCAAAGCTGGCGCGACGTGCAGCAAAAGCTCGACGCACTCGAGCGCGACGAGCAGGACCGCCTGCGCATGCTCGACCTGTGGAGCTTTCAGCACAAGGAGATCGGCAGCGCCAGCCTCACCGCCGGCGAAGATGACGCGCTTGAAACCGAACGCCGCGTGCTCGCCAATGCCGAGAAGCTCTATGCCGCGGCCATGAGCGCCTACGATTCGCTCTATGAGAGCAGCAGCTCCGCCGAGTCTGCGCTGCGCGCGGCCAGCCGCCAGTTGGAAGAGCTGGCCCGCTACGACGAGCGCTTTCAGGAATCGGTGCAGCAGATCGCCTCCGTCCGCGCCATCGTGCAGGACGTGGGCGAAACCACGCGCCACTATGCCGACGGCATCAACGCCTCGCCCGAGCGGCTGGCTGAGATTGAGGACCGCCTCGCCCTGCTCGACCGCCTCAAGCGCAAGTACGGCGCAACCCTCGACGACGTGATCGCCTACGGCGAAGAGGTCGCCCAGAAGCTCGCCGAAATCGAAAACCGCGATGAAACGCTGAAGTCCCTGCGCACGCAGCTTCAGCAGGCCGAGAGCGCCTACCGGCAGATCGCTGCCGCGCTCACCGCGCAGCGCAAAGAGGCCGCGCGTGCGCTTGAAAAACTGGCCGTCGCCCAGATCAACGATCTCGCCATGAAGGCACGCTTCGAGGTCGCTGTCACCCCCAGCGAAGATTCCGCCGCCTGGACGCCGCACGGCTGGGACACCATTGAATGCCTCATCGCCACCAACGCCGGCGAGCCGCTCAAGCCGCTCGACCAGATCGCTTCGGGCGGCGAAATGTCGCGCGTACTGCTCGCGCTCAAGGTCAGCGTCGAAGAGGGAGCCAATCGCTCAAGCCGCAAGAAGACGCCGGTGCCGCGCACGCTCGTCTTCGATGAAATCGACATCGGCATCGGAGGCCGCGCCGCCGAGGCCGTCGGCCAGAAACTCAAGGCCCTGAGCCGCGCCCAGCAGGTGCTCTGCGTCACTCACCTGCCCCAGATCGCCGCCTTTGCCGACCAGCACTTCCTCATTGAGAAGCAGGAGAAGCAGGGCCGCACCAAAACCTCGATTCGCGTCCTCACCGAAACCGAGCGCGCCGAAGAGATCGCCCGCATGATGTCCGGCGCAACCGTCACCGACACCTCCCGCAAACACGCCGAGCAAATGCTCAAAACCAGCAAGTAGCCCTGTCTACACAAAAGCGGGTGCCCCACATCTCGCAGAGATGTGGGTTCAAATCACCATCTAACCCCTCTCGGACTCATGCGCGGCCCGTCCCATCTCCGCCAGCTTGGCAATCGTATTCATATTCCGCATCGTGCCGTTCTTTCCCGCGGGAATCTTCAGCTTTGCGTCGCCGATCCCATCCGCATAAAAGACATAAATCTCGCGCCGCCCCAGCGCCAGCTCTTCGCGGTTGCGATGAGTCACGGTGTCGAGCGCATCCGTCGGTGGCGGCTCGTCGAGAAAGATAGCGACGCTCCAGTTGCCGGGCTTGCCGTGAAAGGGATTGGCGGCGAGCACGCCGGCCATCTCCTCCGCCGTGCGAACAATCACCCCCACCGGCTTGCCCGCGAACTTCGCCAGCTCCGCTTCGAGCCCCGCCTTCACCTGCGCCCCGGTCTTCTTTGTGGTGAAGACCACATTGCCGCTCGCAATATAGGTCTTCACGTCAGCGAAGCCCAGCCGCTCGCACATCGCCTTCAGCTCCGGCATGGGCAGCTTGTTGGTGGGGCCAAGATTCACTGCACGCAGCAGGGCAATGTAGGCGGTCATAAGAGATTCCATGGTAATCGTTCTCCCCGGTCCCAGCAGGCTCGCCTGGCCCCCGTCGCCCGGCAGGCGCAGGTTAATTGATCAGCCAACTCCACCCGCGGCCATTTGCCGCCAATTCGCTTCAATTCCGCTATTCTTTAGATAGGAGATCACCGCATCCTCAGGCATGACGCCGCCCGAAAATACGAAAATATGTGAATACGCATTCACATTCTTCCCGCGCGGCCTTTGTGATCCTGCAAGCCATTGACCCCGCTGCACTTACAGCCCACAAGTCCGCCCTCCGGCGTCACAGTCGCAAAATAATGCGAATTCGCATTCACATTCTCATTCCGGCGCAGCAAACGCCGTAAGCCATGACAGTACAACCAGATACCAGCGCCTTTGTCCTCCGGGTCCGCTCACGCCCGGAAAAAATACACGCAAATGTGATTCCAGATTCACATTTCCCCAAAGCCGCTCCGCAATCCCCGATCCCTACCCCGTAACCATGTCGTAAACATCAGCCCTCTCGCAAACCCATTCTCCCCGGCCCGGTTTCCTTGCCCGGCAGCCTCCATTATGCTGAGGCAGGAGAACCAAAGTTGACCCGATTCGCAGAACCCATGGCGCGCCTCATTGAGGAGCTGCGCAAGCTGCCCGGCATCGGCACCCGCAGCGCCCAGCGGCTGGCCTTCCATATCCTGCGCTCCAGCACTGCCGACGCCGAGGCTCTCGCCGGCGCCGTACGCGACCTCAAGGCCCAGCTCCGCCTCTGCTCGGTCTGCAACAACATCACCGACGTTGATCCCTGCGTCTTCTGCAGCAGCCCCACCCGCAACCAGCGCCTGGTCTGCGTCGTCGAGGAGCCCACCAACATCGCCGCCGTCGAGAAAACCCGTGGCTACAATGGCGTCTATCACGTGCTGCATGGCACGCTTTCGCCGCTGCACGGCGTCGGCCCCGAACACCTGCGCACCGTCAACCTGCTGGCCCGCGTCGAGCGCGGCGAGGTGGACGAGCTCATCCTGGCCACCTCCCCCACCGTCGAGGGCGAGGCCACAGCCAACTATCTTGCTGACCTGCTGCGCCCCTTGCGAGTGCGCCTCACCCGCATCGCCACCGGAGTCCCGGCAGGCAGTGACATTGAATACGTGGACGAGGTCACGATGACCCGCGCCCTCGAAGGCCGCCGGGAGCTATAGGAACCCGGCAAGCCAGCTCTGGCCGGGAACACTCGCCGGGAACATTCTCTGACCCGCCCAGGCTCCTTGCGCTACTTCCCTGCCCGCTCGCCAGAGGTGAAGGGCGTCCAGGGATAGGCGATCATGTCGCGCAGGACTGGCTTCTCCCAGTTGAACTGGGGATGAGCGGCGAGGAACGGCTTGACGTAAAAACTGTGGCCGCCGGGGTGCCCGGCGTGGGCGACGAGTTGCATGCGGGCAGCCATCGCGCTATCGGTGGCCTTGCCCTGCACCGCTCCCTCGGGAAAGAAGGGTGGATCGCCCCAGACTGGCACGCCGCGCGGCGAGCGGTCAATGTGCCCGCAGAGGGTGCGCTCGTCGGGATCCACCTTCTTTTCCCATGAGTCGTAGTGATCGCCGAGGAACTGTTCGGCGAGCGAAACGTCGATGCGGCCCTTGTACTGCTTCATGAGCTGGAGCCAGCGCACGTGGCGGGCATTCGGCGAGGAGCTCATGTCCGCAGGGTCGTAGCCGATGGTTTCGTCGCGGATCAGGGCCGGGTCGCGGGCGAAGTTGGCGCTGACGAAGTAGCCGTTCTTCTTCTTCCAGAGCTTGACGTGCTTGAGTCCGAGTTCCAGGTAGCCGATTTCGCCGGTCTTGCGGTCGCCGATCAGCCAGTCATTGGCGTAGCCGCCGTTGTTGCCCTTCTCCATGATGGCGGCGTACTGGTCGATGCTGCCGGCGTATTGCATCGCTTGACGGGCCCGCACGAACTCGGGGATGGCATCCGACTTCCAGCCGACGAAACCGGAGATGGTCGTCTCCGTAATCATGAGGCCGTCGCTGTTGACGCCGAAATCGTCTTCACTGGTGATGAGCCCCGGAGCGCCATCCATGATCATGCGGTAGCCATGGGCAGGCTGAATGTCAAAGATGATCGTCCAGCGCTCGCCGTCGGCATAGTTGGTCCAGTTGTTGTGGGCAATGACGATCTGGCCGCCCTTGGTCCAGTCGCCGGTTGCGATAAAGGCGCTGCACCGGCCGGGAGCCTTGGGCGTGACGGGCTGATGCTTCTGGAGCTTGAGCCACGGAATGTAGTACTCGCCGATCTCGATGTTGCCGTTCATGGCAACGATGTCCCACAGATCCAGATGGCCGCCGCGCGCCTCCACACCCTCGGCGATGCCCTTAAGCTCGGCGCGGTACTCGGCGTTGATGTGCGGCCAGAGGATGGTGCGGGCGGTCTGGCGGTAGAACGTCCAGGGATAGGCCGGGGTAGCGTGGGCCTCTTCGACGCGCAGGGTGCGGGCGAAGTCCTCAATCTGCGGGGCGAGCAGATAGCCGTGCTGGAAGCCGATCGCTTCGGGAGTGCCCTGCAGGTGGACGTAGGTCCAGCCGTTCTGCTGGAAGCGGTAGGCTCCGGCGAGGCGCGGGTCTTTGGCCCCAGAGGTGGCAGCGGCGGGAGCGGCCAGAGCCGCGCCGGCCAGCGAAGCCAGCAGGGTGGCAAACAGAAGTGAGCGGCAGAGACGGACGATCATGAGGACCCCGAAACCGAAGATGCTCCTGAAGTTACCACGCGGAGGGGGAAGAAACCCATGAGGATTTCGCATGCAAGCTGTTCATTTTGAGGAGATCAAGAGACTCGCTTTTGCCCATGGCCGGAGGCGCAACTAGAAAGGCACCCGGACTGTTGACCGGATGCCTCTGCTGAAGTGATTCTGCATTGCGTGGCCGCGGATATTAGCGCTTCTTTTTGGCGGCTGGCTTGGCTGCGGGTTTCGCGGGCGGCTTCTTCGCTGCGGGTTTGGCCGCAGGCTTCGGAGCTACTTTTTTAGCAACAGGCTTGGCGGCCGGTTTGGATGCCTTCTTCGCCACCGGCTTCGCAGCCTTGGCGGGAGCAGGCTTGGCGGCCTTCTTTGCCGGGGCCGGAGCGGCCTTTTTCGCCGCCGGTTTGGGAGCGGGCTTTGCGGCCGGTGCGGCCACGGGCTTGGCGGCTTTGGCAGGAGCCGGTTTCGCAGCCTTGGCGGCGGGCTTGGGTTCTGCTTTTTGCTCGGCCTTGTGAACAGCAGGAGCGGCCGGTTTCACGGCTTTGTCGGCCGGCTTCGGGGCGGATTGAGCCTCAGGCTTGGCTGTCTTGGCTGCGCGAGAGGGCTTCGCCGGAGCGTGCTCCTCTTCTTCTTCGTCAGCATCCTCATCGGCGTGATGATCTTCGTGCTCGTCCTCGTCTTCGTGGCCGGATTCGTCGTCTTCGTCATAACCGGAGGGCATAACGATGTCGGGCGACTCCTCTTCCTCAACTTCAACCTTGGGAGCGCGGCGCGAGCGTGAGCGGCGAATGGTGACCGGCGGCGGCGGCGCGGGTGGCGAGTAAGGCTCCAGGAAGGCGCGCATAGCCTCTTCGGTCTCGAGTTTGCCGTCAATGAGCGCAAAGAAGAGCTCATTGAGCAGGTGGCCGTACTCGGGCAGATCGGCGGTGATGCGCATCTCGGCCATGAGCACGGTGGGAATCTTTTGCCGGGCCTCGGGCCAGACCTCAAAGAAGTTCTTGAAGCGGGTCTGCACCGGAGCGCTCTTGCTGGTGAAGGCCAGCCACAGTACCGGCTCAGGCTGATAGTTCGCAATCAGCTTCCAGGTGGCCGAGGGCGTAGAGGTTTCCTTGGCGGTGAGCTTGACGCTGAATTCCTTGGCAGCGTCGTCAAGGTGCTCCCACTGTTGGACAAACCCGGGGCACGGCAGCAGCTTCTTGAGGCTGGCGAACTCTTTGGGAGCCAGTTTCGCTGTCAGCAACCGCATCTGCGCCGCGGACAAATCCGGGTGAACCCCCTGCATCAGCAGCTTGACGTAGATGCGGTGCAGCTCTTCGAGGGCCGCAGCATCGGCTTTGGCGGCGGTCCAGGCCGGGAAGAGCTGCTGCATCCAGCCTTCGGCTTCGAGCGCCTTCAGAATCTTGAGGGCGTCCTCTTCGTGGCCGATCTCTTCGAGTTCATAGCCGCGCAGCCAGTCAGACATGGCCGCGATACCCTCTTCGCGGGCGTTGTCGTAGCGCGCCCTGGTGCGCTCGTCCATCTCCCAGCCGGTGCGGGCGGCGAGACGGGTGACGCGGATCATGCGGGAGGGATCTTCGAGGAATCCGTAATTGTTGACCAGGCGCAGGTGGCGCGCCTCCATGTCGGCAATGCCGTTCAACGGATCGAG
The DNA here is from genome assembly GCF_000022565.1 of Acidobacterium capsulatum ATCC 51196. NCBI lineage: Bacteria > Pseudomonadati > Acidobacteriota > Terriglobia > Terriglobales > Acidobacteriaceae > Acidobacterium > Acidobacterium capsulatum. The sequence continues at coordinate 572,040 of NC_012483.1, forward strand.
CAGCAGGCCGTAGGAGCCCTCATTGAGGGAGATGGCCATGGCGTTGACGGTGAAGTCGCGGCGGCGCAGGTCCTCCAGCATGGTCGACCAGTGGTAAACGGGTTTGCCGGGCTTGGGGTATTCCTCGCGGCGGGCGCTGGAGACCTCGACGCGGATGCTGCCGGGAAACCAGAAAAACAGGGTGCGGGTTTCTTCATGCTCGCCCCAGAGTTCGCCGCCGGCTTTCTCCAGTGCTTTCTTGAGCTTGAGAGCATTTCCCTGAACCGAAAAATCAAGGTCGCGGACGGGAAAGCCAGAGGTGAGATCACGCACAGCTCCGCCGGCGAGAAAGACTGTCATGCCAGCATGCATCGCCGCCTGACGAACCTGTTCGACTGCGTTGCGCTGGGCCGGGGAAAGCCGGTTTTCAAGAAGATAGATATAGTCGGGCATGCTTCGAATTCACCGCCAGGCCGCCGCCCGTGAGTTTGCGCTGCTAAATCGATGAATCCAAATTACTTGCGAGCAGGCGGACAATCGATACAAAGGAACAATGTAACATACGGTGCAGACGTTGGCTATGTCTTTGCACCAGAAATGATGCGGCACGGCAGCGGCCTGGGGACGACCTTGCATGGCGGGAGCACGGAAAAAAGCGATTGTCCGCAAGTTCAGCCGCGAATGGCTCGCCGGATACCTGCCCCAGGAGGACCTTTGCCATCTGGGCATGGTGGAACTGCTGGATCTCGAAAGCAAGGTGGCGCTGGTCGCAGCGCAGGAGATCAAGTGGGTCTGCTATGTGCGGGATTTCAACTCGGGCGAGGTCAACAATCCTGAGCGACTGCTGCGCAAAACCTTTGCCGGGCGGCCCAGGATCGAGGGGGTTCATCTGCGGCTGAAGCTGACCGATGGCGATGTCATCGAAGGCGTGGCGGCGAATGACCGCTCCCTGCTGGGCGCGGAGGGCGTCTTTCTGCTGCCGCCGGATACGCGGAGCAATACCCAGCGCATGTGGATTCCGGTGACGGCGATTGCCGAGCTGGAGGCGATGGCGGTGGTCGGCTCAGCGAAGAAGAAGATGGTGTCGGCGCGCGTGGACGGAGCTGCCGCGGCCGCCGATCAGCCGGAACTGTTTGAGTAGGAACAGAGCCACCCCCTGCGGCTACAATTCCAAGCATGAAGCTGTCAGTCCTGGCCCACCAGCTTGGTGGCGTTTGCACCGGTGAAGACGATCCGGAGATCTCCGGCGTTGCCGGCATTGAGGAAGCCCAGCCCGGGCACCTTACGTTTGTGGCGAATCCAAAATACACCGCCGAAGTGAAGAAGACGCGAGCCAGCGCGGTCGTGGTGAGCCCGGATTTCCCGGAGATTGCGCTGCCGGCGCTGCGGGTGAAGAATCCCGATCTGGCGTTTGCCAGGGCGATTGAGGTGTTCTATCGCGGGCCGGTGTATGCGCCGGGGATTCACCCGAAGGCCGAGGTCCATCCGACAGCGAAGATTGGCGCGGGAGCCCACATTGGAGCCTATGCCGTGATCGGCGAGAACGTGGTGATCGGCGAGCAGGCGGTGATTTTGCCGCATGTGGTGATTTATCCGGGCGTCACGATTGGGGACCGCTTTTTTGCGCACGCGCACGCGGTGGTGCGCGAGAATTGCCGCCTGGGCGATGGCGTGATTCTGCAGAATGGCGCGGTCGTTGGCTCGGACGGGTTCGGGTTTGCCCGGCTGGAGGGCGGCGGCTGGTACAAGATTGTGCAGTCGGGCCCGGCGATTCTGGACGATGAGGTCGAGATTCAGGCCAACGCCTGCGTGGACCGCGCGCGGGTGGGCGAGACGCACCTGCATCGCGGCGTGAAGGTGGACAACCTGGTGCAGGTGGGGCATGGGTCGATCATCGGGGAGAATTCCCTGCTCTGCTCGCAGACGGGTCTGGCGGGGTCAACAGAGATTGGGCGCAACGTGATTCTGGCCGGGCAGGTGGGTGTGGCCGGGCACTGCAAGATCGGGGATGGCGTGATTGCGACGGCCCAGGCCGGGCTGCATGGGGATATTCCGGCCGGGAGCATCTTGAGCGGCTCGCCGGGCTTTGACAACAAACAATGGCTGCGCGTGACGGCAATCATGCCACGTTTACCCGAGTTGGTGCGTCAATTACAGAGAGTGGTGAAGCAGATGGAGAAATGGACTGCGCAGCAAGGCTCGGATGTGCATCCTACTTAAATCAACTGGGGATCAACCGGGGCCAGCTCTGCTTCCGCGAATGATTTGTGACTATGTTTAACGATACGGACCAGGAAACCCTTGCGAGCGTTACGGAGAACCCGGCACAGCCGATCCGGGTGTTGCTGCTGGACGACCATCCGGAAAACCTGCTTCTGCGGGCGACGATTCTGCGCAAGTACGGCTACCTGACGGAGACGGCCGCGACCATTGAAGAAGCCGAAGCCATGCTGGACGAGATTGATATCGCGGTGCTCGATTATCATCTCGGCGCGGGCCAGTTCGGCACGGAAGTGGCGGCGGAGCTGCGGCAGCGGCGCCCACAGGTGCCGATCATCATCTTGTCAGCGACGCTGGAGCGGCGCTTTGGCGGTGTCGAAGATATGCATCTGCTGAAGGGCTACAGCTCGATTGACGACCTGGTGACGGCGCTGCGGTCCTTTGAAGCCAAGCGGCGCGGCAAGCCTGTGGTGGTGGATGCGCGGGACTTCTTTTATTCGCGCATCAACATGGCGATGGGCGATGACGTGGTGCTTGAGATTCTGGACGCGGACGGCACCTGGCAGTACGTCAACGAGGCCTGCGCGCGATTGCTGGAGCATCCGCGGGAGTGGTTTCCGGGGCGCAATATGTTTGAGGAGATGCCCGACCTAGCTCCGGACTGGCAGGAGATCATTCGTACGGTGGCGCGGACGCGGGAGACGTATATCGACCGCACTTATCGCGGACTGCTGAACCTGCCGCGCAAAGGCACGGAGTGGATCTGGAATGTGCTGGTCTTTCCGATCACACTGCATGACGGCGCCACGGGCGTGGTGCTGACGGCGCGTATTCTGGAGCGGAAGCCGTCGATTTGAGGACGATAACAGAAACGGAAGTGGCCTGAAACTCAGAATCGGGTGAGCCGTCCAGGTGTCTTCTCACGCTTCAGGCGATCGCACTAAGTTCCCACTTTGGTGGTAACTCCCACATTTGAATGGGGCATTCACCTTTTGTTAAAAGTTGTATTGAGTATTCCGCACCACAACATATAAGGTTCTTGAGGTACTTACCGGAAGCCTACTGCCTTCATGTCAGCTGAAACCATGTCTATAGATTCGCAGCGGGGCACCTCTTCGCTACGCCTGAGTCTTCTTGCCTTTGTACTGACATTTCTGACCGGGCTGCTGAGCCTGGGGCTGACGCGACATCTCTCCCATCTGAATCCCATCTGGTGGTCCAACGGAGTATTGCTGGCTGCCGTGCTGGCTGCGCGCAAGCGGGCCTGGCCGATGCTGCTGGCCGCCGGCGGAGTGGCCATTCTGCTGGCGCACGTGATCGTTGTGCATACCTTCGGACTTGCGGTGGCACTGATTGACCTCTGCAACCTGCTGGAGGTTTTAGTCGCCGCCTGGGTTTTGCGGGTCTGGATGGGCGAGTCCTTTGACCTGAGAGGCGCCGAAAAGTTGTGGCGCTTTGTGCTGACGGCGGTTCTGATTGCGCCGTCCATCTCCGGGGTGTTTGCCTCATTGCTGCATCACTACCTGCAGGGCATTCCCTTTCTGCAGGCGATGATGCAGTGGTATTTTGCCGATGCGCTGGGGGTTGCGACCGCAACTCCGGTGGCCTTTGCGCTCTACCGGGGCCAGGTGCGGGACATCTGGCGCAAGGACACCAGCCGGCAGAACATTCCGCTGCTGCTGTTGTTAACGCTTGCGACGGTGGTGTGCTTTTTGCAGCCGAGTGTTGCGTTTCTCTTTTTGCTGTTCCCTGCCCTACTGGTGGTGGCCGTGCAAACCGGCTGGACCGGAAGCGGCGCAGGAGTTCTGCTGATTGCTCTGATCGCCGTGATTCTGACCGGGCTCGGCTACGGCCCCATGGCCAGCCTGGAAGGCGTTTCGCTCAGGATCAAGACAGTCGATCTTCAGCTTTTTCTTGCCTCGTGCTCCATCTGCGGAACGATTGTTTCCGCAATCTTTGAGGAGCGGCGCAAGCTGCTCAAGCTTGCGGTGGAGAACGAGCGGCGCTTCCGGTCGCTGGCCGAGAGTTCGCCGGATGTGATGGTGTTGACCGACCTGGCGGGACGGCGGCTTTATGTTTCGAGCGCGGCGAAGACTCTTCTGGGATGGAGTCCAAAAGAACTGCTGGGAAAGACCTATCAGAGTAACATCGTGCATTCGGACGATGTGCCCGCGCTGGAAGAGGCGCTGAGCGATGTGCGCCGCACCGGGGAAGGACGTACGCTCACCTACCGCTGCCAGCATAAAGATGGGTCTTATCTGTGGGTGGAGGCCAGCCTGATGCTCTACCGCGACATGCAGAGTCATGACCCGATCGGATTTGTGAACGTGGTGCGCGACATTACCAGCCGCAAAGCAGCCGAAGAGCGGATGCAGACAGCCTACCTGGAGCTGCAGGCGCTGGCTGAGATCGACGCACTGACAGGTGTGGCGAACCGGCGGCACTTTGACAAAGTGCTGGACGCGGAATGGAAGCGGGCCATTCGTACCGGCGCACCGACGGCGCTGCTGCTGATCGACGTGGACTGGTTCAAGAATTACAACGACATCTATGGGCACCTCGAGGGCGATGTATGCCTGCGCAGCATCGCTACGTGGATCTCGGTGTGCATTCACCGTTCCACAGACCTGGTGGCGCGGTTTGGCGGCGAAGAGTTTGCCCTGATTCTGCCGGATACGGACGAAGCCGGGGCGGCGGCGCTCGGCGAGAGAATCCGGGAAGAGATTGAGGCCCGCAAGGTCGTGCATCGCGGCAACGAATATGGCCACATCACGATCAGCGCGGGCTGCGCCTCATTGATGCCGATGCGCGGCACCAGCGGAACTCTGCTGATCGACGCCGCCGACAAGGCCTTGTACCGGGCCAAGAGCAGCGGCCGGAATCGTGTGATGCGCGCCAGCGATGAACAGGAGCCGCGCATCGGCGGCGCAGAAGACACCGTCTCAAGCACATAAAAAGGCCGCGGATCTGGTCCGCGGCCGATAGATGCTGATTTGCAGTTAGCTACTTCACGACGGTCTGGAAGAGCGGCGACTGCAACAGGCTGGCGAACTCGTCGTCGGTGGTGTTGAAGCGCACCTCGAGAACTCCAGCGGTGGAGTCGATGCTGGTGGCGTCGATGGCCTGCTTTTCGACCGGCGTCCCGCTGAGCTTCTCATACATGGCGGCGGCGTTGAGCAGCGACGACATGGTGGCAGCGGTGATGGTATCGGGCGTATTCACGTTGAGCGCAAACTTCACGCCATTATTGAAGTTCATGGTGTAACTGGAACTCAGCAAACGGGTTTTTACCGCGTTGAAGTCGGCAAGCTGCGAAGCCTGACCGAGCAGGCTGCGCATCATGAACTGCGTGCCCTTCTGGTCGAGGATGCTCCAGATGGGCTGGGCCTGCACCTGCTGCATCGCGGCCATCATCTGCGTGTTGCTCTGGATGCTGGGGGCCCTGCCGTCGCGAGCAGCGAGCGCGGGGCGCAGCGCTTCAAGGGACCCGAAGAGCATGGTGGTGGGATTGAGGAAGGTCACCATCATGCCGCCGGCGCCCATGGGATAGAGCTTGTTGGCGCGAATCATGGTCGGCTTGACCTTCTTTTTGTTGAAGGCGGCGATGATATCCGGCACCGAGAACTGGCCCTGCGCGACGCCGAGAATACGCGTGAAGCTGCTATTGGCGGCGGGCCGGTACGCGGCAAAGCAGAGCGAATCGACATCATGGCTCTCATCGAGACCCGAGGCCTTGAGGGCGCGCTCGAGCGCCTTGAGCTGCGGCGGCATCAGACGCGCCTTCATCTGCATGGCTGTGTCGGAGTTCTCCATGGAGCGGTAGTCGATGTCAATGAGCTGCTGCACCTGCTGGGGAATGGCGGATTGCGCGTCATTGCTGAGCTGTACGGCATGGGCCGGCAGGGCCGCAGTCATCATGGCGGTGAGGGCGCATGCGCCGAGCATCGCCTTCCACTTGGTTGTTCTGCTCACTGAAGAATTTCTCCATCCTTGGGGCATATGTTGTTGTTTTCTCCGCGACTCACAAACTTTTCGGAAACGACAGATCCAGCAGAAGGCGCAAGGCGGCGGTCAACCTTGCTGACCGGCACCGGGCCAGGCGATGGGCCAGGCGAGTCTGCGTTCGAGCACTTTCTGGTCTGGATCGAACTCATGTAATAGACGCGCCCATTCGCTTTCCCGCTCATAAGCGGCCTCCGGAATCAAACCGATCAACTCACCGCGAATGGGGACGGTACCGTGCGCCTGTGCCTTTTGCTTGACCAGGGCGAAGACCTCGCCGACCGAGACGCGGGTAAAGTCAGTGACATTCATGGTGACCTGTGCCTCGCCGTTGACGAGAACTCCCAGGGCTTTGACGCCGTGGAGGCCTCCGCCGGAATGGCGGACCTCGCGGGCGATGGCACGGGCGATGCCCACGTCAGGAGTGTCGAGATAGATGTTGTAGGCGATGAGAAATTTGCGCGCGCCGATGGCGACGGCTCCGGCGGTGGGGTGCAGTTCGGGACCGCCAACGTCGGGGCGGCGGGCAGGTTCGTTGCGCACGGCTTCGCGCAGGCCCTCGAACTGGCCGCGGCGCACCTCCTCCAACTGGGCCCGGTCGGGCCGGGCAGCAGCGGCCTCGTAGAAATAGACCGGAACGCCGTACCGGCGCCAGACTTCCCTGCCGGCCTGGCGGGCGATAAGGGCGCACTGCTCGAGCGAGATGCCGCGAATGGGCACAAACGGAATGACATCAGCCGCGCCGATGCGGGGATGCACGCCCTGCTGACGAGTGAGGTCGATGAGCTCGGCGGCGGCCCCGGCGGCGCGGATGGCAGCCTCCTGCACGGCTGCCGGATGCCCCGCGATGGTGACGACGGAGCGGTTGTGGTCGTGATCGAGCGAGTAGTCGAGGAGCTGCACGCCTTCCACGGCCATGGCGGCGATGATCTTGTGGATGGCTTGCTCGTCTCTGCCTTCGGAGAAATTGGGGACGCACTCGATGAGAGCGTCCGGCTCAAAGAGCGGACCGGATGAGGTCACCGATACTCACCTGCCTTCCATACAGAGCGGTGTGGAGCCCTGAGGGTGCCTGTGGTGAAAGTCGAAATGGACATGAAAGGCATCCCTCAGTGGCTAAAGCCCTGGTGATATTGCTTGACCTGGCGTACGGGCTAAAGCCCGTACCCTTCAACGGAAGCCGTGCCCTGATACAAAACTGACTTTCACCACAAGCTCCTGAGAAGGCCGGGCTGAACAACGTGAGACTCTACCGCTTGCGGCTCCACCACCAGCTATAGCCGAGCTGAAACTGGACGCTGGCGTTGACGCCGGGATTCTTGTCGCCGAGCGAAGAGCTGGAGATGTGCACGGCGTTCGCCTCCACATAAATAGAACGGCGCGGAGAAATAAAGTAGTGCGTGCCGATGCCGAACTGCGGCGTGAAATTGAAGACGCTGGTTCCGCCTGGGGTGCCATGCGGCACGAGCACATCGGGCGGAAACTTATGCGTGGTGTAGATGAGTCCGCCGCCGCCCTGCACCCAGGGTTCCCAACGGCCGTGCGGCATGAGGTCCCAGCGCAGAAGGATGGGCGTGATGCTGATGCCGGTGAAGGTTCCGCCGCCGGTGGGCAGAAATTGATCGCCGATTTGCTGGCCGCTGCTGTTGGTGACGGGGTAGGCCTGCAGGCCGGCCTTGGGCGTGAAAGCCTGCCAGTAGGGCATGACCTCGATGTCGTATTCAAAACGGCCACGGAGCAGGCCCGGCAGCGCAGGGTGAGTGAGAATTTTGCCTAGCTTGACGCCGGCCGCGAGGAAATGGAAATCAGAGCGATTGGCCGTGCCGAAGCCCCCCTGCAGGAAGGGGCCAAACTCCCACGGGTAGTGGGAGAGCGTGGTTTCAGGCGTCTGGATGTTGTAGTGAAAGTGAGGATTGGCAGGCTGCGCGGTGGTGGTTTGCGCGGCGGCCGAAGCGATCATGACCGTGCCGAAGAAAGCGATGCCAAGTGTGGCGGCAAATGAGGAAAAGAGTCGTTTCATTCTGTCGGTGATTCCCTCGCGAGAAGACAAAGGCCGCCTGCGGGCGGCCCTGTGTCGTGATGATTGTGCGGGCCGGGGTTAGCCGGCCACCTCTTCCACCTGCTCCATGTCGAAGTTGGAGTAGACGTTCTGTACATCGTCGTGATCTTCGAGCGTTTCGAGTAGACGCATCATCTGGTTGGCGGTAGCGCCTTCGAGCTTGGTGTAGGTGGAGGCGATCATGGTCACCTCGGCCACCTGCGGCTCGATGCCGGCGTCGCGCACGGCCTGTACGACGGCGTCGTAGGCCTGGGGCTCGGTGAGGATCTCCCAGTTTTCGCCTTCGCCGTTGAGGTCATCGCCGCCCGCTTCGAGCACGATATTCATGAGCTTCTCCTCATCGGCCGCGTCTTTCGAGACGACGATAAGGCCCTTCTTCTGGAACATGAAGCGGACAGAGTTCGGCTCGCCGAGGTTGCCGCCGTTCTTAGAGAAGGCGTGGCGGATTTCGCTCACGGCACGGTTGCGGTTGTCGGTCGTGGCCTCGACGATGACGGCGACGCCTCCGGGACCGTAGCCCTCGAAGGTGATCTCTTCATAGACCGCGCCGGGCAGCTCGCCGGTGCCGCGCTGGATGGCGCGCTTGATGTTGTCCTGAGGCATGTTCTCGGCCTTGGCCGCGGCGATAGCGGTGCGCAGGCGCGGGTTGCCGTCAGGGTCGCCGCCAGCACGGGCGGAGATGGTGATTTCCTTGATGAGACGGGTGAAGATCTTGCCGCGCTTGGCGTCGAGCGCGCCCTTTTTGTGCTTGATTGTCGCCCATTTGGAATGGCCGGACATGGGAACCTCAGAAGCGATCTGTGTGGATTGATTTGCGGCATCGCCCAGAGGAATAACGACGCACTGCGCCATGCCTGCAAAGGGTAAGTATAACAGGCCGGAGAGCTTTCCTTAGGCGGCGGTGAAAGATGAAGGATGGGTGGATCGCAGAAGAGAGCGGCCCCACGCCAGCCAGGCTGAGGCTTGCATGGGGCACGATGATTTTGCTTCGAAATGAAGCGTTGATTTAGCCGATCTGGCCCTGCTCTTTGTAGCTGGGCACGGGGAGCGGGTTGCGCTCCACAAACTGGCGCTGGTGCCAGTAAGGGTAGATGGGCGTGACTTCGCTGGCGCGGTCGAGCTTTTCCACCTGCGCGGGAGTGAGGTTCCATCCTGCGGCGGCGAGGTTCTGCTTGAGCTGCTCTTCATTGCGCGCGCCGATGATGACACTCGAAACGGTGGGGCGCTGCAGCAGCCAGTTGAGCGCAATCTGCGGCACGGTCTTGCCGGTCTCTTTGGCAACTTCATCGAGAGCATCGACCACACGGTAGAGGTATTCCTCCTCGACCTGCGGGCCGTAGTCCGCAGTCTTGTGCAGGCGGCTTTGCTCGGGCAGTGGCTGGCCGCGGCGAATCTTGCCGGTGAGGCGGCCCCAGCCGAGCGGGCTCCAGACCAGTGCGCCGACGTTTTCAGAGAGGCCGAGCGGCATGAGCTCCCACTCGTATTCGCGGCCCACGAGGGAGTAATAAACCTGATGCGCGACGTAACGCGCCCATCCGTAACGCTCGGAGATGGAGAGCGACTTCATCAGGTGCCAGCCGGAGAAGTTGGAGCAGGCGATATAGCGCACCTTGCCCGAGTGGACGAGGGTGTTGAGCGCGTCGAGGGTTTCATCGATGGGCGTCGTCGCGTCGAAACCATGCATGTGGTAGATGTCGATGTAATCGGTGCCGAGGCGCTGGAGGCTCGCGTTGCACTGCTCGATGAGGTGCGAGCGCGAGGAGCCAAGATTGTTGGGGCCTGCCGCCATGCGGAAGGTGGCCTTGGTGGAGATGAGCCACTCCTGCCGGTGGCTGGCGATGGCTTTGCCGAGAACCTCTTCCGCGAGGCCGGTGGAGTAGACATTGGCGACATCGATGAGATTGACGCCGGCTTCCTGACAGAGCGCGAGCAGACGCTGCGCTTCGTCGACCTGAGTTTGTCCCCATGCTTTGAAGAATTCGTTGCCGCCGCCAAAGGTGGCCGCGCCAAAGCTGAGCGCGGAGACCTTCAGTCCCGAGTGACCAAGCCGTCTGTATTCCATGAGATATGAGATGCCCGTGGGCGAGGGTAAGTTTCGCACCGGGAGATATGGAGGGATCAGTTTCCTTTCCCGGGTCCGAACTGACGGACCCGGGGTAACCGATGCTGTGGATGGAACCAACGTCGAAGCGGCTGCGTATGAGTGATCAATCCGCCGGAAGAAAATGCCGGCGCCGGAGGAGATGTCTTGAATCAGTCGCAGCGGAAACGGAAGCGCAGGGGGGGCCTCTGGGCCGGAGTTGGGATTGCAGTGGTGCTGGTCCTGATTGTTGGCGGCGTGATGGTGGTGAAGGGGCATGGGACGAAGATTCCGGCCTCGCAACTGGCCAAGGTGGAGCGCGGGGATATCATTCGCAGCGTGGTGGCGACCGGACCGATTGAGCCGATTACGAAGGTGGATATTCAGTCGAAGGCGAGCGGCATTGTCGAGAAGCTGTATGTGGACATCAACCAGCATGTGACGAAGGGCGAGAAGCTGGCACAACTGGATCAGCAGGAGATTCTGGCGCAGGTGCAGGCACAGCAGGCGACGCTGGCCGCAGCGCAGGCGAATGTGGAGAGCGCGAAGGCAAATGTGGCGGAGGATCGCGTGAATGCGGCGGCTCCAGACCTGCCGATGTATCGCGAGACCTTTCAGCGCAACAAGAAGATGTATGCCGAGGGGCTGGTTTCGCAGCAGGCATTCAATGACGCCGAGCGCGATTATCTGGCGGCGGCGAACAAGCAGAATACGGCGAAGGCGCAGATTCATGTGGACCTGGCCAAGCTGCAGCAGGCGCTGGCGCAGGTGCAGGAAGCCAAAGCGAGCCTGGACCAGTTGAATCAGCAACTGGGGTATACGACGCTCGTATCACCGATTGACGGCGTCGTGCTCTCGCGCGATGTGCAGGTGGGCGATGCGGTGAGCTCGATCCTGGTGCTGGGTTCAACGGCGACGAAGGTGATGACCATCGGCGACATCAATCAGGTCTATGTGGATGGCAAGGTGGACGAAGCCGATATTGGCAACGTGTACCTGGGGCAGCCGGCGACGATTCATGTGCAGTCGTTCCCGAACAAGACGTTCCAGGGCAAGGTCACGAAGATATCGCCTATGGGCGTGGACAAGGACAACGTGACGACGTTTGAAGTGCGCGTGTCGATTGAGAATCCGGGACATGAGCTGAAGGCGTTGATGACGGCGAATGCGGAGATTCGCGTGAGCGAGCACAAGGACACGTTGACGGTTCCGGAGCAGGCGCTGACCTATGACAGCAACAAAAATGCCTATGTGTATGTGCCGGACGCGAAGGCCAAGAGCGGACAGCGTAAGGTTGCAGTGAAGGTGGGCATCTCGAACGGCAATCGCGCAGAGATTCTAAACGGGCTCAAGCAGGGCGAGACCGTGGTGCTGCAACAGTCGTAAGATGAGGGCCGGCGAATGAGCAACGGAGGAAGAACGATGTCTGTTTGGCAACGCTGTGCGCAGGTGCTGGCGGTGAGTGCCCTGCTGATGACCGCGACCGTGGCGTGCGCGGCAAAGGGGCAGTTTGAGCGCACGCTGACGGTGCATGGTCCGGTGGAACTGCATGTGGCTTCGGCCTCGGGCGACATTCATGTGCAGCCGGGCGATGACGGCGAGGTTCACATCGTGGGCCACGTGTATGCAGACAACGGGTGGGGCTTTGCGAGCGCAGCGGACCGGTTGCGCGAGGTGCTGGACCATCCGCCCGTGAACCAGATGGGCAGCGTGATCGAGGTGGGCCACTCGCTGCACCTGAATAATGTGTCCGTCGATTACTACATCACGGTGCCGAAGGGCACGGAGGTGGAGGCGAACTCGGCCTCCGGCGATATTTACGTCGAGGGCGTCGAGGGAGCGCTGCGCGCGGAGAGCGCGTCGGGCGACCTGCATGTGAGCGGCGTCAATGGGACGGCGTTTCTGCATGACACGTCGGGCGACATTAAGGCTTCCATCGATGAATCGCCGAATGTCGAGGCTCAGGATATCAGCGGCGACGTCACGCTGCACAACGTGCGCGGGATGCTACATGCGAGCACGGTCTCCGGTGACCTGACGGTGAGCGGCGCGCCGCGGAATGGATGGCGGCTGCATTCAATTTCAGGCGATGTGGAGCTGAATACGGGCGGTGCGGGGCCTTTTGTGGTGCATGCTTCGTCAGTGTCGGGCGATATTCATAACTCGCATGGCGGCGGAAATGGGCCGACGGTGCGCGTGGATACCGTCTCCGGGGATATCACGGTGCATTGAGGAGATGCGTTTTGTGGAGAGGGCCCGACTCTGTTGGAGTTGGGCGCTTTGCTTTTAGGCCACGATGCCTCAGGAGCTAAAGCCCCGAGTCCTTTGGCAGGGGGAGGCGTACGAACCGAAGCCAATACTCCTCATGGACCCTATGGCCGAAAGATTGCTTTGAAGAATGGTGGGAGAAACTTGCAGCAGCATGCGCGCCCGAGAGACGGCCGGGATTCTTCGGCCCAACGCGGGCCTCAGAATGACGTCCGCTTTCAGGGCCGGTGGCATCGGAAACTGAAGCCAGCGTTTCTGTGCGGGCCCGGAGGCTAACTGCGGCGGCGGGCGACCTCGTTGTAGAGGGCTTCATACTCCTGTGCGGGTTTTGTCCAGGAGTAGTCCTGCGCCATGCCGTTGCGCATGAGGGTTTGCCAGGCGGCCTTGTCGGCAAAGACGGCGAGAGCCTCGTCGATGGAGCCTAGCAGCGCATCGGCGCTGTAGTCGTGGAACTTGAAGCCGGTGCCCGACTTCTCTGCCCCGTTCCAGGGTTGTATGGTGTCGTCGAGGCCGCCGGTGGCGTGGACCACGGGTACGTTGCCGTAGCGCAGGCTGTAGATCTGGTTGAGTCCGCAGGGCTCGTAACGCGAGGGCATGAGGAAGAGATCGCCGCCGGCCTCGACCTTGTGGGCCAGCGCGTTGTCATAGGCCACTTTGACGAAGACCTTGCCGGGATGGTGGTTCTGCATTTCACGGAAGATGTTTTCGTAATAAGGCTCGCCAGTGCCGAGGACGATAAGCACGACGTCTTTAGCAAGCAGGCGGTCGGCGGCATCGGCCAGGATGTCAAAGCCCTTTTGCGTGGCGAAGCGCGAGACGATGCTCAGGACGGGAATGTTCTCTGCCAGGCTGGGCGCGCCGAAGGCGTGGAGCAGGTCTTTGCGGCAGAGTTGCTTGGCTTCGAGCTTCTCAGGGGTGTAGTGCGCGGCGATGTAGCCGTCGTGCGAGGGGTCCCAGTCGGAGTAATCGACGCCGTTGAGGATGCCGTGCAGATCGGCGGCGCGGCGCTCAAAGACGCCTTCGAGGCTGAAGCCGAATTCGGGAGTTTGAATCTCCTGCGCGTAACGCTTGCTGACGGTGGTGATGGCGTCAGAGTAGACGATGCCGCCCTTGAGGAAGTTGAGTGTGTCGTAGTGCTCGAGGCGGTCCATGTGAAAGGTATCCCACGGCAGCAGGAGCTTTTCGGTGGTCTGCGGCGGGAAGTAGGTCTGGTAACCGGCGTTGTGGACGGTCATGACCACGCCTGCGCGAAAGAGCATGGGGTCTGTGGCGTAGGTAGTACGCAGATAAACTGGCAGCATGCCGGTCTGCCAGTCATGTACATGAAAGACGTCCGGAACGCCGAGAAGCTTGGAGGCTTCGAGGACGGCGCGCGCGAAGAGGCCAAAGCGCTCCCAGTTGTCGAGGTAGTCGCCGGAGGGCGAGCCGTAGAGGAACTCGCGATCAAATAGCTCGGGGCACTCGACGAAGTAGTAGCGCACGCCGTCACGCTCGCCGCCGTCGAGGACGCCGACGAAGTGGTTGTAGTACTGGAACGGAATGGTCAGACTGCGGATGGCGTAGATCTTCTCAGGCGTCTTCACAGCAATCTGGCGGTAGTACGGCAGATAGACGGTGACCTGATGGCCCATGCGGACGAGCTGCTGCGGGAGCGCTCCGACGACGTCGGCAAGACCGCCGGTCTTGGCAAAGGGAACGCATTCGGGAGCAGCAAAGACGATGTGCATGGGCGGCGCGATCTCCGGGTGGTGGGAATTCTATTCGTTAAGATGCTGGAGTAGCTCAATCTGCTTCGAAGGATTGAGTCTAGAGCATTGCGCGGTGGATGGGGACGATTTCCGCCGAAGTCGAGAGAGGTTGCAGCCATTTCAGGAAAGCACAAACCGAAACTGGGCCAGAATTTTCTGGTGAGCGAGGCGGCCTGCCGCAGCATTGTGGAGGCGCTGGGCAATCTGGGCGCGCGCACGGTGGTGGAGATTGGTCCCGGCAAAGGGGCAATCACCGAACTGCTGGCGAACCGCGCGGAGCGGCTGATTGCAATTGAGCTGGACCGGGAGCTGGCTCCTCGGCTGCGGGAGCGGTTTGCCAGGCGCGAGACGGTGACCGTTATCGAAGACGACGTGCTGCGCGTGGACCTCTCGGCGCTGGCGCGGCCGGGCGAGAAGCTGCTGGTGGTGGGCAATCTGCCGTATTACATGACGTCGGAGATTTTGCTGCACCTGATTCGGCATGAGGCGGCCATCGAGCGGGCCGTGGTGATGGTGCAGCGCGAGGTGGCCGATCGGGTGGCGGCGGGGCCGGGTTCGCGCGACTACGGACTGCTCAGTGTGACGGCGCAACTGCATGCCAGGGTGGAGAAGCTGCTGACGCTGCCTCCGGGCGCGTTTTCGCCGCCGCCTGAGGTGTATTCGACTGTGCTGCGCTGGACGATGCACTCGCGGACCGACGAGCTGGGCGTCGATCCTACGCGCTTCACCGGCTTTTTGCGGAGTTGCTTTGCGCAGAAGCGGAAGACGCTCGGGAACAATCTGCGAGCAGCAAAGTATGAGCCGGCGGCCATTGCGGGAGCGATGCAGAGTGCAGGAGTGGCGGCGGGAGTGCGCGCGGAGGAGTTGAGTCTGGAAGCGCTGGCGGCGCTTTGGCGGACACTGGAGGATAGGAGTTGAAGCCATGTCTGAACAAGGCGGGGTTTGTCTGCTTTGATCGCGAGGACAAGGTGGAAGACTACCGCGAGGACGCAAAGAAGGCGAAGGTGGGACACGGGACCGCCGGTATCGAGTCTTGATCGGCTGAAGCCAGCACCTTCCCGAGAGACACGTTAGAGACAAGTTCAACTTTTAAGAGAGATGGAACGAAGGGGGCCAGCCAAAGCTGGCCCTTTCGGTTTTAGCGATGAGGGTGAGGCACGACGTGTATCTCCGGACGCGGCGGTGGGGCCATGTGCGGTGGTGCGGCGAAGTGGGGCGCCGGCGCCGGATGGAAGGCCGGCGGAGGAGCGGGATGGAAGACGGGGCCCGGATGGGGCATGGGTACGGGTCTGGGTGCGGGCCGGGGCATCGGCATAGGCCTTGGCATCGGGGCTGGACGGAAGACCGGTGGGGGCGTGGGCCGAGGCGTCGGCTGTGGGTGGAAGCGCGGGAACGGGTTGGTGTTCCCTCCCCCGCGGCTGGGCGGATTGGCGTTTTGCCGCGGCGGCGTGGGACGGCTGCCGGAGCCCGGGTGGAACGGATGAGGCAGACCGGGATTGACGGGCGCGTAGGGCGTGCGGAAGCCGCCACGCGGCAGGATCGGCTGCGGCTGGAATCCGTTGCCGGGACCGGACGAGCGCGGGCCGATGCCCGAGGGAGGCGGGACGCGCGGGATGGGTTTGACGGTGTGGCCCTTCCAGTGGAAATTGCGGGGTACGGGGCGCGGACCGCCGCTGCCCACCGGATGGAAGACCGAGGCGAACTGCTGGCCCCGGTTCACATGCACGAGCGGATAGGCGTCGATGCGATGCAGCGGGCCGTGGATGCCGTGATGCGGACGGAAGGGCGGATTGCCGGGGCGCGGTGGGACGCTGTAGCCGGGCGGGATGGTCCAGACATTGACCCAGGGATACCAGCCGGTGCTGTATCCACCGTAGCCACCCCAGCCGCAGTTGCCGGGGAACCAGAGCCAGCCGTAGCCGTTGAACCAGCTCCATGCGCCGCAGTGATAGGGCCACCAACCCCACGGATAGGAAGATATCCAGGTGTATCCAAAGGAAGGATAGTAGCCCCATGCGCCCACGCCGAAGGGGTCCCAATCAGGGCCAACGCCGCTGGGGGCCCAGGCTTCACCGTATCCGGGCACGTTGTACCAGTCGCCGTAATAGTTGAGGTCATCCCAGGCGGCGTTGTCGGGGTTGCCATTGGAGGCGCCGGATTGCGCCCCCTCCTGCTGCAACTGGGCGAGCTGCTGGTCGCGATCGGAATTCCACTGATCCCACGAGTCATTGGTAATGGTGTCGCTGAGCGTGTAGAGAGAAGGATCGTCGGCATTGAAGCGGATGCTCTGCCCAGAGTAGGTGGCGACGATGAGGTTTTGCTCCTGTAGGAACTGCAGATTGCCCTGCATGTCGGCAACCTCGGGGGAGTTGCCGTCGAGGTCAATGCGGAAGACGGCGTCGCCGGTGGGCGAAATGGTCTGGGGGCCGAAACGGACGGTGTATTGGCCGCCCTGGCCGTTGATTTCGTAGTAGGTGAGGCCCGAGAGTGCATCGACTTCGGTGACGAGCGAGCCATCAGCGCTGGTGGTGAGCTGCGCCAACTCAAAGGAGCTGTTGGGAGCGGCGCGGGCGACGCTGCCATCCTCAAACTGCACCTCGGCGCGTCCATCAGACCCGGTGACGATGCGCATGCCCTCGGTGAGCGGCATGTTCTGGAGCGCGTTCTGAAAAACGACCTGGTCTCCCTGATAGACCTGCACGTCGCCTTTGACGTAGCTGAGGCGCACGGTGCGCTGGTTGGCGGCAGGGGCGGCCTGATTGGCGGTGTCCGCCGGGGGCGCGGGCGGAATGGCCTGAGGTGAGGGCGGAGGCTGCGGACTCTGGACCTGCGCCGAGACGGCAAGGCCGGGCAGCAGGGCGAGAGCGAAAGCCAGCACTGGAAGGGCGAAAAATCTCAGCGGGTTTGAGAACTTGCTTTGCTGCACGGAACACCTCCTGAGAAAGATGCGGGAAACAGCCCACAAGGTAAGAACGCGCCAAGGGTCATGATAGTTTCGCTTTTTCTATCCGTTCGAGAATAGATGACGCAAGATTCATACGATGCTGAGACTGTCTTCAGCGAGATTGCTGCGCCTGGATCGTTTGGGCGTGATGGATGTGACAGATGGCGATGGCAAGGGCGTCAGCGGCATCGGCGGGCTCGGGCGGCTCGGGCATGTGGAGCAGACGGGCGACCATGAACTGCACCTGCTCCTTTTGGGCGAGGCCGTAGCCGGTGACGGTGGATTTGATGGTGAGCGGGGCGTATTCGGCGATGGGGAGGCCGGCGGTGGCGGCGGCGAGCAGGGCGACTCCGCGCACGTGACCGAGCTTGAGAGCAGACTTGGCGTTGACGGAGTAGAAGACCTCTTCGACGGCGACCAGGTCGGGCTGGTGCGCGGCGAGCTGGGTGAGGAGTTCGCGGTGAACGAAGGCAAGGCGCTCGGCGAGGGTGAGCTTTTTGGCCGGGCGAATGCCGCCGAAGGCGATGAGACGCAGATCGGGCTGGCCGGAGCGGGGTGTGCCGTCAGGGCACTCGACGATGCCGTAGCCGGTGATCTCAGAGCCGCAGTCGATGCCGAAGATACGCATGGGTCGTGTTGAGTCTATCGCACGAGAGAGTCGCGGGCTGAGGAGTGCCCTAGTAGCGCTTGTAGGCCGGGTTGAATTGGGGATGCGGCTGCCGGTGGATGTAGGCGGCGACGTCGTAGGACTCCTGCGGGGTGAGCGAACCGGGATGGTCGAGCGGCATATTGTGCTGCACCCAGGCGGCCATGACGGAGACGTGATGCATGCCCGCGCCGGTGTTGTAGGCGTCGGGCCCCCAGACGGACGGATAGGCTCCAGGAACGCCCGCCCCGCCGGGCTGATGGCAGGCGGCGCACTTTGCGATGTACACGGCGCCGCCGCGCGACGGATCGCCGGTGAGTGCGGGGAGATGGACGAGTCCACGGCCGGGCGAAGATCGGCCTTTGACGCCATCGCGCGAGAGATATTGCATGTAGGCGACGAGCGCCTTCATTTGCGGG
Organism: Acidobacterium capsulatum ATCC 51196; assembly: GCF_000022565.1. Lineage (NCBI taxonomy): Bacteria > Pseudomonadati > Acidobacteriota > Terriglobia > Terriglobales > Acidobacteriaceae > Acidobacterium > Acidobacterium capsulatum. Next base: position 590,405 of record NC_012483.1, read on the forward strand.
CTGGAGACGGGCAGGGGCTTACCGTTTTCGCTGCGGACGAAGCACTCCTGAATGCGCTGCTGGAGCGTGATGACGCGACCGGCACGCTTGCTATAGGCCGGGAAGAGATTGGCAATGTTGTTGAGCGGCGCGGCATGGGGGACGGTTCCGTCCATGAGATGACAGTCGGTGCAGGAGAGCGTGTTGCCGGTCCAAGCGGCGGCGTATTTCGGCGTGAAGCCGAATATCTGCTTACCCTGCTGCGCGAGCGGCGACAGGGCGCTTGAGGGCGCCGGCTCCGTCGCGGCATGCAGAGGATGGCTGCCTGCATCTGCCGCGCTGGCGATGAGGATCACCAAGACGGCAAGGGCAGCGAGCTTGTATCGGGAGACGGGCATGACTCAGACGTAGAGATAGCTGTAGTGGCCTTCGGACTGCAGCAAAGCAACGGCGGCGACAGCGGCGGCGACGATCATGACTCCGGGCAGGGTGTGAGCGACCATGTCTTTGTAGATCTGATCGGGCGCCTGCTGGGGGGTGTGCTTCTCTGCGATGTAATGTGCGAGTCCGTAGGTGGCGTTGTGGCAGCAGAGGAAGCGAACGCCGCGATGCTGGAGAGCCTGGATGCTGCTGTCGTTGTAGATGGAGTTGCGGTTCTCAGGATCAGTGGAGGCGTATTTGAGATCGGGACCAGCGCTGCTGGGGTAGAAGATGTTTCGCTCGGCCGGCTTGCCGGTTTGGGGATCGTTGACGTTTGTGAGAGCGCCGATACCGTAGGTCTGCCAGATGTGGTCGTCAAAGTTGAAGAAGGTGGCGAAGCCACGAGAGACGGCTACGATCTGAATCTGGCTGGCCGGAATGCCGAAGCCGAAGTGAAGCCCGTTGAGCGAGTTTTGCATGTGCTCCAAAGCCTGCTGCTTGAGCGGCACAACATCGAAGAGCTGCTTGACGCGGGCAGGACTCTGGGCGAGCTGATTAAAGCTGGATATGTCCCAGTCCGAGGCCATTTCGACGGCCTGTCCCTGGGCCGCGGGCAGAGCCGGGCCGAGAGAGCCGAGAGCGGCCATGCCGGCGGCAGCAGTGGTGACAAACGAGCGGCGGCTGATGCTTTTCATGCTTTGTCCTTGCGGCGGAGAATTGAAAACAGCATACCGGAGTAGAAAGCCTCAGGACATTGGGATCGCCCGGAGAGCACTGATCTTTTTGCCGCGTTGCCGTGCTCGTCCGCCTTGTGTGGAGCACCGCAGATTGTGCGGTACTGGCTGGCTTTCAAGACCAGGTCCGGAAATACGGACCTGGGGCACCCGAGGCAGCATTATTTGGAGATGCCCTCAAGGGGCGAACTGGCGGTGGCGTAGAGCTTGCGCGGCATGCGTCCTGCGACGAAGGCCTGACGGCCAGCGAGGATGGCGTGCTGCATGGCCTCTGCCATGAGGATGGGATTGGCGGCGGCGGCGATGGCGGTGTTCATGAGCACGCCGTCGGCACCCATTTCCATGGCGAGTGCCGCGTCAGAAGCGGTGCCGACGCCGGCATCGACAATGAGGGGCACTTCGGTGATGACCTCGCGCAGAATCTGGAGCGTGGCGCGATTCTGAATGCCTAAGCCAGAACCGATGGGCGCGGCGAGGGGCATGACTGCCGAGGCTCCGGCATCGATGAGCCGCTTGGCGAAGACAACATCGTCTGAGGTGTAGGGCAGCACGGTGAAGCCCTCTTTGACCAGCACGCGCGTGGCCTCGAGCGTGGCTTGCACGTCAGGATAAAGCGTGGCCTGGTCACCGATGACCTCGATCTTGACCCAATCGGAGAGGCCGACTTCCCTGCCGAGGCGCGCGGCGCGAATGGCTTCCTCAGCGGTGTAGCAGCCAGCGGTGTTGGGCAGGAGGAAGTAGCGCTTGGGATCGATGAAGTCGAGAAGCGACTCTTTGGAGCGGTCGAGGTTGACGCGGCGCACGGCGACGGTGACCATCTCCGCGCCGGAGGCCTCAATGGCGCGCTGCGTTTCCGCGCCGTCCTTGTACTTGCCAGTGCCGACAATCAGGCGTGACTGAAAGGCCCGCCCTGCGATGACCAATGGTTCCATGAGTAGATTGTAAGGCGCAAAACGGAAGAGCCCCGGCATTTACCGAGGCTCTGTTGAAATGCAAGGTGTTGGAGCGGGCTCAGTTCCTATTCGGAGCAGAACTGGTATTGTTTTTTGGCTGCGTGGTTCCAGCCCCGCCGGTGCCGACCGGCTTGTCGGGGTGCTTCTTGTAGACGGAGTACTGCGGCTGGGGCGGCAGCATGCGGACGGTGATGGACTTGGTAGGTCCCTTGACCACGTAATTCTGGCCAAAGGTCTCGTAGCCGTTTTTGAGGACCTGCAACTGGAAGGTGTCGCCGATGGGAATCACGTCGATGACCGCCTTGCCGTTGGAGTCGGTCTTGAGCTCCATGTAGCCCTTGTCCTTGTCACCCTCGACGCTATGAAAGACAACGGCGGCATCTTCGATGGGCTTGTCGTAGCGCTCAGACTTGACCAGTACGGTGATCTTGGAGACGGGCGGTGGCGCTTTGTATTTGCGGCCGCGGCGCTCCCAGCGCTGCGAGGCCAGCAGAAGAGTGGGAAGCATCAGGACTGCGACGAGCAGTACGATGCGGCGGGAACCAGATGCGGATGCCATGTTGTTCATTCTATGACTGCCTGTTCAATGTTGAAAAGTGCAGGCGGGCTTCACCCGATTTGCACCTTTGATCAAAGGAGATCGTCGTTGTTGTCGAATCCTCCGTCGTCAAAGCTGCCGCCATCAAACCCCTGATCGAAGCCGGTGTCGAGGCCAGAACCAGTTCCACCGTCAAAAGCCCCCTGCGGTTGCATGTCCTGCCCGGCGAAGCCACCAGCGTTGGGATCGTCGTAGTAGTTATTGTTGATGACGGTTTCTTCGACCGGCGCACCGCCGCCGAATCCAAATGGCGAGCCGAAGCCCATGCCGTGATGAAAAATGGACTCGATGCCCTCGAAGGCAAGCGCGCCCGCGGCAACTCCGGCAGCGGTTGTGGCGGCGGAGCGCAGGAAGCTGCTGCCCGCGCTGGGTGGAGCGACGTAAGAGGGTTGCGCGGGGTAGGGATTCTGATAGCCGTATTGGCTGGGATATGGCGCCGGAGGCGGCGCGTTGACGGGCTGGTAGGCCGGAGTGCCGGAAGATGGGACGGCTGCGGGCTGTTGGGGCAGGACTCCGCCAAGAAAGCTGCTGGAGCGCGCGGGCTGGGGCGTTCCGCTGACAGGGGCCTGCTGCTGGGCGATGAGATCCCGAATTCTGGCCTGGGCCTGATGCAGGGCGATGTCTTGCACGAGCACGGTTTGAGCGAGCTTGTAGAGCGCGTCGGGATCGCGGCCGAGGGTGTCTTTGAGGAGCGCTTCGGCGGCGGGATCTTTCTCGTTAAGCTGCGTGGCTTCCACTTGCTGCACGAGCTGCTGCAACATCTGGGCTTCCTGCTGAGTCATACATCCTTCTCTGGCGCGAGGGTTGCTTCGCACTTTCCCTTTGGACGGGGCAAGTTGATTTTCGTCTGCTTCGCGGCGGAGAACAAGGGGCGTCAGCGGAATACCGCGAAAAGAAAAGCGGGACCGGATGGCCGGTCCCGCTGAGTGAGTGGTTGGAGTGATTTAGAAGGTGAGGTGGAGCGCCATCTCAATCACACGATTACTGCCGATGGTGCTGGTGACGTAACCGAGATTGCTGACTCCCGGACCTGGCGCCGTGTAAAGCTCATAGGCACAGTTCTGGGAGCTGCCTTGACAGGTTGCGTTGCCGGTCGGCGAGCCAGGCGTGACCACCGTATTGCTTTGGTAGGGCTGGACCTGCGTGCCATTGGCGTAGTTTGAGTCGCCGGGACCCAGGAGCTCAAGGTAAGTGGACGCCAGGGTGATATTGTTTTGCGGAATATCGAAGCTGGGCGTGTTCGTCAGGTTGAAGATTTGGAACTGGTACTGCAGGTTGTAGCGTTCACGGAACTTGAACTCCTTCTGGATGGTCAGATCGGCACGGCGCTGCGAGGACTGACGGAAGATATTGCGCTGTCCAGGAACAAAGCCGGTTTCAAAGACGTCGCAGAGGGGACCACCGCCAGGACCGGCATTGCCGCCCGCCGTGGTGGTATCGCAAGGCGGGGTACCCTGCTCGCCCGGAGTGATGAGGGGAATCTCGAAATCAGAGGCGTTGAGGGATGCCTTGCTCGAATCCACCTGAGCCTGAGCACCGTTGTAGCCGGTCTCAGCCTGACGGGGACGAATGCCCGGCTTGAGGGGCAACACGGGGTTCATGAGGTAAATGTTGCCGCCAAAGTATTCGTTGCCGACGGCACCCGAGAAATCATAAACACTGAACGGCTGACCACTCTGCGCGATGACGATGCCCTGCAAAGACCATCCATTGGTGATGAAGTGCAAGGGGTTGCGCATGCTCTTGACCAGATCAGGCACCTGGTAGACGTAGTTGAAGGTAATGACGTTGGTGCGGTCAAAGTCGGCGTCCGCATAGGAGCTGCGCAGATCTTTCGGGTTGTCGCCGGTAAAGAAGAGGCCCACGTCGCTCTGCTCGTCTAGAGTATGTGACCAGGTGTAGGAGAGCCCTGCCTGGAAGCCGTGCGACATACGCTCCTCGATGTGCGCCTGGAGGGCGTCATACGAGGAAATAGCGCGCGATTCAAAGGAGGCAGAGTTGGGATCGTAGCCAACATAAGGCACGCGCAGATCGACGTTGCCGCCGCTGAACGTGTCATAAGGCTCGTACTTGTTGAAGTATGGAGCTCCGTTCGGATCCGCAGGATTCGTCTGGGTGCTCATCGTTTCAACGCCGTAGGAGTAGTCCTGCCCGTTGATGGGGTTGTTCGGCGTGGCGATTCCCGGCTCGTTGAACGGAATGGGAACCACCTCGTGCTTGCCGCGGTTGCCGACATAGGCGATATCAACGGATGTGGTGTTGGTCGGCTGCCACTGGAAATCGAGGGTCCAGTTTTCGGTATAGGGCAGAACGTTATTGATGTTGTAGTTGCCAATGATGGCCGGGATGGCATCGCAGGCATAGCCGGAGAGCGTGTTACCGCTATAGATGTTAGAGCCAGTGCACTGCTGCTCCTGATAATCCAGCGTGGGCAGAGTGGAGGCAATGGCGGCCGGAGTGGTGGGCTGCGTGAGTCCACCACTGAAGGGGGCGCTCAAGTTGCCGTTGACATTGGTGTAGGCAGCGAAGGGAGCTTCCTGCGTCACGCCGAAGGGGCCGCCGATGCCGGAACCCGCCGGCGGCGAGAGGTACTGGAAGTATTCGCCACGGTCGTAATAAAGACCATAACCAGCGCGCCAGACCACCTTATTATGGAAGCGCTTCGGCGACCAGGCGATGCCGATACGAGGTGCGATACCCCACTGCCGGCCCTTGAGGGTAGAGTCGCTGACGCCGGGAGTTCCGTACTGCTTGTTGTTGCCGGCCACGATGAAGCCTGAGTTGGTGATGGCCGCAGGGCTGGACTGGTACCGGCTGGGGTCGAAGTTGAACATCAGACCGTTGGCTTCAGTCAGAGGGCCATCATAGTCATATCGAAGTCCAGCCGTAATGCTGACATTCGAACGCACCTGCCACTTGTCCTGGACAAAAGCACCTGCGTCCCTGGAGCGGTAGTGACGATTGGTGAGCCCTTCCAGCACCGTGCCGCTATGGACACTGCCCTGCAAAAACGAAGCGAAGTTGGAGGTGGACAACTGCGCGTGTCCGGCGCGGTCATTGCGAATATTGAGCTGCGTGTAATCGTAATTCAAGCCCACGCTGACGGTATGCTTCCCAAGCGTGAAGATCGCGTTGGTCGAGGGCGAGAATCGGTTCTGGAAGTAGCCGCTGTCTACAAAGTCAGAGGCCGGGCCCACGCTGAGGCTGTTGCCGTTGGAATTGTTCTGGGCGAATTTACCAAGCGAAAGGCCTGGGAAAAAATTACCACCGGGAACCGAGATGCCAACGTCAGAAGCATTGAGATCTGAACCAAAGTTGCTGTACACCTTGGCGCGAGAGAAACCGAAACGCTGCTCCCAGTTAATGCGCGAACCAATCGTAATGGAGTTGTTCAGCGAGGCCACCTGGGCGCCCGAATCCTCATTCTTAGGGAAGCCGAAAACTGCGCTTCCGCCGAAAGGACTGACGGCCGGGGTGTGCTGGTAATAGTACTTGGCCGACATGTGGTCGTTGTTCGTGGCGTTGTAGTCGAGCGAAGCGGTGGCCTGATCGCCCTTGAAAAGCGACGTTCCTACCTCGGAGACGTCGGGATTGCCCGCCAGCAGGTTCTCCTGAGCGGCCCCACCGACACCACTGCCCTGCGCGGAAGGAATCAGGTATTGGCCGTTGGGGAGCTTGGCCTGCAAAAGGGCGATGGCAGACTGATTCCACGAACTCTGCGGAATGCCCTGAGCGCCGTTGCTGCTGCAATCTGCGTTGTTCGGATCGATGGACTTCTTCTTGCCGTCCTTGGTGGCGGCGAAATAGCTGCAAAGGGCATTTTCGATACCGGTAGCACTGCGATCATCGGTCAGGCCATACGGAACCTGAATGCTTGAGAGCGCTCCGAACTGGTCGGACGTATAGAGGTGTTGATAGCCGAGGAAGAAGAAGAGCTTGTTCTTGATGATTGGGCCGCCGACGGTTCCGCCCGCAATCCACTTATGCAAGGAGGGATTCTGGTAGGCAGGGCTGAGAAAGCCGAGGCCAATATCCTGCTTGTAGAAATACGGGGCGGCGTTCAGCCCGTTGGTGCCGTAATGGCCATAGAGCTGGCCGTGGTAGCGGTTGCTGCCGGTGCTGGTGCTAACTTCAACGTGCGCGCCGGAGGTGCCGCCCTGGTCGGCGCCGTACATCGATGTAGTGACCTGCACTTCGTCCATGAACTCAGGGGGCGGTGAGGCGAGGCCGTTGCCGTTAGAGCCGTAGACCGATGTCGTATTGTTGCTGACGCCGCCGATGGAGCTGCCTTCGCCGATGTTAAAGTTGGCGCGTTGCGAGGCTTCCTGGCTGGCGGTGAGCCCGTTGAAGAGGTTGGTGATATTGACGCCGTTGACGGTGTAAGTGTTGTCAGTGGCGCGCTGGCCGTTGGCCCAGATGTTCTGGTTGCCGAGACCCTGATCGGTGCCGATGCCGGAGATGAAGTCCGCGCTGGTGCCGGGCGCGAGGATGGCAAGCTGCGTAAAGCTGCCGGTGGCGAGCGGGGTGGCGTTGATCTGAGCCTTGTTGAGCGTGTAACCGTTGGTCGTGTCTGTGGCATTAAGCAACGGATTGGCGTTGACCTCGACGGTCTGAGCCGTGCTGCCAATCTTCAACGATGCCGGCACGGTAGTGGTGAGGGCAGTATTCACCGTGATGCTGGGAAATCTGGCACTCTGAAATCCGTCGTGATCGACCGTCACCTTGTAAGTGCCGATGGGCAGATTGAGGATCTGGAAGAATCCATCATTGCCAGACACTGTAGAGCGGGTCAGGCTGGTCTGGTTATTCACTACGGTGACCTTTGCCTGGGGGATGGCGGCGCCGGTGGAGTCCGTCACGGTTCCGTTGATGGAACCGAGGGTCTGTTGTGCGTGCAGAGTGGGGGAAAAGATGGCTGCGCACAGAATCAGCGACAGAGTGAGGGCGCGGAACGCCCATCTGGCTAGCTTCATTTGTTTGGCCTCAAAAGGGGTTGGTACTGCTTATCGTGACCGTCCCTTCGTTGCGGACGGTGTCTTCCAAATCAAGAGTATCGATTGTGCCGGAATGGGATTATGAAGCGAATGTGAAAAACCTTTCAGGCGCACGCACTTTCCACAGAGTTTGCATGAACTCAAATAAAAATTGCATGAGGATTGACAGAAAACACGGCCATCCCAGGATTGTTTCTGTGATGGTTACGTTTTCCCGGCGGCGCGTTACCAGAATGGTGAAACCGATGGAGACAGCGCTAGCGGGCGAGCTTTCGCTCGATTTTTGCCAGCATTCCGGTGAGAAGGTGGGTGTCTTCCCTGTTGAGAGTGAGCCGATGGATTAGGGCACGAGCCTCAAGGAGCGCTCCCTGGGCAGCGATGGGCTTTATGTAACCGGAAATGCACAATAAGCGATGCAGCGAAGCCGTGAGGCGCTCCAGATCGGCGGCGGGAGCCGCTTTGGGAGCTTCCGTGGCCGTGGGGGCGTGGCCGGAGCGTGCGAATTCATAGAGGCAGACAGCGACGGCCTGGCCGAGATTCATGGACGCCTGCTCGGGCAGCGTGGGAATGCGCAGAATGGCGTCGCAATGGCTGAGGTCGTGGTTGGTGAGGCCGTGCTTCTCCTGCCCGAAGACGAGCGCGATGCGGCCGGCCACGCGCTGGGCGAGCCAGGGGAGCGCGGCAGGGAGATCGACGATGGGCTGCAGGGGTTGGCGGTCTCCGATGGCGGAGGTGCCGAGCACGCAGGTGCAGTCTGCCACGGCATCGGCGAGGGTGGAGCACTCGCGTGCTGAGGCCAGAATGGAGGCGGCTCCGACAGCGGAACGGGCCTCTTGCCAGGCAAGATCAAAGGGCTCGACGACGCGAAGATCATGAAAGCCGAAGTTGATCATGGCGCGCGCGGCGGCGCCGATGTTGAGCGGGTTGCGAGTACGGACCAACACCACCGCAATGGCGGGGCTGGCCGGAGGCAAGGTCATGCACTCATTTTAGAGTGCGGAACTGGTGACAGGCTGAGATCAGGTAGCCTGCTCTATCAGAAGAGCCGCACGCGTATGCCGGAACTGATGCCGTAGTTGTGGAGCGTGCCGAAGGTGAAGCCGGGCCAGATTTGATATTCGAAGTCGGCCATTCGCCAGTCAATGCGAGGCGTGAGGCGGAAATCGACGCCTGCACCCGGGGCCATATCAAAGTAATTGCCGTAGCCGTAGTTGTAGGGAAAGTTGAACTTTCCGTCACCGATCAGAAATTTGGCATAGGGGCGGAATCGGCCAATGTAGTTGAACTGGTAGCGCGGCCCCGCGAGGTATGTGTCGATGTATACCTTGTCGCGCTGGTGCCAGTGCAGCCATGAGCCTTCGCCCTCGATGCCGTAATGGCGATTGAGATCCACGTCAATGAAGGCGCTGAACCCGGCGAGGCGGCGGTTGCCGTAGTTGTTCTCAAAGGCCGAACCAAGGACGCCAGCGCTGATTTTCTGGTTGCCGCCGACGGCGGATTCTGCGACCTGCGCGCGGGCCTGGCTGGAGCCTGCGAGGGCACAAAGCAGCGCCAGCGTGGCGAGGCAACGCAACAGGACAGAAGAGAGGACGGGAGAGATGGATTTCCGTTCCATTTATTTCGTCACCGTCATGGATACGTTAATGCTGCGCGTCACGTGGGTATTTTCTCCAGTGCCTACGATGCGGCGATTGCCGTAGTTGTTCTCAAAGGCCGAACCAAGGACGCCAGCGCTGATTTTCTGGTTGCCGCCGACGGCGGATTCTGCGACCTGCGCGCGGGCCTGGCTGGAGCCTGCGAGGGCACAAAGCAGCGCCAGCGTGGCGAGGCAACGCAACAGGACAGAAGAGAGGACGGGAGAGATGGATTTCCGTTCCATTTATTTCGTTACCGTCATGGATACGTTAATGCTGCGCGTCACGTGGGTATTTTCTCCAGTGCCTACGATCTGGAAAGTATAGGAACCGGGAGCGGCTCCCGTGAAGTTGACGCCTCCGCAACCGGTGACGATGAATGTGGTTCCGGCCAGCATGAGGAGCAGCATCACGGTGAAGAGCGCGGTGTTGCGCTTGCGTCCACGCAGGAAGAGGAAGCCGAAGACCAGTCCAAGGGGCAGGAAGATGCCGGCGAGTACGGTGCCCGAGGAGTTGTTCTGGTCCAGACGAGCCTGGGTGCCGCTGCTGAGCGGCGAGGCGGTGTCGATTGTTACTGTTTCGGTCGCGGTTCCGTTGGCGGCCAGAGCCACGTTGGGCTGCGAAAACTGGCAGGTGACACCGGGGGGCAGCGCGGCGCAACCGAAATCGATGGTGTCAGTGAAATTGTCGTTGGACTGGAGAGTGAAGCTCAGGGTTTTATTCTGGCCGGACGTGAGGGTGAAGCTGCTGCTGTCAGGCAGGAAAATAAAGCCATTGCCCGGCGTAATGGTGAGCGTAATTTGCTGCGAGGTCGATGGCGCGTGGATGTTGTCGTTGGGCTGGTATTGCGCCGTGAGTGTGTAGGTGCCGGGGTTCAACACAGGAGAGAAGGTGGCGACGCCGCTGGCATTAACGGTTCCGTAGCCGAGCTTGGTGGATCCGCTGAAGTATTCGACGGTTCCGCTGGGAACCGGCTGGGCAGGATTGCCGGTGACGCTGGCGACGAGGATGACCTGCTGCGCGGTGGTGGCGGTGGAGAGTGACGTGCCGAGCGTCACGCTGGTGGGAATGGGCTGCACGACCTGTGCGATGGTGTTGGACTGCGAGCCAGCATCATCTGTGCTGCTGGCGTAAGCCGCCACAATGGAGTGCGTGCCCACCGTGAGGCTCGACGTAGTGAAGATGGCGACGCCGGAACTGTTAAGGGCGACGGTGGCGAGGGTCGTTCCACCATCAGAGAAGATGACATTGCCGGAGGGGACCGGGCCTCCATCCTGATTTTTGACTGTCGCAGTGAAGGTGACCGGCAGGGTGGCCACGCTGGTGTTATTGGGAGATGACGAGGTGAGAGCGACGGAGGTTTTGGCCTGCACCACGGTCAACGGATCGGAGGCCGAGTTGCTGCCTGCGTTGTTTTTGTCTCCGGAATAGGTTGCGGTGATGGCATAAGTGCCGGGATCGAAGGCAGGCGTTGCGAAAGAAGCGACACCGTTGACGAGCGATTGCGGCGCTCCCAGCGCGGCTCCGTTGCGGTAGAACTGCAGGGTGCCGGTGGGCGTGCCGCCGGAACCCGTGACTCCGGCTGAAGAGGTGACGGCGACTCGCGCGGTTAGATGGACGGGGAGGCCCGCGATGCCAGCGGCAGGATCGGGAGTGATAGCCACAGCGGTCTGTGCTTGCGTGGAGGAGTAAGGAACCGACGCGGTGGCGCTCAGGTTGTTGGAATCGCCCGCGTAGGAGGCCGCGATGGTGTATGCGCCGGGCTGCAGGGAGACACCGGAGAGTGTGGCGACTCCATTGACGAGAGTGACGGCGCTGCCTAAGGCGTTGCCATTAGCAGTAAAGCTAACCTGGCCGCTGGGCGGCGTGGATGCGCCGGTGAGCTTCGCGGTGAAGGTCAGGGCGGTTCCGGCAAGCGAAGGGCTGGCCGGAGATGCGGCTAGCGCCATGGCTGGTTGCAGCTTTGCCACCGTGACGGTTACGAGTGCCGTTGAGGTGGCATCGATGGAGTCGCCGGAGTATTTGGCGCACACGGTGTCAGGGCCCGCAGGCAGCGCATTGGTGGTGATGGCGGCCTGCCCGGAGCCGACGACTCCGGTACCGAGCAGCGTGCCGGTGCAGGTGGCGGAATCGTAGAAGGAGACGGATTCGGCGCCGGTTCCGGTGGGAGCGGGTGTGACGGTTGCGGTGAAGATAACGTCGCTGCCGTAGGTGGGTGCCGTGTTGGAGGCGAGCAACTGGAGCGACGTCTGAATGGCGGTGATGACCTCGTTGAGACTGGCGCTGCTGGCCGGGTTGCTGGCGTCTCCCGCATAACTGGCGGTCACCTTGTCGGTGCCGACGGGGAGATTGCTGATGCTGACCGAGGCGGTTCCATTGGTGCCGATGGGCACAGCGTAGGTCTGGTTGTTGGCCGTGAAGGTGACGTTGCCGGTCGGCACGGGACCTCCGTTTTCGCCGCTGAATGCCGCCGTGAAGGTGACATTGGTGCCGTAAACGGCAGTGTTGCCGGGTGTGCTGGAGGTGATCTGAATCTGCGTGGGCGGCAGGACAACCTGCGAGTAGGTCTGAGTTCCCTTCTCGTGGACTGAGTCGCCGGGATAGTTCACGGTGATGGTGTGCGTGCCGATGGGGAGGCTGCTGGTGGAGAAGGTGGCGTTGCCGTTGGCGTCGAGCGTCGCGGTGCCGATCTGCGCGCCGTCAGAGAGGATGGTGACGGTTCCGCTGGGGATTCCAGTCGAGGGCGCGGAGCCCACATTGATGGTGAAGGCGATGTTCTGCTGATAAATCGCGGGATTAGGAGTGCCGGTAATGGTGATGGTGACGGCGTTGATGGACTCGGCCGTGCCGGTGATGTCGATGACCTGCGGCGTGTTGGAGGCATTGTCAGCGACGGTGATGTGGCCGGTTTCGAGGCCCAGGTTGGAGCCGGTGGGGGCAAACTGCGCGCCGATGGCGCAGGTGGTGTCCACGCTCACTGGCGAAGTGGTGGAGCAGGTGGTGTCGTTGGCGCTGTACGAGGCGTTGGCGTCAGGCGTGATGCTGGCGATGCTGAGCGGACTGTTGCCGTCGTTTTCAATGTCTTGCTTGAACACGGCCGAGGCCTGGCTGATGCGGACCGGAGAGTTACTTGGCACAGTGAGTTCGACCGGAGTGGCGGAAACCTCGCGGATGCGCTGGTTGAGCGCGGCCGCAATAAAGAGATTGCCCTGGCCGTCGATGGCGAGGCCGAGCGGGTCATAAATGGCAGCGGTGGTGGCGGCGGCTCCGTCGCCGGTGTAGTCCAGATTCCCGTTCCCTGCCACGGTGGTAATATCGCCAGCGCTGGTGCCCGAGGCGTAGACCTTGCGGATGCGCTCGTTTTGCGTGTCAGAGATGTAGAGATTGCCGGCAGGATCAAAGGCAAGCCCTGAAGGCGTATAGAGAGCCGCGCTGGTGGCGGGGCCGTTGTCGCCGCCATAGCCGACGCTGCTGCTGCCCGCATAGGTGGTGATGTTGCCGGACTGCGCGCCTGAGGTGAAGACTTCGCGGACGCGGTTGTTCTGGGAATCGGCGATGTAGATGTTGCCGCTGCTGTCAAAGGCTACGGCGAGCGGACGGTTGAGGCTGGCCGAGGTGGCTGGGCCTCCGTCGCCGGTGAAGCGGCCGTTGTGATTGGAGTCGGTGTATCCGTCGCCCGCGATAGTGGTGATCTGGCCGCCGGAGATCTCGCGGATGAGATTGTTGCCGGTGTCGGCGACGTAGACGTTGCCGGAAGGATCGACGGCAACGCCCTGCGGTGCGTTGAGCGTGGCCGAGAGAGCGGGTCCATTGCCGCCGGGGCCAGCCGTGCCGGTGCCCGCAATGGTGGTGATGATGTGGGTGGCGGCGTTGATTTCACGAATGACGTTGTTGCCGGTGTCTGCAATGTAGAGATTGCCCGCCCCGTCAATGGCGAGGCCGCGCGGGTCGCTCAGGGTGGCGTTGACTGCCTGGCCGCCGTCGCCGGTGTAGCCGGGCGAAGAAGTCCCAGCGATGGTGGCCATGGTTCCGTTGTAATAGCTGCCGCCGGAGGGCGTGACCTCGCGGATGACGTTGTGGAGGCTGTCGGCAATGTAGAGGTTTCCGGCTCCGTCGATGGCAACGGCGGAGGGCTGATCGAGGTCACCGTTTTTGGAAATCTGATTGTCGTTGTAGACGGTGTAAATGCCCGAACCAGCGGCGGTGGAAATGGTTCCAGGTGTGAAGACTCCCAGCGGTCCCAGGCCGTAGCCGTAAATGTAGGTTGTGCCAATGACATTGTTGCTGCTGTCCAGAAGCACGATAGCTCCCTTGCGCAGTCCCGGCGCGGCAGGAGTGAAGGTCACGCTGACGGTACAGGTCTGATTCTGCAGGAGATTGGCCCCGCTGCAGGTGCCGCCGGCGTTGGCGAAGTCGAGCCCTGAGACGCCACGCGTGAGCACCTCTACCGTGGAAACGGATTCGCTGCCTGAGAGCGTGTCGGTCACGGTGATCGATTGAGCCGCGGTGGCCTGGCCGACAGGTTGCGGCGAGGCAGCGGAGGCGAAATCGAAGGCGCTCTGCGCCTGCGCGCCGAAGGCACCGAAGAGCAGGAGAGCGACGATCGAGAAGAGGCCGAAGAACAGCCGCGGCATCTTGGAAGCGGCACTGCGCCGGGAACCCGGACGCCAGAACGAAGCAGAGTGAGAAAGCATGATGATGATCCGGTGAAGTGCTTGATTGCTGGCGTAGACAGCGCGGCGGGCGGGACCAACGCTAGCTGATTGGGCGATGAAACGAATCTTTCGGTGAGGAAGGCATTAACGGTAACCTCTTAGTCGTTGCCCTAGTTACCACCAATGGCATCCTCGGTAATATCATTACAGAACGAAAGTTACCACGGACTTGGGAACTCTTGACCACTTTTCCGCGCGAGCGGATACCACTCTTGTGCTATTTCGCAAGATCGTAAAGCTGCAGAGCTGCGGTCTGCCCCGAGGGGGATCGCGTGGGGGTTTGCGGCTACAATGACGATTTCCGGAGAGCCATGAATACTTCTCGACGCAAATTTCTGGGTGGCACATCGCTGACGCTGATGAGCGCCATGACGGGAGCCTATGGAATGACTCAAACAACGGATGGTGCCAAGAGCAAGCTGCCGCCGGGAGCACCACCAGCCTTTGCGACGGCCTCGCCGGTGGGCCCCGAGGTAAACGCCGGAACTTTTGCCGAGGCGGAAAAGCTGGAACGCGTAACGATGACAGAAGCGCATCGCGAAGAGGCTGCCGGGAGCTGGGCGCAGGCGATGGCTCCGCTGTATGAGCGACGCACCGGGCCGCGAAAGATCGATTTGCCGGAGACACTATTCCCTGCCTCGCAGTGGAATCCAGTGATTCCGGGAGCGCCGGTGGGGCCGGAGACGAACTTGTTTGTTCCTGCGCTACGGGACCCTGGACCGGTGCCGGCCAAGGATGAGGACATTGCTTATGCCGCCGTCTGGCAACTGGCGCACTGGGTGAGGACGCGGCAACTGACTTCGACCCGGCTGACGGAGATCTATCTGGAACGTCTGCACAGATATGACGGCGAGCTGCGCTGCGTGATTACGCTGACGTCGGAGCTGGCGCGGAAGCAGGCGCGACAGGCCGATGCGGAGATTGCCGCGGGACACTATCGCGGACCTCTGCATGGAATTCCGTGGGGAGCGAAGGACCTGCTGGACACGGCGGATATTCGGACGACATGGGGCGCGAAGCCCTTTGAGCATCGCGTGCCGAAGAAGAATGCCGTGGTGGTGGAGCGGCTGGAAAAGGCCGGAGCCGTACTGGTGGCCAAGCTGAGCCTGGGCGCGCTGGCGCTCAATGATGTGTGGTTTGGCGGGCAGACGATGAATCCGTGGCTGCCGGAAGAGGGATCGTCCGGCTCAAGCGCGGGACCTGGCGCGGCCGTGGCCGCCGGGCTGGTAGCGTTTGCGATTGGCAGTGAAACCGAGGGCAGCATTGTGAGCCCGAGCATGCGCTGCGGCGTGACGGGACTGCGGCCGACTTTTGGGCGCGTGGCGAGGACTGGAGCGATGACGCTCTGCTGGTCGCTCGACAAGCTGGGTCCGATGGCCCGCACCGTGGAAGACACGATGCTGGTGCTGCACACGATCAGCGGACCGGATGCGGGGGATCTCGATTCCCTGCCGAGCCATTTGCACTATGACGCGCGCGTACCGGCAAAAGGTATCCGTGTGGGTTACATTCCGGCGTGGATGCAGGAGGCACCGGCAACCGAGGTGGACAGGAATGTGCTGGCGATGCTGCCGGAGCTGGATATGACACCGCTGGAGGTGCATCTGCCGGACTGGCCTTATGGGTCGCTCAACACGATTCTGTTTGCCGAAGCGGCGGCCTCGTTTGAAAAGATCACGCTCGACGGGCAGGTGGATGAGATGCGGATGCAGACGCCGGACTCGTGGCCGAATCTCTTCCGGCAGGCGCGCTTTCTCTCTGCGGTGGATTACGTGCAGACAGACCGGCTGCGGAGGCTGGTGGCCGAGCAGATGGTGCGTGTATTCGCTGACGTGGATGTGCTGCTGGTGCCTTCATTGCGGGATGAGATTCTGACGCTGACGAACTTTACGGGGCATCCTTCGCTGACGCTGCGCACGGGGTTTGTGGAAGTGTCAGAGGCGCGGAGCGACTGGGCGCCCGATCCGAAGCATCCGCTGCCGCGCTTTAATCCGCCGCGCCGTGTGCCGCATGGGGTGACCTTCATCGGCAAACTGTTCGACGAGGGTACCGTGGCCCGCGCAGGGCTGGCGGTGGAGCACAAATTGAATGTGTGGCAGGAGCGGCCTGCGGGCTTCTAACACTCTGAAGAATCAATGCCTTCGACCGATTTGGAAAAGATTGCCGCAGGCATTCGAAAGCAGGGAGAAAATGGGAATCGTGCTACTCTAATAGCAGGTCGTCGCATCGATCTGGTGTTCTTGCCTGTTCTGCTCGTGCTCTACTCGCAACAATCCCCAAATTGACAGCTGCGATACATCAACACGAGTAGTAACAAGGAACAAGAGTCATGGAACAAGGAACAGTAAAGTGGTTTAACGATGCGAAGGGCTTCGGATTTCTGAGCCGCCAGGGTGGTGAGGACGTTTTTGTTCACTACACCGCCATCAAGACGAATGGCTTTCGCTCGCTGCAGGAAGGCCAGGCAGTGCAGTTTGACGTTGTGAAGGGCCCCAAGGGCTGGCAGGCGGACAACGTCCAGGTTCTGTAAATCAGAATCAGTCTGTAAGAGACGGCGAAGAGCACAAGCTCTTCGCCGTTTTGCTTTGTGAGCGGCACCACATTTCCTCGGCGGTTCCCGATGCCGAATGTGCTACAAGGGTGCATGTCTCGCTCGCTGACTTCTCTGTTCGCACTTTTTCTCTGCGCCCCGGGCGTAATTGCCTCGGCTGCCACTGCGGCCTCCGGCTCTTCTCCATTGCCTACGGTGAGCAAGGCCACTGCCGGCATGAAGCACATGCCCGGATTGATTTCTCTCGATTGGGATGCGCATAACGGCAAGGTCTACTTTGAGATTCCAATGGATGGGAATGCGGCGCGCACGCGCTCACCCCAGTACATCTATACGCACTCGACGCCTTGGAGTGTGGGCACCAGCCACCTGGGCGGCTACGGGCTCGATCGCGGACAAATCTCAGAGGGCGCGATTGTGCGGTTTGAGCGCACCGGACCGAAAGTGTTGCTGGTGGAACCGAACCTCGATTTTCGCAGTTCGTCATCGAGCGCGGCGGAGCAGGCGGCGGTGAAGGAGTCGTTTCCGGTTTCAGTGCTCGCCGGCTTCAAGGTTGCGGCCGAGAATGCCGATGGAACTGTGCTGGTAGATGCGACTCCCTATTTTTTGAGCGACGTGCACCACATTGCCGAAGCCCTGGCGCAAGGCCATCAGGGCATTTATCACGTGGACCTGAACCGCTCGACGATTTTGCCGGGGGAGACGAAGGCCTTTCCGGATAACTCCGTGGTAGAAGCGGAGCTGACGTTTGTAGAGGGTGCGAGCGAGTTGGGGCCGACGGGAAATATTGTGAGCGAGGTGACTCCGAATCCTCGCGCGGTGACGATTCGCGAACGGCAGATGTTTGTGAGGCTGCCACCGCCGGGATATGTGCCGCGCAGGTTTTCACCGAATGCGGGATATTTTGATTTTTCGTATCGCGACTATGATGCGCCACTGGGCGAGCGCATGGCGCAGCAGTTCATCACGCGGCATCGTTTGATCAAGAAAGATCCGCATTGCGTGACGGATTGCCAGGCGGTGACGCCGCTGCACTACTATGTGGATCGCGGCGCGCCGGAGCCGATTCGGCAGGCGCTGGTGGAAGGCGCAAGCTGGTGGGACCAGGCGTTTCAGGCCGCGGGATGGGCTCCGGGGACTTTCAAAGTGAGCGTTCTGCCGAAGGGCGCAGACCCGATGGATGTGCGCTACAACATCATTCAGTGGGTGAACCGCTTTACGCGCGGATGGAGCTATGGGGCTTCAGTGGTGGATCCGCGCACAGGCGAAATTCTCAAAGGCAATGTGACGCTGGGCGGCGGGCGCGGGCGGCAGGATTATCTGATTGCCGAAGCGCTGCTGGCTCCGTATAAGAATGGAAAGCCGCCTGCCGATGAGGCCCATGATGCCGCGCTGCAGATGGTGCTGGCGCGTCTGCGGCAACTGGCAGCGCACGAGACGGGACACACACTCGGGCTGGCGCACAACTTTGCGGCCAGCAGCTATCCGCACGCACCGGAGCAGACCGTATCGGTGATGGATTATCCCGCGCCGCATGTGACTGTGGGAGCGGATGGAATTCCTGATGTGAAGCATGCGTATCCGGTGGGGATTGGCATCTGGGATAAGGTTGCGATTGATTATGGATATCGCGAGTTTGACAAAGACGGACAGCGTTGTGAAGACGCCGCCGCGCTCAGGAAGATCCTGCATGACGCGCAAAGCCGGGGACTGATTTTTATTACGGATGCGGATGCGCGGCCGGAAGGCTCGGCGCATCCGGATGCGCATTTGTGGGACAACGGCACGGATGCTGCGACGGAGCTGGATCGCGTGTTGACGGTGCGCGAAGCGGCGATGAAGCGGTTTGGCGTGGATGCGATTCGCGAGGGCACTCCGCTGGCGCGGCTCGAAGATCTGCTTGTGCCGCTGTATCTCTTTCACCGCTACCAGACGGTGGCGGCAGCCAAGGAGATTGGCGGACTCGACTATCGCTACAACGTGCGCGGGGATGGGCAAATGCTGCCGAAGATGGTCGCTCCCGCCGAACAGGAGCATGCGCTGAAGAGCGTACTGAAGACGCTTTCGCCTGCCATGCTGACGCTGCCGGAGCCGCTGCTGAAGGTATTGCCGCCGCGGCCGCCGGGATTGCACCGCACCATGGAAGACTTCCCTTCCCGCACGGGCGTAACGTTTGATCCGCTGGGAGCGGCGGAGTCGGCGGCTGACCTGACGCTGGCGCTGCTGTTTAATCCGGAGCGCGACAACCGCCTGGTGCAGTATCACGCAGAAGATGCGGCGGAGCCCTCCCTGCAATCAGTGATTGAAGCGACGCTCGATTCGACGGCGATTCCGGCAGGCACGACCGGGCTTGAAGTCGAGGTGAAGCACGCGGTGGATCACCAGATTGTGGAGGCACTGCTGCGGCTGGCGGCGAATCCGGGAGACTCAGCGGAGACGGCGGCCATTGCGCGCTATGAGCTGACAAAACTGGAAAAGCAACTGACATCGCAGCCTGGAAGCGATGTGGAAGACCAGGCGCTCGACGCGATGGAAGCAGAAGAAATCCATGCGTTCTTTGAGAATCCGGCGAAGTATGTGCCGGCACCTGTGGTGCAGGCGCCGCCGGGCATGCCGATTGGGGATTAGTCACCGTAGCTAATACATAAGAAAGCGGCGGAAACACGGAGAGTTCAGGCTCCGGATTCCGCCGCTCATTTTTTGTTGCGAGATGGCCCAGCGGTTGGGCTACTGGTTGCCGTTCTCGTTGGCGCGAATGAAGTCCGCAGCCACCTGATGGAGCTGCTTCAGGGCTGAGGTGGTCACGTAGACCATGTGTCCGGTCTCAAAGAAGTGATAGCTGATGTTGGAGTCAAGCGAGGCAGGAATCTGGAGATGCTTATCTTCGTATTCAGCGGCGAAGAAGGTGCAGCCCAGATCATAGTAGCCGCCCATGAGCAGCACTTTGAGCTTGGGATTGCGCTTCATCGCGTTGGCGAGATCGGGCATCACGTTGACGCTGGCATCCCAGCCGCGCTCGCCCGGGGGATTGTGGCGCAGGTCCCAGTCAAAATCAGGACCGTAGGCGCTGGGCTTGTAGGTCTGGTTCAAACCGTACTTGAGCGTGTCGCGCGTGTATTGGTTGACGGCACTGTCATAGGGCGAGGTGAGCGCACCATCAAAGGGATCGTAGTTTGCCGAGCCGCTGAGCGGATTGAGCGCGGGGCCCTGATAGCGGGTGTCAAGGCGGCCAGTGGTGATGCTGTCATTCGCCTGCAGTTCGTGTGAGAATTCGCCGCCGCTGACGCGCAGGTTGGCCTTGAGCCAGTAGGCAGCAGAGAGGCCGGTGTAGCTGGCCAGCTTGGCTGCGATGGCTTCTTTTTGCGACTGAGGCAGATCAGAGCCTTGCAACAATGCGGAGGCGTAGGGACCGAGCGCGAAGTGCTCCACCTGCGTGAGCCACGGGAGGAGCGTGGCTGGCGCGTTGGCGATGCGGTGGTGATACCAGGCGGTGGCAGCCATGGAAGGCAGCGCGAGAATGTAGCCATTCTCAGTGCCAGGATTGCCCTCGGGGCCATCGGCACTGTCATCGAAGTTGAGAATCTGCGAAAGGAAGATGGAGCCGTTGAGGTCAAAATGGTGCTGCAGCAGGTTGGAGAGCACGGCGGTGCGCGTGGTGCCGTAGCTTTCTCCGAAGAGGAACTTGGGCGAGTTCCAGCGGTTGTATTTGTTCAGGAATCGGCGGATGAAGCGGTCGAAAGCGTGCGCATCCTGATCAGTGCCATAGAAGGCTTTGGCGGCATTTTTGCCATAGATGCGGCTGAAGCCAGTACCGGGAGCATCGATGAAGACGAGGTCAGAAGCATCAAGCAGGCTGTATTGGTTGGGCACGATCTTATAGGGCGCGGCTGCGGGATGCGATGCGTCCTGCGGAAGAACAATGCGCTCTGGCCCAAAGGCACCCATGTGCAGATACATGCTGGAGCTGCCGGGACCGCCGTTGTAAAGGAATGTAACGGGGCGGTTCTTTGGCGCGTTCTTCATGAAGTAAGCGGCGTAGTAGATGCGAGCCGTGGCGGGACGGTCCGCCGGGTTGGCGGGAAGATTCGGCTCGGCACCAGGCAGATATTTGCCGTTGAGTCCAATGCCAACATCCTGTGCGTCAGTGGAGCCGACGACGAGAGTGCCCGCGACGGCCTCATACTGAATGGTCTTGCCGTCCACGGTGACCGAGCCGTCGGTGACGGAATCCGGTTCGACCTGCGGAGCGGCCCAGTGGGTAGCCGCGGCGGCCTTGGGTGCCTGTTGCGCTTGTGCCGCCGGTGCGGCGGCGCATGCGGCCATCAAAGCGGCACATGCGATGGCAGAGTGCCGGAAAGCGCAGGAACGCTCAAACATGAGGGAATGCCTCCAAAATCTCGGGAAATTCATTGTGCCGGAAGTATACCTGAGCATGCATGAGGGAATGCGGGACTGGATGCGAGCCGGTACACAAACCTTTGTTTCGTGAAAAAGGGGCAACGGCTTTCAGGCCGTTGCCCCTGAGTGTTGCGCACTGGAACCAAACGTTAATGCAGAAGCTGCTCTGCCTTTGCGGTTGCAGCCTTCAGCGATTGCTCGGCGGCGATGGCCCGCGGCTCCAGCGCCTGGTAGACCGCATACTGCGCCGGAGTGGGACGGGCAAAGGCCCAGTTCACATCTTCGGCAACATAAGCGATGAGACTGCGCAGCTTGTTCGGATGCAGAAGATCGCCCTCAGTGGAGTCGATCTTTGTTTGTAGCACGCTTTCAATCGACTGATCGAGTGTGTCGAGGGCGGGAGTGGCAGCAGCCTTGCTAAGGGTGTGCGCGGCGACCGCCTTCTGCAACTGATCCTTTGCCGCGATGGCGCGATTGAGCTGCACATCGAGCGCATTGAGTTGATTCTGCACCTTCAGTCCGAAGGCCAGCTCCGCTTCAAGATCCTGCTGGGTGACGGGTAGGCGCGGATCAAGCCGCACCAGGAATGTCTGCTGCGTCTTATGGCCGCCGTAATCGAGAACGACGGTGTATTTGCCAGGGACCACGGTGGGGCCACCAAGCATATTTGCGAGATCTCCCTCGGGCTCGGGAATGTGATAGCCCGTGACCGGCACGGCATAGGGGTAGCGTAAATCCCAGTGGAAGCGATTCATGCCGGGCGAGATAGCGGTGAGCAGAGCGAGGTCTTTGTTCATCTGGAGCGATGCGTCTTCCCCGCTCTCATCTTCCGTGAGGTGTGCCTTCTGCCTGGGGGTGAGTTTGCCAGCTTTCTGCGCCTTTTGTTCTGGCGTTTCAAGATGCAGCGCAAACTTGCGCACGAGCTGCCCCTGCGGATTAAAGAAAGCGAGCGAGATGGGCGTCTTGCCATCGTAATCAGAAGGAACGTGGAAGAAGACCGTCGCCCCAAAGGGCGGATTGTAGCCGGTGCTACCGTGATGCGCAGTGCCGTAGTCGTGCGTGAGCCATGCGTCCTGTGGCGCGAAAACGGCGCTGCTGTTTGCGGTCACTGTTTGTGATTCGGTGAGTTGCTCGAGCAGCTTGAGGTTATCGAGCACCCAGAAGGCACGGCCATGCGTAGCGGCCACCACATCGCCCTGACGCGAGTTGATGGCGATGTCGCGCACCTCGGCGGTGGGCAAATTGAGCTTGAGCGGCTGCCAACTGGCTGCGCCATCAAAGCTCACGTAAACGCTGCTGTAGGTGCCCAGGAAGAATAGCTTTGCGTTGTGCGGATCTTGCCGGATGACATAGGCGAACTGGTTGGCAGGCAGGCCGTGGGTGATCAGGGTCCAGTCATGGCCCAGATCGGTGGTCTTGTAGACGAAGGGGCGATAGTCGTCCCACATGTAACGCCACGCGGTCATGTAGGCGGTGTCTTTATGGAAGTGCGAGGGTTCGATGGAACTGATTTCGCAGTCAGGCAGCGCGGGCGGCGTTACGAGCTTCCAGGATTTGCCGCCATCGGTGGTGACATGCACGAGCCCATCATCGGAGCCAGCCCAAATCAAATTGCCATCGAGCGGAGACACCGCGATGGAAGAGATGATGGGGTAGATCTCCGCGCCGGATTGATCGAGATCAATTGAGCCACCGCTGGGAATCTCCGTTGCAGGATCGTTGCGCGTGAGATCGGGCGAGATGCGCTTCCATGTGCGGCCATAATCATCGCTGCGCAGCACATACTGCGCGCCGATGAGCAGCTCGGATTGATCGGTAGGCGAGAACAGGATGGGATGCGTCCAGCCGAAACGGTACTTCTGCCGCGAAGAGCCATCGCTGAGGTAGTAGGGCCACGGGCTTACGCTTTGGAACTGATGATCTTTGAGACTGTACTTGACGAAGATGCTGAAATAATCGCTGCCGTAGGTGATAGCAGGGTCATTGGGCTGCGGCACCACGACTGTGCTTTCACCGCGCGCAACATCATGCCAGACACCGAGCGGAATGCCGCCAGGATACGCGCTCGGGCCTTCGATGGAGCCCTCATCCTGCTGCGCGCCATAGATGTGGAAGGGAAACTGATCGTCAAGATTGACGTGGTAGAACTGGCCGGTGGGCTGGTTGTGCACGCTGCTCCAGCTTTTGCCGCCGTCACGCGAGACGGTCACTCCGCCGTCGTTGCCCTCCAGTAGAATTTTGGTGTTATCCGGATTGATCCAGACGACGTGGTTGTCGCCGTGTGGCGTCTTCAGCTTTGAGAAGGTCTTGCCAGCATCGCGCGAGACGAAGAGCGCGTCCACATTGGGAACATAGATAGTATTGGGATCTTTAGGATCTGCGTAGATGGCCGTGTAATAAAAGCCGCGCTGGCGCAGCTTCCACTCGCTGTTGACGCGCTTCCAGGTGGCTCCGGCATCGTCTGAGCGAAAGACACCGCCGCCCTTGGCCTGCACAATGACGTAGACCACGCTGGGATGGCTGGCGACCACGGAGACGCCGATACGGCCAAGAATACCCTGCGGCAGGCCGGGATGACGGCTGATGTTCGTCCAGTGCGCGCCGCCATCGGTGGACTTGTAGAGACCGCTGCCGGGGCCGCCGTCATTTAGGCCCCAGGGCATGCGCTGCGCCTGCCACATGGTGGCATAGATGGTGTTGTGATCCTGCGGGTCCATGACCAGATCAATCGCGCCGGTCTTGTTATCGACGAAGAGGATTTTCTTCCAGGTCTTGCCGCCGTCTGTGGTCTTGAAGATGCCGCGGTGCGAGCCCGGGACAAAGACGTGCCCCATGCTAGCGGCGTAAACCACTTGCGGGTCTTTGGGATCGACGACAAGCTTTGCGATGGTGTGGGTGTCGCTGAGCCCGGCGGCCGTCCAGGTTTTGCCGGCATCGGTAGACTTGTAGATGCCGTCGCCGGGAATCATGTCATTGCGGATGTCGTCTTCGCCGGTACCGATATAAATGATGTTCTGATTGGACGGTGCGACGGCCAGCGCACCGATGCTGGCGCTATCGCCGGGCAGCTTGCCGTCGGTGATGTTCTGCCACGAGATGCCGTCGTTTGTGCTCTTCCAGACGCCGCCCCCAACAGTGCCGGCATAGAAGAGATCGGGCCGCGAAGGAACCCCGTCGACCGTGATCACTCGGCCACCAATCGAAGGTCCCACGGAGCGCCACTTCATCTTGCTGAGGAGCGTTTGCCTAGAGACCGGAGACTTGTTCTGGGCCTGAGCCAAAAGGACAACCGGGAGTGTAAGGGCAATCGAGGCAACCACAAACAAAAAGGCGTAGACACGCTTAGTCATGTCGATCTTCTCTGATTATTTTTTATGAATCTCTTGAGGAAAGTGAGTCTACCACACAGAGTGCCCAGCCCCGGTGGTTGGCAGTCGGTCGAATAAACGGAGAGCGACTGCGAATAGATGCAGCCTCAGCTCATCAGAAGAATAAGGAGGAAGCGTTTTGGTGGATTGCAGGGGTGAATGTCTCATTCGGAAGCACGGCGTCTACGGATTTCCCTGGCCTAGCGATTCAAGAATCATGAAGACGCAGATCAAAGCAACATTTTCTGCGGGCAATCAGACCACATCCGCATGCCTGAAGCCGCGGGCGACGCAAGCGGCAGAACTGACAGACGGTACAGGCGTGCAATGAGTAGCTGATGCAGTAACGAATGAGACGCGAGGCAAAAAGAAGGAGCCATGCCAGCAGGACACAACTCCTTGAAGGATGCAGCAGGTTCATGGGATTCGCGCCGCACAGGACGCGAGCTACTTCGGTGCGGACATGGATGGCGGGGCATCGGCCGGAGCTGAGCCCCACCGCAGGTTAGGATGAGGCCCCATGGTGAGCGTGAGAACAGCGCCGTCGCGAATGTCGTCCCAACTGAACCAGGGCTTTTTCCACGGCTTGCCGTTGAGGGTCGCGGACTGGATATAGATGTTCGCGGCGGAGTTATGGCGGGCCACAATCATGAATGTGTAGCCGTTCCCCATCTCGATGGTGGTCTTTCTGAAAATCGGGCTGCCCAGAATGTAGTCTGGGCTGGACGGATCGACCGGATAAAAACCCATCGCGCTCATGACATACCACGATGAAGTGGAGCCCTGATCGTCCATTCCGGGGAATGCGTACCCCGACGCATCACTGCCGTACATGAGGCGCATAATTTCGCGGGCCAGTTTCTGCGTCTTCCATGGCTGCCCGCCCCAGTCGTAGTAGTAAGCGGCCTGCTGATCGGGCTGATTGCCCTGCACGTATTGCCCGATCACTCCGGTGCAGTCGCGGCAAATGCCCTGGGGGTGATAGGGAGTGCTGAAGAACTGGTCGAGCTTGGCATCAAATTTCTCGCGGCCACCGAGCAGGTTGATCAGCCCCTGCACGTCATGCGGCACCAGCCAGAGCGTTCCCCAACCGGAAGCCTCTTTCATCATGAAGTTGTAGTACGGCTCCTCGGGATCAAATGGCGTGATCCACTGCCCATCGGCAAGCCGGCCGCGCATGAAGCCATCCTGCGAGTCAAAGACATTCCTGTAATTGTGTGACCTGCGGAGGAAGCGCTGATAATCCGCCTGCTTGCCGAGGCGTTGTGCATAAAGCGCGAGGGCGTGATCGTCCCAGCTATATTCGAGCGTGGTTGCCACACCGGCCTTGCCGCCGGCGTACGGCGGATCAGGATTACCCTTCGGGATATAGTCCGAGATCCAGCCTTGCTTCTCATATTCGGCAAGATAGGGACGCGGGCCCTTCGGGTCCGTGGCATTTTTGTAGAGATAGCGATACACCGCCTCGTGGTCGAACGGAATGCCGCGCTCCCACGCGCCCAGATAGACCAGGTCCGCATGATCGCCGTGAAATGAAGTACCCATGTAGCCATTCTCGCGAGCCATGTCGAGCTGCGACCGCAGAATGCTAGCCATGATTTTCGGCTCCAACATCATGAGCAATACGACCTGATTGCGGCCTGTATCCCAGAAAGGAATTTCACCATAGCGATCATGCTGAGCCGTGTGTATTTTGCCGTCGTTCCCGATAAACTGCGCGCCTTTGCCCGCCACGAGACGCGGGCTGTCAAAGGAGTGATAGAGGCAGGAGTAAAAGAGCATCTTCTGCTTCGCAGTACCGCCCTCGACGCGCACGCGGTTCAGTTTGCTGGCCCATGCGGCACGCGCCGCCGCATGAACGCGGTTGAAATCCCAACTGGGATCCTCCTGCGTCAATCTCTGCTCCGCCTGCTCATAGCTGACGCCGGTGGCAACCTTGACCAGCACCTGCTCATCCTGTGTCGTGACAAAGCGCAAATAAGCACCGGCAAAGTTTCCTGAGATATCTTTTTGATCCGGCCTTACATCGCTGAAGCCAAGCAGCGGGTAGTTTTCATTCTTCGGAGGCATCTGGCGAAAGACGCCGGATTCTGCAAAGGGGCGCGAGAAGACTGCTACAAAATACGCGCCGTCATCCATGCGTCCGCGCAGCGTGTGATCATCCACAATTTCGACGCTGCCGCCGGAGCGTCCCAGATCAAGAATGATGTGCGCCTTCTTTGATGCTGGGAAAGTGAAACGGAACAACCCGGTCCATTGCGTGACCGTCATCTCGGCGAGTGTGTGAAAGTCATCCAGATAGACGCTGTAGTAGCCGGGGGAAGATAGTTCCCTGCTCTTGTCATAAACCGAGGCGCTACGCTCGGGCGGCACGGTCCAGTTGCCAACCATCGGCATCAGAATGGGGCCGTCTTCATCTACTTCCGTCGAGAATCCGTAGATCATGCGCTTGGGATAGTAGTATTGCGAGCGCACACCGGCCGGATACATCAAATCAAGATTCTCATTGATCGGAGAGAGTCTTACTTCGCTCTGCGGGAGCGCCGCACCGGGCGAGGTGAATCCGGAATAGAGTAACTCTCCCGGAGGAGGCGCATTGCCGATCAGGCTTTGCCTGTCGAGTGGTGCGGTTCCCACAAGACCGTTGACATAATTCACGGGCTGATTTTTCTGCGCCGCGCACGCCGCGGTGATCGACAAGCACAGCATCAGCGATGCGCAGGCCAGCGCCAGCTTCGGAATCAATGAAGAGATCTGCATGAAAGACTTCCTCTGAAAATTGGTGACACTAGTTGAGTTCACGCCGGAAATTGCATTTTGCCCGGATTTCTAACCAGCGAATGACGGCTCACCCTGAAGTGCCGGACATGGGCTGATCTCCACATCTTTGCCAGGACAAAGGTGGAGACGGCCAAGGTGAAGCCGTCTCCATGGAGGAGGCAGTTGCTGCTTCGGTATTTGCAGAGGGGCCGCAACTTCTGGGCCCTCGGCCCTCTGCAAAGCGCTAAAAGAAGACCTTCCCCGATATCTGCAGTTGTCTTGGGAAGTTCTGTTGCTGCGGCCCGACGGTTCCAAAGCCGCTCCAGCCGGCGTTGGGGCTGAAGGTGGCCGGCCCGTCGCCGGGGTTCGTATCCGGGCCGCCAAACAACACCGAGTTGAGAGCGTTGAAGGCATCAAGGCGAATCTGGAACTTCAGATTGTTCCAGATCGCAGTCGTCTTCTGGATGGAGAGATTCAGGCTCGGAATCGTCGGATTGCGCACCTGCGCTGTGGTTCCCGGAAGATTCATGAGCCCCCATTGGGGAATGCCCCGCCAGCAGCTCTCATCATTGTTGAACCAGTGGCCCTGGCCTACCGAGGTTCCGTTTTTCGGGCGGAAGCTCTGCGACGGACAGGTGTAGTAGTAGCCGGTATTGAGACCGACCGGCGTGCCGCTCTGCGCATTGAAGACGCCGCTCAGGGTCCAGTCGTTGATCAGGACTCCGACCGCGCGATTCGGACGTGTCGCGATCCATCCTCCACGCCCCACCGGTAGATTCCACACCGTAGTCAGTGAGAAGACATGCGTGCGGTCGGTGCCGGCGAGCCAGTGAATCTGGAAGGGATCCTGATAGGGCCAGCCATTCTCGTAGCCATCACCATTGATGGTCTTGGAGTAGGTGTAGGCCAGATGAAAACTCGGTCCGCGCCCGGTGGCCTCGCGATCGAGCTTCACCTCAAGACCGTCATACCAGTTGCGTCCCAGCGGAGCATTGTATTGCCCCACAAGGCCGTACCCGCCGGGGCTGCAGTATTGCGATCCCGGCAAAATGAGCGCAATGGCCTCGACGGTGCTGGACGTTCCGCACTGCCCCGGACCCGACATCGCAGCCACGCCGTAATAAGGATTCGGCACCTGCTGGTCCCAGATTTGAGGATTAGCCTGCGCCGCCTTGAGCGCCGCCAGAGTAGCCACGCCGTTGCGCCACAGATTCACGCGCAGGCGGCTGCTGAAGTTGCCCGCGTATTTGACGTCAAGCACCATGTTGCCGGGCAGCGCACGCTGCACGCCAAAGGAAACAATCTGCTCCATCGGGATTTTGCGATCGGGGAAATCAGCCTGAATGGTGCCGTTGCCCACATCCGTGAGCAGCCCCAGGCTGGTTCCAGTTGGCTTGAGCAGGCCCGTCGAGAACGGCTTGCCCGACTGGAAGTAGCTGGTCGGCGTGTTGCCGCCATCCAGCGAGGCGGTATAGTTGGTGGTCTGCGCAAAGCCGATGCTTGAGCCGCCCTCCAAGCCATAGGAGTACATGATGCCGTAGCCGCCGCGGATGACCGTCTTCGGATCCACCGCGAAGGCGAAGCCGATGCGCGGCCCCACGTTGGACCAATCGGTGTTGTAGGCATCGCGCGACTGGCCGTTCGTACCGGCAAACTGCACGCCGCCATAAACGGTCTGCAGCGTGGTGGGGTCAATGCCGGCTGCCTGCCAGGCCGCATCATTGGCGGAGTTGGCCACGTTGGCCTGATAAGTGGCGTCGTTGGTCAGCGGATTAACGCACGTCAGGCACAGGCCGCGATTCAAGGCGTTGTGGCGCTCGCGCAAACCACGCTGCACGTCATAGCGAATGCCAAGGTTCAGCGTCAAGCGATGATTGACACGCCAGTTGTCCTGAAAGTATCCGGCAAAGACTGGATAGCCTTCCATGATGGAATCAATCCAATCCACTCCGCCACTGCCGGGATCACCCAAATAAAACGATGCCAGTGAGGAGCCGTTTGGCTGGTTGGAGTTACATTGATTTGTGCCGCCGGGCGTCGCCTGGTAGCAGTTCTGATTGTGCGGATTGAACTGAGTCCAACCGGAGTTGAAGCTGAAGTCTCCATTTGGATGGCCTCCGCTGTACGGAAATCCGCCGTACTGGAACTCGTCGATTTCGCCGCCGAACTCGATGTTGTGTGCGCCCGCTGACTTGGTGAAATCGATATCGAGCGTGTAGTTGTTGGTGACATCGGCATTCTCCTGATTGCCGAAGATCGTGTTGCCACTCACCAGTCCGGTGCCCCAATTGTCTGAAACTCCAAATTCCGGAAGATATTCAGAAGAAGTGGAGCCAGGCAACGGCATGCCCAGCCCAATCGCACTGGGGTTAGTCTGATGCGTCAGATCGCCGTCGGGAGACGACTCATAGAATCGGTCAAACGAAGCCTTGAAGTCACCCACCAGCGTAGGGGTGAAAACGTGCGTGATGTCCTGCGTGGCCACCCAGTCTTCGCGCAGATGGTTGATGTTGCCATTCGCAGCGATGCCGGTGAGGCCGTTCTGGCTGCGATTTTCGGTTCCCTTCCACCAGAGAAAGTAGCTATACATCTTGGTCTTCTCGCCGAGGTTATAGTCGACGCGAATCTGGGGCTGGTTATAGCTATACAAGTCTGGTGTGTGAGCGATGTAGTTGTCGCCACGCGCAAGATTCTCTGTGCCCGGAACATTGGGCAGAGGAATGTACTTGAGCACAGCGGCAGCGGTGGAATTGATATCGCTCGCAGGCAGTGAGTCATTTGGAAATTCGGTCTGCGCCACATGATCACTGTTGCAGGCCGTCGCCGTACCGCCATCAAGACAGTAAGCTGTGCCCGGCTGATAGATGGGTAGCCCATCCGGAAACTCCGCAGGGTCCATCTTCTGCACCAGGCTGAAATCCACGCCGGCGTTCCCGTTGTACCCGGGGCGCAGATAGGCCGGCGGAACATGCTCCAGCGTAGTGCCGGCCAGCACCTGCCGGTAGCCCTCAAAGGCAAAGAAGAAGAAGAGCTTATTGTGGATGACCGGGCCGCCTGCCGTAATCCAGAACTGATTTTGCACTTCACCCTGGCGTGGCTGGCCGGCAAGATTGTTCTCAAAGGTGTTCGCATTGAAGATGGAGCCCTGATACGCATAGCGCGCCGAGGCGTGATATTTGTTCGTGCCGGCCTTGCTCACCACGTTCACCGTGCCGCCGCTCGTGCGTCCGTACCGGGCGTCATAGGTGTTGGTCATCACATTGATTTCGCTGATGCTGTCGATATTCGGCGAGACGGTCCACTCACCGGGCGAGTGATTGTCATAGCCGAACTGGCTGGTGATGTTCGTGCCGTTCAGGGTGAACTGATTATTGCCGACAATACCGCCGCCGAGCGTGTAGGAGTTGGTGACATCCCAGCCCGTGGTGCCGTGATAGCCGCCAGTGCCGAACTGCGTTTGCGTGAACTGGCTGCCGGGCGTGGTGCCGATCAGCGTATACGCCTGTTCGCCCTGCACGGGCAGGCTCTCAAGTTCTCGCTCACCGATGACGGTGCCGCCGGAACCGGTGGCTGTCTCCAGTTGGGGCGGCGCGCCGCTCACGACTACCTGCTGATCGACTGCGCCGACCGGCAAGGTGAAGTTCTGATTGAAGGTCTGGGCGGCGAGCAGCGTCACCTTGTCTTGCACCAGAGATTTGAAGCCCTCTGCTTTGGCCGTCACCGTGTAGGTGCCCGGCAGTACGTAGGGAATGTAATAGACACCCTTTGCACTCGTCTTTGCCGTGTAGCTGGTGCCCGAAGCGTTGTTGACCGCCGTTACGCTGGCGTTTTTGATGACGGCACCGGACGAATCGGTGACCTGCCCGGTGAGTGTGGAGCGAAACTCCTGCGCATGGCTGGCAGCCGCGAACAGAAGGAACGCCAGAAGAAAGACTCCGGCGAACCGGAGGAGGGATCTTTGCATCTTGGGCTCCAAAGTGTTGCGTTTTTGCAATGGTGCTCGCTCTCTGGCTACAAATGATAGCGTTATCATTGCAGTATGGGAGCGTTCCCATTTGCCACAACACTATGCAGTCACATCGCACCTGCCGTCAACATTTTTTTACAAAAGAAAAAAGCCGCCGCTCCCGATAAGCCGATTCTCCTCCTTCGAGCGAATCTCCCTCTAGACCCTCTGATTAAACGGTTGTCTCTGCATTCTCGAGCTTCGCGCGTTGCGAAAGGATGATCACAAGATGGATATGCTCCTGCCTTCGAGCCCATGATTTGCGAACGGATCTGACGCCCATATCACTGATAACGCTATCTTTTCTGCTGCCTTCCGGAGAAGAATGCGGATTCGCGCGCCGCACAGTCTTTGCCGGCTTGTCTTCACGCAAACCGTGAAGGCAGCCTGGCGAACGAGACCATCGGCCGTCCAGCTTGCAAATGAAACCTGGGCCACGAGCTGCGGCTACACCTCTTGCCGGCACCGGAGCAGGAAACGAGGCGGGCCGCTTTCATGCCCGGCTGCAGAAGATCACGCCGTTCCGCAGTATTAAACGACCATTGCGCTCCTTGCGCCTGCCAAATTTCTGGCCCGCATCCAGCACTAAGCCCTGCGTCCATAAATCAAAGAGCACAGGAGATATCCATCTCTCCTGCGCTTTTGCCTGCTGCAACCAATCAGCGCTCGTAAGGAGTTTGTCCGGAAACAAATGGATCGGGCGGCAGCGTCCACACCGAAAACGGATCGGGATGCGCGGGCCGGAATAGCGGGACACCGTGCCGGATGTCCTTGGCAATGGGCAGGTGATCTTCGCGAATCCCCTGCACCACGCACTTGGCCAACTCCAGCGCTCCATAACTGGTAAAGTGCGTGTTGTCGGCCAGCGGCTTCGGCTGGTCAGGAAAAGTATTGGCCGGGAAATGCACGAACGCCTTGAGCGTTTCCTGTGGCCCCATGGCTTCAAAGAGCGTTTTGCTCATCGCGTTCAGATCGATCAACGGCACATGCTGCTGCCGGGCCACCTGGCGCATGGCATGGGGATAATCCCCCAGTGTCTGAACAATCTGCCCTTTGGGATTGAAGGCGAGGCGATTCATCGAAGTAACCAGAACAGGATGCGCGCCCTTGCTGCGCGCCAGCGCAATATAGTGCCGCAGCAATTGCTTGTATTGCGGTATGGGCACAAAGCCGCGACCAGGCTTCTGGTCGTTGTGCGCAAACTGGATGAAAAGATAATCGCCCGCACGCATGGTGCTCATCACCTTGTCCAGCCGCTTTTCACTGACAAAGCTGCGAATCGTCTCGCCAGACTCCGCCTCATTGGCGACAGACACCTTGTCATTGAAGAACGCCGGAAGCATCTGCCCCCAAGCCGCCCAAGGTGCTTTCTGTTGATCGACCACCGTGGAGTCGCCCGCTAAATAAATGGTGGGGACATCGATGGGCGTCACCGTGACGCGGCGGAAGCTCGCATGCTCACCCGTGAATTCCAGGGTGAGCTTGTGGTCCCAATCCAGATCGCCCATCTCACGCGGCTTGCGGTGTACCTGCTCTGTGGGCGTGATGAAGGGCGTACGCGTATGAACCACAAAGCGGCGCGTAACGAACTGACCGGGCTGCGTGGCGAGGGGAAAGACCATCAGACGCCGCGCTTCGGCCTTCACCGCGGTCACGGCAGCAGCCTTCGCGTTGCCCAGTGTCACCGTCACCAGAAAGTTCCCCTCAGGCTCTTTGACAGAGAGATAAAACGGCTGGCCGGCCGTGCATCCCGCTACGGAAATATCCGGTGATGGCCCCAGATCGAATCCGTACCCAGCCGCTGCATAACCCGTGCCCGCAAGAGTCTGGAACCCATGCCCGGGATGTGGCGAGCAGCTGAGCCGGTACGACTGGCCAGGAGCGGCCCAGGCCATGGAGACCCCCATCAAGGTTCCGGAAAAAAGCAACATCTGCGCTACGAAGCGGCTGGAAATATTCAAAGACTACCCCTCGTGTCGGGTAAGCTGGAGCACTTCCGATCCAGCAAGCAGAAACGCGCCCACGCCGTAGTTGTAACTGGACGAGGGCAGATAATGAGCCGGCGCCGCACCTGTCTGCTGAATGCAGCCGAGGCGTCCGCTCGCATAAATTTGATGGACAAGACCACTCCAGGCTCGATGAACGGCCGGCAGATAAGTCGAGCGATCCAGGATGCCGTGATCCACGCCCCAGGCAAGAGCAAACGTCATGAGCGCGGAGCCGGAGGTCTCCGGCAAGGGATAATCTTTCGCGTCGAGTAGGTTCGAGTGCCACAGCCCACTCACGGGATCCTGTAACCGGACAACCTCGGCGGCCATCTGCCGAAGCTGCGCCTCGTACGCAGCCCGGTGAGGATCGGACTCCGGCAGATACTCGAGCATGCGCGCCAGCCCGGCCATCACCCAACCCTCGCCGCGCGACCAGAAAACTGGTTTTCCGTTGGGGCCTTTGGTGTGCAGATAAGTGATGTCCCGGTAATACAGATGCCACTGTGCACTGTAGAGCTTCGATGAGGTCTGCCACCAGTGCTCATCGATGTAATGGAGATACTCCGTCTGGTGCGTGGCCTCGTACATGCGCGACCACACCGGCGGCGCCATGAACAGCGAATCGCACCACCACCATGGAATCTGCACCTGATTCTCCGGAATATGGGCATTCTCCCCCCGCATCAGGCGTTGCAGGGCCTGCTGTGTCGCGGCGATCTGAGCAGGGTTGCGATCCCGCTGGTAAAGCTCCAGATAGGTTTGCGCAATGCTCTGGTCATCGGCGTTGGGGACGGCAGATCGTAACTGCCAATGGAACTTTTCCCCTATCTGCTCCATGGCTTCGCGGTAGCGTGCGTCATGCAATGAACCGGCCGCTGCCATGTATCCCGTATAGAGGACGGCCCAGGTCCAGTTTCGTCCGAAATAGGGCTGCGCCTGTTTCAACTCCCAGTCGGCCACCTTATACATGGCATGCCGGATGGCGCGAGGCCGCACCGCTGCGGACAGATGTGCTTTGGGGCCCGCATCGGCGGGAGCGGTGCCGAAATGGCGGGCGATGTCATTGCGAATTCCAACCTGTGCCCTGGCCGAAATATTCTGCTGGGCAAACGCGGCACCGGAAGCTGCGACCAGCGTAAGAGCAAGGGAGGCAATCCACCGGGACCGGTACTGTAACTGGACAAACGAGGGGCGGGATGAACGTGTGTATGGAATGATTTTTCTCCGCTCTGGTTGTAGTTCGCACGCCAGTGTAAAGTACGGCCCCAACCTTACGTGGGAGAATTCTTTAATGTCAATAGACATTTTATTTCCCAAAGGATATAACGGCAGGCGGGACTTAGGCGGTCCTGAAAGGCGATGGGAGATTCTTTAGACCATGAGAGCGTTCCGCTTCTACATTCTTTGCTGCATGCTCGCGTTGTTTCTGCTGCCGGTGAGCGTGATGGCCGCGGCCCGGAGGGGTAATAGCTCTGCCCTCTCTGATCAGCGAGGTAGTTTTCGTGTAGAAAACGGCAAATTCGTGCTGGACGGCCAGCCATTTCAAATCATCTCGGGCGAGATGCACTACGAGCGGATTCCGCGGGCCTACTGGAAGGCTCGCCTTCAGATGGCCAAGGCGATGGGCTTGAACACCATCGCCACCTACGTCTTCTGGAACCTTCATGAACCGGAGCCAGGCAAATTCGACTTCAGCGGCAACGCAGACCTGGCGCAGTTCATCCGCGATGCACAGCAGACGGGCCTGAAGGTGCTGCTGCGCGCCGGGCCATACTCCTGCGCGGAATGGGAATTCGGCGGATTTCCCGCCTGGCTCATGAAGAACCCGAAGATGCAAACCGCGCTGCGCTCGAACGATCCGGAATTCATGAAGCCTGCGGAACAGTGGATCCTCCGGCTGGGACGTGAAGTGGCTCCGCTGCAGGTTGGCTATGGCGGGCCCATCATTGGCGTGCAGATCGAGAATGAATACGGCGACTTCGGCGGCGATGCAGCCTATCTGGAGCACCTGAAAAAAATCTTCCTGAAGGCCGGCTTCACACAATCGCTCCTCTACACCGCCAATCCATCACGCGCGCTGGTGCGAGGGTCGATTCCCGGGGTGTACTCGGCGGTCAACTTTGCCCCCGGCCACGCGGCGCAGGCGCTGGACTCGCTCGCACAACTGCGCGCCGGCCAGCCGCTGTTGTCCTCAGAGTACTGGACCGGATGGTTCGATCACTGGGGCGAACCGCACCAGAGCAAACCCCTGTCACTGCAGGTGAAGGACTTCAACTACATTCTGCGCCACGGCGCGGGCGTCAACCTGTATATGTTTCATGGTGGAACGAGCTTCGGCATGATGAGCGGTTCGAGTTGGACCAAACATCAGTTCCTGCCGGACGTGACAAGCTACGATTACGGTGCGCCACTCGATGAAGCCGGACATCCCACCCCGGCGTACTACGCCTATCGAAAAATCATTGCCGCTTACCTGGGCCATGCACTGCCGCCGGTTCCGGCGGCGCCTCCGGTGATGGCCATTGCGCCTTTTGCGCTCCATGAGGCGTCCTCTTTGTGGCGGGGGTTGCCCAAGCCCGTCGTTACGAAAAATCCCGAGCCCATGGAGTGGCTGGGGCAATCCTACGGATTCATCCTCTACCGCAAGACCCTGCACCACGCCGTCGATGGCGACCTCGTACTGAACGGAATGAACGATTACGCGCTGGTCTATCTGAACGGTAAGCTGCAAGGCACGCTCAACCGGACCTGCAATGATTCGACGTTGATGCTGCACAGCAACTCCGCCAAGACTCGCCTCGACATCCTGGTCGAGAACTCCGGACGCATCAACTCGACGCGCATGATGCTCCATGCGAATAAAGGCCTGATGGGCCCCGTGATGCTCGCGGGCAGGGCACTGCATGGATGGAAAACATACCGGCTGCCGATGAAGCCCGATACCATTGCCGATCCACTGGGCATGCCGCAAGAGACGCACTTCAACGAAAAGAGCACGCCCGCGCAGGCGATGAGCGGCCCGGCGTTCTATCGCGGCACGTTTCGCGTAGAAACGAAGTCTAAGCAGATCCCCGATACTTTTCTCGACATTCGCGGCCTCGGCAAAGGCGCGGTGTGGATCGACGGGCACCCCATCGGCCGCTACTGGAATGTTGGCCCGCAGGACACGCTGTATGTGCCGGGCCCCTGGCTGCACCGAGGCAAGAATGAAATCATGGTGCTCGATCTCTTCCAAAGAACCAATCTGCCCCGGCTGGCGGGGCTCACCCAACCGATTCTGAATGGCCCCGCGCGCAAAGTTTGCAACGCAACGGAACTATCCTCTGCCCCGGCAGAAATGCATGGACGAGGGAAGGGACGCGCGGCACAACCAGGCGTGAGCCGCGCCAAGGAGACGAAGCATTGAGACGGCACTTCTGTTCCATGGTTGCAACGGTCATGCTGGTGGGCGGCCTTGCCACGGCGGCAACGGCGCAAACCAACCTCCAACAACTGGAGAAAACTTTTCAGAACCCACCGGACAATGCCAAACCGATGCTGCGCTGGTGGTGGTTTGGACCGTCCGTCACCAAACCGGAGATTCTGCGCGAAATGCAGCAGATAAAAGCCGGCGGATTCGGCGGATTCGTCATTCATTACGTGTACCCGCTGGCGCTCGACGATCCGCAAACCGGCTTCAGGAATCTTCCGTTCCTCTCTCCGGCCATGCTGAGCGACGTCAGCTATGCCAACCGCCAGGCCCATGCGCTCGGACTGCGCGCCGGCACCGCGCTCGCCAGCGGATGGCCGTATGGCGGGCCCATGACTGCCGTGACCGAAGCGGCGGCAAAGATTGTGCAGAAGGAAAGCACAGTCGCGCCGGGCGCTCACTCGGTCGCCCTGCCTTCCATCGGAAATGGACAAAAGCTGCTCGCAGTTTTCGCCCAGGATGGCTCAGCCGGTAGCCAGCAGAAGATGCTTCCGCTGCCCGCGCCCGTGACGTTGCGCATGGCTATTCCCACCGGCACGCACATCGTGGACTGGTACCTCATGAGCCGCACAGGTCAGCAGGTCAAGCGCGCGGCGGTCGATGCCAATGGCTTTGTCCTCGATCATTTTTCCCATCACGCCGTCGCCGATCACCTCAAAAATGTGGGCGACAAACTCGTAGCCGCGTTTGGAAGCGAGCCACCCGACTCCGTGTTCAGCGATTCGCTGGAGGTCTTTGGCGCGGACTGGACTCCCGATTTCCTTGAAGAGTTTCGTAAGAAAAACGGTTACAGCCTGTTGCCTTACCTACCCGATCTCTTTATGAAGCATCCGGACGCGCAGGCCCTGGCCGTCCGCCACGATTGGGGCGTAACCTTGACCGCGCTGATCGACGAGAACTACCTCACGCAAGTCAACGCCTGGGCGCGCGCCCATCACACGCACTTGCGCGCGCAGGTTTACGGGCCGCCCGCGGTCTCGCTCTCCAGTAACAACCTGGTCGATCTGCCCGAGGGCGAAGGACCGCAGTGGCGGCAGTTTGCCTACACACGATGGGCAACTTCGGCGGGCCACCTGTACGGCCGGCCCATAATTTCCTCTGAGACCTTCACCTGGCTGCACTCGCCAGCCTTTCGCGCCACGCCGCTCGATGTAAAAGCAGAAGCGGACCGTTTCTTTCTGCAGGGCGTAAATCAGATTTATTGCCACGGATGGCCATATTCGCCGCCCTCGGCAGGCGAGCCCGGATGGCGCTTCTATGCAGCAGCGGTCTTCGATGCGCACAATCCCTGGTGGATTGTGATGCCCGAGGTGACGCAGTATTTGCAGCGAGTCAGTTGGATCATGCGACAGGGCGCGCCAGCCAACCGCGTGGCCATCTTCCTGCCCGAAGACGATGCCTGGGCTGCATTCACTCCGGGGCAGGTGGCGCTGACCGGGTTGCTGCCACGCTGGATCACGCCGCAACTGACACAGGCCATAGAGAATTCCGGTTACGACTTTGACTACATCGATGCGGCCGCCATTCAGGCGCGCGGCATTCACTACTCGCTGCTGATTCTGCCGAATGTGGATCGCATCTCTCCGGCAGCCCTCACCGCGATTCAGCAGTATGAAAAGTCGGGCGGCAAGGTGATTGCGCTCGGGCGCATTCCGGCTCATGCTCCGGGCTTTCTGCACTACGAGCAAATCTCCGCGGAGGTCAACCGCGAGTCGCATGCCTTCTTCGGCCATCCCGGCGCTCGAGTGCGCGTCGTGCAGGCCGTCAGCGGCCTTGGCGATGCGCTGCACCAGATGTTGACGCCGGCCATGACGCTCTCTGCCGCGAAGCCCGCGGTCGGGTTCGTGCGCCGCAAACTGGACGATGCGGACATCTATTTCCTCGCGAACACCAGCAATGTTTCTATTCACACAGTGGCGCATCTGCGCTCGCGCTACACAAGCGGCACATGGCTCGATCCGATGAGCGGAAAAGCATACGCCGCGCAGAGCCGGAATGGCGGATGGCCACTGCATCTGGCCCCGTATGGTTCGACGATTCTAGTGCTGCACGCAAAGAACGTTCGCCTGCCCGTCGCGGCTGGACACGATTCCTTCAATCCGTCTTCTACCAAGGCAATTGCCGATCTCAGCTCTGACTGGAACGTGAGCTTCCCTGCCCTGCATCTGCAGGAGCCGATGGCGACGCTAGCCTCGTGGACGAAAAACGAAAAGACGCTCTACTACTCCGGCGTTGCCGTCTATCGCCGCACCCTCGAAGTTGCGCAGAATGACCTGGATCATGCCCCACTGCTGCTGAGCTTTGGCCAAGGCACGCCGGTATCGCCCTCTGCGTTTCACCGGCAGATGGGCACGCGCGCCTGGCTCAACCCGCCTGTGCACGTGGCCGCCGTGGTCTATGTGAACGGCAGGCTCGCCGGCACAGTATGGCACCCACCTTATGTATTGGCGGTGGGTGGACTGCTCAAGCCCGGCGCAAACCAGATCGAAGTGCGCGTCGCCAATACCGCAATCAATGAGATGGCCGGAAAATCGCTGCCGGACTACCGTCTCTTGTGGGCGCGTTACGGACGGCGTTTTGAGCCACAGGACATGAAGCATCTGCAGCCGCTGCCCTCTGGCCTGCTCGGCAAGGTGGAACTGCTCGAAGGAGAATCGCGATGAAGAAGTGGAGCTGCGCGGCCCTGCTCTGTGCCGCCGCGCTCGTGGGCATCCAGCCCATGGCCGCTCACGCAAAGATGCTCGCGATTCGCGCCAATGCCTATGGCGCCAAGGGCGACGGCATCACGCTCGACACGCGCGCCATTCAGGCGGCACTCGACGCGGCGGCGAAAAAAGGACCTGCCACGGTGACATTTGCGCCTGGCACCTATCGCACCGGCGCGCTCTTTGTGAAATCCGGCACGACGCTTCGCATTGGTGCGGGAGTCACGCTCCGCGCTGTACATGGTCTTGCAAATTATCCCCTGATTAAAACCCGCGTGGCCGGCATCGACATGCACTGGCCCGCGGCGGTGATCAACGTGTACCGGCAGCACGATGTACACATCACGGGCAGCGGCACGGTCGATGGCAACGGCAAATACTGGT
This sequence comes from Acidobacterium capsulatum ATCC 51196, assembly GCF_000022565.1. NCBI lineage: Bacteria > Pseudomonadati > Acidobacteriota > Terriglobia > Terriglobales > Acidobacteriaceae > Acidobacterium > Acidobacterium capsulatum. Next base: position 630,061 of record NC_012483.1, read on the forward strand.
GGGACGGTTACTGGGCTCTTCGCAAACAGTACGATCTGCGCGGGCTGCGCTGGGCGGCGGACTATGACGACCGTCGGCCACGCCTGATTGAGTTTTACCAGTCACAGCATGTTTCGCTCGCCGGCCTGCACCTGCTCCGCTCGCCGTTCTGGACCGTGCACATCTGCTATTCGGCCTATGTACATGTGGATGGCATCACCATCCGCAACAACATTGGCGGGCGGGGGCCCAGCACCGACGGGGTGGACATCGATTCCTCGCGGCATGTGCTGGTGGAGCACGCCGACATCTCAGTCAATGACGACGCGCTGTGCCTCAAGGCCGGACGCGACTCCGACGGGCTGCGCGTCAACAAGCCGGACGTCGATATCGTGATCCGTAACTGCACGGTGCGCTACGGAGCCGCGGCCTTCACGATTGGCAGCGAGACCTCCGGCGGGTTTCGCAACGTGGACGTATACAACATTCATGCCCTCGAGCACGTGCCCTCGGGAGTGCTCTTCAAATCGGCGCATACCCGTGGCGGATGGGCCGATAACATCCGCATTCATGACTTTCAACTGGATGGAGTCGCGATTCCCATTCACATCACCATGAACTGGAACCCCAGCTACAGCTATGCGAAGATTCCTCATGGATTGAAGCATGTCCCGCGCTACTATCGTGTGCTGGCGAAGCCCGTTCCTCCCGCGCGGGGCTTGCCGCACTTTCGTAATGTGCACATCTGGAACATCGAGGCGACAAACGCGAAGCGCGCATTCGACGTCAGCGCGATGCCCGCGGCTCCCCTGGTGAGATTCAAGCTGGACCACATCCGGATTCAGGCACAAAGCGCCGGATCGATTGCCGCTGTGCGTGACTGGACGCTTTCGCATGTGACCGTGCAAACGAAAGATGGCAGCCAGGTGAAGTTCAAGAATGCGCAGGCAGTCACGCTCATAAACGACACCGGCTTCACCACGCCACCGAAGCCTTAATACGCAAAAAGAAGAGCATGAAACAATGCACCGCACTCGCGATGGCTTTGTCGATGCTCCTCGCCTCACCGGCGGCTCATGCGTCAATGATGGGCAGCCGTGACAGCACCTGCAGATGTTGACGGCAAAGCACCCCATCCCGCTATAAGTCATTGAATTTGAAAGACTTGCATGGCACCAGCAATAAAATGTGAATGCGGATTCTCATTTTTTGACGATTTATACCCGATTTGGAGCCGAGTGCGGACATAAATAATCTATATTCAGTACTTTACGAGGGACAGCCAGATATGTGAATCAGTATTCACTTTTTAGTGCTATTTTTTCCGGAAGCGGGCCAGGGTTAGAGCATGGCTTTCCCATCCCTCCCCTATACTGCTGATTCATGATGGTTTAGCTGCGCGCGCGAGTGTTTCTAGAAATGTGATTCTCGATTCACTTTTTCTGTGGCGGGAAAGGAATCCTATTTCCATGGTAGCTGGAATGGGTGGAATTCCCGGCGGAAAGAACAGTTGTCGGTTTCCGGTTGTCAGTCCGCAGTTCCGGAAGATACGGAGGACTCGGCCTGGCTTTCTCCCGGGTCCGAAGGGATGGACCCGGGATACTCCGGATGGGAGAGTTGTCAGGAGGCGGTGCCGAGGCCGACGAGGTTGGCGGCCAGGATGATGAGGATCATGCCCAGCCAGAGCAGGCGCACGGGGCGTCCGCGGGCCTCGCGCCACTCGCCCAGGGCGAGGCCGACCAGACCTCCGAAGAGGACATAGAGGCTCATGTGGAGCATCCAGTTGACGAAGGACAGATGCATCGGAATATTGGCCGCGCCCCACGCATAGAAGAAGAACTGGAGGTACCACATGATTCCGCCGGAGGCCGCCATGGAGCCGTTGAGGAGCAGAACGCGGCGGGGCTCGGATAGATCGCGGGAGAGGGAGATGTCTTTTCGAAAGGCGAGGCGGAAGAAACAGTAGGCGAAGTTGATGAGGGCTCCGCCGCCCATGATGACGACGTAGCTGGGCAGTGCGGCATAGAGGGGCTTGACGCCGGCGTGCTGCGCGGCGACGGCCATGGGGTGCGCGGCGTCAATGGCGAAGGACATTCCGGAGGAAAAGATGCCGCAGAGCACGGCGAGGATGAGCCCTTTTCGGACATTGAACTCCTCGGCGCGGATGCCCATGCGCTGCTCCTTCTGATGCCCGGCCCAGGAGACGACAGCGATACCGACGAGGGCGAGGAGGATGCCGGCGATGGTGAAGCGACCGCTGCGGCTGGTGAGCAAGTAGAGCAACTGGCCGTGGACGATGGGCGGAATGAGGGTGCCGACGACAAGGGTGACTCCAATGGCGACGCCGATGCCGAGCGACATGCCGAGGTAGCGCATGGTGAGCCCGTAGTTGACGTTGCCGATGCCCCACATGCAGCCAAAGAGGAAGGTGAGAGCGAGCACGTGGCCCGGGATGGCCGCGTAGAAGGCGAGAAAATGCGGCAGCAGCAGCAGACTCACGGCCAGGGGCAGGAGAATCCAGGAGAAGATGCCGGCGACAACCCAGGTGGTTTCCCAGGACCACTTCTTCACTTTTTCAATGGGCGCATAGAAGGACGCAGCGGCAGCCGCACCGACCATGTGCCATCCGATTCCAGTGAGAATCGAAGACATTCATCATCCTTTCGTTCGGTAGAGAGCGGGCAGGCCGGGTCTCCGCGCGAGCGCAAACTTTCTCCGCAATGTTGGCGGCGAGGGGTGGAAGTGGCGAATTCCACCGGTTTGCAACTATTCGCGGCGGAAGGCGAGAGCCATCTTACTCCCCAAAGCAGACATTTCGCATTGAAAATAATTTCCATGTTGCACAGAGCGCGCGCCCTTGCTGCTGGATATGTTCCGGGGATGGCGTTCCGGGGATGGCGTCACGCCGAGGCAACGGGGCGCAATGATTTCTCTTTATTTCCGCCTGCGGGACGCCGGAGAAAGAATGCTTGCCGTTGGACGAGAACTCGCTGGCTTTTGCCGCGAGAGCCTTAACAAAGAGGAAAACTTAAGGGAAAACGGTTTTCTTCACTCTCCCTTTGACTCGGAGATTGCTGGAGATTACTATTTGTCTTCGCCGTATTTCAATAGAGGGTTTATTTCTCCAGGAGTGCACGCGTGAAGACAGCCGAAGAAACAATAAGCAGGGCCCTCGATGCTTTTGCGATCGAGCTACCATCCTGGGGATTTGCCAACACCGGCACTCGCTTTGGAAAATTTGTACAGCCGGAGGCCGCCACCTCGACGGCGGAGAAGTTTGCCGATGCGGCCGAGGTGCATGCGCTGACCGGGAGCAGCCCGACGCTGGCGCTGCATGTGTTGTGGGATTTGCCGCATGGCGTGAGCGATGTGCCGGCAATTCAGGCGCTGGAGCAGCAGCATGGCATCCGGGCGGGCTCTATCAATCCGAACCTGTTTCAACGGCAGGAATACAAGTACGGCTCGATCTGCAATCCGAGCGCGGAGATTCGGCAAATGGCAGTGCAGCACCTGCTGGACTCGGTGGAGATTGCGCAGGCGCTTCGCTCACGCGATCTTTCGCTGTGGGTTTCGGATGGCTCGAATTATCCGGGGGCACAGAGCATTCCAAAGCGCATCGACTGGCTGATGGAAGCGATGGCGGCGACGCACGCGAAGCTGGCTCCAGGACAGCGGATGCTGATAGAGTACAAGCCTTTCGAGCCGGCGTTTTACCACACCGACATCGCCGACTGGGGCATGGCGCTGCTGCTGGCGCGGCATGCAGGGCCACAGGCCTTTGTGCTGGTGGATACCGGGCACCATTACCAGTCGCAGAATATTGAGCAGATTGTGGCGTGGCTGCTGCGGGAACGGGCGCTGGGCGGCTTCCACTTCAACGACCGGCGGTATGCGGACGACGATCTGACGATTGGTTCGATTGATCCGTACCAAGTGTTCCGGATTTTTTATGAACTGCTCTCGGATGCTTCAGGGCTGCAGCAGACGGCGTTCATGATTGACCAGAGCCACAACATGAAAGGCAAGATCGAGGCGATGGTGCAGACGGTTTGCACGGCGCAGGAGCTATTTGCCAAGGCGGTGCTGATCGACCGCGAACGGCTGGCCGGATTGCAGGCGGAGGCGCGGCTGCTGGAGGCGGAGGAATGCCTGCGGTCGGCCTTCTGGTACGACGTGCGTCCGGCGATACGGGCGTGGCGGCGGCACAAGGGATTGCCGGAAGATCCGCTGGCGGCGTTGCGCGCGAGCGACTACCTGGAGCGCATACGCAAGGAGCGCGGGGAGCGGAATGCCGGCTCAACGAGCAGTTACGCCTGAAGAACGGAGGCGCGAAAAGCGCGACCAGGCTGATTTCGATAGGCATATACTGTTCCCCATACGAAATGGCCTTATGCCTTTGCCGGGCACGAGGCCGTATGAGGGAGCATCGACTTGCCGAAGTCCTCGACGAAACGCCTGTATCTGATTCCAATTCTCTCGAAAGCACTCGACATACTGGAGCTGCTGCAGCAGGAAGACAAGCCGATGGCGCTGGAGGCGATCTACCAGCGCACGCGGATTTCCAAGACGACCGTCTACCGGATTCTGAAGACGTTTGTACACCGGGGCTACCTGGCGCAATCGCAGGGCGGGCTTTACCGGCTGGTGAGCCGTCCGCGCAAGGTGCGGTTCGGGTTTGCGAAGCAGAGCGCGGAGATGCCGTTCTCAGAAGCGGTGGCGGCGAGCCTGCAAGCAGCGGCCGACCAGGCGGGCGTGGACCTGACGATTCTGGACAATCGCTATGACGGCGCAACGGCGGTGAAAGTGGCCGAGGAGTTCATTCAGAAGCGGGTGGACCTGGTGATCGAATTTCAGATTGATCAGCAGGTGGCGCCGATTATTGCGGACAAAATTGCGGCAGCGGGGATACCTCTGGTGGCGCTGGATATTCCCCACCCGCATGCGACCTACTTTGGAGTGGACAACTATCGCGTGGGCGTGGAAGCAGGGGAACTGCTGGCGGAGCAGGCGATGCGGCACTGGGGCCAGAAGGTGGACTGGGTGCTGGGGCTGGACATTGAAGAGGCCGGTCCGCTGGTGCAGAGCCGGATTACAGGCGCGTTTCAGGGGATTCGCGGCAAGCTGCCGGAGCTGCCGGTGGAGTCATATGTGCGGATGGACACGCGCGGTATGCGCGAGCGCAGCCGGAAGATGATTGCGGACTTTCTGAATCGGCATCCGAAGGACAAGCACATTTTGATTGCGGCGGCGACGGATACGGGCGCGCTGGGAGCGCTGGAGGCGGTGCGGGAGCTGAAGCGCGAGAAACATGTGTTTCTGGCCGGGCAGGATTGCATTCCGGAGGCGCTGGAGGAGATTCGCAAGCCGGGCAGCCCGTGGCTGGGATCGGTATCGCACGAGGCGGCGAGCTATGGGCCTCGGCTGATTCAGCTTGGATTGTCGATTCTGCGCGGGCAGACGGTGGCTCCTTATAACCATGTGGAACACAAGCTGGTGACACGGGAGACATTGAAAGTGGATGGCGCGCCGAACACGTTATAGATAGATCAGCCCGCTGGCCATACGTTGCAATGGCCAGCGGGCTTTTGTGCGGGCAAATGTTTCTATAGGAATAATTGCCCTATTGGTCTGCGCTGTGCCATTATGAGGGACGGGACGGATATGACTGCCATGAAAACCGATACAGCTCTGCGCTTTCTGAGAGATCTTTGGGATGAAAACATTGCTGCCGGGCTCGATGCGCCGGAGCTTTTGCGCTATCGCTCGAACCTGCTGGGCGCCGATCTGCGCATTACCAACTTTGGCGGCGGCAACACCAGCTCGAAGATTGTGGAGAACGATCCGCTGACAGGCGCGCCGACCGAAGTACTGTGGGTGAAAGGCAGCGGCGGCGACCTGGGCAGTATCCGGCGCGCGGGGTTTGCCACGCTTTATCTGGATCGCGTGCGCGCACTGGAGTCGCAATACAAAGGCGTCGCGGAAGAAGACGCGATTGTGGATCTTTATCCGCTGTGCACATTTGGCAAGAACCCGGTGGCGGCCTCGATTGACACTCCGCTGCATGGATTTCTTCCCTTCCCGCATGTGGACCACCTGCATCCGGACTGGGGCATTGCACTGGCCGCGGCAGCCAACGGCAAGGCGAAGATGGAGGAGTTCAACACGCAGTTCGGGCACAAGCTGGCGTGGGTGCCGTGGCAGCGGCCTGGCTTTGAGCTGGCAATGATGCTGCGCCGCGCGGTGGAGGAGAATCCGGACTGCGACGGCATTGTGCTCGGCGGGCATGGCTTGTTTACATGGGGCCAGACGCAGCGCGAGTCGTACGTGAACACGATCACGATCATCGACCAGTTGGGCCAGTTTGTGCAGGCGCATGAAGAGCGGCGCAAGTCGCCGGCGTTTGGCGGTGCGGCGACCCAGCCCCGCGAGAATCGCCAGACGCTGGCGCTGCAACTGATGCCATATGTACGCGGACTGGTCTCGCAGAAGAAGCGGCTGATTGGCAGCTTCACCGATCTGCCCGAAGTGCAGCGGTTTGTAAACAGCAAGGATGCCGCGGCACTGGCGCACCTGGGCACGAGCTGCCCGGACCACTTTATCCGGACGAAGATTCGCCCGCTGTTTGTGCCGGTGGACGGCGCGGCTGATGTGGCGGAGCTGAAAGCGGCTCTTATAACCGCGATGGATACCTATCGCAAGGAGTACGCGGAGTACTACCAGAAGCATGCGCTGGCGGATTCACCGGCCATGCGCGATCCGAACCCGACGGTGGTGCTGATTCCGGGCATCGGGATGTTTTCGTTTGGCAAGAACAAGGCGGAGTCGCGCATCACGGGCGAGTTCTATACGAACGCGATTCACGTGATGGAAGGCGCGACGGCGCTGGCCGGGACGGGGAGCGTGACGGAGGTTCCGCAGGCGGGTCCGGCCGCGGCGTGCGAAGCCTTCAAGGTGCATGCCAATTATGTGGCGCTGCCGGTTTCGGAGGCTTTCCGGATTGAGTACTGGGCGCTGGAGGAAGCGAAGATCCGCCGCCAGCCGCCCGAGAAGGAACTGAGCCGTCAGATTGCGCTGATTGTGGGCGGAGCGAGCGGGATAGGCCGGGCGACGGCGCTGCTGGCGGCCGAACGCGGCGCGCACCTTGTGATTGCGGACCGCGACATGGGTGGAGCCGAAGCGACGGCCAAGGAGGCGCGGGCCATTGCAGGGCGTGAAGCGGTGGCAATCTCTTCGATTGACATCCGGAATCGCGGGGCGATTCGCGGAGCGATTGAAGAGACGATTGCACGGTTCGGCGGGCTCGATCTCCTGATCAACACGGCGGCGATTTTTCCGTCGTCGCCTGATGGGGTGATCAGCGATGCGATGTGGGGCACGACGCTGGAGCTGAATGTGACCTCAAACTTTCTGCTGGCCGAGGAAGCGGCGAAGATTTTTGCCGAGCAGCAACTGGAGAGCAGCATAGTGCTGACCAGCTCAGCGAATGCCGTGGTGCCGAAGCGCGGCAGCGAAGCCTATGACGTGAGCAAGGCCGCACTGAGCCACCTGGTGCGCGAACTGGCGGTTTCACTGAGCCCGAAGGTTCGCGTGAATGGAATCAATCCGGCGACGGTGGTGAAGGGCTCGACAATGTTTCCGCGCGACCGCGTGATTGCTTCGCTGACGAAGTACAAGATCGCGTTCGACGCAGCGAGCACGGACGAGGAGCTGCGGACGGAACTCTCGAAGTTCTATGCGCGGCGCACGCTGACGCACCAGCCAATTGAGCCGGAGGACTGCGCGCAAGCGATTCTGTTCCTGGCCGGACCGAAGACGCGCTGCACGAGCGGCCACCTGATTCCGGTAGACGGCGGCCTGCCGGAGGCGTTTCTGCGGTGAGTTCGCGACCTGCACTGGTAGCCATCGATCTAGGTGCGGAGAGCTGCCGGGTCTCCCTGCTGCAATGGCAGGGAGACTCACCGGCGATCCGGATGGTGCATCGTTTTGCGAATGGCCCGATTACGGAAGGCCAGAGTGTTCGGTGGGATCTGGACCGCATCTGCCGGGAACTGGACCACGGACTGCGGCAGTGCGCGGAGCTCGCCTCGGAAGGCATCGCGTCGATCGGCGTGACGGGCTGGGCGGTGGATTATGTGCGGCTCGATCCGCAGGGCCAGCCATTTGCGCAGCCTTACTGCTATCGCGATGCGCGCACGCAGGATGCGATGGCCGAGGTGCATGCACGCATCGGGGCCGAGCGGCTGTACTCGATTGCCGGGGTGCAGATTCAACCGATCAACACGGTGTATCAACTCTATGCCGACAAGCTGAGCGGCATTCCTTCGAGCATGCCGTGGGTGAACCTGCCCGAATATATATTGCACTGGCTGGGCGCGCCTCGGGTGGGCGAGTACACCAACGCTTCGCACACGGCGCTGGTGGATACGACGACGGAGCAATGGTCCAGTGAAGTATTTGCGGCGCTTGGACTGGATCGAGCAGCCGCGCCTGAGATCGTATCGCCGGGCACGGTGCTGGGACCAGTAAAGAATCATCTGCGCGCTCTGCCCGCGTTTGCGCAGACACAACTGATTGCGCCCGCGTGCCACGACACCGCCTCGGCGATTGCCGCCATCGCGACGCAGGACAACACGTGGGCCTACATCAGCTCCGGCACATGGTCACTGGTGGGCACACTGCTGCCCTCTTCACACAAGACACCGGATGCCTGTCACCTGGGATTCACGAATCTTGGAGCGGCGACGGGAGATATCCTGTTTCATCGCGGGATTCCGGGCATGTGGCTGCTGCGGCAATGCATGAATGTATGGGAAGAAACCACGCCCTGCTCTGTAGAGAGCATGATTGAGGAAGCGCAGAAGCTGCCCCAGCCCGGGTATGCGCTGCACCTGGATGATGAAAGCTTTCTGCTGCCCGGCCATATGCCGGAACGCATCAACGCGCAACTAAGAGCCCGCGGAATCGCTCCGCTGCCACCGGGCTGCGACGCCGCGCCCCGGTATGCCAACCTGATCTTTCACAGCCTGGCGGATCGCTACGCCGCGCTGCTGCGCAGCCTGCACACGATGACGGGCAAATCCTTGGACTGCATCTGCGTGGTAGGCGGCGGCAGCCGAAACGAGTTTCTGAACGCACTGACCTCTCAAGCAGCGCGGGTACCGGTGCAGCGCTGCTCGGCCGAGAGTTCAACGCTGGGGAATTTTGCCGTTCAGTGGGCGCGGCTGGAACACGCGAGCCAGCCCATCGATGCTGCGCTGCTAACGCCTTATGCGCGGCAACTGACGGCCGTAGTACCGCAGTAAGCACGTGTCTCATGGCATGAAAGAGCGCCGCGGAGAGAACTCCGCGGCGCATTTTTGTTTGCGCGTATTGGTTGCGGGCGTGCTCAGCGATAGCCGGGCGCTGTGACTGGAATGGATTTTCCTTTGGCACTGAGATAGCGCTGGAAGGGATGGTGCGGCAAGCCTTTGAGTCCGGCGACGACGCAGCGCGCAACCACTCCGGCTCCCTGGCGGTCGGTGTGGGTGTGGTCGAGAGGGAAGAAAGTTGCGACCTTCTGCTGCCCCAGCTTTGCGTAGTCCTCCGAGACGATGCGGCTGATATCGACGAAGAGAACGTGCTGCTGCTCCGCGACCTCATGCGCCCACTGGCGATAGTGGCCGAGACCCTCTTCAGGCTTGCCTTTGGTCCAGATATTGCGCGGCGTGACCGAGAGGATAATGGGGATAGCGCCTTTTGCGCGCGTATCGGTTACATATTTGCGGAGATACCAGCCGAAGGTGTGCACGATTTCAACGCTTCCATCGGGGTGGCGGACGGTCTGCGTCTCGTTGCCTGTGCCGTGGAGAGAGCCGCGATCCTTGCCGGTACCGACACCACCCGGATCATTGTGGCCGAACTGGACGAGCACGAAATCTCCGGGCTTGACCTGCCGGAGGACGTGCGCCCACTTGCCCTCGCGCATGAAGGTGCGGCTGCTGCGTCCGGCAGAAGCGGCATTGACGACGCGAATTTTTGAGGGATCGAAGTAGGCTGCGAAGGGAGTTCCCCAGCCGACGCGCTTTTTTGCACCATACTTTTGTTCGTTGCCGGTGATGTGTGCGGTGGAGTCGCCGACGATGAAGAGTGTAGGAATGGAAGGCTGAGAGGCTTGCGCACGGGCGACTGACACACCGGCGAGTCCCAGAATGAGTGCAGCCACCATCGATGCGTAGAGAGAGGTTCGTGAGAGGAACGGGCGACTAAGCATGGTATCTCCGGGCGTGTGAAAAAAAGGAGCGCCGCCGTGCGCGCTGGCGGCACCCCGGAAGTGGAAGAGCACGATGCAGATCCACAATTGTGCTCTGCATCGGGACTCTTCGCCGTTGTCCCTGTACCTCGAGGCTGGAGAGCACAGGAAAATGAATGGTCAGGCCCGTCTAGAAGTTCAGCCGGCCGGAGAATTGCCAGTCGCGCGAGGTGTTGGTCTGGCGGCTGACGGTTCCAAAATTGCTGCTGGAGACGTTGGTATTGATGCCGCCAAATGTCACCGTGTTGGTTACATTGAAGGCTTCAGCATCAAAAACGAAATTGACATGATTGGTAATGGGAAAGGTGCGGCGGACACCGGCATCGATATCGTATCCGCCGGGGCCGAAGAGGTTGTAGGGCGCGGTTCTGGAGACATCGCCAATGTGGTTGATGCCAGGGGCCTTGTTGAATGCGGCGGCATTGATGAAAGAGATGGAGCCGGCGTTGGAGTGCGTGATGCCGTGTCCCCAGCCGCCGTTGATGCGAGCACTGCCGCTGAAGGCGGGGTTGTAGTCGGGATAGCAGGTGGCTTGCCCCACAGCGGTGCAGTTGCTTGAGGTGATCTCAAGCGGCGTGCCGGAGCCGTAGCTGGCGATCCAGGAGAGAGCCCAGTTCCCCGCAAGCCAGCGGACGGCCCGGCTGCTGTTGCCGATTTTTCCTTGACCGAAGGGCAGATTGTAAGTGCCAAAGAAGTGGAAGATCTGCGGCTGCTCTCCGGCGCCAAGTGAACGGTCAATTCGATCCTGCTTCCAAGCGACGCCGGTGGCGATAGCGCTGGCAGGAATCGCATAGCCGGAGCGGAAGTTGCCGGCGTTATCGATCTCTTTGCTCCAGGTGTAGTTGAGCGTGTAGGTGAGGCCATGCCAGGCGCGCTGTGACAGCGTGAGCTGCAGCGAGTTGTAGTTGGCATTGGAGATGTTGCCCCAGGTATCCGTGATGCCGCCGTACTGCGGGAAGGGCTGGAGCATGGATTCAATGGTGGCGTGGGGTCCGCCAAAGTTGGCATAAGGCAGATGAATGCCGGGGAGGATGGCTTGCGCCTCCTGCAGATAGGTTTTGCCGGTCTTGGGGTCGTTGGCCAGTGCGACCTCGTTGAGCAGGCCGCCGAGGACCAGGTATTTGGGATCGAGTTGATTGGTGTAATAGCCGCGCCCCTTGAGGCTGCTGGTAAGGAAGTGCGATTGACTGGCCGAATAATTGATCGAGAGCGTGAGGGAGTTGGTAATAGCACGCTGGACGCCGATGTTCCAGTTCTCAGAGTATGGCGCCCGGCCTCCGACGATGGGGTCCGCATAGGAGACGCCGCCCGGTGTGGGCGAGTTTCCGTTGGCATCGAGATAGTTGCCGGACTGAACGGTGGGGCTGAAGTCCTGCGAGAGCGTGTAGGCCGGAATCGCGGTGTTGCCGAGATTGGAGTTGAGATAGAAGGCGGGGATGCCGCCCTGCCCTGTCGAGGCAAAGGTCGTGGAAGCTACGTAGCCAACTTGTCCGGTGCCGTTGTTGGCGCCGAGACGGCCGCCGACGCCGCCACCGTGGGAGTAGTTGATGCCGAATCCGCCGCGAACGACCGTTTTGTTGTTGACCGCGTAGGCGAAGCCGAGGCGAGGCGCTGCGTTGCCGTAGTAATAGTGGACAGGCGTTTTGCAATTGCAGCTATCAGGTCCGTTGCCTGCGAACTCAATGATGCCGGGCGAGTCGGTGGCCGGGTTGATGAGGTTGGGGTTCATGAAGGACCAGCGGTTCTGCACTTCGTGATACGGAGGATAGAAGTCCCAGCGGAGGCCGAGGTTGACGGTGAGTTTGGGCGTGAGACGGATGTCATCCTCAGCGTAGGGAGAGAAAGACTTGTAGCGCGCGCCGAGAGTGGAGAAGGGCTGCACGGTGATGCCGGTGGCGTTGACGGCGCCGATCAGGAAGCTGGCGAAGGGCGAGCCGGAATCCGCATTGTCGATTTGCCCGGCCTTGGAGCCGGAGGCGTAGTAACCGGAGGTGGAGACGTTGCTCTCGGACAGATTGAGCGGCTGGCTCTGCGTGTCAAAGTTGGACTCGTTCTCATTGAGCCACTGGAAGTCCGCTCCAAAAGTGAAGTTATTTTTCCCGCGTTGCCACTGCAGGTTGTCCATGAGGGTGTAGGTATTGACATGCTGGGTGTAGCCAGCGTGCGAGTACCACTCGCTGGGCGCGTCGACGCCGCCGCCGAAGGAGACATTGGGAAAGGTATCCGACGCCTGGCCGGCCGGCAGGTTTCCGATGCCGACTCCGGAAGCGGCCTCGTATTTGGAGATCCCGAGCGTCGGATTAGAAGCGGGTCCCCACTGGCGGACATAGCCGTACTTGAGCTGATTGACCATGTGCGGCGTGATGACGTAGCTATCTTCGAGGATGCCAGTGGCCGTGATCTCCTTGACATAAATACCGTTGGAGTAAGGCAGCGGAAGCACGGCGTCCGCGCCGAGATCCAAGCCGATGAAGTCACGCACGCCAGCGTTGGAGATGATGGAGATTTTCTGCCGCGGCGAGACCTGGTAGTCGAGGCGGCCTGTGAACTCCCAGTTGTTGTCGCCTGTAGGGACGTGCGCAAAGTAGTTGCTCGAGAGATTGCTGTTGCTGGGGTCGGGCAGGAACTGCTCCATGTATTTGGAGATATTGGATATCTCATTTGCGGGAATGACGTTGGGCGTCATAACGCCATTCTTCATCCCCTGGAACTGATAGGCGCAGGGCACGCCACCATTGGCGGCGGTGCAGGCGGCGCGGGTGGTGGGGTCATAGATGGGCTGCGGGTAATCACTGAAGTCGCCCTGTCGCTCGGCCAGAGTGGGCACCGTGAGCAGGCCGGGATTCTCAAACTTGGAGAAGTGGAACTTGTCATAGGAGACAAAGAAGAACATCTTGTTATGCCGGATGGGGCCGCCGAGGGAAACATCAAACTCATTCTGATGCTCGGCAGGCTTGGGAGCCAGTACCTTGGCGCCGGTGGGGGTGGTCTCCGTCGCTCCCTTGGCGAAGAAGTTCCAGGAATCGAAGGCGGTATTGCGAATGTAGTCGACGACGGAGCCGTGGAATTTGTTGGTGCCGGACTTGATGACGTAGTTCTGCACGCCAAGACCCTGGAACTCAACCGGCGAACTGCTAGTGATCACCTGAAACTGGTTGACGGCATCGACGGAGACAGCCAGCGACACGGTGCGGTTGTCGCCCTGCTGCGAGATGGTGGTAAGGGGAATGCCGTCCACATACATCTCATCGAGATAGCCATTGTTGGAGCCTTCTCCATTGAAGGTTCCGGAGCGGCCGCCGCCTTGCACGCCAGGCATGAGATACACGAATGCTGTTGGGTCTCGCTGCTGTCCGTTCATGGAGAGCGGCAAGGAGGCGTATTGCTTGTTCTCCATGGTTTCGCCGAGGGTGCCGTCAGTGGTGTCGAGCGCGGGCGGAGCAGCGGAGACTGTGATCTGCTGAGCCTGCGTGCCCACTTTGAGATGCAGATCGAGGCCGGTGGCGCGGGTGGCGTCTACGGTGACATGCTCCTGCAACAGGATGGCGAAGCCTTTGGCGACCACCTTGACGGTGTATTCGCCGGGAGGGAGCGGCGAGATGGCGTAGTCGCCAGTGCGCGTGGCCTGCCGGGTCTGCTGGACGCCGGTGGCCTCATCGATGGCCGTGACGGTGGCCAGTGGTACGACCGCCCCGGTCTGATCGACCACCCGTCCCTGGATGGCTCCCTCACCACCGAGCTGCGCGACCAGAGCGTTAGGGTACAGAAGTGTAAACGAGAAGGCGATGAGCAGACACAGAGTCCATGGCCCGAGCCTTTTTCTTCTTTGGAAACAATTCATCATAAGAGCCTCCTAATGGGCGTGGAGCAAGCTGGCAACTTTCATTCGCGGCTGCAGTGAGCGCGGAAAGCCGCGGCTGGACGCCACAATTCCTGCAGCGCCAAAGAAGTAAAGGCCGGGAGATGCGATTGTCAATAGGTATTTTCTTCCTACTGAGAAAAGAACCCAAAAGAGCGGCGGGAGACGAGGCAGCCGCGACGTGATTTCCGGGGTGAGGAAGGCATGATGGGGACGGAAGAAAGCACAGGAAGCCGCGATACTTGAGGGAGAAAGGACAGAGGTAGCACGGAGGCGAGTGGTTAGACCATCAGGCGGAATGGATGCTAGTATTCTCCAGTGAAATTATTCCATTAGCGGTTTCCATCTGCGTGGGCCGAGTTGAGCCTGCCGCAAATGGAAAGATGCGCCGATGGAAAAGCACGGAGCAGATTGCGGAGGAATCACCAGATGCAGGAACAGGACGGGATGCGGTTGCCGGTGGACCGGCGCACATTTTTGAAAGCTGCTTCGCTGATGACGGCTGCCAGCATGCTGCCGGAGGGATGGAAGAGCCTCGGGGAAACGCGTTCCGGCGAGCAGACGATTGCGATTCCGGCAAAGAGTCACGCGGCCGTACGCACGGCGGCGGGAATGCTGGCCGAGTCTCTTGGGCTGCCGGTCTCGGCGATCAGAACGTATGAGGGTGCGGCGCCGGAGCGGGGCAGCGAGATTGTACTGGCGCTCAAGGAGACGAGCGGAGTTCCAGCGGCGCTCTCGGAACCGATAGAGCGGGATGGTTACGCGGTGCTAAGCAAGGGGAGCACGCGGGTCGTATGCGGGGCGCGGCCGCGTTCGCTGCTGTTTGCGGCGGGCGAGCCTCATCGCTGGCTTGGGCGCGAGGCCGGTGTGTGGGTGCGGAATCCTGACTTTGCGCTGCGCTGTGCGGGATGGCACCCGAAGTACAGCGGGGCGCAACTGGCGGCGATGCTGGGCGCGAATACTTTCTTTGCTCCGCTGCATGCCAGTGTCTCTTTGAAGGACGAGATGCCGGAGGTATTTGCACGGCTGAGCCCGGAAGATCAGCAGCGGCTCGAGGGTGGAGTGGCCGCGGCAATGGAGCGGAATGCGGCGATTGTGAAGGAGTATCACGACGCCGATCTGACCGTATTTGCCGAGTTGCCGTATGGCAATAATTTTGAGCGCTGGTCGCCGGCGTTGTACCGTGCTCTGCTGGAGGTGTATCCCACGGCGAAGGGCGTGCGAGCGCCGCACTCCTGGGAGAAAGCGGCGCTGTGCCCTTCGGATGCAGCGACGTGGAAGGCGTTTGATGCGTATGTACGGGAGTGCGCGCGGCAGGCGCAGGCTGACGGCATGGCGGCTACCTTCTGGGATCAGTATGGGATGTATTGCCAGGACGATCGCTGCCAGAAGGATGGCTTGAATCACTTCAAGAACGAAGTGTATGAGTCGGTTTCGCACTACTATGCGGTGCTGAAGCCGATGGGAATGAAGCTGCATTTGCGCACGTGGTCTTCTGGGTGCCCGCACTGGTTTGGCGACCAGTATGTGCATGCGCCCGGGTATGGGCAGTTCAGCGAGTCGCACTATGAGGTGTGGTCGCGGGTGGCGAAGGAGACGCCCGGCGAGATCATGATGCAGACCAAGGTGTACCACTCGGACTGCGAGCCGAATCCACCGTTTAGCACGATGCTGGGCAAGTGCAGCCCGCATACCGAGATTGTGGAGTATCAGGATGTGGGGCAGACGATTGGCAGGCAGTACTTCCCTGCCTCCGTTGTGAACTATATGCAGTGGACGATGAAGAAGGCGCTCTCGCTGGTAGGACACAATGGCGGCGCGGAGATTGGCGCGGGCGGCACGATGCAGACAAATTATGACGTGTATGCCGATATTCTGAATAGCTGCAAGGCCTATGCGTGGCGCGAGCTGAGCTGGGATGTGAATGCCAGTGTGCCGGACATCTGGGCGCGGTGGTCGCAGCAGATCTATTCGCCGGGCGCGGCGCCGCACATGGCACGGGCAATGCAACTCTCGGAAGACGCGGTGTACAAGACGTTTTCGCCGCTGGGATTCGGTTCTTCGACAAATTCGGATTTTGCGGGAACGATAGAGCGGCGCGAGACGCTGCTACGGTACACCAACCGCAACTATCTACCGGAGTACACGCCCTATCTGGAACCGACGAAGGAGAATATCGACCGCATTGTGGCGGAGAAGAAGCAGGCGCTGGCCGACATTGACGAGATGTTTGCCGCGCTGGAGCAGGCTAAGCCGCATCTGACGGCGGCGCAGCGGCAGGAAATCGAGACGCGCTTCGACTGGCTGCGCGAATTCGCCATCTGCAATGTGACGCTCGACATCAGCCTGTGGCGGTTCCGTTATCTACGGGCGCAGGCGCAGATGCTGACGACCGATCCTGATCAGTTGCGGCCGCTGGCCGAGGCCTGGGACCTGGTGGCGAAGCATGCGCCGAATCTGTTCCGCTACCAGCCGTCGCAAAAGTTTGCCTGCTACGACGTGCCGCTGGGTGAGTTGCAGCGACCGCCTGCGTTGGGCTCGCCGCTGCCACTGATGCGAGAGCTGTATCAGCAGTCGCTTTGGTACATGGAGGGCTCGGTGGGACCGAACTATCTGCCAAAGGAGCTGATTCGCACTATAACGGTCTGATCGTAACCTGCACGATGGCGGAGAGCCTGCGCTGTCCCGCCGGATCATCTTTCAGGTGATGGTGTCCTATTAACGGCGGGAGTTGATCGGCCGGTTGCTCGAGCGAACGGCATTCACAAACGCATCGACTGGCACACCTTCCGACACACCCTCGGCACCTTGCTGAAGGCGAACGGGGAAGATGTGAAGACCGTCCAGGAGCTTATGCAGCACGCCAACAGCAGGATCACGCTGGAGGTGTACATGCAGGCTGTGACCTTGAACAAACTGGCCCACCCTTGCAAAGGCGCGCGATAAGGTGGTCTTTCTGCTTGACCAGAAGAGCGTCGGGCCGGCCTACCTGGCAGGACATCCTTCACTGCGCGGTCGCGTGCTCTTTACCAATGCCACGCCCGGCCAGCCGGACGCCGCATTCATTGAACAGAACAGTGCATCTGCCTCGCAAATCAATGCCCTGTCAAAAAGGGATATAGGTGCGCGGCCTCGGCCACTTCAAGACACTTGCTGATCTGACTTTCGTTCGGCGCCCGTTCCCATTCGCAAGTGGATGGCCTCAGAACGAATCTGAGGCATCAGCGAGCAGAGTGACCCCTGATTCCTCCCGAACTATTCACTTTTAGTATCAAGCCCCAGCCATAGTGGCTACGCCCCTGGGGGAACTCATTCGTGAGAGCCACATCAATTTGATTCGCGCCTTTTTTTAGCGGCAACACAAACGCCCCGTTCTCCAGAGAGAGCCGGCCATCCGGGACCTTTCTCGCGTCAGGCGGATAGTAGTAATTTTTGCCGGCAAACACAAGCTTTCCGTTCGAAAACACCCATACTGCCCGCAACCAACCGATGGAAGCCTGTTCGTCCTGATCGCGGTTGGCCGCGATTGTCGTCTTGAGCCAAACGATGGACGCGCCCGGCACCGGCACGGGAGAACCGTAACGGCGGCTCACGTTGATTGCGCCGCCGCGTTCGGGCTTGATCCTCGCCCACAAGTCCGATGAAGACGGCATCTCCGCCAGTGTGACTTCATGGTTCGCGGGCAGAGTAGAAGGGGATGAGATTAGCCAATCTCGAATAAATCCCGGAGCCTTCGCGGACGGATCGGGAGCCGGATGCGGTGAAAGGTGGCGGACGGCATTCGGGGTTATGACCAGATTGGCGTACATAGCTTGCCCCTCAAACGAAATGCTTCCTGTTTGTGTGTCGCCTTCCAATTCGCTCACCTTCAGGGAAGGTGAAAGCTCATTGTTGATGTAGACGTCCATGCTACGCCCGGAAATGACCAGCTTAATATGGTTCCATCCCGTCTCCCGCACAGGCGCCGATGCCTGATATTCAGGGTAAAAATCCCAAAGCATCACACCGTCGGTGACCGGAGCGTACTGAACACAATCATCAGAAGGAGGACAATTGGGCCCTGGACGCAGATAGAGTTTCTCGGCCGAAGCCGCGTTCCGTCGGTGAAATTCAATGCCTGGAATTCCGCTTGCGTTCGGGTCAATTTCTGTATCAAAGCTAATTGTCCCGTTCCGGAAAGCCACCCCCTTCAGGACCGCGCTGCCACTCCTCACATCAAGAATCCCCTGAGGAAATCCCTCATGCGCAAGGAAAGCAACATCACCCTCCGCATGCCAATGCGCCGAAGTCATAGGGATCTTTGTAGCGCCGTAAGCCCAGCATGTCTGGAACACCACGAGGAGCGGCAGGATGCCCAGAATGAAGCTACCGACTCTGGCGAAAGCAAGTGCTACAGCACGGCGCCGATTTTCAACTGATGTACGCATTTAATTTCTCCCCCGCCTGGCCTACTTTGCCGAACCCTGCGATTGCATAGCTCATAATGTTTTCCAATTTGATGTTAGAGCTAAAGCTTGAGAAGCGACAGCGCAGGTGTCAGACCTGCGCCATACCTCTGTCGACGGCGAGAACCTACGCGCGGCAGGCGTTGACCTTAAAACAGCGCAGGAGCCCCTCATCACACGAACTCACGGATCACGCTCGATGTGTGCACACGAGCCATCTCCGCGACGAGGCGCGAGACCAACAATCGGTTGATGACGACGGTTCTTGAGGCCGGTAAGAAGAAACTCCCAGCACCCGCGACGGGCGCGAAGGGGGGAAACGAGAAAAGGTGCGGATCGCTCCAGCACCCTCAAAGGTGGATCCCTATTTTCCACTTGCCATAAAGCCTTTAGTTTCTGAGGCTTTATGGCGGGGACGACGGGGCTCGAACCCGCGACCTCTGCCGTGACAGGGCAGCATTCTAACCAACTGAACTACGTCCCCAATTGCTACTTTTTCAATATAGCAGAGGACGGTCTGTTGTGCAGGCTCGGGGAGTGGAAATCTCGATCTCTCTGCACTTTGTCGCCGCCCGAACTATACTGCCCGCCGAACCGTCTGCAGAGAGATCAGAGTTGCTGACGCCACCACGGAGTCTTCTCTGAACTGATGTAGACAGTGCGGCCGCCGCGCGCCAGCCAGAAGTCGTACTCAGCATTTTCTGCGAACTGCGAGCACGGGGGCCAGCTGTCGTCGATTTCGAGATGTGTTGGGCCGTTCGGACCGACCAGCGTGATCTGGCCGTTGCCACAGTTGACGACCTTCTGCCGCATGAGCGAAAAGGTAGCCCCTTTGGGCGTGACGTCCTGTGAGAGCTCGTTGGCGTATTTGGTGAGGAATAATGTCGCCACGATCAGTACGGTCCAAAGCAGGATTCTACGCATCTGGTTCCCTTGGCCGTCTCCCGATCCACTGCAGGACGGCTTTTGCAATCTACCCCTAAATTAGCACTCCTCGCGGAAATGACTATTCCACTTTCGTGACTAGTTGGAGGTACCGTCGATCTGCTGACGGTGCAAGGTGGGAGGCTCTTCGCTGCCGGGATTATTGGTGCTCGCGCGCCGCAGCGAGGGGCGCTGACTCTTTGGCGGGGCGTGCAGCTTGCGACGGTTTTCAATGCGAGCGAGCCGTGCCTTGACCTGCTCAAACTCCGAAGTGTCTTCAAGATACTCGCGGCGCGGCGGCAGAATATGGGCGATCTCCTGCTCGGTGGCCTCAATACGGTCGGGCGTTTGCGGATGGGTGTCGAAAGCGCGCGCAATGATGCCGGGCTTCTGCTTCTCCAGCGCCTCGATCTTTTCAAAGAAAGAAATCATGGCTGTCGGATCGTAGCCGGTGCGATAGAGATATTGGACACCGAGATAGTCCGCCTGCGCCTCGAACTCCCGCGAGAACTGCAGGAAGGTAATCGGAATGGCTAGATTTGCCGCCTCGTAAATGCCATAGCCAGCCCACCCTCCCATGAAGATGAGCGGCACGCTACCAATCTGGGCGTAGTGCATGCGCGTCATTTCACGTGCGGCATGGTGCGCGGCGACGTGGGCAATCTCATGCGCCATGACAGCAGCGAGTTCGGCTTCGTTGTCCGCAGCGAGAATCAAGCCCGAGTTGACATAGAAGAAGCCGCCCGGCAGCGCGAAGGCATTGATCTGGTTGGAGTCAATGACCTTGATGGTGAACGGCACCTTGGCATCGGAGTTCTTCACCAGATTCTGGCCAATGCGATTGATGTACTCGTCCACGACGGGATCTTTGATGAAGTGAGTGCTCTTGTCGATCTCGGCGGCGTACTGCTGGCCCATCTCAATTTCGGCGCGCTCGCCGTACCAGTTGCCGAGACCGCGGCCGCCGATCTTGCGATCTCCAACCGCGTTGACGTCTTGAATGCTGCCTCGCCTGACACCCGGCATCACTCCGTCAGGGCGGGGCTGAACGCCCTGAGGCGGGAGCTGCGGGTTGGGGATGGGCTGCACTGCGGGAGGCCGGTTTTTATCGTTATTATTGTGGCTATCTTCAGCCGGCTGCTCTTGCAGAGCAACTGCAGATGCGGCCGTGCCGGTGGTGGTTTGCGGGGCTGAAAAAGCAGGCAGGAGCTGAGCGGGAGCTGTTAGCGGAAGGCTGAGCGCGACGCACAGAAGCAGGCCATGAGAGATACATCGGGCTCTCTGGTGTGAGAGAAGATGCCTGCGCTTTGCCATCACCATGCCGAGACTCCATGCCAGAACTTCAGGCTGAGACTTCGCTACTTTCGCGGCCTCTTCAGTATGCGCCGCCGGGCAGAAACTTTGCTGCCCGACAGGCAGCGCGGCTCGCTTCAATTCAACTGCTGCAGGCGCGCAATGAGTTTCTGCGCCAGATTTTCGCCACTCTCTGACCACAACAGCCGTGTCGCGGCGCCTGCATTCTTCTGCATCAGGGTCGTCAGATCCACAAGCTTCTGCACATTTTTTTTGACGTAAGCGGCGCTCTCAGCGCTCAGGGCGACCTCTTCCTGAAGAAATGGCGTGTCGGTGCCGAGGTCAATGCGAATCTGTCCGTTCTGATCAAAGGATCCTTCATCAAATTGCGGGCCGAAGCCTGTGACGCGCACCACGCGCGGTTCGAGCTTCCAACCCGGCTCTTCCCCGCCCTCTTCGCTGGGCGTCCAAAGCTCCCACTCCACCTCAAACTCGTAGGCATAGTCCTCATGCAGAGCTTCCATGGCGCGAGCGATGGCTTGAGCGGGTTCCGCGTTCTCCTCAGGGTCTTTGTCGCTATGCACCCACTGATAGATGGGTGACTCATTCCAGCTGAGAGGATAGACGGTCGCAGCCTTCACTTTGTCAGTACCGCCGAGAGCAGCAAACTGCTGCAGCACTCGGTCGAGTGCCCCAGGAAGCTGTGGGAATCGAAAATTTGCGTACCAGAGACTCAGATAAAGCTGATCGGCCATACTACCCAGTATAAATTTCAGCAGCGAATGGCGGAAATTACTCCCGTGCCGCGTCACAAACAGAACAGCCCCGGACGGAACCGTGTCCGGGGCTGTGGCTTTCTGCGAGCGGGCTGCTCAGCTACTGATTCGGCTCATGGCCGAGCGCGATGCGCAGGCCGGTGCGGAAATTAAAGGGCAGCGAGGTGTATCCGATGGGTGCGATGTGCTGGTCGCTGGTGAGATTGTTGAGCTGCGTATAGAACTGCGTGCGGCGGCCCACCTGATAGGTCAATGCCAGATCAAGCTTGGCATAACCGTGATCGAGGTTGCGATTGGGCAGCAGCAGGTTACTGCCGTCCGGCGCGCCGGCGTAGTCGCCAAGAAACGTCGAGTCATCGCTGCGGCTGGCGTAAGCGCCGGTCAAAACGCCGGTCCACTTGTTGCCGGTGTAGGTCACCGAGGTGAAGCCGGTGTGCGGCGGCCTGCGGAAGGGTCGCGCGCCGACCAAGGGATTGTAGGCGCCGATGGGAATGTTGGGGAAGTTGGCATTGAAGCTCGGCGAGAGCGCATCTGAGGTGAAGGACTTCTGTACGACCGCATCGGTGTAGGTGTAGCCGGTGCGCACGAAGATGTTGGCGTTAACGCCGTATTGCAGCTCAGCATCGATGCCCTGCGAGCGGAAGGCCTGCGAATTCACATAGAGCGAGTATGCGCCGTCTGCATTGAGTTGAGCTTCGAGCAGCTTTTGCTGCGCGGTGCTCAGGTTGGGTAGAAGCTGCGGAATCAGTGCGGCTCCGACAGACTCGACCTGATTGCCGAATTCATCATGGAAGTAATCGAGACGAAGCAGGACGTGCTGGTTGAAGAGATTCTGCTCCACACCGCCGTCATAGGTACGTGCCAGCTCCGCGCCAATGGGGCTGATGTGATCGGCGGCTACGGTCTGCTGCCCACCATTCTTGTTCAGGAAGTCATAGAGCGAACCGAGTTGCTGCAGCAGCGTCGGCTCCTGATAGCCCTTGGCATAATTGAAGGTCACGCGGGTTCCGTCAAAGATGCCCTTGCCCGGCTTGATGAGGTAATAGGACGCGCCCACGCGCGGCGCGCCGACGGTTCCGTAGAGATCGTTTTTCTCAATTGTGCCGCTGGCCGTGTAGAAGAGGCGGTTGTTCAACTGGCCGTTCAACTGGCCGTTGTAGTCGTAGTTGGCGCGCTCGAGCTGGTCGTTGAGGAAGTAGGCCTGCGAATACTCAGAGCCACGCTCATCTTCAAAGCGAAAGCTGCCGGTGAGCACCAGTGCCGGGCTGAGGGTGTAGTTGGTCTGCGCGTAGAGATCGTCGCGCAGATTGGCGTTGTCAATCACATTGGGATAGACGCCGTAATTGGCAGGCGAGTAGTTCATGATGGCCTGTCCGGTGACAGAGTAGCCGTTCGCGCCGCGAATCGTGACGACATTGCCGTAGTAGTTCCCGCCTTCGTAGTCGGGCGTCAGATTGCCTGCCGGGTAAAAGACCTCAGACTGCTCGCGCTTGCGCACAAGACCATAGCGCACCAGGCCGGTCCAGGCGCCGTTGAAGGAGTGGGTCAGCGTGCTCGAGAGAAAAGTATCCTGATCGGACTCTTTGCCGTCGTTCGAGAGGCCAAAGAAGGCATACGTGCCGGGCAGATCGGTCGCGCGGTTGATTTGGTGGACGATGACGCGCAGGCCGGTGTTGGCGCTGAGGTCATAGCCAAGATTCGCGACGGAGGTGATGAGGTGATACTCATCGTTCGGGATGGAGTTCTGCGTCTGCAGGTCGCTGAAGGCCCCGTAATAGTCAAGATTGTTGCGCATGCCGCCCAGTTGCACCTGGTTGCGGTAAGTGCCGAAGTTGCCGCCGTCGCCCTCGTAGAGCAGGCTGGGAAAGGGCGTGCTGCCCTGTGGCGTCGTGAAAGCAATGACCCCGGCGGCGGCATCGGCGCCGTAGAGCACGCTGTCAGGGCCGCGATAGGCCTCGACATGATCGATGCCCGTGGTGGCGAGCATGGAATAGTCAAACTGGCCCCCGATGTCTTCAATGGGCACGCCGTCGAGGATGACACGATTGGCGTTGGAGTTGCCGCCGTGAATGAAGACTGAGGTGATGGCGCCGCGCTGGCCTGACTGCACCACATTGAGTCCCGGCAACTGACGCAGAGCATCCACCATACCGGCGCGGTTTTTGAAATCGGTAAAGCCAAGCGCACTCACAGGGGCTGAGACCTGCGCCTGCGGCGTGGGGTTTCCGGTAGCGGTGACGATCACCTGCTGCCGCACCCAGGCCGGCTCCAGCGTGACATTCTGCACCACGTCATCGAGCTTGCCCGCATAAAAGCTCTGCGTGGTGATCTGGCGAAACGAGTTCCCTGTCGCCAGCACGTAAAAGCGGCCGCTCAGCCCACTGAGCAGCTCGTAGCTGCCGTCGGCATGCGAGCGGGTCACCTTGACGACGTGGCCGTTGTGCATGAGCGTGACGATGGCGTTGGGAATGACCTCGCCCACAGGATCAGTAATCGTGCCATGCACGGTGACGGCGCGGGCGGCGCAGGGCGCCAGCAAGGCGAGAGAAGATGCGCAGAGATAGACAGCCAGCCGGCGAGCCGCACGGCAAAAAGCATGAGCCATAGTGTCCTCCGTTCCCCTCGGAACGCGGTGAAAAAGGCGCATGGGACCGGTCTCCTGACTTAGGCGCTCATTCCCTGTGGAATCGAAGCCGGGCGGCATCGCGGAATCACCTTCCCGGAGCATCTGCTCCAGTGGCATCCTACGCCCGGACCTCTGTGTGCCCTCTGTATTCAACAGACGAGAAAGCACACGAACGCGCTTACAGTTGCGGGGCAGTGGCGGATTTTCACCGCCTTCCCGAACATCCCAAAGCGTTTACGAATAACAACGGAGCAGAAGGGCGTAGAACCAGCCTTCCGCAGAAGTTTCCGGGCAACGCCGGAATCTCTTTTTATAACCGTGCCGTAACACGGTGTCAAAATTTTTGACCGCCGCGAAAAGCTCACGAGACGCACAAAAACAGAAGCCGGAGCCAGCGTGCGTAACTGCACCCGGTCTCCGGCCTTGCGGCTCAAATACAAGAGGTTAGCGCGGGTTCAACCAGCCGCCAACATCCTCAGCCAGCCGATTCGCCTCTACAGGACCCCAGGTTCCCGGCTTGTAGCCATGCACCTGCGGCCGATGTTGCAGAACGTCGTCCAGCAGTTCCCACGAGCGCTCAACATAATCTTCACGTGCAAACCACACCGGATTGCCACAAGCCGCGTCATCGAGCAGTTCCTCGTACGGCAGCAGGTCGAGTTCCCCGCACTGCTGCTCGGCATTCAGCTCGGTCATGCAGCCGCGCAGACGCTCGCCTGCTTCTTTGATCGAAGCGCCGATGGCGATCTCAGGCTTGGGGCTGAGGCGAAAACGCACATAGTTCTGCGGCGTCACCGTCTCTGAGAAAACAGGCGGCGTCTGCCGCAGTTTGGCGGTGATTTCAGTCGCGGTGATGGGCAGGTTTTTGCCGGTCCGAATCAGGAACGGCACATCACGCCAGCGCCAGGAATTGACATGCACTCGGAGCGCCGCAAAGGTCTCCACATTGGATTGCTGCTTGACGCCCGGCTCATCGTGATAACCCTCGAACTGGCCCAGCACCACATCCTCAGGGCGAATGGGCTGCACGCTCTTGAGTACCTTGGCGCGCTCATCGCGCAGCGCTTCCACGTCGGGGCACGGAGGCGCCTCCATGGCGATATTGCTCAGCAACTGCATGAGGTGGTTCTGCACCACGTCGCGGATGGCGCCCACGCCGTCGTAGAACGCGCCGCGGCCCTGGATGCCAAACTGCTCGGCCATCGTGATCTGCACCGACTCGACGTACTGGCGGTTCCAGACCGGCTCAAGAATCGAGTTGGCGAAGCGGAAGAAGATGAGATTCTGCACCGCATTTTTGCCCAGGTAGTGATCGATGCGGTAGATGTTCTCTTCAGGGAAATACTGATGAATCTTGTCATTCAGCGCGGCGGCCGATTGTCTGTCATGGCCAAAGGGCTTTTCGATCACGACGCGCGCACCCTCGGCGCAGCCCGACTCCTTGAGGTGCTGGATGACGACCGCGAAGAGGCTGGGAGGAATCGCGAGGTAGTGGAGCGGAGACTTTGCGTCCCCAAGCGCGGCCCGCACCTGGCGAAAGGTTCCAGGATCGGCGTAGTCGCCGTCTACATATTTCATGCGGTCGAGCAGCTTGGCCAGCCCCTCAGGATCGATGCCGCCGTGCTTTTCCACGCTGTCTTTGGCGCGTGCCTTGAGTTGATCGAGGTTCCAGCCAGCTTTCGCTACGCCGATGACCGGGCCCACCAAGCGGTCGCGCTTGGCCAGCCTCTGCAATGCGGGAAAAATCTGTTTGTAAGCCAGATCTCCCGTTGCGCCGAAGAACACTAATGCGTCTGAGTGTTGAGTCTCCATTCGCCTTCCTTTGTAAACCTTCCCCTGTTGGATGTCACTACAAGCCGGAAAGGGGCAACAGAAACCGCCGCACGCCGTGATGCCGGCCATATCGTTGGCAGAGTGGCACGATCGGCCACGGATTCTGTAAAAAGGATGCGACCGGCACATTCAGTTCCAGCCACACTCTGGCTGCTTCTATCGGAGGATTTCCCGCATGCTGAAGAAATTTGCCTTGTTCTCTGTGATGGCTTCCATCTGCTGTGCGCCCACGCTGGCCGCAAACACTCCGCAATCGACCACCGCCACCACGGCTACGGCTGCTGCGCCTTGCAATCCGCAGGAGTTCGCGAAGATGAAAAAGACCCTGCAGGATTGGCCCGATCTGGCGCGCTACCGTAAGGCCGACGTGGAACTGCCTCCTCCTGCGGCGGGCGTATCACGTGTGGTCTTCATGGGCGATTCCATCACTGACATCTGGGGACGCATGAAGGGCACAGGCGAGTTCTTTCCGGGCAAGCCTTATGTGAATCGCGGCATCAGCGGGCAGACAACGCCACAGATGCTCATCCGCTTTCAGCAGGACGTGGTGAATCTGCATCCGGCCGTCGTGCTGATTCTTGCCGGCACGAATGACATTGCGGGCAACACTGGGCCCACCACCAACAACATGATTGAGAACAACTACCGCTCCATGGCTGAAATTGCAGAAGCCAATCACATCAAGGTGATCTTTGCTTCCATCACGCCAGCGGCGGCTTATCCATGGCGGCCTGGCATTGATCCGGTGCAGCGCATTCATGAGGTGAACGAATGGCTGCGGCAGTACTGCAAGCAGAATGGATTCGTCTACCTCGACTATTACGACGCGCTGGCGCTGCCCAACGGCGCCATGAAGCCGGGCATCTCGTTTGACGGCGTTCACCCAAATGCGAAGGGATTCGCCATCATGGCTCCTTTGGCGGAAGAGGCGATTCATAAGGCACTGCAGAGCGGTCAATAGCTACTCTTCATCCCGTCTTTAGATGTTTTTGTGAAAGGATTGTGCCATGAAACGCTTGTTTGTCGCAGCTCTGGTTCTTCTGGTAACGTTCCCTCTCGCCGCCCAGGCCCGCACGCGCTCTCTCTTCTACATGCTGCGCGACCGCGCTTCGGTCGAGAGCTTTGAGGCGCACAAGAGCCAGATCGACATTCTCGTGCCCGCCTGGTATTCGGTCGATGCGACCGGTCTGGTCGCCGGCGAGCCGGACCCAGTAGTGATGCGCGACGCGAAGGCGGCGCACATTCCTGTCATTGCGCTGATGGGACTGGCCAATCAGAAAGAGCTGCATACCCTTCTGCACTCGCCCACGGCGCAGGCCGCCATGAATGCCGGAATGGTGGAGGCCTCGAAGACGTATGGCTATGCCGGCTTCCAGATCGACTTTGAGAATGTTTTGTGGACGGATCGCGACGCGCTCTCAGCCCTCGTAAAGACCAGCGCCGATGTGATGCATCGCGCGGGCCTGCAACTGGAGATCGCAACCGTGCCCAATGCTCCGGGCTATCCCGGAGAGACGGCATTTTCGCGCTGGATGTTCACCAACTGGCGCGGCGCTTATGACCTGAAGGCGTTGGCGCAGTCGGCCGACCTCATCTGCCTGATGACTTATGACCAGCACACCCGCTGGACGGTTCCGGGCCCCGTAGCGGGCTGGCAGTGGACGTTGGAAAACCTGAAGTATGCCTTGAAGGTTGTGCCCAAAGACAAGCTATCTCTTGGGATTCCGCTCTACGGCTATCACTGGTATACCGGCGATCCCGGCTTCGGCAAGGAGCACGCTTCCCCGCATCCAACGGCTGACTATATTTCGGGACGGAATGCGCTTTTCCTGTTGAACACCTATCATGGCCACCAGGAATGGGACCCCGTGGATCACGCAACCGACTTCTGGTTTTATCGCGATCAGATGCGTGAGTGGGTCTTCTACACCGACCAGCGCACCTTTGCCGCGCGCTACGATCTGGCGAAGCAGTACGGGATTTGGGGATTCTGCTCATGGGTGCTTGGGCAGGAAGATCCGGATATCTGGAAGGTGATTCCGGCTCATCCTCAGACGGCGAAGCAGTAGCCCTCGCAAGCAGGCCCCAACTTTTTCGCGACCAATGCTCTTCGTCTAGAATCAGAGAGTTGAGGTGTGATTATGCTTCGCTCGCTTCGCGCTTTTGCTTTATGTGCTGCTCTTGTGCCCATGGCCGTTCATGCACAGACTCACCGGCCGACCGACCATCAGGTGCTAATTCAGGTAAGCCGCACGCTTGCCACCGAACCTGCCTTTAACGGCATGACCATCATTCCTTCGGTCTCGCACGGGGTGGTCACGCTCACCGGCAATGTGACCAGCTATGCCGCCAAGGTGCTGGCCTCGACAGAGATCTCCAACATCAACGGCGTCAAGACGGTTTTGAATAACCTCAACGTGGTGCCTGCCGGCTCGGAATCACAACCGGCAGCATCGGAGCCGAGCACGCCTCCACCGCCGCCTCCGGCACAGGACCAGAATCAGGCAGCCCCGAGCGACCAGTTCGCGAGCATGCGGAGTCTGAATGTTCCGGCAGGAACGGTACTGCCCGTGCGCCTGGTGGAGCAGATCAACACCAAGTCGGCACAAGCGAACGATCCGTTTCACGCGACGCTGCTCTCTGACATCACGCACAAGGGCTACGTGCTGATCCCTCGCGGAACAGTGTTTGTGGGCCGTGTCATCAGCGCCAAAGCGGCCGGCCGGTTTGCCGGCTACCCTGAGCTGTCACTGGAGTTGATCAGCTTTACGCTGAATACGCCACAAGGGCAACAGCAGATGGGGCTGATCACCGATCCACTTTCCAGTGAAGGCAAGGGACGCGGTAAAAATACGGCAGTGAAGGCCGGGGGCGGCGCGGCGCTGGGCGCAATCATCGGCGCGCTGGCCGGCGGCGGCGAAGGCGCGGCGATCGGCGCGCTCTCAGGCGGAGCGCTGGGCGCGGGCACCAATATTCGCCGCGGCGAAGAGATCGTGCTGCAGCCGGAACAGCGGCTCGACTTCAAGGTGCAGGCTCCGGCGGCAGTGCCGGTCTATCTGAATCAGGACGGGCAGCAGATCATTCCAAATCCGGCCACCACTCCGCAATTGCAACAGCGCCAGAACGACAGCCAGCAGCAGTAGCTCGTACTGAAAGCCAAAAATCCCCCTTCATAGGAAGGGGGATTTTTCTTTCCTCCAGACAATTTTGCCTCCAGTGAACAGGCCAGCCGGTTTAGGTCCCTTCCATCGCGATGGGCTTTTCCTGCGGCTCCATGGAGGTCATTCCTTTGCCAAAAGCCAACTTGGGATAAGCATTTGCATTGGGAGATACCATCACCTGCAACAGAGCCGGACTCTGATGATCGGCGAAGAGCCATTCCGACGCGGAAGCTATCTGCGTGGGATCGGAGATGCTTTTGGATGGAATGCCATAAGCCTTGGCAACCGCCTCAAAATCCGGAGCCGTGTATCCCCAAAGAGTAGACCGGTAGCGTCCCTTGAAATAGGACTCCTGAAATTGGCGGACCATCCCCAGGCAGTTGTTATTCACCACCACGATTTTGATCGGGAGTCCAAGGCGGGCAACGGTCTGCAACTCCTGAATATTGCATTGAAAGCCACCGTCACCGGCAATTACCACGACTGGTTGGCCCGCAAGGGCAATGGCGGCGCCGATACCAGCCGGCAAGGCAAAGCCCATCGAACCCATGCCCCCAGAGGTGAGAAAGCGCTGGTCGTCCGCAATTTCAAGCGATTGCGCGGCCCACATCTGGTGCTGGCCCACGTCCACCACATAGGCTCCGGCCGAAGCGCCGGCTTGCGACAGGCC
Source organism: Acidobacterium capsulatum ATCC 51196 (assembly GCF_000022565.1). NCBI lineage: Bacteria > Pseudomonadati > Acidobacteriota > Terriglobia > Terriglobales > Acidobacteriaceae > Acidobacterium > Acidobacterium capsulatum. The sequence goes on from NC_012483.1 coordinate 659,915, forward strand.
GTGCATAAAGCTGTTAGGGTTGATCCCCTGAAGATCGGGTATCTCCTGCGTATCAGGCCAACGCCGGCGCAAGGCTGCAATCTCGCCAAGCCAATGCATACAGTTCGCGGCAACAGTGTCGCGGATGGGAAGCAGCATCTCATGCAAGGCAAGAAGTGCCGGCCTCAGCTCACCCAGAATCGCGTGGCAACCCGTGACGCGGTTGTTCATCTCACCGGCGTCGCAATCCAGATGAAATATCTGCCGTCCTTCTTTGAACCCCTGCGTATCCGCACCCGTCTGCCGCACATCCAGCCGGCTGCCGACCACCACAAGAAGGTCACATTGAGAAATGGCCAGGTTAGACCAGCGGTTCCCATAACTGCCGATCATGCCCGCATTGAGCGTATGCGACCATGGCAACGCATCCACGCCCATCAGCGAATGCACAACAGGGATGGAAAGCATCTCCACCATCTGGCGGAATTCAGCGGTGACGCGGCCCGCGCGAACCCCGCCTCCTGCAAGAACAAGAGGCCTTTGTGCCTTGAGCAAAGCCTCTTTTAGCGCCACAAGATCCCGCTCCTCTGGCAGCAGAGGAGCATCCGCAGCATGATGCATGAGCCATTCCGGTTCCACATTCTCTCGCTGCACATCCATGGGGATATCAATCAGCACCGGGCCGGGCCGCTTGTCCGTCGCCAGCCGGAATGCGCCATGGAGAGTGTTGGGCAGGTCGCGCACATCCTGCACCAACACGGAGTGCTTGGTGACCGGCCGCGCCATGGAAACAATATCGGTTTCCTGAAATCCCAACTGCCTGACGGCTCGGTTTCCCTTCTGCTCATGCCGGTTTACCTGCCCAGTAATGAAAACCGCGGGACTGGAATCAAAATAGCAACTGCCCACACCTGTCAGCAGATTGGTGGCCCCCGGCCCGCTGGTCGCCATGGCAACGCCGGGAATACCAGTAATCTTTCCGACAGCCTCAGCCGCAAAGGCTGCGCCCTGCTCGTGATGCATGCTGACGATAGGAACCTCGCCCTGGACAAATACCGAGTCGATCATGTGCGTGATCATGCCACCGACCAGCTCAAAAACCGCCGCGACCCGTTGTTGCTGCAGCACGGACGCAATGTAGTCAGATGCCTTCATGATTCTTATCCCCTCGCGTGCCAGAAGATTGAATGGAGTGGACGGGCTGAAACCGGCGCGCTGTTCAGTTCTGCGCTGCTGTTTCCCGCGCCCTTCTATCCATGGACAAAAAGGACTTGCGATGCCACATCACGGTTTCGGCCAAGCCAGAAGCCAGCTCCACCCGCGGAGACCAGCCCGTCGCCAACCTAAGTTTTTCAATGTCACCTTCAAGATGAGCGGGGTCGCCAAGCCTCGCGGCTAACTCACCAAATCCAAGAGAAATCGATGGCGCGATCAGATCGCGCACATTCTCCATGATGCTTCTCAACCGCACGGCCTGGCCCGATGCGACGTTGTAGATGCCATGAGCATCCGGATTCGCAACCGCAGCATAAAAGGCACGCACCGCATCCTCAACATACAAGTAGTCCCACATTTGCTCCCCAGATGTCAGCGCCATCGGCCGCCCCTCGAGCAGGCTCTGAATGAGCGTAGGCAGCATGTGAAAGGTGTTGTCCATCGGACCATAGACTGAGAAGATGCGGAACCAGAGAGCGCGCATGCCAGCCGCCTCGCAAAATTGGTTCATGAGCATCGACAGGCAATACTTTGCAATGCCGTAAGGCGTACAAGGCTTCGGTTGCAGTGACTCGTCAATTCGGTGAGAACAGGGACCGTACTCCGCCTGTGAACCTGTGCCGGCAAACACACGCACCCGCGCCTCGCGGCTGAGTTCCAGCAAGCGCAGAGCAGCCGTGACGTTGCGTGTCATCTGACCGGCTGCATCGCGATCGGCTGCGGAAACTCCCTCCCACGCCAGATGAAAAACTACCTCGGGCTGAAAGTCGAGAAACTGCCTGCGCCAGCCTTCGGGCTGACTGATATCTCCATACACGTGCAGCAGGACATTCTCCACATCATGGATGCGCCAAAGATTGCTCCTGGTGCGGCGCAGAATCGCCACTTCATGTCCTTGTTGCAGCAGCAGCCGGACCAAAAATGAACCCAGATGCCCTGTCGCGCCTGTTACAAACCATCGGGTTGCCGGTGCCGCTCCTTTATCACTCAAAGCTTTCACTCTCCGCGCCCTTTTATGCCATCTCGATACAAGCCCGCTCGCAGTAGGCCAATATCTGCTGCAAGGTGATGGCGCGAGCTGAAGCTCCCGCGAGATAAGCCCGATACCAACTTACCGTCATGTCAAGTGCGTCTTCCAGATGCAAAAGCGGGCGCCAGGGGAGCTCCGCTGCGGCCTTTGACCAGTCCAGCTTCAGCATCTTCGCCTCATGAACATGCTCCCCGCTGTCATGGAGCCAGCGCGCTTCCTTATCCCATCGCTCAATGAAGTAATCCGCTATCCATCGAACTGGCTTGGCATCTGAGGCATCCGGACCGAAATTCCAGGCGCTGGAAAATTGACTGCCAGACTCATAGAGCCGTTCGGCAAGCCGCAAATATCCACGCAGTGGCTCGAGAACATGTTGCCAAGGCCGCACGGCATCTGGATTCCTGAGCCGTACAGCCGCCCCGGCGCTGAATCCTCGAAACATATCCGCAATCAGGCGGTCCTTTGCCCAGTCGCCTCCGCCGATCACATTGCCGGCTCGGGCGGATGCAACTCCGACAGTTCCACCACTTGCAGCGGGAGCTGAGAAAAACGATCTCTGGTAGGCCGATACCACGAGCTCCGCGCATGCCTTGCTGCTGCTGTAGGGGTCCCATCCACCTAACGGATCATTCTCTCGATAGGGCCAGACCCACTCGCGATTCTCATAGCACTTGTCTGTGGTGATGACGACCGTGGACCGCACCTCAGGGCAAGCCTTCACAGCCTCCAGCAAATGAACGGTCCCCATGACGTTGGTCTGATACGTCTCCACCGGCGAGCTATACGATTCGCGTACCAGCGGCTGGGCGGCCAGGTGAAAGACTATCTCGGGGCGATGAGCACCAAGCTCATGCTTCAACCGCTCTTGATCCTTAACATCGGCGAAGACGGTTTCGATGCAGCCGGCAACATCCGCGGCTTCAAAAAGACTGGGATTTGTGGGAGGCGGCAAGGCATACCCTTTTACGTGTGCTCCCATCTGCGAGAGCCATAGAGACAGCCACGCTCCCTTGAAGCCTGTATGACCGGTGACGAATACTCGCTTCCCTTTCCAGAACATTCTTCACCACACCTTCCACGGTGCACTGCCCTGCCGCCAAAGGCTATCCAGCAGGTTACGGTCATGGATTGTATCCATGGACTGCCAGAATCCACGATGCCGGTAGGCACTCACCTGACCATCCCGCGATAAAGACTCCAGTGGTCCGCGCTCCCAGATGGTTCCATCTCCCTCGAGATACTCCTTGACCTTCGGAGACAGCACGAAAAAACCGCCATTAATCCAGTGGCCATCCCCCCGAGGCTTCTCTGTGAACTCCTGAACACTGTCATCTGCGTCGAGCAAAAGAGAGCCATATTTTCCGTTGGGCTGCACTGCCGTCAGCGTGACCAACCGCTGCTGACGCCGGTGAAAAGCCAGCAATTCATCGATATTGATATTGGCGACGCCGTCCCCATAAGTGAAACAAAACGTCTCTTCCCCCTCGAGGTAAGGCAGCACACGCCGCAACCGGCCTCCCGTTTGCGTCTCGGCGCCTGTATCCACAAGAGTAATTTTCCAGTCCTCGCAGTCTGTACGATGCTGTCTTATCTCATTTTTTTTGATGTCAATTGTGATATCCGCGGCATGTAAGGCATAGTTAGCAAAATATTCCTTGATGCAATAACCCTTATAGCCGAGGCAAACGATAAAATCGTTAATCCCGAATGCCGAATAAATCTTGAGGATGTGCCACAGGATGGGACGGCCTCCCACTTCCACCATGGGCTTTGGGCGCATTGTTGTCTCTTCGCTCAATCTGCTTCCAAGTCCACCTGCTAAAATCACTGCCTTCATCACCCCTCCATCTCACTATTGCCCGCCGGGCCGCACCGGACCAGGAGCATTGCAAGGCCGGCATTGACTGTCGACCTTCTGTTCCAATCCAAAACGGAAACCCATCTTTTCATTCAACCGATGGAATACTCGACCGCGCTTTCACCCGAAAAGAGAAGTGCTTATGGCCAAAAAAACTTATCACAACCGTCACGATAGCCATAATTGCTCCGGCTAAATAGGAAGCCCACTGCTGATGCGTCAGTATCCGGCTCAGCAATGGCACCAGCACTGCCAGACCGCCTAGCGTGATCAACAGACTACTGCCGTACACACTCACGACCCGAATCCATTCCGCGAGATAATTTCCCCTGGTACGGAAAACAAACCACTTGTAGACAAAAAATGCCGCGGTGATAGCGATCATGTTCGCAGCAAGACTCGCGACAAGATAGCTATACGGAATACGGCCACTCAACATCCAGTTGAAGAATGCAAACATGCCATAACCAAATACAGTGTTGAACGCTCCTGCAAAAAGGTAGCGAATTACCTGGGCTGTGGATTCTGAAATGCGCCAGATCACCGTGTCCCCACACTCTGTCCAAGTTGCTCTGACCATGAGCACTTCAAAAATTGATCCGTTCCCGCTCTACCACCAGAGGTCGATTCAATGTCGTCGTATGAATGGCACCCACGTACTCACCAATGATTCCCATGGCAATCATCTGAATGGACCCCAGGAAAAACAATCCGATAACGAGAGGTGCAATTCCCACGGAGAATCCAGACCAGAAGATAATCTTATAAATCAGATAAAAAACACCGAGAAAAAAGCTGACCAGTGCTGAGACAAACCCGGCAAAGGTGACTAAACGCAACGGCACCTTGGAAAGATTAGTAATGCCGAGCATCGCAAGGTCATAAAGAGTATAGAAGTTATTCTTCGTAATTCCCCGTTCCCGCCGTTTTTGCGGATAGTAGACCTTGGCCGTCGGCAAACCGATCTCCGCGATCATTCCGCGAAAGTAGGGATACGGATCATGAAAATTCTGCCGCAGAATATCGACAACTTTCCGGTCATAGAGACCAAAACCGGTAAAGTGCTCCATCACTTCCACGCTGGTAAGACGCGCTACGAGCCGATAATAGGCCGTCCGCAGCCGGTAAATCACACCGTTCTCGGCGCTGGAGTTCTTAATGGCGGCAACAATCAGTTTGCCTTTCTCCCACTCATGCACCATCTCGATAAACAATTCCGGGGGATCCTGCAAATCCGCATAGAGGATTCCTACGATGTCGCCTTCTGCCTGCAGAAAGGCATGCATCGGAGACCTCAAGTGGCCGAAATTTCTTGCATTCACTATCACCTTGATTTGCGGGTCGCCACTTGCCATCTCGCGCAACACGGTTACCGTGCCATCACTGGAAGCATTGTCGATAAACAGATGCTGGTACTTGTAACCGGGAAGCTGCGTCATCACCGCCGAGGTTCGCCGGTAAAGCTCGCGTACATTCTGTTCCTCGTTGTAGCAAGGCGTCACAATCGTAATCAGTTTTGTACTCATATGACCCTCCATTACAGAGTTTTTCGTCAAATCACACTCAGAAGCTCTTTGAAAATCGGATAATCGTCTCACAAACAAAATCAAGCATCGGCTCGCTCAGTCCCGGGAAAACGCCCAGCCAGAAGACGTTGCGCATGACAAAATCCGCATTGCGCAGATCAGATACTGTCCTGTATTTCACGTTGCGATAAGCAGGCTGGCGAATCAGATTGCCGCCGAACAGAAGACGTGTGCCGATTTTCTTTCTGTCTAGTTCCTTGATCAATTCATCGCGGGTAAAGGGGGCGTCGTCTCGAACGGCAATTGGAAACCCGAACCAACTCGGCTCCGCGCCGGGTGACGCCTGCGGCAAGATGAGAACATCCTGCATCTCTTCCAGATGCTTGTATAGATACTCGAAGTTCTTGCGCCGGGCAGCAATAAACTCCGGCAGCCGCTGCAACTGTGACAGGCCGATAGCAGCCTGCATATCCGTCATCTTAAGGTTGTAACCAATATGAGAGTAGGTGTACTTGTGGTCATAGCCGTGAGGCAGATCGCCAAGATCCCACTCATAACGCTTGCCACAGGTGTTATCTTTCCCGGGCTCACACCAGCAGTCGCGACCCCAATCACGAAATGATTCCACAAGGCTACGCAGGAGAGGGCTATTCGTCACCACCGCCCCTCCTTCGCCGGTGGTAATGTGGTGCGCCGGATAAAAGCTCAATGTTGCGAGATCACCAAATGTTCCTGCTTTTTTCCCCAGGTATTCCGATCCAAAGGCATCACAGGTGTCTTCCATGAGCCACAGATTGTGCCTTCTGGCAAAAGCCGTCACCTTTTCAAGGTCAAAGACGTTGCCAAGAGTGTGCGCCAAAACGATTGCCCGAGTTCGATCAGAGAGCGCCTGCTCCAGTTGCGTGGTGTCGAGCTGGTAAGTAGGAATCTCTACATCAAGAAATACCGGAATGCAGCCATTCTGAATAATGGGATTCACTGTGGTCGGAAATCCAGCAGCGACGGTGATCACCTCGTCCCCCGCGCGCAAAGCCCGGTCCCCAAGCTTCGGCGAAGTCAGAGCAGAAAATGCGGCCAGGTTGGCCGAAGATCCTGAATTGACCAGAGAAGCCGAACGGACATCAAAGAAGCGGGCAATTTCTTTTTCAAAGAAAGCCGCGTAGGTGCCAGTCGTGAGCCAGCAATCCAGCGATGCCGCAACCAGATTGCGCAAGTCTTGCGCATGAAGAACCTTTCCAGACACCGGAATATGTGTCACTCCAGGAATGAAGTCCTGAGGTAGAAATTTCGCCTGAAAATATTCTTGTGCAAGATCAAGAATCTGGTCACGTAACGTAGCAGTATCCGATGTGCTCAGGGTATTCTCCATTTGCCGATCCATTGACTTTTGATAGTTGCTCTTTTAAGACCGAGGCTTAAGTGTGACTTCGTATAATTCTTTTGCCTGGTAATTGTTCTTAAATTCACCTAGAAATCGCAGCTCATCCCCCTGCGCTAGCAGATAACGAAGTAGCCAGTTCTCCGGGTAGGAGTAACTTCCGAGGACAAGAAACTTTTCGTGCTGCAATTCAAACTCGTTCAGCTTTTCAACGTGAGCACGAAAACCGAAGATTTCTGCAACTTCATCTTCATGCTGGAAAAGAGTGGCATCAGCATATTGGATCGCGCCATTTTGATCGGTAAGGTAGTAGACGCGGTTCAGGAATTGCGGGCTTTCCCGATGGTTCATCTCCACGAAGACGAGTCCGCTGTCGACGACAAATGGAAGTTGCGGATCAATGGATCTCCAATCGACTGCTTGAACTGTCGCGCGATCATGATCCAGCAGGAGCAGCAACAGACTCCGATAGTTTGCAAAGAACAGAAAAGCATATCCAATGACAAATGCCGTAGCGGCTATCCGCTTCCAGTGACTGCGAAAACGCCAGGCGAAGAGCCAAGTAAAAAAAACTACCAGCGGCAATGTCCCCGGCAACGCGTAGCGCAGGAAATATGCAGAGTGCTGCAATTTGAATATGAGCAGCGACAGAAATGGCTCACAGAGGATTCCCCCCAATAAAACAACGTCTTCCGGCCGAAATCTCCACAGGGAGGGCGCGACAACGTCTTCCCGATCGGTACCAGACTCAGCCGCGGGGGGGGATGCACGCGACAGGAGCAGAGCAACCATCATGGAAACGAGCAGGCACGATGTACTACCCGGCAGCTTTGTAAAGAACAACTTCAAATCATGCAAGTTTGCCTGAAATGCAGGCGGAAACAGCATGTGATCGTATCCATGAATCAAGCTGTGATAAACGACCGGAATGATGAATGGAGCAACAAAGGCAAAGGTAAGAGGAAGATCAATCTTTTTGGCTCTGAAGGCTCGCATGGCCTCGGCGGCCCAAAAGGCCGGCAATACCAGCGCCGCCATGAAGTGGGTTCCCATCATGCCAATCGCCAGCATCCATGCGCCGATGAGAGAAATCATGCTTCTTCCAGGTTGCGAAGCCCTCTCCCACGCGATCAGGAGCCAGACAAGAAATGCAATAAACAGGGCGTAAGGCCTGTCCTCATTACACATCCCCCAGAAAGGGGTCTGCCACAGCCACACAACACCAACTACAGCCAGCAATGCGCCAACCTTGCGCCTTAAATAAATGAACAGACCACACGATGCAATAAACCCTGCAAGAAGAGAGGGAATACGAGCCGTGATGGTTGCAGCGCGCCCCGTGGCGAAGGGACCGGCAAGATGCAGGCTCACGTACTCCAGCAAATATGTAATCGGAGGATTGAGATCGATCCTGGGAATGTCACGCAGCATCGTCCCGATACTGGACATTCTGCCAAAGTTGTAAGTAAAGAGTTCGTCGTGCCAGAGAGGACGGTACCAGCAAACAGGAATCAGCAACATCCAATAAGTGACAGCCAGCAACACCCATAGGAGCAGCGGCCTCGCGTCAAGCCACTGACCCAAATCATCCAGCACTCTCAGCCCAGCCCTAGCTTTTCGCCCCAAATACAGTCCTTGACTGCGCATACCCTGGTCCTAGAAGCGGTCTCATAAATATCTGAGCATCATGTGGAGGCATGCGAGTTGAGCCATTCCGAGGTAATTTTCGATGTGGTACTCCCATCGGTTTACGAGCCTTCGGAAGTTGTGCATCCATGCGAAGAGCCTTTCGACCTTCCATCGCTTCCTGTAGCGGCGCAAGGGGCGGCCATCCTGTGTTTTGGAGCGGTTGCGACGGTTCGGTGCAATCATTTCGATTCCATAGTCTTCGGCCAGTTTTCTGTCCAGTCCGTCCGAGTCATAGGCCTTGTCGCCGATCAACCTGGCGGGAAGTTCGTCGAGGAAGCTGGCGGCAAGGGCATCTTCGACGAGATGGCACTCTGCCGGCGAAGCGCTTTCCACAGTAACGGCGAGTGGAAGACTGTTATCAGCGGCGATAGCGACGATCTTCGTGCCCTTCCCGCGGCGGGTCGGGCCGATGGCGAAGCCCCTTTTTTGGCGCTCGCGAAGGTTGCATCCACGAACGCTTCCTCCAGGTTGAGCTTGCCCTGCTCGTGCAGCAATCGCGCCAGCAGCCTCAGCGCTTCCACCAGCTTGCCATCGCGGATCCACTGCTGGAAACGGCGGTGGCAGGTTTGGTATGGCGGATACTTCTCCGGCAACTCACGCCACTGCGCCCCGGTTCCCAAGACCCACAACACACCATTCAGCACGGCCCGCGTGTCGTGCCAGGGACGGCCCCGCCGCACACCTGCCGAAGCAGGCCGCAACACCGGCTCTACCAACAACCACTGTTCTTCGGTTAACTCCCAGCGTCCTGCCATCCAAGCCGCGCGGAGACATCAGAGCAATTCCAGAATGCAACAAATCTCAACCCAAGGGAATTATGAGACTGATTCTAGTCTGTGAGTATGTTAATAAGCCAACCAAATTACACATTTTCTAGCAATGCTATCAGCCACTTTGGATGCACTCTTCTACAAGGCTCTCTCGTGGGCGACTTCATTTTTTTCGAATAAGAGAGCGCTAGTACAGAATCCCGGAGTTCAGGGAACACGGCGTGAAGCTACCCGCCTGAACCCTGGAAAGCAGCATAACGGAGATAAGGTGAGAGTTTTAACTGCTCTCTTCTCAGCAAGGAAAAGTCGCGCCATCACTGTACTACATTCCGGCCCAAGCAATGAAGTTGAATTGTGACTTGAAAATATCCGAGGCCGGTTCCCCTTCATGCATGAACTAAGTTAAACCTGCATGTAGACAGGGTCAAAATGGGGAAGCCGTTCTGCCTCCGCAGCCTTCTCCCCATACTCTTTCGACGCATCCGTGGTGTTACCCGATTTGACTGCTGTGCTGGTGACCCTGGGAAGATTCGAACTTCCGACCTGCGGTTTAGGAAACCGTTGCTCTATCCACCTGAGCTACAGGGCCACACCAGAAGTTTACACTGCATGCTCGGTCGGCAGGCGGCTATACTGCGAGCGCAGGCGCGAGGTGCCGCATGCTTTCCTCCAGCAGACTGACCGCGTTTCTTACTGTTCCTGATGCCGCTCTGGCGCGCAATTTTTATCGCGACACTCTCGGGCTGACGCTCACGCACGAAGACCGTTTTGCGCTGGCTTTCGACGCGAATGGCACGCCTCTGCGCGTGGCCATCTTCCCTGATTTCAAGCCGCAGCCTTTTACGGTGTTGGGCTGGCAGGTGCCAGACGCCGTGGTCATGTCACGGCAAATGCAAAGCGCCGGGATTGCCTTTGAACGCTTCGATGGGCTCGCGCAAGATGAGCACGGACTTTGGAATGCGCCGGGCGGCAGCCGGGTGGGCTGGTTTCGCGATCCCTTTGGAAATCTGCTCTCGATTCACGACGCTGCAGCCGCAATGGCCATCTAAACGATCATGCGCGCAGCCGTTTTGCATCAGCCTGGTCCCGTTGACAGCCGTCCTCTATGTCTCGAAGATGTTCCCATCCCCGAACCGGGCCCGGAGGAAGTACTGCTCCGCGTGGAGGCTTGCGGCGTCTGCCGCACCGACCTGCACATTGCCTCCGGCGACCTGAAGCCGCAGCGAGAGGCGATCATTCCCGGCCATCAGATTGTGGGCCGCGTGGAGCGACTGGGCAAGGGCGCGAATCACCTCAAGACGAAGGCGCGAGTGGGTGTCTCCTGGATGGGCGGCGTGGACGGTGATTGCCTGCTCTGCCGCAAGGGCGCGGAAAATCTCTGCGATCATCCGGTCTTCACCGGCTACTCGGTGCATGGCGGCTATGCGGAGTATGCGGTGGCGCGGGCCAGCTTCTGCTATCCCCTGCCCGAGGATCGTTCCGCCGTTTCGCTTGCGCCGCTGTTGTGCGCGGGCATCATCGGGTTTCGCAGCCTGCGTGTGGCCGAGGTCCAGCCGGGCGACCGGGTCGGGCTGTTTGGATTCGGCGCCTCCGCGCATCTTGCGATCGAGGTGCTGCACCACTGGGGTTGCGAGGTGTATGTGGCCACGCGCGGCGCGGAGCATCAGCAACTCGCGCGCGATCTGGGCGCCATGTGGGTAGGCGATGCGACAGCGAAGCCGCCCGAGTTGCTCGACAGTGCGGTGACCTTCGCGCCCGTGGGCGAGGTGGTCATCTCGGCGCTGGGCGCACTGCGCAAGGGCGGCATTGTGGCGATCAATGCGATTCATCTGGATCGCATTCCGGAGTTCGATTACGACTCGCTTTTGTGGGGCGAGCGCCAGTTGCGCAGCGTGGCCAATATGACCCGCCAGGATGCGAAGGATTTTCTGGCGCTTGCGCTGGAAATCGGCATTCAACCGAAGACGCGCATCTTTTCGCTCGAACAGGCCAACGAAGCGCTCGCCGCCGTGGAGCACGATGAGATCAATGGCGCGGCCGTGCTGGTGCCTTAGCTGTTCACGCGAATCAACGTGAAGCCGTCATAGCCTTTGCTGCCCACGGTCTGCTGCGTGGTGGCGGTGACGCGCGGCTCGACGGCGACGGCCTCAAAGAAGCGGCGAATGCCCTGCACGTGCTTGTCCCGGGTGCGGGCATCGATCACTTCCCCGTCGCGAATCACGTTATCCACCACAATCACCGTGCCCGGTCGCGAGAGGCGCAGCGCCCAATCAAAATAGGGCGCGCAGTTTTGCTTATCCGCATCGATGAAGACGAAATCAAATGGACCAAGCCCCTCGGCTTCCAGCGCGGGCAAGGTTTCAAGGGCAGGCCCGAGACGCTGGTCTACGCGGTCAGAGAGCCCTGCATATTCAATATTGACGAGCGCAACTTCAAAGTGCAGGGGCGAAAACTCCAGGGTGACCAGCCTGCCATCGGCGGGCAGCGCCCGGGCCATGCAGATGGTGCTGTAGCCGCCGAGGGTGCCAATCTCCAGAATGCGCTTTGCGCCTACCATGCACGCGAGCAAGTACAACAATCTGCCCTGGCTGGGCGAGACCGCGATGGAGGGCAGCCCGGCATCTTCGCTGGCATCGCGCGCGGCATCGAGCACGGGGTCAGACGGAATCAGGAGACCATCGACGTACTCTTCGACAGCGGTCCAAAGCTTTTCAGACATGGCAAGGCTCCTGCAGATATAGGATGCGCCGCAGCTAACGCTGACTGATTTCGCCTGCCTGCACGCGCTGTGTATATTCCGCCGACTGGTTGCGCGGCACCGACAGAGCCTTCCACTGATCGCCCGCGAAGTATTTCGCGAGCAGCACAATCTGGCCGACGTGGTACGGATAATGCGCCAACTGGCGATTGATGGCCTGCAACACCGAGTGGGCCTCGCCGCGAATGGTGATCTGGCGGCTCAGGTCGTCCTCATGCAGCGGCTCAAGCGCGGCAAACATGCAGGCCCAGCCTTCTTCCCACTGCGCCATGAGCGCCGCGCGCGTGGCCGGGGGATCGACGAATTCGCTGTCGCGATTGCGGTTCGGCTTCTCGCCGTCACTGGTGAGAAAGTCCACCCAGCGCGAGCGCATGTTGCCCACCATGTGCTTCACGATGATGGCGATGGAGTTCGACTCCTCACCGAGCGCAATGAAGAGATGCTCGTCGGCTACCTGCTCCATGGCGCGCTCGGCGTTGCGCTTGTAGAAGCGCAACAGGGGGAGTGTGTCTTCAAGGTACGAGGTCGTGAACACGAGGGCCATGGTGCGCTCCTGTTGGGTTAGCTTGCGACAATCTCAGAGAAGTCGGCGATGGAAGAGAAACTGCGCAGCACATATTGGATGAGTGCCAGACGATTGTGACGCAGTAAGTCGTCCTCAACCATGACCATGACCTTGTCAAAGAAGAGATCAACCTGCGGGCGCAGCGTGGCGATCTGTTCAAGCGCCGCGCGATAGTCATTCTTCGCGCGCAGTTCTTCGACCACAGGTGCCAGCTTCGCGGCGGCCTCGTGCAACTGCTTCTCAGCCGGCTCGGGCAACAAGGCTGCATCCACATCTGCAGATAAGGAGTCCTCCGCCACACCTGCTTTTTCCGCTGCCTGGCGCAGAATGTTTTTGCTGCGCTTGAAGGCAGCGGCAATGGCGGCGAAATCCTCTGAGCCGCGCACGGCGCTCAGGGCTTCGGCACGGGCGATGGTATCGACGACATCATGCGCTCCCGCGGCGAGCACCGCATTCACCACGTCATAGCGGTAGCCGAGCACCTCGCGCATATAAAACTCCAGACGCTCCTTCAGGAAGGCCATAACTTTTTCGCGGCTCGCGGCGGCGTTCTCCACCTTGGATGATTCCTCCGCCGCGTTCAGGAGACGGTCGAGCGTGACGGGCAACTTCCCTTCCGCGAGAATCTTCACGACGGCGTTGGCGGCGCGGCGCAAAGCGAAAGGGTCTTTGGAGCCGGTCGGTTCAAGCCCGATGGCAAACATCTCCACGATGGTGCCGATGCGGTCGGCGAGGCCGAGCAGTTGCCCTTCGAGCGTGGGCGGAATGGGATCGTCCATGGAAGCCGGGGAGTACTGCCAGTAGATGGCCTGTGCCACCGCCTCGCCTTCGCCCTGCGCGCGCGCATAGAGGCCGCCGACAATGCCCTGCAACTCGGTGAACTCTTTCACCAACTCGGTCGTCAGATCGGTTTTCGCGAGTTCCACAGCGCGCAGCAGCGCAGCCTCGTCCACCGAGGTGCCGGCGTGGCGCACCTGCGCGGAGAGCTTCACCGCAATCTCGCGGGTGGTGTGCGTCTTCTGGTGGTAGCTGCCCAGTTCCTTATGGAAGGTGACGGACTGGAGCATCTCCAGGCGATTGGCAAGCGAGATCTTCTGATCGACGGTCCAGAAGAAGCGCGCGTCGTTGAAGCGGGCGCGCAACACACGCTCATTGCCATGGCGAATGATGGCCGCCGCCTGATCCGACGGCTCGGTGTTGAGCGCGGTCAGGAAGTGCGGCGCGAGCTTGCCGGCCGCATCTTCGACGGCGAAGTACTTCTGGTGGTCGCGCATCACCGTGACCAGCACCTCTTCGGGCAGTGCCAGAAACTCGGTTTCAAAGCTGCCCAAGAGCACGGAGGGCCATTCGGTCAGGTGCGTGACGGCGTCCACCAACGCCTCGTCTTCACGCCAGCGGGCACCGGGAACGGTGCGCGTGACATGGTCGAGCGCCTTGCGAATCCTGTGCCGCCGCGCCTCTACGTCGGCCTGCACTTTAGCGGCCTCAAGGGTAGCGGCATACTCCATGGGCGCGGGGATAGCGACGGGCGCATCGCCATGTAAAATGCGATGGCCATACGTCACATTCGCGGCGGTGACGCCCGCAAACTCCACCGGGATAACCTGCTCGCCGAGCAGCGCGACCATCCACTGCACAGGGCGCACAAAGCGCTCGGGCTTGCCCGCTCGCCAGTACATGTTCTTGGGCCAGTAGATCGCCGCGATCTCTTTCGGCAGGGCTTCGAGCAAAATCTCGTTCGCCGCGCGGCCCTTGCGCACGCTGCTGGCCCCGACGTACTCGCCTTTGGGCGTGGTGACTTTCTGCAACGCCGCGACTTCGACGCCTGCCTTCTTTGCAAAGGCCTGCGCGGCAGGGGTGGGCTGGCCATCCTTGAAGGCGATGCTCCAGGCCGGGCCGGTCAACTGCTCTTCGCGGTCGGCCTGCGCGGCCTTGACGCCAGTGACCAGCACGGCCAGGCGGCGAGGCGTGGAGTAGCGGGTGACCGCGTGGCCCTCAGCCAGCAAATCTTCGCGCTGCAACAGCTCTGCAACGCGGCGCGCCAGCTCGCTCTCGGCGGCGGCAATCATGCGCGCGGGAATCTCTTCCAGTCCGATCTCAAATAAAAACTCTGCCATTTGCTCTCTTCTTTTTTGCTCGAAATCGTTTATGCGGAGAGGCCCACACTCTGCTGCCGGTATGCCTTGGCCACGCCCACCACCATGTTGCGAATGCGGGCCATGACGGCCACGCGTTCGGTGACGGAGATAGCGCCGCGCGCATCCAGCAGGTTGAAGAGGTGCGAACACTTCAGGCACAGCTCGTACGCGCCCAGCACCGGAAAGCGCCGCAGCGACTGCACCACGTCTTCACTGGCCGGCACGCCCGCGCCGTCATGCACCACACGCTCGTGAATCTTCTCGTGACGCTCGGCCTTCTTTTCGGCTTTGGGCGAAAAGCTCTCGTGAAAGTTCGCGAGCAGCGCCTGGCACTCGGCCTCGTAGAGGCGCAGGTGCTCCCACAGCTTGCCGATGTCGGCGGCTTCAAAGTTGTAGACCGAGAGCTGCAGTTCCTCCTGCAGACGAATCTCGCCGTAGGTCACTTCCCTGCCGTTGCGCGGGTCACGCGCCCACACGATGTCATAAATGGAGTCCACATCCTGCAGAAAGGCGCAGAGGCGTTCGAGGCCATAGGTGATTTCGCCCGAGATGGGGTCAAGATCCATGCCGCCGCACTGCTGAAAGTAGGTGAACTGCGTGATCTCGAGGCCATCAAGCATCACCTGCCAGCCGACGCCCCAGGCGCCCCCTACGGGCCACTCCCAGTTGTCCTCTTCAAACTTGATGTCGTGCTCGCGCAGGTCAATGCCGATGGCTTCGAGGGACTTCAGGTACAGGTCCTGAATGTCGGCCGGTGGCGGCTTCAGAATGACCTGCAACTGCGTGTGCTTGTAGAGGCGGTTCGGGTTTTCTCCGTAGCGCCCGTCGGCGGGCCGCCGCGAGGGCTGCGCATAGGCAATGTTGATGGGCTCGGGGCCCAGCACGCGCAAAAAGGTATCGGGCGACATGGTGCCCGCGCCCACTTCTACGTCATAGGGCTGCTGCAGCACGCATCCGCGCTCGGCCCAGTAGCTTTGCAGGCGGAAAAGCACCTCTTGAAAGGTCAGAGGCTTCGATTGGGAGTGATTCTTAGGGGCAGAGGCCACGCGGGTTCCGTCTCTCCATCGACTGGGATATAGATTGATTCTGATTTTACAGAGTTCGCGCCGAAGTGCCGGGCCGGGCGGCATCAGCCTCCTAACCGGCGCAGGGCATCGGCGGAGTGCAGACGGCGTTCGAGGTGGCGTTCGAGCGTGATGAGTGCGAAGCGGCGCAGGTCCGCGGCGCGAGCCGGGGGCCACGGGGGCAGTTCCGCCGTAGGCGCAAAGGCGGCGACCGGCTTGCGGAAGAACTGCTGCGCGAGCGCGAGACTCTCGGCGGAAAGGATGCGCGCACCGGGGCGGCGGTGGGTCTCGCAGAGCAGGCCGTCTACCTCGGAGTGGAAGAAGGCGGCGCGCCCGGTCAGCGGCTCATCGCAGACGGCGCAGTGAGTCAGGTCGGGCAGCCAGCCGAGCAGGCGGGGCATCCAGAGGGCGAAGTAGGTCACCGGCATCCAGATGGCCCCCTGCCGGGTATGGGCCAGCACGGAGAGGACGAGGCGGAAGATGACCTCCTGCGGGTCATGATCGGGCAGGGCCTCTTCGAGCACCTCGGTGTAAAAGGCCAGGGCGGCAGCGCGGGCGTAGTCCATGGGGTCAGAGAGCGGCGAGGTGACGATCTCGCAGGCGTCGAGGCGCACCAGTTCCTGCCGGGGCTTCTCTACATAGCTGGCGAGCACGTGCGTCATGGGTTCAAGGGCGCCCCCGAAGCGGCGGCGCGACTTGGCGCCGGACTTGGCGATGCCCTTGATCTTGCCGGCTTCGCGCGTGAAGAGCGACACGACCAGATCGGCCTCATGCAGGGGCCAGGACTTGAGAACGATCGACTCGATGCGGTGCGCGGGCACAATCCCGAGCATAGAAGAAATGCGGGACGGGCGAATACAGGGTTATGCGGAGCGAACGATGCTCAGGCGGCCCGGCAACTTTGGCACAGGGCGCGAGCCGGCCTGCTCTGACGTGGCCAGCAAGGCGTAGAGCTTGGCTTCCAGATGCGAGAGCAGCTCTCGGACCATCTGCGCCTCGGGCGATTGCAGGGTGGCATTCTCAATTGAGGTCTGCTCCAGCAGGCAGATGAGCAGGGTCATCTCCTCCTGACAGAGATTGAGCGTCAGATCGGCTGCTGCGCCGCATTCGACTGGCGTCCATGGTCGCGTAAAAGGGTGCGTCATCCAGATTCCTTGCGGCGGCGAAAGTAAAGCCTGCTGAGAGGTTAAGCGGGAAAAACGCGGCGAACAACGTCCCGAAAGTTGTAGGAAGTGGGCCGCCGGTAATAGCTCGAACGGGGCAGGCGGCCCGGCCGGGAGCCTTTGCCGGGAAAATCCATTTTCCTGCCCCACGGCGAGGAGGTTTCGCGTTACTCTGTTGCCAGATCGTCTTCCACCCTTCACTCCACATTCATATTGGCCCGGCGGATTTACAGGGTGGGGAGACGTGCATTCAAGACTGAACTCGAGGAGATGCATGTCCACTGAACTCCGTAGTTTCCTGGCCCTGCCCTATGAAGAACTGGAAGAGCTGAACCTGAAGGCCAAGCAAGAGCGCAAAAACCGGGTCGCCGCCGACAAGATTCAGGAAGAACGGCTGAAGTTTCTGACCGACAACAAAGGCATCAAGGCTGTGACGTTGCTTTTCAGCGATCTGGAAGGCCGTCTGCACATGCTCGACTACGACAAGAAGTTTCTTGTGAAGAGCTTTGACAACCTGACCTTTGACGGCTCCTCGATTCGCGGCTTTACGGCACAGCGCGAGAGCGATCTGCGCCTGGCCATTGACTGGAGCGCCTTCTACCTTGGGCCGGCGGACATTTTTGGGCCCGGCAAGGTGCTGGTCTTTGGCGAAGTGATCGATAAGAACGGCACCGCCTACTCGGGCGACATGCGCGGCGTGCTGAAGTCGCTGGCCAACGAGATGCACGAGAAGGAAGGCTACACGCTCAATGCCGCCAATGAGATTGAGGGCTTCCTGTTTGCCGGCGTGGATGCGGAGCGGAAGTTCCCCGAGACGGGCCGCTTCGACTACGTGAATACGGGCGGCTACTACCACTCGCTGCCGGGCGATCCGCTGCGGAGCTTTATCGACACCACGGCCGAAGTGCTGCGCGCGATGGGCTTTGAGAATGAGAAGGACCACCCCGAGGTGGCTCCCTCGCAGTTTGAGATCAACTACGGCTACGGCGAAGTGGTTGCGGCGGCTGACCAGATTCAGCTCTACAAGCTCATCTGCCGCCAGGTGGCGACGGGCATGGGCCTGACGGCCTCGTTCCTGCCGAAGCCGGTGGTGGGTGTGAACGGCAGCGGCATGCACACGAATATCTCCATCAGCAAGGGCGGCAAGAACCTCTTCTGGGATCCGAAGGGCGAAGAGAAGCTGTCGGGCTTTGCGTGGGAGTTTGTGGATCGCGTGCTGACGCATGGCAACGACATCTGCCTGCTGCTGAACTCGAGCGTGAACTCGTACCGCCGCCTCGACCCGCACTTTGAAGCTCCGAACCAGATCAAGGCTTCGGCAGTGGATCGCGGCTCGATGGTGCGCATTCCGATCGGCAATGAGAAGAGCTCGCGCGTCGAGGTTCGCTCGGTTGCCCCGGACTCGAACCCCTACCTGGTGCTGTACTCGATCTTCAAGTCTGGCCTGCACGGCGAGACCGCCAAGATTGCCAACCTGCGCCAGGCGGAGCGCTACCTGCCGGACAACATCTACACGGCGCTCGAAAACTTCCGCAACGCGGAGTGGACCACCAAGCTGCTGGGCGCGGATGTGAAGGCCCGCTACGGCGACCTGAAGCAGGCCTCGGCCGACCGCTGCGCGCGCCTGCTCGGCACCTATGTGAAGGCCGCCGAGGTCCAGTTCCACCACGAGATCTACAACCAGTTCCTCTGGAACCAGTTCTAAGTCTCAAAGCCATTGACACACAGGGAAAAGCCCCGGAGGATTCCGGGGCTTTTGCTTTGCCGGTTGGCGCTACGATACGGAAGCGGCGCGGAAGTAGCTGCGGGCATCGGCGCGGAAGAGCAGCCAGGTGATGAGAACAAAGATGCAGAAGTGAATGACGAGCTTATGCCAGTCTCCATAGCTGATGGCGACATGGAAGGCCATCCAGGCAATAGCCAGCCAGCGCGCCCAGTTGCGGCCCTGCAAGAGGAAGGCTCCGGCAACGATCGCGAGGGCTTCGGTGAGCTCGATCCAGATGAAATCAAGCTGGTGGAAGTTATGAAAGTGGTAGACGAAACCGATGCAGCCCACCAGCAGATAGAGGCAGGCTACGACGAGAACCGATAGGGGGCGCTTCGGGGTGGTCATGACTTGCTCCCGTGATACACGCTCTATTAGCGAAAAGGGTTTTGCACCTTCAAGCCGCCAAACTTCTGGCCGTGCTGGAGGTCTTCACTATAGAGCAAATCGCACTGCGCTTCGATGGCTGCCGAGACGATCAGAGAATCAAACCACGAAAGCTTGTGCCGGGCATGAAGATGCAGCGCCTCAGAGTAAAGCGCGGGAGACGAATGCACGGCCAGCAGAGGGCGCAAAGTGATGGCAAGAAACTGCTCGGCTTCCTCGACGGTCATCTTTTGCGTGAAGTTGCGCAGTGCGACGTTGAAGAACTCCTGCACGACCTGATAACTGATGACACCCAGACCTGAGCGCAAGGCATCGCGAATGAGCTGCTGGGCCTTCTTTGCCTTTGCGGGAGCGGATTGGTCGAAGGCGTAGACAAAGATATTGGTGTCGAGGAAATATCTACCGGGCATTCATTTCGTCCCGGGTGTAACGCCGGCCCGCGTTCACATGCTGCAGGCGCTTCATGAGCGCATCAAAGTCTTTGCCGCTGCCCGATTGCACGGTGTACTGCTCCAACCACTCACGAAACACACTGTTGAGGGTCTTGTGCTGCGCCTGAGCAATCTGCCGTGCCTGCTCGATGAGGTGCTCGTCCGCGCTGAGGGTTATGTTCTTCATACGTATTTAGGGTACACGAGATTCGTGCACCTAAAGAGTGGTTTGGTCGCCGGAATCTCGATCAACGCCGGAATTTTGATACATCTCCTAAGGTGAATCTGACCTCTTACTGGTGAACGTGCCCTGTCGGCACGGACCACATCACGGCGCAGGCGCGCCGGGGACCAGGCAGGACAATTCTCTTTGATCACGATTCGATTTCGAGCAGCGCGGCTGCGGCAGGCGCTCGTGTGGGCCACCCTCCTTTCCAGTTCCCTTGCCTGCCATGGCGCTTCGCGCCGGGCCTCTGACCTGCCCAACGCGCCGGTGCCGCAGGCGGCGTGGATGGCAGCGAACCCTGCGCAAACTCCGCCGCCGCCCCCTCGCAAGGTGTGGGTAGCGGGCCCGTGGTCACAGTGGTCGCAGTACGTGAGCCCGGGCGAACAGGCGCCCGTACTGACACGGCGGGAGAAGGCGAACTTCTGGCTGCACCAGGAGTTTCGTCCGCTGGCGGCGCTGCCCGCACTGATCTCCGGCTTCTATGGAGTGGGCACCAATGCCGATCCGAAGTATGGCACCAATGCAGAAGCGTTTGGCAAGCGGCTGGGCGCGGCGGCGATTCGCGAAGCCAGCATGCGCTTCTTTGTGGCCTCGGCGATGCCGCTGGTGACCGGCGAGGATCCACGCTACTACCGCGCGGCGACGGGCAGCATCTGGCATCGCGGATTGCATGCCGCCGGAGCGACCTTTGTGACCCACACAGATGAGGGGCGACGGACGGTGAACACCTCAGACCTGTTGGGACACGCCCTGGCCTGCGCGCTGCTGCCTGCCTATTATCCCGCGCGGAGTGCCAACGGGCGGGTGGTGGCAGAGAGCTGGGTGACCTCGATTGGTGGCGACATGCTGAACAACCTCTTCATGGAGTTCTGGCCGAGCGTGCGGCACCGCATGCATGTGCGTCACGAGCGGAAAGAGATGGAGCGGGAACAAAAGTAACGTTTGCGTGGCCGGGATGTGGAAAAATGCTGTTCTGGAAATGTGAATGCAGAATCGCATTTTGCGGTTTTTCTCGATTTTGGAGCTTTTCAGGATGAGGCTCGGCTCGTTTCGCGATGCAGGCTCGCGAATAGTAGCCTTATTTTCAATTACATAGAAGAGCCTGGAACGATTGATGCAAATGTGAATATGGAATCACATTTGCAGGGATTTCCGCATCTGCGCGGGAGACGAGTTGCACGGGGCTCGGCAGCCGGAACAGGGGCGGCTATTATGCCTTTATTTTCTATAGCTTGCATGGCATTCCTTTTGATCTGCACCGGACCGGAAGGATGTGAATCGTTTGTCACATTTAGAGATTGTGGTGATGGGTGGAAGCACTTGCCTCAGGCGCCGCGGAACAGGACACCGCGCCATGTCTATATTTTTCATACATTTACAAGAACTTTACGGAAGAACGTCCTGCCATCCCGATAAATGTGAATGAGGAATCACATTTTCAGAAAGAAGAGTGTATTTTCGGGGTATTTCTGAAGGGCTCTATTTTCAAAGTAGCAGATTTGGGGGGAATTTCCGGCAGCTTTGGAGGGCCGGCCGCCTTCAGGCGTCTTCGTGGGTCAAGTTTGGATTGGCATGGTGGGAGGAACTCCCGGATGCAGTGGGTCGTTCTGGCATCGCCGGGATTCTTCCCACCCCACGAACGAGGACCGTTCTCGTGGGGGCCCCGGTTCGCTACCCCCAGAATGACGCGTCGTGGGTGGAGAATTCCCTCAGGGGCTAAAGCCCGGAATCTTTAGCAGGGTCAGATGTACGGGCTGAAGCCCGTACCCTTCATGGGGCGGGCATGGTGGGAGGAACTCCCGGATGCAGTGGGTCGTTCTGGCATCGCCGGGATTCTTCACCGCTGCGCGGTTCAGAATGACGCATTTAGTTCCGAGGAAGGAGATCTCACATCTGGTTGAGATGTGGGGCACCGGCTTGTGAAGGCCGTAATTCCCGGGTCCGAACGGACGGACCCGGGGCACCCCGGTTTCGAGTTCGGCTCCCCGAGCTGAATGGACCTACCGAAAAGCAGTTTTCCCTCAGGGGCTGAAGCCCGTACCCTTCATGGGATTGAGGTGGACCAGAGCAGCCCGGTTTCGGCGTCAGGGCATAGGGGCAGGAGGCTGGGGGATGCTGGGCGGGGTGGCGGGGCGGATGTTCCACTCAGAGAATGCCACCACATAAAGGATGACGATGTTGGCGATCGGCACCAGAACGAGGAGCGAGAGCCACGGGGAGAAGCCGGCCTTCGTGAAGATCTTCCAGTAGGGGATGATCGTGATGACGACTGACACCAGCACGATCAGCATCACCATCAGGAAGATGAAAAAACTCGCGCCCGCGGAGAGATGGTTGGGGTACATGGCCAGACAGCATAGCAGAGGCCGCCCGGCTGCCGGTAGCGAAAATCAGGAGCCGATGAAGCGAGCGTAGAGACTGCGGGCGAGGCCGACGTCGGTGGTTCCCTGGATGATGGCGCGGCCATCCTGAAAAACGGTGAGGGTGTGCTCGCCCCGCTGGAAGCGAAGGAGCATGCTGTTGCTGCGGACGTCTCCGTGAGGGCGAAGGCGGGCGGCCAGCTCGGCGAAGTCGACGGGGCGGGCGTGCTCGTGGATCTGGACGGAGTTGCGGCCGCAGAGGGTGATGTGGGGGCGGCCCTCGCCGCGCAGGTGGCGGAAGTCTCGCGCGCCGCAGACCTGACAACCGGGATGGGGGCGGGCGGTTTTGACTTCGGACCACTCGTTGGTCCACTGGTCGATGGAAAGCAGGCTGCGGCGCATGCGTTCGGGCTGGCCGGTGAGGAACTTGAGCGCCTCGGCAACCTCGATGGAAGCAGCCATGTTGACGGCGGTGTTGAGGATGCCGGCGGTGTCGCAGGTTTCGACGGTGCCGCCGGGAGCCTCAGGAAAGATGCAGGCAAGGCAGGCGGTCTGGCCGGGCAGAATGTTCATGGTGACGGCGTAGGCACCGACGGCGGCGGCGTAGATCCAGGGCTTGTGCTGCTCGATGGCGTAGTCGTTGAGCAGGTAGCGGGTCTCAAAATTGTCAGTCGCGTCGAGGACGAGTTGGGCGTCGCCGAGCAGCGCGTGGATGTTGCCGGGGGCGAGGTCGGCGACATGGGATTGGACTTGGATCTGGCTATTGAAGAGCGCAATTTTGCGGCGTGCGGCCTCGGCTTTGGGCAGGGCTTCGCGGGCGTCGGCCTCATCAAAGAGAACCTGGCGCTGGAGATTGCTTTCTTCGACGAAATCGCGGTCAATCAGGGTGAGGCGGCCGACGCCGGCGCGGGCCAGCAGGCTGGCGGCGGCGGCTCCGGTGGCTCCAACGCCAACGAGCGCGACATGGGACTCGCCGATGCGCTGCTGGCCGTGGGGGCCAATACCGGCAAAAAGGACCTGACGGGAATAACGCTCGGCAGCCGTGGAAGGAGAAGTAGGCATCGATATTTAGTATAGGGATTGAGCGGAAAACCGCCTGGGCGGAAACGGAGAGGACGGGTGCATCTTTCGCCGCATCAGAGTCTTTGAACGCATTTACACTTTCGGCTGAGGATGGCTTGGATTTTTGTAAAACACTGATGGCCCACGGCATGCGCACACGACTGGCGAGAATGACGTTGGTTGTGCTGGCTTGCGCGCTGCCGGGCGTGGGACAGACCACGCCGCCGGCTCCGGCCCAGACGGCGCATACTCAAACTGCCCAGCCGCAACCCGAGGCTGCGAAGCGGCCGACCGCGTCGCCTGGGCCGCCCGGAGCGGCGGCGAGCCCTGCCGTGGCGAAGATCTCCGACGCAGAAGTGCAGCCGGTTCCGGCCGGAACGACGCCCAAGCTGGCGCATTGGGCGGGGCTGGAAGTGACGGCCATTGAATTCAAAGGGGTGAACCCCAAACGGCTGGCTCCCCTGCCCTCGCAACTGCCGCAGCAGGCGCATACGAAGCTGAATCCGCTGCAGGTGCAGGCCAGTTTGCGGCGGCTGTTTGCCACGGGACTCTACAAAGACATTGTGGTGGAGGGCGTGCGGCACGGAAACCAGGTGACGCTGATTTTCTCTGGCGAGCCGACGACCTTTCTGGGCCGCGTGACGGTACACGGCATCAAGAACACGACGCTCCATAACCGGATTGCTTATGCGCCGGGGCTGATTCCGGGCACACCTTTTGATGATGCGAAGCTGAGCGACGCGGCAGGCGACTTGAAGCAGGCGCTTCAGCAGAATGGCTTCTATGAGGGAAAGGTTTTTGAGCGCACGACGCCGCCGGACGCCAACGCACTGACGGATGTTGACTTTTATATCGAACTGCGCAAACGGGCTCGCGTGGGCGATGTGAAAGTGGACGGCGACAGCGGCATGTCACTGAAGAGCTTTAGACACAAAGCAAAGCTGCACACCGGGAAAAAAGTTACGCGTGATACCGTGAGCCGCGCCCTGAGCGGGGTGCGGAAACACTACCAGAAGACGGGCCATCTGGAAGCGGAATTGAAGCTGGAGTCAAAGAAGTATGTTCCGCCGGTCAATCATCTGAATTACAAATTTCTGGCGAATCAGAAGGCCGTGGTCAAGATCAAAGTCGATGGCGTGAGCCTGAGCGACGGGAAGATCAGGAACCTGGTGCCGGTGTATCAGGAAGGCGACGTTGACGAGGATCTGCTGAATGAGGGCAGCAAGCGGATTCACGACTATTACCAGCGGCAGGGGTACTTCAACGTAAAAGTAACTCACACGCGTACGATTGGGCAGCAACTCACCACGATTGTGTATCACGTGAAGCTGGGGACGAGAAGCGAGGTGGCCAGCGTCACGATCAGCGGCAACCACTACTTCAGCAATGAAGTTCTGGAGCCGCGGCTGGGCGTGCATGTGAAGAGCCTGTTTGAGCGGCATGGCATTTACAGCGAAGCGCTCACCGAGGCCGATGCGCAGACCATCGAAGCGCTGTACCAGATGAACGGGTTCACGGATGTAAACGTGACTCCGCAAACCAGGGTGACCTATCGCGAGGTGCATCACAAAAAGATCGGGCTGCTGCACGTGAACTACAAGGTGGAAGAAGGCAAGCAGCACACCTTTGGGAATATCAGCATCGCCGGAAACCAGAAGATCTCTCTCAAGACCCTGGAGCCGCTGCTGGCGACGCATTCGCATCAGCCGTATAACCCGAACGAAGTGGTGAATGATCGCGATGCTCTGCTGACGTATTACCTGGCCCATGGCTTTGACCATGCGCAGGTGCGGGTGCAGCAGACACCGGATGGGACGCATCCGCATGAGATGGATGTGGCGCTCGATATCAGCGAGGGCAGCCAGACATTTGTGCGGCAGGTGCTGGTGACGGGACTGCACTATACGAAGCGGTCCACGGTGCAGCCGGAGATTCTGGTGAAGGCCGGGCAGCCGCTGGACCAGACGGCGCTGCGGAATACGGAACGGAATCTCTATAACCTGACACTGTTCAATGAAGTGCATACGGCGGTGGAGAATCCGCAGGGCGATGAGCCGGAGAAGAATGTGATGATCCAGTTCAGCGAGGCGAAGCGCTGGAATGTCACTTACGGATTTGGTCTGCAGGCGCAGACGGGAACGCCGAGCACCAGTTGCCCGAGCCCGGCGACGCTGATTCAGCTTGGGCTGAACCCCAACACCTATAACAGCGGCGGATGCAGTCCGAACGGCAAATTTGGCGTGAGTCCGGTGGTGGAGTTTGATGTTTCGCGCATCAATCTGTTCGGCACGGATCAGTCGGTTTCCCTGCAGACGAAGTACGGCACGCTGGAACAGATTTTTGAACTGTCGTATAACCATCCGCATCTGTTTGGCCACTCGGGATGGTCGTATTCGTTTGGCGGCGGCTACAGCAACGCGCAGGATGTGGTGACGTACACGGCGTCGCGGCTGGAGGGCAACTTCAGAGTGACGCAGAATATGGACCGCGCGAATACGATGATTTACCAGTTCACTTACCGGCGCGTGAAGGTGGATGCGAACAGTGTGCAGGTGGCGCCGAATCTGATTCCGCTGCTGTCAGAGCCGGTGCGCGTGGGCGGCCCGGAGTTTACGTGGCTGCATGACACGCGGCGTCCGGAACCGCTGAATGCGCAGCATGGCTGGTACAACAGCGTGCAGGAGTTCATGAGCGACAACGTGTTTGCGTCGCAGGCAAACTTCAACCGGTTTGAGTGGACCAACTCCAGCTACTACACCTTTGGAGCCAAGAAGTACACGATTGCGCGCAACACGGTGTTTGGCTTTGAGCGTGCGTTTGGGCAGGGCCAGTATGAACAGATTCCGCTGCCGGAGCGGCTGTATGCGGGCGGCGCGCAATCGCTGCGCGGGTTTGGGCTGAACCAGGCCGGGCCGCGCGATTCGCTGACCGGATTTCCGATCGGGGGCGCAGGATTGTTTGTGAATCAGACGGAGCTGCGGCTGCCTCCGCCGCATTTGCCCTATGTGGGGACGTCGCTGAGTTTTGTGCTCTTTCATGACATGGGCAACGTCTTTAACAACTCGTCGGACATCTGGCCGAGCTTTTTCAGAGTGCGCCAGCCGGACAGCCAGAATTGCCGCGACGACAGTCTTGCCGATCAGGAGAAGGTGACACGGCACTCGAGCACGAATCCGACAGGCACTTGCAGCTTCAATGATTTTTCGCACGCGGTGGGCGTGGGCGTGCGGTATCACACGCCAATTGGGCCGTTGCGTCTGGACTTCAGCTACAACCTGAATCCTCCGATCTATCCGATCGAGTACACGTACTCGACGTGCACGGGAGCGAATGGAAGCCCGACGAATATCTGCCCCAGCGTGGGACAGGCTCCGCACTTCAATGTGTTCTTCAGCATCGGGCAGGCGTTTTGATGAAGACTCTGGGAGCCGTGTGCCTGTTGGCGATGTTATGGCCTGCGACGATGCGGGCACAGACAGCTGCGCCTGAGCCGGCGAAGCAGGCAACGCAGGCAGCAGCCGATCAAGGAAGCAACGCCGCTGCGAGTGGGAGCCCTGTGGTGCTGGACCGGGTGATCGCGATTGTGAATGGCCAGGTGCTGTTGCAGAGTGATGTGGATGAGGAGCGGCGCTTGTCCGCGCTGGAGCCGTTGCGGAATTCCGCAGGACCAGAAAGTATTGACCAGGCCGCGCGGCATCTGATTTTGCGCACGCTGGTACTGGAACAGATGAAGGAGCAGGACCAGCCGACCACCGTGTCACAGAAGTGGACGCAGCGAGGCCTGACGGAATTACGCGGCACGATGACGAGGTGTGCTCCTTATAGCTGCACAAGCCAGGAGGGCTGGGCTCTTTTTTTGAAGAAGCACGGCCTCACCGAGGGCGAGGCGGAGGCGCGCTGGAGCCAGCGGATGGCGATTGAGCGCTTCATCGATCTGCGCTTTCGCGCGGGCATTCACATTACCCGGGAACAGATTGATACGTATTACGAGAAGACGCTGACGCCGGCGATGGCAAAGCGGGGGCAGCATCCTCCGCCGCTCGACGAGGTGAAGGGGCGCATTCACCAACTGCTGCTGGAGCAGCATGTAAATTCGATGATTGGTGACTGGCTGAAGAGCCTGAAGGCCGAAGGCAGCGTGCAGATTCTTGTGCCGGCTTATGGCCAGAGCACACCCGAAGCGGGAGACAGCCAGGAATGAGCACGACGCCTCCCGTACCGGAATCCTCGATGTCGCCGCGCAGGCACCCGCTGAAACTGCGCGGATGGCGGCTGGCCGCTGCCATTGGAGCGGGAGTGGTGCTGCTGCTGCTCATCGCGGTGAGCGCGGTGCTGTGGTATGCGACGACTCCGCAATTTGAGCAGCGCGTGCGGACGGTGGTGATTTCGCAATTGGAGCGCACGACCGGCGGCCGCGTGGAGCTGGGCGCTTTTCACTGGCAACTGGCGAAGATGGGATTTGTGGCCGAGAATTTGACGATTCACGGCAAAGAGGGACCGGGGCAACTGCCGTTTTTGCATGTCGATGAACTGGTGGTGCATCTGAAGGTGATCGATCTGCTGGGAGCCAAGATCGGGCTGAGCTACCTGGGTGCGCAGCGGCCGGTTTTTCAC